>CAYJLC010000017.1:0-40770 GCA_964370735.1 uncultured Oscillospiraceae bacterium
CTCATATCAGATGGGAAAAGAGGACGCATTGGTCTGTCGATTAAACGAGATGCTAGAGTTGCTTTTTCGCCAGCTCTGCCTTCACGTCTGTTAAAAGACCCAGGAATTCTACCTACTGCGTACATTTTTTCTTCAAAATCAACTGAAAGTGGGAAGAAATCAATCCCATCTCTTGGTTTTTCGCTTGCAGTTGCAGTAACTAAAACATAAGTTTCTCCGTACTGAACTGTACAAGATCCGTTAGCTAAACCTGCGATTTTCCCTGTTTCGATAACAAGTGGACGGCCTGCAAGTTCAGTTTCGTATCTTTTAAAATTATCAAATTTTACTAGATTTGCCATTTTTAAATCCTCCATTTATTTTAGTAATCGAGATATTTAACATAGCACTTGAAAACAGGCATAAGTCTTAGTTAAACCCATTTTCAAACGCTAAATGCAATATCTCAATCGTACAAATAGGGAAGCTAAAAGCCTCCCTAAATTATTATTTACGAATACCTAATTTAGCGATAATCGCACGATATCTTTCGATATCTTTCTTCATAAGATAGTTTAGTAAGCTACGACGTTTACCAACCATTTTTAATAAACCACGACGAGAGTGGTTGTCTTTTTTGTGAACTTTTAAGTGTTCTGTTAGCTCGTTAATTCTAGCTGTTAAGATAGCGATTTGTACTTCTGGAGAACCAGTGTCAGTCGCATGAGTTCTGTTAGCGTCGATAACTGCTGTTTTGTCGTCTTTTCTGATCATTTCTTTCACCTCTATAATTTTTTAGTGCCAATGCCTTGAATTAGGTTTGGTGATGTTTTGCTTAACAAAACTTGTATCCCAAAACAAAGTCATTAGTACGTTACCGATATATTTTACCACAAACTTTTATGTTTGTAAAGAACTTTTTAAAATTTAATATTTATTTTCGTTATTGCCCTTGAAATTATTCATATTATATGTTATACTATTTAGGCTATTGCGATAAATTTTTTATATATAGAGGAGGCACAATATGCCTGGAAAAGTTATTTTAGGAGCACAATGGGGCGATGAAGGTAAAGGAAAATACATTGATATTTTAGCTGAAACCGCAGACGTAGTTGTTCGCTCGCAAGGTGGAAACAACGCAGGACATACTGTCGTTGCTAATGACAAAACTTACAAACTTCACGTTATTCCTTCTGGGATTTTATACGAAAATTGTGTAAACCTTATCGGACCTGGTGTTGTTGTCGATCCAAGAGTTGTTTTAAAAGAAATTAGCGGTTTAATCGCACAAGATGTTTCTGTTAAAAATTTATTTATCGACGCTAGATGCCACATCATCTTACCTTGGCATTTAGAGCTTGACGCTTTATCTGAAAAAGCAAGAGGTGCAGACGATATCGGTACAACTAAAAAAGGTATCGGCCCTTGTTATATGGACAAGTCTGAGCGTATCGGTGTAAGACTTCACGACTTTATTGACGAAACTCGCTTCGAAGAAGTTTTAAAAGCTGCTTGTGAGCGTAAAAATAAAGTTATCACTGGAGTTTACGGTGGCGAAGCTATCGACATAAACGTTGTAATCGACGAATACCGTCCACTTGCTCGCGAAATCGCAAAATATGTTAAAGATACATCTATTATATTATATGATGCAATTAAAGCAAATAAGAACGTTTTATTTGAAGGCGCGCAAGGAACTTTACTAGACCTTGATATGGGTACATATCCTTATGTAACCTCTTCTCACCCAGTTGCTGGTGGTTCTGCTATCGGTTCTGGCGTTGGTCCTACTGCAATAAACGAAGTTATGGGTGTTGCAAAATCTTACACAACTAGAGTTGGTAAAGGTCCGTTCCCAACAGAGCTTGAAGACGAAGTTGGTGATTTTATCAGAGAAAAAGGTTTCGAATTCGGTACTACTACTGGAAGACCAAGAAGAACTGGTTGGTTCGATGCTGTAATTGCAAAATACTGCATTAGAGTAAACGGTTTAACTGAACTTGTTATCAATAAAATCGACCCTCTTTGTGGCTTAGATAAACTAAAAGTTTGTGTAGCTTATGATTTCAAAGGCGAAAGAATTGACCACTTCCCTGCAAACTTTGCAGACTTAGATCATTGCAAACCTATCTACGAAGAGTTTGATGGTTTTAGCGAAGACATCACAGGTTGCAAAACTTATGACGAACTTCCTAAAAACGTTAAAAACTATATCGAAGCTTTAGAAAAAATCTGTGATTGCCCAGTAAAAGTTATCGGCGTAGGCCCAGCTCGTGATCAAATCATTTATAGATAAAATTTAAACGGAGCATTTTATGTTCCGTTTTTTAATTAAAGAAAGAAGAATAGAATTGAAAGAAAAAATATACAAAGTCTTAGAAGAAACCGAACTTATGAAGTTTCTTCTTGAAAATATCAGTGGGAAATCAAGAAATAATATAAAATCTATGCTAACGCGTGGTGATATCGCTGTCAACGGAACAAAACGCACAAAATATGATTTTAAATTAAATATCGGCGACGCTGTTTCTATCGGTGGCATCAAAAAAGATAATAAAAGCATCAGTCCAAAAGTAGAAATTTTGCACGAAGACAAAGAGTTAATCGCCATATCAAAACCGTCTGGACTACTATCAATTTCAACAGATAAAGTGAAAACTGACACTGCATATTATTATGTTAATGAGTATTTAAAGGCAAAAAAAGAAAAAGCTTTTATCGTTCATAGATTAGACAGAGATACGTCTGGCGTTATGATTTTTGCTAAAAACCAAGAAATGAAGCTCGATTTGCAAAATAGTTGGAACGAAATCGTAAAACATCGTGGTTACACAGCGCTTGTCGAAGGTAAAGTAGAAAAAAGTCACGAAATAATTACAACTTACCTAAAAGAAACAAGAACGCATTTTGTCTATTCGAGCAAAAAGGCAGGCGATGGCGACCAAGCAATCACTGAATACAATACAGTAAAGCAAAACGATGAGTTTTCTTTGCTTGATATATCAATCCACACAGGCAGAAAAAATCAAATCAGAGTGCATTTAAGCGAAATTGGGCACCCAATTTGTGGTGACAAAAAATACGGTGCAAATTCAAATCCATTAGGCAGACTTTGCCTACATGCAGGGTCACTAAAATTTATAAACCCACACACAAAAGAACTTATGTCATTTACTGTCGCACATCCAAAAAGCTTTTCAAAATACGCAAAATAATAGTTTTACATGAAAAAAAGGACGCTCACGCGTCCTTTTTTATATTCCATAAATAACCTCTGCATACCCATATACAAGTGATATTGTAGTAAGTGCAAACAGAATAGCATTATAATATTTTTTGTTAACAGCATTAACTATAACCGTTAATATTCCAACTAAAGTCATCAAAAAGAACATTAAAACACCCGTAAATCCTCCAAAAACAAACCAATGTTCAAAGAAAGTTATAACACCAAATACTAAAAATATGATGTTAAAAACTTGAATTGCTTTTTCGTTTTTCATAAAATTACCTCCTAAATACACTTCGATACTCTCATATTGTCCTTTTTATATAAATTGCGAACGCTTAATATATAGGTGTTTCTAGCAGGCTTATTACAAATCACTTCAATATCATATATTATCTTTTTTCTCTTTTTTAGAAAAGTCTACCTCAGATAAAACTACCGATGTAATAATTATGATACCACCAAGAATAAGTCTATAAGTTACGCTGTCTAAGCCTAAAACAATTGCAAACAAGCTCCCAAAGAAACCCTCTAATGATAGTATAATCCCTGTTTTTGATGGAGATGTGTGTTGTTGCGCAGTTGTTTGCATATAATAGCATAAGCAACTCGAGAAAATAGCCAAATATAAAACTGGCGGAAACGCTTGTTTCATAATGACAAAATCAATAGCCGACCTATCGAATAAAAGCATGAAAATAAGTGCTAAAACACCCACCACAATCAATTGTAAAAACGTCATTTGTTTTGTATCCAAACCATTTGCATAAGTACCAAGAAATGCAATATGAAGCGCAAAACAAATCGCCGACCCAAGAACTAACACATCACCTGCATTAAATGAAAAACCAGCACTTAAATCAAGTGTCAAGATTGAAATACCGACAAAACAAGTAAATGCAAGAATAAAATACCTTGTTTTTGGATGCTCTTTTGTGATAATCCATACTATAAAAGGCACCATAACAACATTTGTTGATGTCAAAAACGAGCTATTTGAAACAGTCGTCATAGATTGACCCAGTGTCTGCAAATAAAACCCACAAAAAAGAAGTGCCCCAGCAATAAACCCTACCATAAAAGTTTTTTTGTTAATTTTAAGTACGCTTTTAAAGGCGATTGCCCCCATAATAATCCCTGCTAGTAAAAATCTCATAGCAGTAATTAGTGATGCACTCGCGCCTGTTTGAAGTGCATACTCAGTGCCGATAAATCCAGTCCCCCAAATTATCGCGGTTAATACCAATATTAAATCGGCAACTTTTGAATTTTTTATCATTTTAAATCTCCTTTGACATACTCGTATAAGTATATCACCTTTGAAGACTTTTGTAAACATTAATTTAACGACGTAATGCTTATGTTCCTAATTTTCGCTACTTCAAAATTATCGATTTCCTTTGATAAAATAAAATTTGTATCAAAACCATTTACTCGAAGTTCCTTAACATCCAAAATTTTATCATCGGTGAAAATCTTTGCAAGCAACTTTGCAATAGAAATCGTATCATCATAAAACTCAAGGCTGTCAATGTATTCATTAATTTTAGTTTTGACACTATTCGAAATAATTTCAAAACTGCCTTTGGTTTTCATTGCAAACGAAATATCTATATCAGCAAAATTATTTGTAGAAACACTAACATTATGACCGATAGGTGCAACACCAGCATTATCTTCATCGCCATTAAACATAACCAAACACTCATTAATAACATTATCTAAAACTGCGCTTTTATTTTCACCAGAAATAATTATGTGAACATTTCCAGCCATTGCCTTATCACCAGTAAAAATATATGCATACTTAACACTTGGAATAGAAAGCGTTTTTTCCCTATAATCCTCAACATTCCCACCATAAGGTTTCGTGTTAATCCTAGACAAAATTCTCGCTCTAAAATCCTCATCACCTTCAATATCACTAGCTAAAATATAGTTTTCCATAATTTCAGCAGAAACTATACCTGTTAAATTCATAACTGATGACAATTTCCCAGAAATATTATTATACTCTGTGCCAAATTCAGTAGCTTCAATCAAATAAACGCCTTCGCTTTGCTTTTCTAAAACCTGAAAAACATACTTATCCACACTGAAATTCTCGCCTATAATTTCTTCTTCGCTAATAATATTTGCCTTTTTTATATTTTTAACCGCTTCTTTTCTTGTCATCGCAAAAGATTTAGAAATTCTGTCTAAATACTCACCAAAAGATGTTTCAATAAACGAAAGTTCCAACATATTTTGCATTTCAAAGTAAATATTCGAAATTTCAAAGCAAATAGGTGCCAAAACAGTGTAAATAAACCCTCCTTCGCGCGTGTCTAAGTCGGAAGGGCATTTTTCAAGGCACCTTGCCAAAATATTTTCATAAGTCATATACTCACCTCACTCGTAATCGTTCCCCAAATAGTATCCACCAAAAATGTAATAAACAGGCAATCCCCCTCGCTTTCAAAAGAAAAGCTATGAACATCGCTAATTCTGTCATCATATAAAAGCGCTTGTTTTATATAGTTTTGCGACTTTGCTTTAAGTTCATCTTTAGAGTTTGCATCGACATTCAAAAGCCCATTTCCAAAATTAAAACTATAAATAATATGCTCGCTTACGGCAGTTTCTAAAATATGATTAATTGACTGTTTTAGTGCATCTAAATCATAAATATACCCTGAAATCTTCCCCTTACTAGCAAAATAAGTTTTCATATATCACTCTCCAATCTTATCAAATACAATAATTTCACCACCAACTCGAATGCAGAGTGCAAAAATTTTCATTAAAACATCAGGTATATAATAACTAAGTGCTACTTGGCAAAAAAACACATCATCAAAATCGAATAATTCATCAGAAATATTCACTTTTTTCTCCTCGTAATCAACTTCTCCAATAATAATTTGCATTTTATCTTGATTTCCGACTGAAATTTTTGAAATTAAATCATAAATCGCCATAATTATTCTCCTTTGTATTCTAAAGTCAGTGTATAATATTTATTTTTATCATTAATTATTAAAATCGCCTCTGTAACCACATATAATTCGCCAGAAACTTTAAATACATCGCCTGATTTTATAACTTTTTCTGCAAAAACAATGATTTTTCTCACTTTTTTCTGCAACACACCCTCAGCTAAATGATTTTTAGCTATAAGCTTGCATTGTGATGGCGTGTAACTTTTATTCACCTTTACAGACTTTGAAACGATGCCAAATTTCTTGATTAATTCATCATCTTTTTCAACATATTTTGCATAAATTCCATCAACCGTTAGCTGGTAAACCTCAACATAATTTATCAAATCCTCGTTTGAAACTTCAAGGCTATCATCCATCAAAACATTGTCCGATATTTCAAAAATCTCACCACTATTTTCATATTTTTTAAGCACGATTTTATCAAATTCTTCACAAAAAACATATTCAATACCGGTCATGAGTTTAGTCTGTAAAAGTGCCTCTTCCAATATTTCAAAGCAAGATTTATTTTCGAAAAATAAATACGGAATTACATAAGAAGTATCCAAACTCTCTACTTTCAAGCCGAGTTTCGTTCCAATATCCGAAAAAATTTGACTTGCTTTTTTGTTTCTATAAACCCCTGTCATCTTTGATTTAAAATTTCTAAGTGTATCAAATGCCAGCATTTCAGCACCTTCTTTTGACTTCGAATATGAGTAAATTTTCCCTTTAAACTGACACACCCCATCAAAATAAATTTCAAGTGTGTCAGCTGTTGTAGGATAAATTTCTCGTGTAGAAACAGATAAAATAAGCGAAGATGCACGATTTTTCAGGTAATCAGAAATCCTAATAGATGTGACTTCAAGACTGTATTTCAAATCATTGAAATCAGTTAAAAATGCCTCTATTTTCATATATAAATCACCTGTCCTGGGTAAATTAAGTTCGGATTTTTAATATTATTTGCAGTAGCAATCTCCATATATCGGTCACCACTACCCAAATATTTTTTCGAAATCGCATACAAAGTATCACCGCTTTGCACCGTATACGCCATTTTCACATTATTTGTTTCAGTTATCACCGTATTTTGACTATTTTTCAGCGAATTTGAGCTATTATTCGACACAACTTTAAACTCGCTATCCCTATATTCAATAAGCTTAATAAAATATTCGATACAAAAAATATCCCCACCAGACTCTTTTGTAACAAAACTTTCCACCAAAACACTCGCCGATATATCAATATTCAAACCAGAAATCAACAGCCCTTGTGGTGTGCCGCTATCTATTATCTTACAGATTTTATCATAATTATCGAAGTTATAGATATATCCTGAAAACTCAAAAACATCAAGCTTCGCCTTCGATGCATCAATCCCCTCGCTACCGTCAATTAACGTAAATTTTCTATGTGAAATCAGTTTACTTATGGTAAGTTCTGATTGATTTATCTCAAAATCAACATCTCCTAGTAAAATCTTTACCAAATAAACCTCCTAACTTTTCATTTCATCGGAAATGCGTTTTTCAATATAGTTATAAATCTCCTCAAAAAACAGTTCTTTTTCGGTATCCTTAATATCAAAATTCGCCCTTTCCAAAACATTCGAGCCTGCACTTACACTTGCATCATAATAGAAATTCCCATTTTCAGATAAAGTTGTTTTACCATCAAAAACATTGCTTTGTCCTTCTAAATTTGTTTCACCTTTTATCGAATTTTCCGTAGATAATATCCGTTCAGAAAGGCTCTCGCTTTGCTCTGATAAAGTCTTAAATCGAGAATAGTTTCCCCCACTATTTTCAATATTTTTTTCCGAAACAAAAGATGATGAATTTTTGATTTCCAAAGGACTTCGAGCAGTCATGTTTTGACTTTTTATACTTTTCGTTTCTTTAAATTGAGAGATAGATACATTTTGTTTTTTTGTTATTTTTTTAAAAAAGTTAATCATTTTCTTCGTCCTCCAAGTAAATTTCTATACATGCATATATAAATGCAAGCTCTTTTTGTGTCATTTTCATTAATTCGGAAGGCGTGAGATTAAACATCCTTAGTGCATAGTAAAAGTATGTAAATTCGCTCGCACCTTCCGTTATTAGTTTTTTAAGCTATTTACTAGCCCTTCTAAATTGTCCGAAAATCCAGAAATCTCTAAAACATTTTTAGCTAAAATTTCATATTCTCCTGCAAAAAGCATCTTTGAAATTAGCATTTCTGAACCGAGTGCCTTATAAAAACTTTGCAATTCGCTATCATTCAAATTCGGACTTAAAACACTCTTCGAAATTAGTTTTAATTTGTATTTTTCATTGTCATAATTACCATTTTTATCTTTTATCGTCTGCAAAATCTCAAAATTTTCGCTTGCAGAAATCGGTTTAATTTCAAAATACAATTCACGATTTTCTTTATCGCGAAATCTGTCAGATATCTTAATTTTTTTCGTGATATCTCCCTCAATAAAAAAATCTCTAATCTCCAAACTTAAGCCCCCAACGTAGGCTCTGCAAACATGCTAAGAACTTCAACATCATCAAAAGTAAATGTCACTTCCTCTGTTAAAAGTTCTGCCGAAACATCAAACGCCGTCATCACAACCGAGTCTAAAGTCACGTTTTTCAAAACGATTTCTTCTTTTCCTAAAGAAGATGTTGGATCATTATTCGTAACCATTATCGAAAATGGTGTTTCTACACCTGTCGAAATATATTTTGCAATAAGCTCTCTAAATTTCGATGTCGCATAGTAAATTTTCATCTTTCCGGAGCCACTCCAGCCATTTGTCTTATATTGAGTGCCTCTATAACCCAAAGTTTTCACTTTTATCTTGTCTTTTTTCACAAAAGCAGATAAACTTGTCGCATAAAACATCAGTTCATTATTTTTGTCAATAGTAAGATAAGCAGTCGCTTCCGAACCTGAAATTATATCATTTGCTTTTAAATACATAGTTCCCCCCTTAATTTAACACAACTGTCATATACAGTTTTTCAATGCTATCAATCGGCTTAATATTCATCGAAACATGAACACTATCAACATCATCTCCAGCATAAACCAAGATGTCTTCCATAGCCTTAAAATCCTCAATACACGCCATTTGCTCAAGATTTCGAAGGTAATTTATGCATTCAGCAGCAAATAAACTTCTTCCCTCGTCATTATTAGACACTTTTCCGAGATAATAATCCTCAAACAGTGCTTTTATATCTGTTGCGATATTATCTAATATACGAACAATTCTATTTTTCGCAAAAACCGAACCTTTAGTCGGCGAAAACTCCGTAAAAGAATTAATATCTTGCTCAATAATAACTTTTCCACGCTTATATGTAAATATAAATTCACCATTTTCTAGTTTATCAGAAATCTCATCGCTAGTTAATTTCGGAAGTGCGTCCACAGCACCAATATACTCACTATAAGTAAGGCTTTCGTTTATCGCAGAGCCAGCAACCGCACCCGCAACATAAGCAGTCGCAATATTTGGAGTAATTTGAATGCCATTCGCTAAAACCACACCATTTGTGACATTTATCACACCTTCGTAATTAATCCCAGTAGCATTCGCAAGCACACATTGAATTTTTTTGCCTTCATTTTCTCTCATTGTTTTTGTGAAAGAAAATGCTAAATTATGCAAGTTTACATCCTCTTTTGTTATAGCAAAAGTATTAAATTCTAAAACTCGTGCCTCTGTAAAAAACGAATTATACATAGCCTCTGTCGCAGAAGTTGTGCTACCGCCAGCTAATAAAGTTTTAGTCGCAGTTTGTAATTCTCCTGTAAAAGTAATGAAATTATTCTCATTAATCACATCTAAGCTTTCACCATATACCTCTAAAACCTCTTCGTCATCAACATAAATAATTAAAAGATTCCCACTTCCACTCTGCAAAATCTCAAACGAAATTCTATTTCCATAGGCACCTTCGCACTTCGCAGTAGCCACTAAAGAGCCGACTGTCTTTGTCGCCTTAACACCAGAATTCACTCTATAAATCAATACAGTTTCAGCATTTTTTAATGCTTCATTCACGCAAATCATGCTTTCATCATTAATGCTTATGCCATATTCGCCTAAAAAATCTGTATAAACACTTGTGCTTAAAAATTCACCAACAGGCAAAAAATCTGCCTCAATCGGCAATAGCACAATCCCACGCTCAGAAACATTTGCTAAATTCGTCGCATTGCTTTTAAAATCTATATAAGCACCTGGTCTTGTTTTTTTAATCAAAATAAATTACCTCCTTAATTAAAATATATTTTTTTCATAAAATCATTGTTTTTTGTACCCAAACTAAATTGCCTAACAGCAATATTAAAGACTAATTGTTCTTCGTCCATATTAAAATCGAAATTAATAATAGTAATATCGCTGATAGTTTTAATAGCGTCTACAATTTTCTTTGAAACTTCTTCTTTATCTTCCCCATAATAATTAATTGAAAATTCATAAAAATTAATATGTGTATCCTTCATTTGCTTTACAAATTTCCCAGATTTAAGTTTAACTACAAAAGTATTATCGTCATACCCTTGCAAAACCTTTTCTTTTAAAACCAAACTTCCGTCTATGTTTAAAGCTAACGCATCTACAATACTATCAATCATAATTTCTCCTTAAATATTTTTTTTATGTTCAAGCAAAATCTCTTGATGTGTGTGATATAAAAAGCTCTCGCCGGCATATTCAAATGTATAAACTCTACCATTTTGCAAAATCTCCACAGTTGAACCTAATTTTATATTAAATTCGTTCGACAAAAACACCTTTTTCACCATTTCAAGTTTATTAACATTATCAAAATTTGTGTCCCTCGTAACACTTCTTTTTGATACCATACCCGTAAGTAGGCATGGTATATTATCAAAAACAAGCTTTTTATTCAGTGTGTATCCCCTACCTTTAGCTACTTTTTCATATTCAAAAACAGCCATTTTGCCGATAAAGGACTTACTAAGTGCATTTTTAACAGCATTCATTTGGAAACACCTTTCTAAATTTGTTTAAAATATTCTTATAAGTTTCACTATTTTGCTGATATTCATAAGAAATATCACCAATCGAGATTTTTTTCTTGCCGTCAAACGCATTATATAGACTTAAACACATCATATAAATCGCCTCTTTCATATCAGAAGAAATTTCATCAATCTTGCAATAAGTCTTCGCGTAAACCTCGGCATATCTTAAAATAAACATGATTTTTTCATCATCTTCCGAAGAATTTATATTAAGATATTTTTTAACTTCATCTAAACTAAGCATTAGCCTAGTACCCTACAAGCAAGCTCAGGATATAGCGTTTTAAAACCATAAAGCGTATCTACCGATAAAATTTGCTTTTTCGAATTGATATCATAGTCTAAAGTTACGCGTAAAGTAAGCCCCTCGTAATTAATTACATAGCTTTCAGCACCATGTGCTTTTTCAAGTGGTCTTGTAACAAAACCGAACGCATTTTTATGGAATGCTAAGTTTGCAACATGCGTTTCTAAAATAGCAACACCAGTGTTCACATTAATTGTTTCTTTAATTTCAGTCGTAACAACTACATCAACCCCAGCAGTAGTAAGTGTAACATCCTCCGAAACTGCATAAGAATTCTCTCCGATTTTAAGAACATCACCATGTTTTAAAGTACCAGTGCCACCAATTTTTAATACAAATCCATCTAAAGCTTGCGCTTTAATAGTCATAGAGGTCGCATCGCCCTTCGAGTGCACCTTAACAGCTTGTGACATAAAATTATTAAGCCCTAAAATTTTACCGATAGAACCTTCCCTAAGTGCCTTCGTGTCGCCACATTTTTCAGCAGAAATAACAGCCGAATCCGTTTGGAACTTCGCTAAAGCCTCATAATCCCAAACCGCAGAACGGTTGAAAACAGGCGCTTTGTTTTTGTTAAGAGTCTTAGTAGCCTTTGCAAAAACATCAATCCCAGAAGGTGTCACACCCTCTTCTCCACAATAAAATGGAACATCTTTATATAAATCGAACCCATCTGAGTTAATTTTTTCTGCAATCGCAGTGATAGCAGGCATTAAAACTTGCGCATTAAAGTCATCAACCGAAAGTGTCATTTCTTTCGAACCAATTTCAACAGAAACGTCGGCAATTTTATCAAGAGTGACCATAACTGGTGTTTCAGCAGATTCTTGTTTAATAATACTGCCATCAAATTCGTGCGCAGTATAAACTGCTGGCTTTCTCACCTGGATTGTGTCACCAAATCTACCAAATTCGTTTGAGTATTCAATATATGAAAGTGTTGGAAACACTAAATTGTCCTTTAAAATAGGCAGTGCCTCGCGTGCGATTTGTTTAGCTGATAAAAATTTCATTATTATTCTCCTCTATATTTTAAAAAGTTAAAGTATTCTTCATCTGACAAATCCTCAAAATTTTGTGGTCCATCAGTAATTTTCGGTGAGTAATCCACATTTTCCTCAAAAAGGAATGGATTTTCTTTTCTAATTTTCGAAACTTGCTCAGAAAGTCCGATAATTTCATCACCATCAATCTCGATTTTATCAAAATCAATTAAAGCATAACACGCCTTAATATTTTTTGCTTTATATTTATTAAGTTCGCCTAAAACAGCCGTTTCAAGCAAAATTTTATTTTTCTCCGTTAAAACCAAAGCGTCAACTTCAGTTTTCTCTACAAAATTTCCATCAAATTCTGTCATAAACTCTAAAATAATAGCGTCCACAATCTCGACAGAAATTTCATAGGCTAAAAGTAGCTCTTTTAATCTATTTTGCATTCAATTCTCCTTCTAAATTTTCAATTTCCTTTTCAAAATCCTCTACCAAAGGATTATTTTTCGCAAGAGTATGTCTAGATGTAAATAGCGAAAGTTTAGATAAAACCTCTGCTTTTTCCAGCTCATCTTGAATATAATCTCTTACAAAAGTCTGCTCTACATAAGAAACATCTTCTCCCAAATATCGTAAAATAGCTCGTATTAATTTCGAAAATGAAACCTTAAATTCTGTTTCTAAAAGCCCACATTTAAGTTCTAATAGCCCATATAAATGTTTAATTGCTACGCCAGATGCAGTTGCAAAAGTCGTATTTTCAGGGTCAACACCTTGCCCAGACACAAAAATCTGTCGGCGTGTCATCTCTAAAACCTTCGACCTTGCCTCAATAGGAATATCGATTGACATAGTAGAAATTCCCGAAGCATCATTTTGGTCTTCTTTTTCAATCCCAATTGTTTTATAGCGTTTCAAATCACTCAGAAAGGTATGTAAATCCTCGCCACCATAATTTGTAAGAACGATTATCACCTGTTGAACATCTTCAATATCGTTTACAAAACCAGAATAAATCTTGTCATAAACATCAATTAATGACTTAACAGAGTGCAAATCGCTTGTTTTAAGGTTGTTATTTTTAAATTCAATAAAAGGGACAACCCCAAAATTATGATAAAACACATTTTTCTTTGATTTAAACTTGTGATAAGGCTTAATTCCATCATTTTCATAAAAAACAGAAACTTTTTCCTCGTCCCAATATTCATAAACGAAGTGCATTTTTGAAGAAATTTCCTCTTCATACACGCGAATAACCCCATCAAGCTCAGAATTAAGCCCAGATTTATAAATTGGAATTATCTCACGAGTATCAATAACTGTATATGAAAAACCGTTATTTTCCCAAAAATGAAGGTAAGAAGCCCCATAAATCGAAGCGTTTATGCATAAGTCTTTACAAGTTTTTGCAAAATTCTCTCCTAAATTTTCTAAAATCAGTTTATTAATTTTCGTGTCATAAACATCGAAAGTAGGAGGAAATGCGAACATATATCCTGCCTTTTGGTTAACCAGTATGTTAAACCAGTTATGTGAAACCCTGTTATCAGCATTACGAAAAGGGTCTGAATGTTCATAGCAATAAGCTAAATTTGTAGGACTTTTTTGTCTTAAAATATCATTTTGATTATTATAATAAAGCAATGCCTTGTTATAAAATTCTTTTTGATTTATATATTTATTTAATTTATTTTTTATAATTTCCATTAATACTCCTTTATAATTTTAAGAGAATTCTTATGTGATTTTATGTCCGTTGCACCTTGCAAACCATATCGTAGAGCATCTATCAAATGATTATCCTTATCATTTGGAATATTTTCATAAAAGCCAGTAACTTTGTCTTTTTTCCAAGTATAATTTTCGAATTCCTCTAAAGTCTGCCTGCATTTTTTTGAAATTACTATTTTTTTCGCAAGCAAAAAGTTAATATCGTCTAAAATACTACCATTCCCCTTTTTAGAAGGCTTGATATTTAAACCCATTTTTCTCAGTTCATCAATACTCTTTTTCTCTGCCGAATCTGCAATTATTAAATAATTTTTGAAGTTCATTTTACAAATTTCTTTATAAATATCCGAGTTTAGCAGTCCTTTTTGATAAAATTCTTTTAAAATATAGATAATATCCCCAGAATATCTTCCATAAACAATCGCAGTAGGGTCATTTACATATCCAAAATCCAACCCAACAAATTCTTTATAGCTCGATAAATCCTCATCTATATCGCGACACTCAAAGTTGTCAAAAACAAGCTTGTCAAGTGTTGCAAACTGCCCTAAACAATATATTTTATAATAATTCGGATTAGAATAAATTAAATTTTCAAGCGTTTTTCGATATTCATCACTCAAAAATTTGTTATCTTTATAAGTCGTATGAATTACAAGCGCATCGTCATGTTTCTTAAGAAACCAATGCTTATAGCACCAATTTGTTTTCGAAACAGGGTTAAACATCAGAAAAATCTGAGGAAACTTCTCGCTCGGTCGAAGCCTTATGTCGAGTTGTGTGAAATCTTCAAAGCTAATTTCTGTTGCCTCTTCGATAACAATATCTGTTATTCCGTTAATCGATTTCAGCTTTTCAGCATCATCAAGACCACGAAAAATAAATACACTACCGTTCGAAAGAGTTATCGTAAAATCAGTTTTATTTTCAGTAAAGCTCATATCAATATCGCAAAATATACTCGACAAAATTTCCTTTGCCAGCGAATAAATGCTATGCACCATACTATTTTTAACCTTTCTTATAAATAACACCTTTCGCACAAAACTACACGATTTGAGTATTATTTTTGAAACAGCTCCATAAGATTTCCCACTTCCTCCACCTCCGAAATAAACTTCGTAGCGATTTGAATAATTATCAATCACATCGAAAACAAACTTGTTAAAAGCATTCTCGTCAAGTTTCATCACTTCCAACCTTTTCCTCGCTCACGAACCACTTAAAACACTTATTAGTCGTTTTTTTCTCACTTCTTTCAAGCATTTCTATACAAGCCTTTAATGCGATTTGCTCATTTTCCGAATAACAAAGTTTTTTCAAAACTTCCATAAATTCATCATATTTATTTTCTGAAATATTAAAAAGTCCTCCTTTTTTATAAAATTTTCTTTTGTAAAGACAGAGTGGCCACCCATCCACAACTACACGTTTTGTTTACTTTACGATTTATATAATACAGTTAATTTGTTAAACTGTCAAGTGTTTTTTGTATATTTTTTATTAATTTGTAAAATATTATTGAAAAACTCGTTAAAATGTTATAAAATAATAGTATAAGAATTAAGGGAGATTAAAATGAATATACTAAATACAAAGAAAGTTCCTGTGATAAATAATGTCTGTACATAAAGATCATCGAAAACGTGTTAAATCCAAAGTTTTAAACTCTGAATTTTCTGGTTTTTATGATCACGAAATTTTAGAATTTTTGCTTTTTTATGCAATACCACAAAAAGATACAAACCCAATCGCCCACGAATTAATCAAAACTTTCGGCAGTTTGCACGCCGTTTTTGAAGCTTCTTATAACGATTTAATCCTTATTGATGGCATTTCTGAAAATTCAGCCACATTATTAAAGTCAATACCATATTTATCGCGCGCCTATCTAGAAAGTGCTTCGAACAAAGTGATTTTAGACTCGGTTCAATCAACTGCAAAATTTCTAATGCCAAAGTATGTCGGCAGAACAGTCGAAACGGTTATGGCGATATTTTTAGACAATAAATCGGCAGTAATAGATTGTAAAATTCTATTTGAAGGCAGTGTAAACTCGGTAAATCTAGACACAAGAAAAATCGTAGATTTATGTGTAAAACTAAATTCAAGTGCTATAATTTTATCCCACAACCATCCTCGTGGCACACCAATTCCATCGTCGCAAGACATCAGCACGACACTAAAATTAAAAGAAGTTTTATCTATGATTAGCATAAAACTCCTAGACCATATAATAATAGCCGACTTTGATTATTACTCAATGTCCGACTCTCATTATTTCAAAATCGTAAAAGAGTAAATAAAAAACCCTAACTTTTTTCTTCTGTTAGGGTGTTTTTAATTAATTTATAGAGGTATTTTATGACAATACAACAACTAAGATATGTAATAGCAATTTCAGAATGTGGCTCTTTAAACAAAGCCTCTGAAAAACTATATATCTCCCAACCAAGCTTATCGCAATCGCTAAAAGATCTTGAAACCGAAATCGATATCCAGATATTCAACCGAGGCGCTAGAGGGCTTTCTGTAACATCAAAAGGCGAAGAATTTTTAACGTATGCAAGGCAAACTGTCGAGCAGTTTATTTTAGTCGAAGATAAATTTATAAATAAAAAGGAGAAAAAGAAAAATTTTTCTGTTTCAACCCAGCACTATTCATTTGCAGTCAAAGCTTTTATAAACACTGTAAAACACTTCGACCTCGATGATTATGAGTTGTCTATCAAAGAAACAAAAACTTTCGATATAATAAATGATGTCAAAAATCTACGTTCTGAACTTGGTATTTTGTACCAAAATCACTTCAACAAAACAATTCTGTCAAAAATTTTCAAGGACTACGATTTGACATTTACAAAACTTTTCACCTGCAAAATTTTCGTATATATCCACAAAGAAAATCCACTAGCCTCAAAAGCAAAAATCACATTAGACGAACTTCAAAACTACCCTTGCTTATCGTTTGAACAAAGCTCCTCGTTTTATTTTTCCGAAGAAGTCCTTAGCACATATAGCTATAAACAGCTTATAAAAGTAACAGATAGAGCAACTATGCTAAACCTTATGAAAGGACTAAATGCTTATACTTTATGCTCAGGAATTATTTCTGAGGACTTAAACGGTAGTGAATATGTGGCAATCGAGCTTGATAGTGACGAAACAATGGACATAGGCTATATTCAAAAATCGAATGTCCCAATAAGTGCGACTGGCACTATCTACATCGATGAACTAAACCAAATCTATACCAATAGCTAGGTTATAAGAGAAACCTATATATACCGTTAGCTTTTAGATATTTTACTTTTTGCATATAATCACTTATAATAAGTTCAGATAAGAAACTAACTTTAAGGAGATTAATTATGAATAAAAAATATCGTTTTGAAACATTACAATTACACGCAGGCCAAGAAAATCCAGACCCAGTTACTGGAGCAAGAGCCGTTCCAATTTATCAAACAGCAGCTTTCGTATTCGACAATTGCGAACAAGCCGAAGGCAGATTTGCTTTAACAAATGCAGGAAATATATATAGCCGACTTACAAACCCTACACAAAATGCTTTTGAAGAAAGAATTTCATCCCTAGAAGGTGGTGTTGCATCTTTAGCAGTAGCATCGGGTTCGTCAGCTATCGCCTATGCAATACAAAACTTAGCAAGCGCTGGTGACCACATTATCGTGTCAAAAAATGTATATGGTGGCACTTTTAATCTTTTCTCAAGCACATTGCCTACTTTTGGAATTAATGCAACTTTCGTTGATGTATTTGATTTAAGCGAGATAGAAAATGCTATCACAGATAAAACAAAAGCAATTTTCATAGAAAGCTTAACAAATCCACACTCTTTAGTGGTAGATATTGAAGAAATCGCAAAGATTGCTCATAAAAACGATATCCCACTAATTGTAGACAATACATTCGCTACACCATATTTAATTCGCCCAATTGAGCATGGCGCCGATATCGTTGTTCATTCTGCAACAAAATACATCGGTGGACATGGCACATCATTAGGTGGAATTATCGTAGATGGTGGAAATTTCGACTATGAAAAATCAGGAAAATTCCCTCAAATCTCTGAACCTAGCCCTAGCTACCATGGAATAAGTTTCACAAAAGCATGTGGCAGAGCTGCATTCGTAACAAGAATTCGCGCTGTACTTTTAAGAGATTTAGGTGCATGTCTTTCTCCTTTCCATTCGTTTTTCTTCCTCCAAGGACTAGAAACACTATCACTTCGTGTAGAACGTCACGTTCAGAACGCACTTAAAGTTGTAGATTTTCTAAAAAATCACGAAAAAGTTGCACAAGTAAATCACCCTTCTGTTTCAACTGATGAAAACCAACAAAAATTATATCAAAAATACCTACCAGAAGGTGGTGGTGCAATCTTCACATTTGATATAAAAGGCACCGAAGAAAATGCAAAAAAATTCATAGATAGCCTAGAATTATTCTCACTTTTAGCAAATGTTGCAGACGTAAAATCGCTTGTAATCCACCCAGCATCAACAACGCATTCTCAACTTTCAAAAGAAAATTTAGCAGAGCAAAAAATCACAAATACCACAATTCGCCTATCAATCGGAACTGAAAATATAAATGATATTATCGACGATTTAGAACAAGCGTTTTTACAAATTTAGTTGTTTTTAGGAGTTTGAGAATGAATATTAATGACATAAGTTTAGAAGAGGTTTCTAGGTATATCGGAACAAATATCGACGAGATTGACAAAAGAACATTAAATGACATCCACGACGCAGTGGATTCATTAAAACTTAATCTTTCGTTTAAATCGACATATAAAATGTTCGATATTATACACGAAGAAAATAAAATCACACTCGATGGAACTAGCTTAATTATCGAGAGTGAAAATGTTCGCGAAATGCTAAAAGAATGTGATAAATGCATCTTATTAGCAGTAACACTCGGCGAAAATATTGATAGATTATTAAGAACAATGCAAGTTCAAAACATAAGCAAAGCAGTGATTTTTGATGCATGTGCAAGTAGCATGATTGAAAATCTATGTAATAATTACGAAAATGAACTAAATAAAAGTCTTCAAAACCCTCACTTTACTGACAGGTTCTCACCTGGATATGGCGATTTTCCTTTAGAAATCAGCACTTCAATCTGCCGAATTCTTAGCACAGATAGAACAATCGGACTATCCGTCACCCAAACAGGAATAATGCTACCTCGCAAATCAATTACAGCCATAATCGGCATTTCAAATAAACCCCAGCCGAAAATAATTAAAGGATGTAATTTTTGCAATTTAGCAAATGATTGCCCGTATAAAAAGAAAGGAATTAATTGTGTTTAATTTTAAAAATGACGAATTTATAATCTTAGATGGAGCGACAGGAACTTTGCTCCAAAAGAGTGGCTTAAAACTCGGGGAACTCCCTGAAATACTGAATTTCACAAACGAGGATTTAATCCGAAATGTTCATCATAAGTACCTAAAAGCTGGCTCGAATATTATTTGTGCCAATACTTTTGGTGCGAATAAACACAAACTTCAAAACTCACCTTTTTCTGTAACAGAAGTTATAGAAAAAGGTATTTTGCTTGCTAAAACCGAAGCTAAAGCCTACAATGCATCTGTTGCACTAGACATAGGTCCTATCGGCGAACTTTTAGAACCTTCTGGTGTTTTAAGTTTCGAAAATGCTTATGAAATATTCAAAGAAATGATGGTCATAGGCGAAAAATCAGGTGCTGACTTAATATTAATCGAAACAATGACGGATTTATACGAAGTAAAGGCCGCCGTATTAGCAGCAAAAGAAAATACATCACTACCAGTCTTTGTAACGATGACATTCGAACAAAATGGAAGAACCTTTCAAGGCGTAGGTATCGAAAATATGGCGATAACTCTTGAGGGTCTAGGTGTCGATGCTATCGGAATAAACTGCTCACTCGGACCTAAAGAAATCCTTCCTTTAATGAAAGAACTGTCAAAAAACACTCGTTTGCCATTAATTGCAAAGCCAAATGCAGGACTTCCGAACCCTCAAACAGGAGAATATGACATAGATTCAGACGAATTTGCTGAAATCATGAGTGAATATGCAAAAATCGGCGTAACATTTTTAGGTGGTTGCTGTGGTACCGACGATATTTTCATAGAAAAACTTAAAGAAAAAGTACAAAAAGTCACTCCAATTAAAAGACAATTCACACCAAAAACTAGAGTTTGCTCAGGCACAAAAGTTGTGACAGTAGACAGTGTAAAAGTAATCGGCGAGCGCATAAATCCGACAGGAAAGAAACGTTTCCAACTTGCATTAAAAGAAAACGATATGAATTATATTTTAAAACAGGCGAGCGAGCAAATTGATGCCGGAGCAGATATTTTAGATGTAAATGTCGGTGTTCCTGGGCTTGACGAAGTAACACTTATGAGCCAAGTTGTAAAACAAATCCAAAGTATTTCTAGCATCCCATTACAAATTGATGCCTCAAAATTTGAGACATTAGAATCAGGTCTTCGCGCTTATAATGGCAAGCCAATTTTAAATTCTGTAAACGGCGAGGAAGCAAATTTACACAAAATTTTACCACTAGCAAAAAAATACGGTGCTTTAGTAGTAGGTTTAACAATCGATGAAGATGGTATCCCAAAAACAGCCGAAAAACGCATCGAAATTGCTAAAAAAATATTAAACACTGCACTTTTTTATGGTATAAACAAAGAAGATATATTAATCGACTGCCTTACATTGACAGTATCAGCAGAACAAAGTCAATGCTTCGAAACATTAAATGCCATGAAATTTATTCGTGGCGAATTAGGGCTTAATTTGGTTTTGGGCGTTTCAAATATCTCTTTCGGAATTCCAAATCGCGAACTTATTAACCAAACTTTTCTGACACTTGCCATGAATTACGGGCTTACTTTGCCGATTATCAATCCGAATATCAAACCACTTATGGACACAATTTCTGCATACAATGTCCTTTCTTCTATCGATATAGACAGCGTGAATTTCATAGAACGCTTTAGCAATTTATCAGAAGAAATCAAGCCAAAAAATAATTCAAAATTGACCATAGAAGATGCAATTTCAAAAGGCTTAAATGACGATGTTTTTACCATTACAAAAGAACTTTTGCAAACAAAAACTCCGCTTGAAATCGTAAATAATATCCTAATTCCAACACTCGATGTCATTGGTCAAAATTTTGAAAAAGGTGATATTTTCCTTCCCCAGCTTATCCGTAGTGCAAATGCATCTTGTGTCGCTTTCGAGGTAATAAAAACAGAGCTTGCAAACAATAATGAGCAACAAATTTTAAAAGAAAAAATCATTTTAGCAACAGTTAAAGGCGATGTTCATGACATTGGAAAAAATATTGTTAAAGTCATTTTAGAGAATTATGGCTATCAAATTATCGACCTAGGAAAAGACGTTCCTTTCGAAAAAATCATTGATGCTGCAATAAAAAATGATGTAAAATTAATCGGTCTTTCGGCGCTTATGACAACAACTGTCGAAAGTATGCGCGAAACCATTATCGAAGTAAAGAAAACAATCAAAGATGTTCAAATCATGGTTGGTGGAGCAGTTTTAACAGAAGAATACGCAAAAAAAATTGGTGCTGATTTTTATGCAAAAGACGCAAAACAATCAGCCGATATCGCAAAAGGAGTGTTTAATGAGCGTTAAAAATTTTAAAGATATTCTACTTTTCGACGGTGCTATGGGCACATATTTCTCAAAAGTCTACCATAATCCGTTATATAAATGTGAATATGCAAATATCACTGAACCTGAAATCATCAAAAAAATTCACACAGAATACTTAACTGCTGGCGCAAATGCAATCAAAACAAACACCTTTTCGCTAGAGCAAAATAGTGAGTTTTCAAAGGAAGAAATCATAACTTCTGCGTATAAAATAGCGACAAATTGTGCTAAAAATTTCGATGCCTTTGTCTTCGCGGATATCGGCTACATACCGACAGAAAACAATAAAAATAAGTTCGAAGAATACAAAGAAATCGTCGATATTTTTATAAATTTAGGCGCTAAAAATTTCATTTTCGAAACATTGTCTGATGATATCGGAATTTCCGAAATTTCGCATTATATCAAAGAAACTATCGAAAATTCATATATTATCACCTCTTTCGCTGTAAATTCAGAAGGAATTACATCAACAGGACAATTTTATGAGCAATTATTCTATAAATATACAAAAAATGACGATGTCGATGCAGTCGGATTTAACTGTGTGTGCGGACCTTTGCACCTTTCAAAACTTATTGAAAATTTAGTTTTAAAAGATAAACCTGTTTCAATTATGCCAAACTCAAGCTACCCTACAATAGTTGGAAATCGAACTACTTACGGTGACAATCCTCAGTATTTCGCTAGTAAAATGCTTGAAATCGCAGAAAAATCTGTAAAAATACTCGGTGGTTGCTGTGGAACAACACCTGAATTCATCCAAAGTATCAGCAATTTGCTCAAAAATAGTGATATTTCAAAAACTAAACATACACCACAAAAAAAAGAAACTTCCCAAAAGGAAAGTCGTGAAAATACTTTTTTAAACAAGCTACTTTCAGGTGAAAAACCAATTGCCGTAGAGCTTGATTCACCACTCGCACCTGACATCAAAAATTTCATTAAAAATGCATCTTTTCTTAATGAAAAAGGCGCTGATTTAATCACAATTGCAGATTGCCCTGTCGCTAGAGCGCGTATGGATAGTAGCCTTCTTGCGTGTAAATTAAAGCGTGAATACTCAATCGAAGTCATGCCCCACATGACCTGTCGTGACCGAAATCTAAACGCCTCTAAAGCTTTACTTCTAGGCCTTAATGCAGAAGAAGTGAACAATGTTTTAATCGTCACAGGCGACCCTGTCCCAACAACGTTTAGAAACGAAGTAAAAACTGTGTTTCAATTCAACTCTCGCCTGCTGATAAGCCACATAACTCACCTAAACGAAACACTTTTCACCTCCCCATTTTCGCTTTATTCAGCACTAAATCTAAATGCAAAAAATTTCGAAATACAACTTAAATTAGCAAAAGAAAAAATTGCAAATGGCGCTGTTGGATTCTTCTCTCAGCCTGTGCATTCAAAAAATGCTCTAGAGAATTTAAAACGCGCTAAAAGTGAGCTAAATGCACCAATAATGGTCGGCATCTTACCTATAATAAGCCATAAAAACGCTGTTTTCATGAATAATGAAGTTCCTGGAATTACTATTTCCGATGAATTAACAAATGAATTTCTTGACAAAACCAAGGAAGAATGCAAAGAAATCACGCTAAGAACCTCAAAGGAAATCATTAACCAAGTATACGATTATGCCGACGGTTTCTACCTAATAACTCTTTTTGGTAGAACCGATATTATCGAAAATTTAATTGAATATATTAAATCTAAGTAAAAAAAGGTGCCGTCGCAACTGCGATAGCACCTTTTTTATTATAAATTGCTATAACCCATAAGAAATGCATCAACTTCGCGTGCAACATCTCTGCCTTCACGCAATGCCCAAACAATCAAGCTTTGACCTCTGCGCATATCACCAGCGGCAAAAACTTTATCCTCATTGGTTTTAAATTTTTTCGTCGAAACATTGCCTCTATTGTCTGTTTCAATAGCGAAATTATCAACAACATATTGCTCTGAACCCAAAAATCCAGCTGCAATAAAGACTAAGTCCGCTTCTACCTCGAATGTTTCACCAGTAGGTTTCATAGTTATTCTGCCTGTTTCCTCATCATGCTCTGCACATAATTTCGAAACAATAGCGCCCCTAACATTTCCATCATCATCTTTAAGAAACTCACTTACAGTGGTCTGATAAATTCTAGGATCATTTCCGAATACTGCTATCGCCTCTTCTTGACCATAATCAGTTTTAAGCGTTAGCGGCCATTGTGGCCATGCATTCGAAGCAGTTCTTTCTTCTGGTAGTTTTGCCATCATTTCTAGCTGAACAACATTCGTTGCACCCTGACGAATTGACGACCCAACACAGTCATTTCCTGTGTCACCACCACCGATTACAAGAACTTTTTTGCCACATGCATCAATTGCTTTGCCATCCTCAAAATTTGAATCAAGCAGACTTTTTGTCACTGTTTTTAAGTAGTCAACTGCAAAATAAATTCCGTTTGCATCTCTACCTTCGGCGAAAATATCGCGTGGTTTTGACGCACCACAGCATAAAACCACAGCATCAAACTCATTTTTCAGCTCATCTGCTGATTTATCAACACCAATATTGCAATTTGTAACAAAATCAATTCCCTCTTGTTTCATAATATCAGTACGTCTATCGATAACCCATTTTTCAAGCTTCATATTTGGAATTCCATACATCAAAAGCCCACCTAAACGGTCACTTCTTTCAAAAACAGTCACTTTATGGCCTCTTTTGTTAAGCCACTCTGCAGTAGCAAGCCCAGAAGGGCCTGAACCTACCACAGCAACAGTTTTCCCTGTTCTTGTTTCAGGAGCACACGCGATAATTCTGCCTTCTTTATAAGCTTCCTCGATGATAGCAAGCTCATTTTCTTTAACAGATACAGCGTCACCATTTAATGAACAGGTGCACGCAGCTTCACATAAAGCAGGACAAGCACGCGCAGTAAATTCTGGGAAACGGTTTGTCGCAAAAAGACGATTAAGCGCTAAATCATATTTCCCTTTATATACCAAATCATTCCACTCCGGAATTAAATTATTCAGTGGGCAACCACTAGTCATACCAGCGATTAATGTACCATTTTGACAAAACGGCACCCCACAATCCATACATCTTGCACCTTGTAGCATTTGTTCTTCTTTTGAAATATGCTTATGAAACTCATCAAAGTTTTTAATTCTATCAAGAGGTGCAATCTCTTCACTAGTTACGCGTGAATAGTCTAAAAATCCAGTCATTTTACCCATTTTTCTTCACCTCTACTTGCTTTTTATAGCATAAAATGCTTCCATTTGTGCGTGTTCATTGTCTAGTCCTTTTTCTTCCATCTGTGCGATTAAACGAAGCATTTTATCGTAATCATGTGGGAAGATTTTCTTAAATTTCGGTAAATAATCACCAAAGTTCTCTAAAACTTCGCGACCCTTATTACTGCCAGTTTTTTCTACATGTTCTGTGATTAATTTGCGTAAAATCGTCACATCAACCTTATCATCAACAGGTAATAAATTCACCATCGCCTTGTTTACATTTTTATAGAAATCTTGATTTTCATCAAGTACATACGCAATACCACCAGACATACCAGCAGCAAAGTTTTTGCCAGTTTTCCCTAAAACAACAACCGTTCCACCAGTCATATATTCAAGTCCATGGTCACCAACGCCTTCACAAACAGCAGTAGCACCTGAGTTACGAACGCAGAAACGCTCTCCAGCCACACCACTTACGAAAATTTTACCGCCAGTCGCACCATAAAGCGCTACATTTCCGATAAGAATATTTTCATCATGTTTGAAAGTCGATTTTTCCGATGGATACACAATAATTTCCCCACCAGATAAACCTTTACCAAGATAATCATTACAATCGCCTTTAAGCTCAAGCGTAAGTCCCTTAGGAATAAACGCACCAAAGCTTTGACCACCGCTACCATTACAAACAACGTGGAAAGTACCATTTTCTAATGTATTTCCGTATTTTTTCGTAATTTCACTTCCGAAAATAGTACCTGTACTTCTATCAATATTCGTAACATCAGTTTCAATTTTATGCGAAACACCTTTTTTAAGCGCCTTCTCAAAAGCTGGAAGTAAAGTTTTCATATCAATAGTTTGAGTTAATTCAAAATCAAACATATCGTCTTTATTAAAGTAAATTCCAGTATTTTCGATAAGTGGATTTTGAAGTAAACGTGATAAATCAAGTGTTTTTGCTCTATCATTTGTAATATCATCACGTTTTACAAGTAAATCTGTTCTACCAACTAGCTCATTTATAGTGCGAACACCTAATTTTGCCATGTGTGAACGAAGAGATTCTGCCATATACATCATGAAATTCTCTACATATTCAGGTTTTCCGATAAATCTCTCACGAAGTTTAGGATTTTGTGTCGCAATACCCATAGGACAAGTGTCAAGATTACAAACACGCATCATAACACAACCAAGTGCCACAAGTGGACCTGTCGCAAAAGAAAAACGTTCAGCACCAAGCATAGCAGCGATAGCAATTTCACGACCAGACATAAGTTTACTATCAGTTTCAAGCTCAATTCTGCTTCTAAGTCCATTTAAAATAAGTGTTTGATGAGCCTCGGCAACACCAAGTTCCCAAGGTAAACCAGCATGATGAATAGACGCTGTCGGAGCAGAACCAGTACCACCGTCATAACCACTAATTGTGATATGTCCAGCACCTGCTTTCGCAACACCAGCAGCAATCGTTCCAACTCCCGCTTCCGAAACAAGTTTTACAGAAATAGTAGCATCACGATTAGCATTTTTAAGGTCATAAATTAATTGTGCCAAGTCTTCAATTGAATAAATATCATGGTGTGGAGGTGGACTTATAAGTCCTACACCAGTAGTCGAGTGACGAGTTTTTGCTACCCAAGGATAAACTTTCGAGCCAGGCAAATGCCCACCCTCACCAGGTTTTGCCCCTTGAGCAATTTTAATTTGAATTTCCTTTGCAGAAACTAAATATTTACTTGTAACACCAAAACGAGCAGACGCAACCTGTTTTACAGCAGAGTTTCTGTTAATTCCATCTTTTCCGATTTTATAACGTTCTTCTTCTTCCCCGCCTTCACCAGTGTTGCTTTTACCACCAATGTTATTCATTGCAATAGCTAACGCTTCGTGTGCCTCTTTTGAAAGCGAACCATAGCTCATAGGACCTGTGCTAAATCTTTTAACAATATCGCGAGCAGATTCAACTTCATCAATAGAAATTCCACCATCTTCTGGATAGTTAAAAGTTAAAATATTTCTTAAGTGATATAAATTATCATTTTCAGTTAATTTTTCTTCATATTCTTTAAATAATTCAAAATTACCTGTTTGAACAGCCTGTTGCAATATATGGATAGTTTCAGGGTTATAAAGATGCTCCTCTTTACCACTTCTCATTTGAAGATTACCACCACTGTCTAAACCATCGAATGTATCAAGACCTAATGGGTCAAACGCCTGTCTGTGGTTTGCGTCTACATCTTCTTGAATATGTTTAAGCGAAACACCACCAACACGACTAGAAGTCCCTGTAAAATATGCATCAATAACAGTATCAGATATACCAACAGCCTCGAAAATTTGGCTTCCTTGATAACTTTGTATAGTAGAAATACCCATTTTAGACGCGATTTTTACGATACCATCTAATATTGCTTTATTATAATCGTTAACAGCTACATAGTAGTCTTTGTTTAAAAGTCCATCATCAACTAAAGAACGAATAGATTCTTGAGCCAAATATGGGTTAACAGCACAAGCACCATAGCCTAAAAGCGTAGCAAAATGATGCACTTCGCGTGGTTCAGCACTCTCTAAAACTAAAGCTAACGCAGTACGTTTTTTAGTACGAACTAAGTGCTTAGACACAGCAGACACTGCAAGTAGTGACGGAATAGCTACACGATACTCGTCAACACCTCTGTCAGATAAAATAACGATGTTTGCACCGTTCTTATACGCTCTATCCACCTCAACGAAAACATGGTCTAAAGCTTTCTTTAAATCAGTATTTTTGTAATAAGTAATAGGAACAGTCACAACTTTAAAGCCTGGTTTGCTCATTTTTTTGATTTTAAGTAAGTCAACTTGTGTTAAAATCGGATTATTAACCTTTAAAACACGACAGTTTTCAGCTTTTTCTTCAAGTAAATTTCCAGACGCACCAATATAAACGCTAGTATCAGTGATGATTTTCTCACGAATAGCATCAATAGGTGGATTTGTAACTTGAGCAAACATTTGTTTGAAATAATTGAAAAGTGGTGGGTTTTTTGAACTTAAAATAGCAAGTGGAGTATCATTACCCATCGCACCATGTGGCTCGTTTCCAGATAAAGCCATAGACATAATAGAACTATTCACGTCCTCATACTTATATCCAAAAGCTTTTTGAAGCTTTGAAAGCTCTTTTTTAGTTACTTGTGGTGTATTCTCGTTAGGAATTTTAAGGTCTTTTAAAGTCACTAAATTGCTATCTAACCACTCACCATAAGGCTTTCTAGAAGCATAATCTTCTTTTAATTCATTATCATCGATAAGTTTACCAGAAACCATATCAACTAAAAGCATTTTCCCAGGACGAAGACGCTCTTTGCTTAAAACTAGCTCTTCTTCAACTGGAACAACACCAACCTCAGATGATAAAATCATTCTACCATCTTTAGTTATATAATAACGCGACGGACGAAGTCCATTTCTATCTAATACAGCACCCATAACGTCACCATCTGAGAATAAAATCGCAGCAGGACCATCCCAAGGCTCAAGCATTGTTGCATAGTATTGATAAAAGTCCTTTTTAGAACGACTCATAGCCTCGTCATTTGCCCAAGGCTCAGGAATTGCAGCCATAACAGCTAACGGGAGTTCCAATCCATTCATAACCATAAATTCTAGCGCATTATCAAGTCTAGCACTATCTGAACCAGAAGCGTCCACGATAGGCATAACTTTTGATAAATCCATATAAGAACTCGCAACAGTTTCTTCCCTAGCATGCATTAAATCGGCATTTCCTTGAATAGTATTAATCTCACCATTATGTAAAATAAATCTATTCGGATGAGCACGCATCCAGCTTGGCATAGTATTTGTAGAAAAACGGCTATGAACCATACCCATCGCCGATTCATAATCTTCATCTTGTAAATCAAGGTAGAATAAACGAAGTTCACTTACAAGGAACATCCCTTTATAAACGATAGTTCTGCTAGATAAACTACATACATAAGTGTCTGCTTGACCTTGTTCAAAAATACGACGAATAATATATAATTTTCTGTCAAAGTCAATCCCTTGTGCAAGATTAGTCGGACGTTTGATGAAACATTGCCAAATTGATGGCATACACGAAACAGCCGTTGCTCCTAAAATAGAAACATTCGTTGGCACTTCTCTCCAACCTAAGAACTCAAGTCCCTCTTTTTTAACAATAATCTCAAGCATTTTCATCGCTTGTTTTCTAAGGTATTCTTCTTTTGGAAAAAAGAACATTCCAACGCCATAATCGCGCTCGTCGCCAATATCAAATGAAAGTGCTAATGTGGCTTTTTTAAAGAATTTATGGCTAACTTGTAGCAAAATACCAACACCATCACCCGTTTCACCCGCTGCATCTTTACCAGCTCTGTGTTCTAAATTCTCTACGATATGAAGTGCATCACATACAGTTTTATGTGTTTTTCTGCCATAAATATCAACGACAGCACCAATACCACAGTTATCATGTTCATACCTTGAATCATAAAGCCCTACGGGTTTTTTTAAGTTTGTAAAATTTTTCATCAATCTCATCCTCTTGTCTTTGATTACTTAAAGGCAAAAAAATGACGCACTAAAGTAAGCGTCGCGCTCGACACCTTCTTTAGAACGCCATTGTCCTTTGTGTATTAATTATACAATATTTCGATAAAATATGCAACACTTTTTTGCACTTTAAAGTGTCAAATTTTCTACTTATTTTTATTTTTTATTTATACAAGATACACAATTTATGTATATTTTACAGCATTTTTCGGTGTTCTCTAAAGAAATACAATTGTATTCTCATGTAAACTCGTCCACACCACAAAGGCACGCAGAGTGTTTTTAAACCGATTTTCGCTAAAAAACGGATAGCCAAAAGCTATCCGTTTAATTTATTTTTCTAAACTATCTTTCATATTGTAAGAAAGTCTTCTTAGGCTATCTGAGAAATGAACGTTTTCAACTGGTATGTTCAAACCTTGTAAATGCAAATCAGCACTTGTAAAGTTCCAAATCCCTTTTATTCCTGCTTCACCTAGTCTTTTCGCTACTTCTAGCGCAAATTCTTTTGGCAAAGTAATAATACCAATATCGATATTATTATCAGACACAAATTTTTCCAATATGTCCATAGAATAAATGTTAAGTGGGCCATTTTTAGTATCTACTACTTTTTCTTCGATGTCAAACCCAGCAACAAGCTCCACTCCACTTCTTTCAAAGTAAAAGTTTTTTGTTAGTGCACGTCCCATATTACCGACACCAACAATAATCGCTTTCTTCGGTACATCAAGTCCCAAAATATTAGCAAGTGCATCACGCAAACTTTCAACATTGTACCCATAACCTTGTTGACCAAAGCCACCAAAGCAGTTTAAGTCTTGTCGTATTTGCGACGCAGTAAGTCCCATTTTATCAGCCAAAGCCTTAGATGAAATTCTCGAAATACCAGAGTCTATTAACTCAGTTGAATATCTATAATATCTCGGAATTCTACCTATAACAGCTTGAGATATATATTTTTTATCCATAAAAGCCTTTCTAGTTAGATATTTTCTAAAACATAATTTGTAAATTGATCAGCTGTGCACCCTGTATCACGACCAGTAATAGTCATTTTCTTGTCTTCAAACATACAGAAGTCAAGTGCTTTTTCTAATTTTCTAGCTAAGTCGTTCTCACCAATATGGTCAAGTAACATAACTGAGGCACGAAGCATAGAACAAGGGTCAGCATATTTATCTCTACCTTCTAAAACCATTCTAGGTGCAGAACCATGAATAGCTTCGAACATTGCGTATCTTTTACCGATATTACCAGAACCAGCAGTACCAACTCCACCTTGGAATTCAGCAGCTTCATCTGTTAAAATATCGCCATATAGATTTGGAAGAACCATAACCTCGAAATCGCATCTACGTTTAGTATCAACAAGTTTCGCAGTCATAATATCGATATACCAGTCATCAAATGCGATTTCTGGATATTCTTTAGACATTTCTTCACATATATTTAAAAATTTACCATCAGTTGTTTTAATAACATTTGCTTTAGTAACAGCAGTAACTCTTTTTCTACCAGTCTTTTTCGCGTGTTCAAAAGCAAGTCTTGCGATACGCTCTGTACCACCTTTAGTAGTAACTGTGAAATCAATAGCAAGGTCGTCATTAATATTTACGCCTTTAGAACCAACAGCATAAGCACCCTCAGTATTTTCTCTGAAGAATACCCAGTCAATTCCTTCGCTTTCTACTTTAACAGGGCGAACGTTAGCAAAAAGGTCAAGCTCTTTTCTCATAGCAACGTTTGCACTCTCGATATTTTTCATACCATCACCAGCACGAGGTGTAGTAGTTGGTCCTTTTAAAATAACATGACAAGTTTTTAACTCATCTAAAGTATCTTCTGGAATTGCAACACCAAGTTCAGCACGTCTTTCGATAGTTAATCCATCTACAACTTTAAACTCAATTTTGCCAGCGTCGATTTTATCTTTAAGTAAAACTTCTAAAACTTTTTGTGATTGATTAGTAATCATAGGGCCGATTCCGTCCCCACCACAAACACCAATAATAATTTTATCAAGTGTGTTATAATCAATAAAGTCTTGTTCTTCCTTCATTTTCTCAATTCTTGCCAATTGAGATTTTACGATTTCCTCGTACTTTGCTAATGCCTCATTTGATAACATTTTCATACCCTCCATTAATATTATTTTAAACTTTCTTTTATATAATTTAAAGTCCCACCATATAGTATAGCAGATTTTTCGCGTTCCGACAAGGTGTAAACTGCTTTTATTTCAATATTTTTTGTTTTATTTAAAATAGTAACCTCTTTTTCACCCTTAACTTCCTCTAGAACATTCGGCATAGAAATCTCATCTAAAAGGTCAATTTTGTCGTAATCTTCTATATTTTTGAATTCTAAAGGCAAAATACCCGAGTTAATTAAGTTTGCTTTGTGTATTCTTGCAAAAGATTTCACAAGTACAGCTTTTACTCCTAAGTATAGTGGAACAAGCGCTGCATGCTCTCTTGAAGAACCTTGTCCATAATTTGAACCACCAACAATAACACCGCCACCCATAGCTTTTGCTCTTGCTGGGAATTCTTTGTCGACATTAATAAAACAGTAATTTGAATAATATGGAACATTTGAACGATATGGTAAAAGTGCCGCACCAGCAGGTAAAATATGGTCAGTTGTAATATTGTCTTCAGTTTTTAAGATGATTTTGCAATCAATTTTGTCTGAAAGAGGTGTACCCACTGGGAAAGGTTTGATATTCGGACCACGAACGATTTCAACAGTCGAACCGTCTTTTGCAGGCTCAACAATCATGCAATCATTTATCTCAAATTCAGAAGGCATCACAATAACAGGAGCCTCGCCTAGAGTTCTAGGGTCAGTTAAAACACCTGTAATAGCAGAAGCTGCTGCGATTTCTGGAGAAACTAAATACACGCTTGCATCTTGTGTTCCAGAACGTCCCTCGAAATTACGGTTAAATGTTCTTAAAGAAACACCAGCAGAGTTTGGAGATGCACCCATACCTATACATGGACCACAAGCGCATTCTAAAATTCTAGCACCAGAAGAAATAATATCTGCTAAAGCACCATTTTTAGCTAATGAGTTGAAAACTTGCATAGACCCTGGAGAAATTGTTAAAGAAACTCCGTCAGCCACTTTTTTACCTTTTAAAATAGCTGCAACTTTCATAAGGTCAGCATAAGATGAGTTCGTACAAGAACCTATACAGCATTGGTCAACTTTAATTTCGCCAATTTCTGTCACAGGCTTAATATTATCAGGCATGTGCGGGCAAGCAGCAAGAGGAACAAGCGTATTTAAGTCAATTTCATATTCTTCGTCATAAACAGCATCAGCATCAGAAGATAATTCGCGATAAACTTCTTCTCTACCTTGCGATTTTAAAAACTCACGCGTAGCTTCGTCTGACGGGAAGATTGAAGTAGTAGCGCCAAGCTCTGCACCCATATTAGTGATAGTAGCACGTTCAGGAACAGAAAGACTAGAAACACCCTCACCAGCATACTCAACAATTTTACCAACGCCACCTTTAACAGTCATAATTTCTAAAACTTTTAAAATAACGTCTTTAGCAGAAACAAAAGGAGATAATTTTCCTTTAAGATTAACGCGAACCATTTTCGGCATCGGAATATTATATGGTGCGCCAGCCATAGCAGCAGCAACATCAAGTCCACCTGCTCCGAAAGAAAGTTGACCAATACCACCACCAGTAGGTGTATGCGAATCACTACCGATTAGAGTTTTTCCAGGTGCTCCAAAACGCTCTAAATGAATTTGGTGACAAATACCATTACCAGCTTTCGAATAATAGATACCATATTTTTTTGCAACAGACCCAATAAAATTGTGGTCATCGGCATTTTCAAATCCATTTTGAAGTGTATTATGGTCGATATAAGCAACGGACTTTTCCGTTTTAACCTTGTCAATGCCTAAAGCCTCAAGCTGCAAATAAGCCATAGTGCCCGTTGCGTCCTGTGTTAAAGTTTGGTCAATACGAAGCGAAACTTCGCTCCCCACGACCATTTCTCCAGCAACTAAATGTTCTTTAATGATTTTTTGTGCAATAGATAATCCCATTTTAATTTCTCCTTTTTGATAACTTTTAATTCTTGCCAATTGGCAAAAATCCTATATTTTAAATAAATTAAAACCTTTTTTCCATACGAATATCATCGTATTTATTGCCGTTGTAATATGTAAATTCAGGAATTCTTCCGATTTCTTGAAACCCACATTTTTTATATAAAGCTTGAGCTTTTTCATTAAACTCAAAAACCCCAAGCTCTATTCTATTATATCCACGCTCTTTCGAGTAGTTTTCGATAAATTCCATGGCTTTTTTAGCCATTCCCTTGCCTAAAAATCTTTTTTCGCCTATACACATAGATATCCAAGTCGATTTTTCTTTTAAATAAAGGTGTGGAAATTCAAATTCAATCGAGAAACATCCAATATTTTCTCCTTGAGCGATAATCATGTAAATTTCTTTATGACTTTCATTCCCTCGTAAAAAACCTGCCAATTTTTCGCCAGTAATATCAGGAATTTCCTCATTTTTAAAATTCGGAATAAGAAAATGCTGAATTTCTTTGTCATTATCCCACCTCGCGATATCATCAAAGTCCGAGATATCGTTTGTAGTGAGTTTTTTATAAGAAATATCCATAACTCCTCCTTATCGCGTCATTTCGCAAAGTTTTGCAGTAATTTCAAGACTTCCGTAACAATTTTGTTTCATATTCCCTAAATTTCCTTCTAAATATTCATAATAAGCCTGCGCGCCAATCATTGCAGCATTATCTGAACATAGACTAAGTGGGGGCAAGAAAAGTTCGATATTCTTAGCCTCGCATTTTTCTAAAATCACCTCACGCAAACGCGAATTTGCAGACACCCCACCTGCCAAAACAAGTGTGTTAAATCCAGTTTCCTCGAGCGCTGTAATAAGCCTTGGAACAAGCGTGTCAACAACCGCCTCATTAAAGCTTGCGCAAAGTGAATTTTCATCGATTTCTTCATTCTTTTGCTTTGCATTGTGAATAGTATTTATAACGGAAGTTTTAAGCCCAGAAAACGAAAAATCGAGTGGACTATCTTTAACTTTCGAGCGAGGAAAAGCGTATTTTTCTTTGTCGCCTAATTTGCCTTTATCATCAATGATTTTACCACCAGGATAACCAAGCCCTAAAACGCGTGACACCTTGTCAAACGCTTCTCCAGCGGCATCATCGCGAGTTCCACCGATAATTTCGAACTCTGTAAAGCTACTTACCTTTACAATCAAACTATGCCCACCAGATGCAACCAAGCACAAAAACGGTGGCTTTAACTCAGGGTATGCAAGGTAGTTTGCAGCAATATGCCCTCTGATATGATGCACAGGAATAAAGGGTAAATTTTTGCCAAAAGCTAACGCCTTTGCAAAGTTTGCACCAACAAGTAAAGCACCAATTAATCCAGGCGCACAGGTCGCTGCAATAGCATCAATTTCATGTCCTTTTTTGAGAACTTCTGAAACCAAATTTGGTAAAATTTCAGAGTGTTTTCTCGATGCTAACTCAGGCACAACACCGCCATATTCCTTATGCATTTCAATTTGTGAATACACAATATTTTCAATAATTTTTCTTCCATCTTCGATTACTGCAACAGCAGTTTCATCGCAAGATGTTTCAATCGCTAGTATTTTCATTTTATATAACCTCAAGTGACATAAGCGTTGCGTTTTCGGTAGGATTTTTGTAGTATTCTTTCCTTTCACCCACAGCGCTAAATCCACATTTTTTATAAAGTAAAATTGCACTCTCATTTGATTTTCTAACTTCGAGATGCACTTTTATAATATCATTTTTTTTGCAAAATTCTATTAGATTTTCGATTAACTTTTGACCAATGCCCTGCCTCTGATTTTCTTTTGAAACTGCGATATGTGCAATGTCGCATTCATCAAGGCAAATTTTCACACCGAGATATCCAACAACTTTTTCCCCATCAAAAGCAGTTATATGGTAATAAGTTTCATCAATAATTATTTTCAAAATTTCTTCTTTTGAGTATGGTGTTTCAAATGAAGATTTTTCTATTTCATAAATGCTCTCTACATATTCATTTTCTGATATTTTTATAAGCATTATTTCGCCTCATACCAGTTTTTGCCTGCATGAGCCTCGACAAGTAGTTTTACTTTACCCTCAAACGAATTTTCCATTTCTTCTTTCAAAAGCGTCGAAATATAGTCTTTTTCGTCGAGTGTAGTTTCAATTATCAATTCATCGTGGATTTGAAGAATAAGCCTAGATTTAAGCTTTTCTTTTTCTATTCTTTTATAAACATTCACCATTGCAATCTTTATTATATCCGCTGCCGTTCCTTGAATTGGCGTGTTTAAAGCGACCCTTTCTCCAAATGAACGCATATTAAAATTCTTCGACTTAAGCTCTGGCAAATCTCTTTTTCTATTGAATAAAGTCTTAACAAAACCATCTTTATGAGCCTGCTCTTTAATGTTCTTCATATAAGCCGAAACACCAGAATATTTCTCTAAATAGCTGTCGATATATTTCTTTGCTTCACCTCGCGAAACCCCAATATCAATCCCAAGCGAGAACTCAGAAATTCCATAAACAATCCCAAAATTTACAGCCTTCGCCCTGCTTCTCATAATCGAAGTCACCTCTTCTAAAGGTACTCCAAAAACTTGCGACGCAGTAACCGTATGAATATCAATACCCTTTTCAAATGCATCAATCATCACCTCATCACCTGAAATATGGGCTAAAATTCTAAGCTCGATTTGCGAATAATCGGCATCAATAAGAATATGATTTTCATCGCAAGCCGTAAACATATATCTCAGTTTCGAACCAAGTTCCGTCCTCACAGGAATATTTTGCAAGTTCGGGTCCGTAGAAGAAAGCCTACCTGTTGTTGTCACCATTTGATTAAAAGTAGAGTGAATTTTTCCATCTTTTTTAACCACTTTAAGAAGCCCCTCAACATACGTCGAATGAAGTTTTGAAAGCGTTCTATATTCAAGAATTTTTTCTATGATGTCGTGTTTTCCCTTTAAGGCTTCAAGCACATCAACATTTGTCGAATAGCCAGTTTTCGTCTTTTTAATCACTGGCAAACCCAGTTTTTCAAACAAAATTTCCCCAAGTTGTTTTGGTGAATTTATGTTAAATTTCTCCGAAGCAAGCGCGTGAATTTCCTCTGTCAAAACCTCGATTTTTGCAAATAATTCCTTGCCAAAAACCTTCAGCGCCACCGTATCAATACGAATTCCTTGATATTGCATATCGGCAAGCACCGTTAATAACGGAAGCTCGATATCAAAGTATAAATCTTTCATCTCGCCTAAATCGAATTTATCATAAATCAGGCTTAAAATATATGCTTTCCACTCAAGTTCATCATCAGATGGCTCCATTTCAAACAATGAAAGCTCTTTTTCCTTTATTTCTGGTTTAAATCCAATCATTTCCTCGGAAATTTCAAATAAATCGTATTCGCTAGCAGATGGGTCAAGCAGATATTTTGCAAGTGCAGAATCAAATACTAAATTCTCCGTTTTAATTCCTTTTTCAAGCAATTTCACCATAAAGTCTTTAGGATTATGCATTACTTTTTGAACTTTTTCAGAGAAAATATAGGCTAAATCGTCTAGGCTTGGGTTTTCAATAACATAACCTTTGCCTTTCATCACAAAGCTAACCTTATCAAACGTTGCTTCAAGAAAAATTTTATCAACAAACGAAATATCTGAAATTTTCTTTATTTTAGTGAACTTAGGCAGATTAACCTCAATTTATTCGACAGGTTTTGAGTCAGCCGATCGTTTTAACCAAAGTTTTGTGATAAATGATTTAAACTCGAGCTTTGTAAATAGCTCAAAAAGCTTTCCTTCGTCCATTTTAAGCTCAGTTTCAATATCAAATTCAAACGGAACATCTTTAACAATCGTTGCAAGTTCTCTGCTTTTAAAAGCATTTTCTTTATCATTAATAAGCTTTTCTCTAGCGCCTTTTTTTATGATATCACTTTCGATATTTTCAAAAACACCCTCAAGATTTCCAAAATTATGGAGTAATGTCATCGCAGTTTTTTCGCCAACACCCTTAACCCCAGGAATATTATCCGAAGTATCACCCATTAAACCTTTTAAATCACATAAAATCATAGGTTCAAAGCCGTAAACCTCGCGAAAAACATCTAAATTGAATTTTTTCGTTGTAGTTTGCCCCATTCTAGTCGAAACTAGGTTGATATTTGTATTCTCAGTCACCAGTTGCAAGCTATCCTTATCCCCTGTTACAACGACACATTCATAATTTTTCACATTGCAATATTCGCTTAGCGTGCCAATCAAATCGTCAGCTTCAAAGCCAGCAAGCTCATATCTTGCAATACCATAAGCATCAAGCACCTCTTTAATAAGCGGAAGTTGCGCCGAAAGCTCGTCGTCCATACCTTTTCTAGTGCCTTTATATTCGTCAAACATATCGTGTCTAAAAGTTTTCGCACGAACGTCGAAACATACAACAACCTTATCAGGACTTTCTTCATTTATCAGCTTAAAGTATGTGGTTAAAAAACCGTATACTGCGTTAGTGAATAGCCCCTCTCTAGTCGTTAAAAGTTTGATTCCATAGTAAGCACGATTCAAAATCGAGTTACCATCAATAATTGCTATTTTCAAAAAATCACCATTCTTTCACGTAATTACTATAATTATATCACACTTTTCAAAAAAAATAAATAGTTTTTTTACATTTTTAAACAGAAGTCTCACATTGACAAAAACTTACAAATATGTTATGATAATTAAAGATTTCAGAGATTTTTTTATATAGAGGAGATAAATATGTTATTAAGTCTTGCATTTATTTTTATTTTCGGATATATTGGTGCTAGATTTTTTAGTTTTTTAAAACTCCCCGACATAATTGGAATGATTTTTGCAGGAGTTTTTCTAAATCACTTTAACCTACTTGACGAAAAAATTATTAATATTTCTGCCGAACTTCGTGAAATTGCACTTGTAATAATATTGACACGAGCTGGTTTATCGCTCGAATTTGATAAGTTAAAAAAAGTTGGCAGACCAGCAATTCTTATGTCATTTATACCAGCTTGCTTCGAAATTTTAGCGATAGTATTAATGTCGATTTTCCTATTCGACATCCCAATTTTAACTGCATTAATCTTAGGCACAACAGTAGCAGCAGTTTCTCCAGCAGTAATCGTACCTCGAATGATAAAGTTGCAAGAGGAAGGCTATGGAAAGAAAAAAAACATCTCCGAACTCATACTCGCCTCTGCTTCTGTCGATGATATCTTCGTTTTAGTCTTATTTTATAGTTTCCTAAGCGCAAATGACTCAAACATATATCTTTTACCATTAAATATAGTGCTAGGAGTTATCGTTGGCATAATCGTCGCTTTATTATTAGTATTTTTATTTAAAAAATTCAAAATATCAGTAAATCACGCAACAATTTTAATGCTTTCAACATCATTTGTACTTCTTTTTGCAGAAGATTTCCTTCATTTTTCAGCACTACTCGCTATTATGACAATAGGAATGATGATTTTAAGGAAAATGCCTGATTTTTCATCAAAATTATCGCAAAGTTTTTCAAGTTTATGGTCAGGAGCTATGATAATTCTATTCGTTTTAGTCGGTTTCAGCTTAAATTTAGAATATGCACTAAGCGAAGGCATTAAACCTGTCATTTTAATTCTTTTTGTGTTAATTTTCAGATGTTTAGGTGCATATTTATGCGTTTTAAAGACGAATTTAAACCAAAAAGAGCGTTTATTCTGCGTGATATCATATGTCCCAAAAGCAACCGTTCAAGCAGCCATCGGAGGAATTCCTCTTTCACAAGGACTTCCTTATGGCGAATTAATATTAACTATTTCTGTCGTTTCGATTCTAATAACAGCCCCAATTGGCGCATTTTTAATCGATTTCACCTACAAAAAATTACTAAAAAAGGACTAATGTATGCATGATATAAACTTCGAACATTATAAAGTATTTTATTATGTTGCAAAAAATTTAAGCTTCTCAAAAGCCTCAAAAGAGCTTTTTATCTCTCAATCTGCTGTCAGTCAGTCGATAAAAAACCTCGAAAATCGACTAGGAGTGGCTTTATTTCTGCGTCATTCAAAGAAAATTTCACTCACGAATGAAGGCGAATATCTATATGACAATGTAAAAACTGCCTTTAGCTATATTAAAAATAGCGAACTTTCTATCAATCAAAATGACAGTAATATTAAAAAAGAAGTAAAAATTGCAGCATCTGATACAATTTCGAAATATTTTTTAATCCCCCATATTGATAGATTTCACAAAGAAAATCCCGATGTAAAGATAAAAATTATGAATAAACCATCGTTCGAATGCATAGATTTACTAAAAAATATCGATGTTGATATCTCATTTATAAACTTAACAACAAGCATAGACGATAATGGTCTTGAAGTTACAAAAATCAAGAAAATCCAAGATATTTTTGTTGCAGGACCTAAATACAGTTACCTAAAAGACAAATCGGTAAAACTGTCTGAAATAGAAAAGCTACCGGTTTTAGCGTTAGAAAAATCTTCTTCTATTCGAAAAAATCTTGATGAATTATGCACTCTTCATAATGTCGATATCAAACTTGAAATCGAAATGCAAAGCATGGGTTTACTTAAAGATTTAGCAAGAATTGGGCTTGGAATTTCATATATTTCCGACCTTGCAATCACAAAAACTACTGATTTATTTACTTTAAACATCAAAGAAGAATTACCATTTAGCCACGTTGCTTTAATTTTATTAAAAAAGCAGAAACCGAATATTTATTGTTCTAAATTCATAGATATCGTCAAAAATAATTAAATTCCACCACTACATACCCCTGTAGCTCAGTGGATAGAGCAAAGCCCTCCGAAGGCTTGTGCGTTGGTTCAATTCCAATCAGGGGTGCCA
>CAYJLC010000018.1:0-38056 GCA_964370735.1 uncultured Oscillospiraceae bacterium
GTAAATATTCGTGCGATAGACCCTGCGACAGGTGCTCTTTTAGCATCGAATACAAGCACTGAAATGTCAGGAACATTATCTCTTGATAATAAAGTCAATGGTACAAGCTCGACTATTACGCTTTCTGTTGAAGTTTTAGGTATGGAGTATCAAGTAGCATCTACTCCGCTTGTTAGAATTCAAGAAACAGGTGAAACTGCTGATACTAAATTAATAGACCTTATGGGTGACTGGAATTTCAGCGCTTATAAAGAGTGGGCTAACAAAGATGCAGTAGCAATGGATACAATCGAAGGATTTAACGCATCAGATTGGTCAACTTGGGACACTGTTGTTCCTGGGCTTGCTTGGTGGACTGCTGATTTCCACGAAGATTTAGGAAATAATGCAAACTGGTCAGGATATGCTTGGTATGCAAGAGAATTCGAAGTACCAGCAGGATACCAAACAGAAGGTGAATTACTTCTAGCTTTAGGTAAATTCGACGAAGCTGACGAAGTTTATATCAACGGTGTTAGAGTAGGTGCAACAGGTATTGCCGAAGCTGGTGGTGCTTATGATGGTTCAAATCCTTGGGATAAAGATAGATTATACACATTTGATGCGTCTATTTTAAACGAAGGCACAAACGAAATCGCGATTAGAATGTGTAACTCTAGTGGCGGTGGAGGCTGGTATTCAGGCCCAGTTGGAATATTTACTCAAGCTGCATATAACAAACAAGTAGGTTTACCATCTGTGTACGCACCAGAAACAGAAACTAACGAAATATTAGAAGTAGTTTCTGAGCAAAATGCTGATATCGAAACAAAAGATTTCGCATCTTATGCAAAAACAATAGCACCAGAGTTTTGGAACGATGGCTATGATAAAGGCAGAACTATTGACAAAATGGAAGATTTAGTCGATGGTGCTTTAACGGTTTCAGTGGTTGACGAAAATGCAAATGTATTCCTTGTTGGTAGCGAATATTTATATCAAGCAACTAGAAAAGTGACTGTCGACGGTGTAACATCGGAGATAGCTGTTTCAGATATTTATAAAGTAATCGATGGCGAGTGGCAATTATACGGAAATCAATCGAGATTTTTCATGGACACATACACATCAAGCTATGCTGCTAGTGCTTCAGGTTCAGAAGACGCAACAAGAGATATGACGTATAGAGTTTATCTTCCAGAAGGCTATTTTGAAAGCGACGAGCGTTATCCTGTGGTTTATATGTTCCACCAATTAAATAGTACAAGTAAATCTTATGAAATCGATGGTTTACATGAATTATTTGATGAAGGTATGGAAAGTGGTTCAATCGAAGATATGATTGTTGTATTCCCTGATAGCTCAAATAACAGTTTCTGGAGAGATGATTGGGAAAAAATGGTGACTGACGAATTAATGCCAGAAATCAATGACCTTTACAGAACAATTCCAGATGCGAGATTTACTGGTACTGCTGGTTGTTCTATGGGTGGATTTGGTGCATATAATGTTGGTCTAAATAACCCAGAATTATTCTCTAGTGTGATTAGTTTCTATGGCGCGGTTACAAATGGTACTGAAGAAAATGGAAACTATATCGGAATTGTTGAAAATATTGAGTCACTACCAGTAGATTACTTATCATATTACGACCATTATTTCATCAGTGGTAACAGAGATATGTATGGTTTTGCAATGCCAGCTATTAATATTGACCAAGATTTACGCTCTAAAGGTGTAGATGGAATGTTCTTAGTGGAAAATGGTGCACATGATAATCTATTCTATGTGCCACACGTTATAGAGGCGTATTCTTACATTAGTGATAATCTATATGAAACTCCAAGTGAAATTGTAGATACAGTTTCTGGTGGTGCACATTTAGAGGTTGTTGGTGATGGACTTATTGTAAGATACGGAATTAGTGTGGAAGACAGCATTAAAAAATACTTTAATGTAATTCCAGATTCTGAATTTACAACTGATACTAACCCTGATTTAGTTATGCCTGTAACAGTAGAAATTTCTCAAAATGGCAAAGAAATCTACAAAGAAGATACTTTATATAATATTTTTGGTGAAGTTGATATCCAAGAAAATATGATAATTTCTCCGAATGAAGTTATTGAAGAGGGAACTTTAGATGTTAAAATCACAGCTTCTTTATTAGGTAAAAATACTGTAACAGCAGAAGTTACTGTGGATATTACGGAAAAAGATTTAGAATTCTTAAAACTTACTGATGTTAAAAATCATTGGGCGAGCGATGACATTAAATCAGTGTTTAATGATGGTTTATTTAATGGTATAAGTGAATCAGAATTTGACCCTAATGGTACAATGACAAGGGCTATGGTTGCGACAGTTATTCATAGAATGGCTGACAGCCCGCAAGTTGAGCTTATGTACGGAAATTATTCTGATGTAGTACAAGGTTCTTGGTATGAAATGTCAGTAGCTTGGGCATCTAAAGAGGGTATTGTTACTGGTACTGGAATTGAAATGTTCAGCCCTAATGGAAGTGTAACTCGTGAACAACTTGTTACTATGCTTTGGAGATATGCTGGCGAACCAATGCTTGCAGATTATGAAGGTCTTTCGACTTATAGTGATGTAGCAGAGATTGATTTATATGCACAAAAAGCATTTGCATGGGCACATCAAAAAGGGATTATCACTGGTAAAACAGAAGATACACTAGACCCTAATGGATTTGCTACGCGTGCAGAAGTTGCAACAATGTTGGTTAGATTTATAAATAGCTAAAATAAAAGGGGCTGTCGTGAATGACAGTCCCTTTTGTATGTTATAAAATTAAGAAATCGCGTAAATTAATTTCGAAACCTCGGCTCTTGTTATATTATGCAGTGGTTTTATTGTGTTATCGGTATAACCATCAATGATTTCAAGCGCATAAAGTTTTTCGAAATACTCATAAGACCAGCTAGGAATTAGCGAGTTATCGATGAAAGTTAATTCCTTTGTTTGAGGATTATCTTCTAAAATTCTACCTAAAACAGTGATAACTTCTGCTCGAGTAATCGTAGAATGAGGGTTGAAGAATAGGTCGTCTTTAATCGGTGTACCATTCATAATACCAGCATCAGAAACAGCTTTTATGTGAGGCAGTGCCCAATCTGGTATGCTGTTTTCATCGGTGAAATTGGTGTAAGATATTTCTTCGACTGGTGTTCCTTCTGGATTTTGTTCAGTATCAGAAGTTTCAGCTGGTACTTCGTCGGGGTTTTGCTCAGTTTCAGAAGTTTCCACTGGTGTTTCTTCTGGGTTTTGTTCAGTTTCAGAAGTTTCCACTGGTGTTTCTTCTGGATTTTGTTCAGTATCAGCAGTTTCAGATGGTATTTCTTCTGGGTTTTCTTCGGTATCAGCAGGGACATCAGCAGGAATGCTTTCAAGCGGTAATTCAAGAAGTCTTGCGATTACAACGGCAAATTCAGCACGCGTCATATTTCTATTTGGGTTGAAATAATATACTTCTTCGATAGTTTCACCATTTGCGATTTCTTTCATTTCGCCAGTGACAATGCCTTGTTGGTCAGCGTAATTTATATATGGTTTTGCCCAATGGTCGGCAATATCAACAAATTTTTGAATTTCATTTTCCATCGTAAATAAGTCATAAGACGAAATAGTTTCGTTGCCGAATTTATCGAAAGAAGAAATGGTCAATTTATTAATTCCACTAAGTAAATTCGTAGATTTTATCGTAAGTTCACCAGTGAAATTATTATACGCAAAGGCAATTTCATCGCCATTTAGTGTTACGGAAATCAAGTCGCTATCAACAGAATATTGACCTTCTAAAATCGAAAGAGCGACATTTAATTCGGAAATTTCGCCAGAAATATCACTTAACATAGTTATTTCAGGTCCGATTTTATCATTTGCAGATGGTGTGAACTTCATATCATCAATGAAAATTGTGCCAGCAGAACTGTCTTTTACATGCATTCCAACGAATTTAGTGGCATTTTCAGGTATTTCAATAGCAAATTCATTAAATTCATCAGTGATTTCGACTAAAACTTCGATGTTCTCACCGTTTTCATCAGAGAAAATTAAATAAAACTCACTAGCATCGCCCTTTGCGTGCAGATTTATGTATTGTTGATGTTGGTTTAAGACATATTCTTGAGATGGAACGATTAGTGCTTCGGCAGAATAGTCGATTTTAAGGCTGTTTTCACCATTAATCACATCAGTTTGGTCGAATGTCATTTCAGCAAAATCTGATGTGAAAATTTCGCTTTCATCAAATAAAATCGTGTGAGAAGGTTCTTCTACAAGACCGACTTCTATTGGAAATTCTTTAGAAACATTGCCATAAGAAACGATTAATGAGCCTTCTGATATTGTATCTGCTGCTGTGAAGACACCATTTTCATTGATAGTGCCAACATCGCCAACTACTTCATAGGTATAAGAATTCGGTGCAGATTTTACAGCTAAAGTTTTATATGTAGAAGAAACATTGATTGCAAAATTAGAACCTTTTTCGATATAAATAGTGCTAACAGGAGTAGTTTGTCCACTTAAAGTTACCGAAAAATCGTCGATTTGTTCCAAAACAGTGACAGTTTCAGAGGTAGTAATATCATCTATATTTGCATTAATCGTTGCAATACCAAATTCCGTAGCTGTAAAGATTTGTTCTTCAAATGTTCCACTTTCAGACGATAACTCAACATTTTCTACCGTAACTGGGTAGTAATTTTCGTCTATTCCTTTTACATCAATAGCAATTTGAGCATTTTTAAGCATTAATTCGCTTTCGGTGTAAATTTGCAATTTGTCAAGCGTACCTGTCGGGCTTTCTTGGCTTACAAACATAAGGTAGTTTGCATTTTGGCGTAATGAGCCACCTGACGCGATATTCGTAACAGAAGCATCTGCATAACCTGGGAAATTTGCAATAACAGAGCTTGAGCCACCACCATCTAGGTTAACAGCGTCGACGCAACCTAATGCAAGCAATTCTTCGGCAACATCAACTAGCGACATTCCTTCGCTCACACCAGTTTGTCTGCCATCTACTTGATACAAAACGACAGTTCCGTCGGCTTTAACACCAACCGCAGAACGAGGCTCGTTTACCGTAGATAATCCAGATGGGATGACACCATCAGCGATTAAAACTTCGTTTGCACCAATTGCATAATCTACTTCTGCCCATTCAGTATTTGCGACAGTAGTACGAATATAAACTTCTTCGCCAATAGTTAAATTAGGCATTTTATCAATTATTTCTTCTCGAACCGTATACACGAATTGATTTTCTTTAAGCTCTGTCGGCGTATTTGTTTCTAAAATATCGACAACTTTTAGCTTTATTTCGCAAGTAGGGGTAAGTGGAGTGTCGTCTAGTCTTTCTAAAATAACGTCAGTGCCATTCATTGTGCTAACTGTGTTGCTGTTAAAATTGCTGTCTAAAAGATATGAACCAGAAGTAGTTCTCACTTTATTATAATAATTAATAGGAACATCGCCATAAGAAAAATAAAGGTGCATTTTGATTTGTGGCTCGCCGATAACAGCAGTGCCGTCTGCTTTAAATCCGATTGCTGATTGCCATGAGTCAGAAGAAATCATTTCACCATTATTTATAACAAGTCCTGCTGGAACTCCGTTTGACAAGGTGTAAAAATCTCCATTAATTCCACCTACAACGTGGTAACCTTGGGCTTCAAGGTAGTTTTCAGCATCAGTAATAGTCATTTTTGAATTATAAAGCTGGTCTTTATATACAATTATTGGAGTTACAGATTGGTTTGGCATATATGTAATAATATTTGCTTTTTTAGGGGAATTTTCGTCAAATCCTACAACTTGAGTTATATCAAGTCCTTCGCCGAGAGGGAAATCGTTGCTGTAAGTGGGGATTAAAAGTGCTTGGGCTGTTACGTTAAAAATAAACGCAGACGCCATCACACTTGTGATAATTTTTTTCATTAGAGCTCCTTTTTTAAATAGATTTTAAGATTTTTTGGCTAATATTCTTCGGAGTGTCGTTTTTTCTAATATGAATGTCACATACATTTTTATATGTAGGGTATCTTTTATCAAATAAAGCTTTTATGTCATTTGAGTTTGCGAGTGGGCGAGATTTGTCGCCTAAAATTCTGCTAGATATGATTTTAAATGGGATATCAAGAAATACAACTATTGAATTTTGCTTCATATTTTTTGCATTTTCTTCATTTAAAATGAAACCACCACCGACAGAAATGACAGAATTTTCAATATCTTTAAGCTTATAGGATAATTCTGTTTCGAGTTTTCTAAAATGACTTTCACCGAATTTTTCAAAAATTTCAGCGATTTTCATTCCTTGTTCTTCTTCGATTAATGCATCAGTATCAAGGATGTTCATATCCATAATGCGAGCAAGCTTTCTTGCGACAGTAGATTTTCCACAGCCCATAAAGCCAACTAAAACGATATTTTTATTTTTTAAACGCTTTTTATAAAGCGAAGTTTCAAGCATTTGATAGATATTAGTTGTTAAATTAGACTCAGATAAGTCGATATTGTTCCATATTTTTTCGGCATAAAGTGCTTGCGACATAAGCATATATAGTCCATTTCGAACTTTTATCCTCTTTCTCATGCCAAGTTTTAAAAATTTAGTGTAATAAGGGTTGTAAACAGCATCGAAAACATAGCTTGGCTTTCTAAAAGTAGGAATAGGGGATTTGCCTTCTAAATTATTCATACCGACCGGTGTGGTATTAAAAATCATATCATAATTATCTTTGAAGTTTTTAAGCTCTTTTGTATGAATTAACGCGTTTGGATGATTTTTTAATACTTGCGACTTAAACTCGCTTGCTTTGTTTAAATCACGACCATAAATAGTAATGTCGCACAATTCATTTGCAAGTATTTCGGCAACAACATTTGCAGTGCCACCATAACCTAAAAGGGCAACTTTTTTGCTTGTTAATGTGATATTATCTAACTTTAAACAGTCTATAACACCTAAAATATCCGTATTATAACCATAAGCTTTGTTATTTTGTATTTTTATCGTGTTAAGGCTATTTAACTTTAAAACAGCATCATCACACTCTTCCATTAAAGGTATCATATCAGTTTTATAAGGAATTGTAACATTTGCCCCTTTAAAATAGCGTTTTAGATGAGAAATAGCGCCGTCTAATTCATTTTCTTTTAGTTCGACATAAATATATTCAGCGTCTATATTAAAATGTTCAAAAACCTTGTGGTGAATATCTCGAGAAACCGAGTGAGTAAGTTTGTTTCCAAATAAGACATAAGTAGGCTTTTTTGGAATATATTTTAAAAATTCGTCATAATTTAATAGCAATTAAAAATACCTCCTAAATATACTTCTATAATAATATCATAAATTTCAAGAAATTACTACAATATACTTGAAATTTTTGCAAAATTATGTTTTAATAATAGTAATGATATTAAAGGAGAAAGTTAAAAATGCCTAAAGAATTATCAAAACTTGCAATGCAAGTAAATCCGTCAACTACTCTTGAGATTGACGCTTTATTTAAACAAATGAAAGCCGATGGAATTGACGTTGTTGGTTTCGGAGCAGGAGAGCCTGATTTTCCTACACCGAGAAATATTAAAGATGCAGTTATAAACGCTTTAGAAAATAATTTTACGAAATACACGCCAGTAGCAGGTACTATTGACCTTAAAAAAGCTGTTGTTAGCCGTGCAAAAGCAGATTTAGGGCTTGATTATGAAATCGACCAAGTTGTTGCGACTTCTGGTGCAAAACATGTGATTTATACTGCTTTAATGTGTATTTTAGACGAAGGTGACGAAGTTATAATTCCTACTCCTTATTGGATTTCTTATTCAGAAATGGTAAAACAAGCGAGGGGTGTTTCTGTTTTTGTGCCTGCGACTGAAGAAGATAATTTCAAAGTTACAGCTGAAAAAATTGAAAAAGCTATCACACCAAAAACCAAAGCAGTATTTCTAAATTCGCCATCTAATCCTACTGGTATGCTTTATACAAAAGAAGAATTAGAGGCTATTGCAAGAGTGTGTGTTAAGCACGATATTTATGTAATTGCAGACGAAATTTACTATAAATTAGTATATGACAAGAAAGAATTTGTAAGCTTTGCTTCTCTAGGCGAAGATGTAAAAGACATCACGATTTTAATTCATGGTGTTTCAAAAAGCTATTGTATGACTGGTTTTAGAATTGGTTATGCTCTTTGTAATAAAAAACTTGCAAAAGTTATGACAAATTACCTTAGCCATTCGACTTCGAACGCGTGTTCATTATCGCAAGTTGGTGCGACAGAGGCATTAAATGGCGACCAAACACAAATTGATGCTATGGTTGTAGAATTCGAAAAACGTCGTAATTATATTGTTGAGCGTATCAATAATATAGACGGTGTATCGTGCCTAAAACCAGAGGGCGCTTTCTATGTTCTTATGAATATGTCAAGCTTTGTCGGCAAAAAAATGTACGGAAAAGTTATCGAAAATGATAGTGATTTTGCAAAATTATTCCTTGAAAAAGGCTTAGTTGCGACTGTTCCTTGCGAAGGTTTCGGTGCGAAAAATCTTGTTCGCTGGTCGTATGCAACTTCGATGGAAGAAATCAAAAAAGGTATAGACAGACTAGAAGATTTTATTAAAAACGCGTAAATTAAAAATAAGATTAACTACAAAATAAATGCGTCCACGTCAGGTGGGATTTTATTAAAAACGCTTAGGAGAATTTATGTCAGATTTTGTTTCAATAGTAATTTTAGCATCAGGAAATTCGACCAGAATGGGAGAAAACAAGCTACTTATGGAGCTTTCGGGCAAGTCGGTTATCGAGCACACTTTGAATGTTTTTGATAAAGTTTCTAAAATTTCAGAGATAATTTTGGTGTGTAGACAACAAGATATGGTAATTTTTGCGAATTTTTGCGAGAAACTTGAAAAACCTGTTAAAATCGTTGCTGGTGGAAAAGAAAGAACAGATTCGGCACTTTGCGGAATAAATGCTTGCTCAGCTGATACAAATATCATCGGAGTACACGATGGCGCAAGACCTCTTGTAACTGAGAAAATTATCGTTGACACTATAAATTCTGCAAAAGAAAATAAAGCTGCAATTCCTGTTGTTTCTGTCAAAGACACGATAAAATTTGTTGAAAATGATATCTGTACGCAAAGTTTGAATAGAAATTTTCTGAAAATTGTGCAAACACCACAGTTTTTTGATGCAAAAACAATAAAAACTGCCACAGAAAAAGCATCGGCACAAGGGCTTACTTATACTGATGATTCTTCGTTAGTCGAGCATTTTGGAACGAAAATTCATACAGTTTTAGGTAGCTATGAAAATATAAAAATAACAACGGTTGAAGATATTATTATCGCAAATTCGATATTAGAAAGCAGGGAAAAATGAGAATTGGGCATGGATATGACGTCCATAAATTAGTTGAAAACAGAAAATTAATTTTAGGCGGAGTGGAAATCGAGCATTATGTAGGACTTTTAGGTCATTCAGATGCTGATGTACTTACTCATGCGATTATGGATGCGATTATTGGTGCGTTAGCGCTAGGCGATATTGGCAAGTTATTTCCCGATAATGATGCAAATTTTAAAGATATTTCAAGCATTTTTCTGCTAGAACAAGTGAAAAAAGTTATGTTTGAAAAGGGTTATAAAATTGGGAATATAGACGCAACTGTTATCGCTGAGAAACCAAAATTACGTCCGTATATAGACGAAATGCGTAAAGTTATTGCAAAGTCACTAGAAACTGACATCGAAAATGTTAGTATAAAGGCTACAACTGAAGAAAAACTAGGGTTTACAGGTAGTTTGGAAGGAATTTCTGCTCACGCTGTTTGTATCTTATTGTAATATTAAAACGAAAATCTTCATAGACATAATTCGAGGTGATATGTTTATGAAGATTAAGTTTGTTTTTACGACAATTTTTGCAATTATGCACATGGTTTTATCGGTTTTTGCAACGGATTTCACGTTGGTTTTGGACGCTGGACATGGTGGACTGGACCTTGGAGCTTCTAGCGAAAGTGGAGTTTCAGAAGCTGCTATTAATCTTGAAGTGACAAAAAAAGCAGGCAACTTGTGCGACTTTTTAGGCGTGGATTATAAATATACTAGAACAGATGAAAATAGCCTTGATTTTGACGAAAATGCTAGTATTGCGAGCAACAAAGTTTCAGATACTCGTGCTAGAGTTGAAATTGTTAATAGCACAGAAAATGCATTTTTAGTAAGTATTCATCTAAATAAGTTCGATGATAGTAGCGTGAAAGGTGCACAAGTATTTTATAACGACAACGAAATTTCTAAGGCATTTGCCGAGAATTTGCAAATTGCAATTAAAACTTATGTCGACCCTGAAAACACAAGAGAAGCTATGCCAATTTCACGCTCGGTTTATCTTATGAATAACGTAAATTCGCCAGCGATTTTGCTTGAATGTGGGTTTTTATCGAACGATGAAGAGTTAGAAATGTTGCAAAATAGCGATTATCAGACAAAAATTGCACTCTGCCTTATAACGGACTATATAAATTTTATGGAGTAAAAAAATGAAACAAAAAATAATGTTTTTATGTTCTGAATGTGGAAACGAAACGCCAAAATGGCAAGGGAAATGCCCTGCATGTGGTAGTTGGAATACATTAGAAGAATTTAAAGTTGCACCTGAAAAAAAGACAAAAGGTGTTCTTCAAAACATCGGAACAGCGTCAAAACCGATGAAAATAAGCGAAATTGATATTGATAATGAAATTAGATTTGACACTGGGATGAATGAATTAAATCGTGTTTTGGGTGGCGGAGCTGTACTAGGCTCATTTGTGCTTGTAGGTGGAGAACCAGGCATAGGGAAGTCGACACTTTTGCTTCAAATTTGCAATAAAATGTGCAAAAATGCGACAGTTTTATATGTTTCTGGGGAAGAATCGCTCAAACAAATTAAACTTCGTGCAAAAAGGCTGAATGTAGAGAGTGAAAATTTATTTGTACTTTCAGAAACAGATATGTCACATATAACGCGTGAAATGGATATTTTAAAGCCGAATATCGCGATTATTGACTCGATTCAAACGGTTTATAAGTCAGAAAATCCTGCGGCTCCTGGTAATACTTCGCAAATAAAAGAGTGTGCGATGGAGTTTATGCAGTATGCGAATGCGAAAAATACAACAATTTTTATTGTCGGACATGTGAATAAAGATGGTGAGCTTGCCGGACCTAAAGTTTTAGAGCATATGGTAGACTGCGTTTTATATTTTGAAGGCGAAAAAAATATTTCTTATCGTATGCTTCGTGCAGAGAAAAATCGTTTCGGTTCGACGAATGAAATAGGCGTTTTTGAGATGAGCGATAAAGGTCTTTTAGAGATTCCAAATCCATCGGCGGTGCTTTTATCAGGCAGGCCAGAAAATGCCTCTGGAAACTGCATTGCGTGTACAATGGAAGGTTCTAGACCTATTTTGACAGAAATTCAAGCACTTGTGACGAAGACTTCGTTTGGCGTTCCTAGACGTACATCGGCAGGAATAGATTATAACAGAATGGTGTTGATTTTAGCGATTTTAGAAAAGCGAGTAGGGCTTAAACTTTCTAATTTTGATGCTTATGTAAATGTTGTAGGTGGACTAAAAATAGATGAACCAGCAGTCGATTTGCCACTTGCACTTGCAGTAACTTCGAGCTATCTTGACAAACCGATTAAAGAAGAATTCATTTCGATAGGCGAGGTAGGGCTTACTGGAGAATTGCGTTCTGTTTCAAATATTGGTGGGCGAATTAATGAGGCACACAGGTTAGGATTTACGAAATGCATTATTCCAGACCAAGATTTAGGCGAAATAAAAATACCCCAAGGAATTGAGGTATTTAAAGCAAAAACTATTATGGATGCAATTAAATTCGCGATTTAATTAATTTAAGGCTTTGAACTGTCGGTCATAGCCTTTTTTTATTGGCAAAATCCAAACAAAAGTTAAGACTTCGGCGAAAATCACTGAATAATATACACCAAGCTCATCGAAAAATGGAACAAAAATTACAAGTCCTAATAAAATTAGTGCAAAACTTCGCGAAACTGAAATCGAAATTGAGGCGCGACTGTTGTTTGTAGATTGGAAATAATACATATAAACAGTGTTTAATCCTGTGAAAATTAATGGTATAAAGTAAATTCTAGCTAAATTTATTGATTCACCGAGTAGATTTTGGTAATTACCGATGAAAAATGACATAATAAAGCTTGTAAATCCAATTACAAGGATGTAAAATCCTAGCGCTGTTAAAATTGTGATTAGTCTGGCAAAACGAAATCCTGCAAACATTTGTTTGTAGTTTTTTGCACCAAAATTTGTGCTGATAAGTGGTTGGACAGATTGAGCAAGCCCGTTAAATCCGCCTTTTGTTATCAGAGAAATATTCGAAATTATGGCAAAAATCGAAACTGCATCAGGCCCTGACACTAATAAAAGGACGAGGTTGAAGATATACACGATAGAACCATTTGTTATTTCTAAAATACTTGTGCCAGCGCCACTTCTTATAAGCTGTAAGAATAAATTTTTGTCGAATTTGACTTTGACAAATCGTGCGTGATTTTTCTTTAAGAAATAATGTGTCGACAAAGCTAAAAGGGATAAAATTGGTCCGATGCCTGTTGCAAGTGATGCACCAGTCAGCCCCATATTTAGCTCGACTACGAATAAATAATCAAAAAATACATTTGATAAATTCCCAATTATGGCACAAATCATAACGAGATTTGGGTTGTGGTCTGCCCTAATTATGATTGTCATAAATTGATTTGCTATAAAAAATCCAGATAAAGATTGGATTGGTAGTAAATATTCTTTTACTAAAGGAAGAAGTTCAGGTTCGACACTTCCGCCTAAAAATATTGCTAGTGGCTCTAAAAAAATTACACCTACGATTGAAAAAATATAAGCAATTATTGTTCCATATTTTATAGTATGAGAGAATGCTTCGTTTACTTTTCGCTCATCGCTCATGCCATCGAAAACTGACATTGTGGTGGCAGTTCCAACTCCGAAAAGAAGGCCAATTGCTTGGTAAAATGTTAAAATTGGCATAGCAATATTGAATGCAGACAAAGCACTTTTACCTAAAAAAATCGAGATAAAAGCAAGGTCGGCTATCACATAAATTGAGCCAGTCATCATGGCGAAAATTGTTGGCAGCAGATATAAAATATATAATTTTTTAGGGTCACCAGTGGTTAATTTGTTTTTCATTTTTCCCCTTACACTTTCAAAAAAATACTGTGTTTACACTGGTTTGTAATAAAATAATAGCACAAATTCAGTATAAACACAATAAATTTAAGAAAACTTTAAGAAATTTATACGATTATAATAAGGATAATTGATCCTCTTCCGACTTGATGATTGCACCGATAGAAGGTATCACTTTTGTTTCATATCTAGATGCGTTCTCGCCGAATAAATTTTCCGATGTAGCGTCGGTTACAGTGTGCTTTCCGCGCAGAGTAAACACGAAAACACCGGCAGTATTACGCGACTGCTTTGCAGTTAATATCTGTGTGTTAAAAGTTAGTGCTCTATTTGCCGAAGAGAACATAGTTATGTCGATTTCCTCTGTAAAGTGGAAGAACTTCACAGCAGGGGATTTGTCGCTATATCCACCCGTTAACTTACGTCTATTTTGCTTAGTATCGAAAGATTTAGTGTCAAATTTAGCAACCTTGCCATTTTCGAAAACTATCGCAACAAAGCCAGAAAAATCGCCTGGTGCAAACATAAATACTGGATATTCTCCATCATCCATACCAAGTTTTGACGGCAGATAATCTCCTAAAACAGAGGCTTTTGTGTCGTCGAATTCGTGGATTTTTGCCTTGTATGCTAAATGCTTATTTGTCATGAAAATGACTTCGCTTTTGTTTGTTAAAATCATTTCTTGAGCAATTTCATCACCATCTTTTAATTTTTGTTCACTGCTCATTCTTAGCGATTGAGGAGTGATTTTTTTGAAATATCCTTCTTTAGACATAAAGATATTTACAGGGTAATCTTCGATATGGTCGTCGTGATTATACTCGACTACTTTGTGGCTAGAAACGATAGTCGATTTTCTTTCTTTAGGATATTTTTTCATAACATCTTCAAGTTGTTTTATGATGATATTTAAAATTTTCGTTTGAGATTTTAGCGTATCTTCAATTTTTTTGATAGCCTTTAAAAGCTCCTCGGTTTCTTTTGTGCGTTTTAAAATATATTCTTTATTGATATGACGAAGTTTAATTTCGGCGATATAGTCTGCTTGAATTTCATCGATATCGAAGCCTACCATTAAGTTTGGAATAACATCTATGTCTTTTTCAGTGTCACGAATAATGCGAATTGCCTTATCAATATCCACTAAAATTTTAGCAAGTCCTAAAAGTAAATGAAGTTTTGCAAGCTTGTTTTTAAGCTCGTAATTTAGTCTTCTTTTCGTGCTTAAAACACGCCATTTAGTCCACTCGTCCAAAATGTCGCGAACGCCTAAAACCATAGGTTGGCTATTTATTAATAGATTGAAATTGCACGAGAAGTTTTCCATAAGCGAGGTCATTTTGAATAGCTTTGTCATAAGCTTTTCAGGGTCAGTACCACGTTTAAGCTCAATTGCAATTTTAAGACCATGAAGGTCGGTTTCGTCACGCATATCAGAAATTTCTTTGATTTTACCTTGCTTTAGAAGGTCAGAAACTTTGTCGATAATCGCCTCAATTGTTGTAGTATATGGAATTTCCAGAACTTCTATTATATTTTCTTTTTTATTATATTGCCATTTTGAACGAATTTTAAAAGAACCTTTCCCAGTTTCGTATATCGAACGCATAGTTTCTTCGTCGAAAATAATCTCACCACCAGTAGTGAAATCTGGTGCTGGAAGGGTTGAAATAATGTCGTGTTCAGGGTTTTTTATAAGTTCAATTGTCGTTTTACAAAGCTCAATTAAATTAAATGAGCAAAATGAACTTGCCATAGAAACTGCGATACCTGTGTTTGGATTTGCCAAAATGTTTGGAAAAGTCGTAGGAAGTAGCACAGGTTCGAGCATTTTGTTATCATAGTTTGGCACAAAATCAACGGTATCTTGATTTATTTCCGAGAAAATCTCTGTGCATACAGGCGCAAGCTTTGCTTCGGTGTATCTTGAAGCGGCATAAGCCATATCACGAGAATAAATTTTACCAAAGTTTCCTTTTGAGTCGATAAGTGGGGTTAAAAGCGCCTCAGCACCCATAGTCAAACGCACTAAAGTTTCATAAATCGCAGCATCGCCATGAGGGTTTAGTTTCATAGTCTGTCCGACAATATTTGCACATTTAGTACGGCTTTTTGTAAGTAAACCCATATCATACATGGTATATAAAATTTTCCTGTGTGATGGTTTAAAACCGTCGATTTCAGGGATTGCCCTTGACACAATAACGCTCATTGCATAAGGCATATAATTTTCTTTAAGGGTATCGCTTATGCTTTGTTCGTTTATAAATTCTGTCATATTTCCTCCTAGTTTATATCAGCAAGTTCGAGATAATCAGAGCCATAAGTGTTTATAAACTCTTTTCTACCAGCCAAATTATCGCCTAAAAGCACATCAAAAATCTCGGCAGTATGCTTTGCATCTTCCGGAACTACTTTGATAAGTCTTCTGCTTTGAGGGTTCATTGTTGTAAGCCACATCATATCAGGTTGGTTTTCACCTAACCCTTTCGAACGTTGGATTTCATATTTTTTGCCTTCAAGTTTTTTAAGAATTGCAGCTTTCTCTTTTTCATCATAAGCAAAATACGATTTGTCTTTATGAACGATTTCAAAAAGAGGGGATTCGGCTATATAAACATAACCTTTTTCTATTAAAGTCGGCACTAATCTATAAAGCATTGTTAAAATTAGTGTTCTGATTTGGAAACCATCGACATCGGCATCGGTACATATTATTACTTTATTAAAACGCAGATTTGCAAGGTCAAAAGAAGTTAAATCTTTGTTTTTTGTCTGAATTTCTACTCCACAACCCAAAACTTTAAGAAGGTCAGTGATGATATCGTTTTTGAAAATTTTATCATATTCAGCCTTTAAGCAGTTTAAAATTTTACCACGAACAGGAATAATCGCCTGAAATTCAGCGTCACGTCCAAGTTTTGTAGAACCCAGCGCCGAATCACCTTCCACGATATAAAGTTCGCGCTTTGTCACGTCTTTTGTACGACAATCGACAAATTTCTGTACGCGATTAGCAATATCCACATTACCAGAAAGTTTTTTCTTGATATTAAGACGCGCTTTTTCTGCCTGCTCGCGCGAGCGCTTGTTGATAAGGATTTGCTCGGCAATTTTTTCAGCCTCACTTTTGTTTTCGATGAAATAAATCTCAAGGCTCTCTTTGAAAAATTCAGTCATACTATCGGTGATGAATTTATTTGTGATAGATTTTTTTGTCTGATTTTCGTAACTAGTATAGGTAGAAAAACAGTTTGTTACTATAATTAAGCTATCTGCAATGTCATTAAATGAAATTTTACTCTCATTTTTTTGGTATTTGCCATTTTGCTTTAGGTAATTGTCGATAGAAGAAATAAAAGCAGAACGAACAGCCTTGTCAGGTGAGCCACCATATTCAAGCCAAGATGAGTTATGATAGTATTCTATGACATTTTTAGTCCTAGAAAAGCAAAATGATGCAGAAATTTTAACTTTATAGTCTGCTTTGTCGGCTCTATCTCGTCCAACTCGCTCACAACTGAAAAATTTAACATCGGTGAAATTTTCATTTTCAGAAAGTTCGGTAACATAGTCGGTGATACCGTTTTCATAAATAAAATCTTCTTTATGAAATTTGCCATTTTCCTCTTCGTATTTTAGTACAAATTTAAGACCCTTATTTACTACTGCTTGTCTTTTTAATGTGTCGATAAAATACTGTTTTTCAACTTTTATGTCGGTGAAAACTTCTAAATCGGGCTTCCAATGTATTTTTGTGCCTGTTTTCTTTTGTGAAGTTTCTTCTTTTATAAAGCCTTCTTTTGAGATAAAAGCATTTTCACCTTTTTTGAATTCAAGGTAATATTTAAAACCATCACGAACGACAGTTACATTCATATATTCCGATGAATATTGTGTAGCACACGCACCTAAACCATTCAAACCTAGTGAATATTCATAGTTGTCGCCTTCGTTGTTTTTATATTTACCACCAGCATAAAGTTCGCAGAAAATTAACTCCCAGTTATATTTATCTTCATTTTGGTTAAAATCAACTGGCATACCACGCCCTAAATCTTCGATTTCTATTGAATTGTCTTTAAAATAGGTAACATTAATAACCGAACCATAGCCTTCTCTTGCTTCGTCGATACAGTTTGACAATATTTCAAAAACCGAGTGCTTGCAACCCTCAATTCCATCTGACCCAAAAATTACCCCAGGTCTTTTTCTAACCCTGTCTGCACCTTTGAGAGCGGATATACTTTCGTTGCCATATTTTTTCTGCATATTATTCCTCCGTAAAATCCAAATATATTGAATTTATTTCATAGATAGTATTTATTATAATATATTTTTTGAAAATAGTCAAATTTAATAATAAAGTAATTGACTTTTTGTGTATTATGTTTTAAGATATACTTATACGAATTGTGCCTTATAAAGAAAGGACTTTATATGAAATTAAGAGTTTTAAGCATTTTTTTATGCATTATGCCTATATTAACTGTTTTTGCTAACGCAGTAAACAGTGAAGATACACAAAATACAACTATTCAAACAGAAATTGTCGAAGAAAACGTTGTCGAAGAAATTAACTTTATTGACATAAAAACTTCGGATTGGTTTTACGAAGATGTCATGACAATGGCAGAAAAAGGGATTTTAAACGGATATTTAGATAATTCTTTTAAACCACAAAATAATATAACTTACGGAGAAATTTTCAAGGTAGTTTGCGAAGCTTTTGACATTGGAAAGATGCAAACCGAAGCGAATGCTCACTGGGCGAAAGGATATTATGACGCATTAGTGGCACAAAATATCATTCTTGAAAATTTTGATTTAACGCAAATTAATAACTATGCAACGAGAGATGACCTAGCAAATTTGATTTTTGAAGGATTTGGTATTAATTCTATCAATATTTTGCAAGTTTTTGAAGATACAAATTCCTCAGTTGTAAATACTTTATACGAATTAGGAATTATAAATGGCGTTTCGAGTGAAGGAAAACTGTTTTTCTATCCGAATACATTTATTTCTCGTGCAGAAGCGTGTGCGATAGTGAATAGGAGTGATAGTGTATTCCAAAATACTAAAACTATCACAAAAGAATATTATACCCACCCTGAAGTACCACTTATTGAAAGACCACAAACGATTGCAGATTTCGAAAATGTGTTACTTTATATGGCTGTAAACGGAATAACTTATCACGAAATACCGTATAGTGACATAGGTTTTGACGATTTAATCGGCGTTTATATGTACGATGATATGGCTCACGACGCTTTTAATACTGTATTTGATAAATATCCAGAATACTTCACTTTTGCAAATTCGCTAAACGTAAGCGTTGAGGGATATTCTTCAAGAAGTACGATAAAGTTAGTTTTGAACAGCAGTTATTATGAAATTGCAACTATAAATCAAATGAAAAGTGATTTTTTCGCAGAAATGGAAGATACACTTTATGCACTAGAGATTTCAGGACAAATTACCGAGCAAATGTCTGAATACGAAAAAGCTTTTGCAATATTTGAGCATATTGTAATGAATAAAAAATATGACATCGCATATTCTGATTTAGGTTACACAGCTTATGGCATGAGTGAATTTAACGAGGGTGTTTGTCAAGCGTATGTTGCAAATTTCATGGTTTTATGTGATTTACTCGGCATAGAGTCTTATGGAGTTTCGGCAATATACGACGAGTCGCATATATGGGTAGAGGCGATTTTAGACGGTAAAACTATAATAATCGACCCTACATTTGCAGATCCTGTTCCAGATATTCGTGGATATGTGGAATACAAATACTTCGATATTGAAGAAGCTGAACTAATCAAAGCCCATATGGCTTAGTTTAAGGAGAATTATATGGAAAATAAACCTTTTTTTGAAGATGAAGATTTTGAAATAACAGAGGATTACAGCCAAAGAAACACTATGTTTGATTGGTCGGAAGCGCTTGTGATTTCCATTTTGTCGGTTGCATTTATATTTCTGTTTATTATTCGAATAGTAGGCGTATCAGGAACTTCGATGTTACCTACTTTAGAAAATGGCGATACACTTGTTATCAGCAATCTTTTTTATGAGCCGGATAATGGCGATGTAATAGTTTTTACAAAAACAAGTTATACGACAGAACCTTATGTTAAGCGAATTATCGCGACAGAAGGTCAAACTGTTGACATAAATTTTGACACAAGTGAGGTTTTTGTTGATGGTGTTCTTTTAGAAGAAGACTATATCAACGAGCTTACGCGTGTAGAGGGTGATCTTTCTTACCCTCAAACTGTGCCAGAAAATCATATTTTTGTTATGGGTGATAACAGAAATTACAGCTCCGACAGCAGAGCTTCGCAAATTGGCATGGTAGATGAAGAATTAATTTTAGGTAGAGTTATTTTTAGATTTTTACCTTTTGACAAAATAGGGACGGTGAACTAAATGGTTATACATTGGTATCCTGGGCACATGACGAAGACTAAGAGAATGATTGAGGCGAATATCAAACACGTTGATTGTGTTTGCGAAATCGTTGACGCAAGAATTCCAGAAGTTTCGAGAAACCCAGATATAACAACACTTACAAATAACAAACCACGTTTGATTATTTTAAACAGAATAGACTTAGCTGACGATAATGCTACTCGCAAATGGGCAGACTATTATAAATCAAAAGGCTATGCTGTTATGCTTACAGATAGTAAATCTGGTGGAGGAGTTCATAGATTTTCCGAAAGTATTAATAATTTACTGGAAGAAAAAATTACTCGCTGGCGTGAAAAAGGTCAAGTCGGAAAAGAGCCTAAGGCTATGATTGTCGGAATTCCGAATGTTGGAAAATCCACTTTTATCAATCGAGTTTTAAAAAGAAAATCAGCACTTGCGTCTGACAGACCAGGTGTAACAAGAGGTAAGCAATGGTTTAAAGTCGATGGTGGGGTAGAATTACTAGACACTCCTGGGATTTTATGGCCGAAACTAGATGATGAGCGCACAGGCGTTTTGCTTGCAGTTACAGGTGCTATTAAAGACGATATTTTAGATATCGAAACACTTGCATGTAAGCTTTTAGAACTTTTAGCAAAATTTAAACCAGAAGTTTTAGAAGAAAGATATAAAATCGACCCTTATAAAGAAGTTGACTTCTTAGGATATGAGCTTTTAGGCGATTTATGTAAAAAACGTGGATTTTTGCAAAGAGGTGCTGAACCAGATACTTTAAGAGGTGCAAAAATTCTACTCGACGAATATCGTGGAGGACTTTTAGGCAAAATTACACTTGAAATGCCAGAGGAAGCTTAAAATTTGCTTTTTCAAGATTATGTTATTTGTATTTGGTGGTGAATTTTTGGTTTTTTTAAAACGAAAAATGGCGAGATTAAAGGATTATGATTATTCAGAAAACGGGCTATATTTTATAACCATATGTACGAAAGATAAGCACGGAATTTTATCAAAGATAGATGTAGGGGACGGCGCCCTCGACGTCCCGTTTGTCAATTTAACCGATTATGGTAAAATAGTAGATAATTTGATAATTGAAAACAACCAAATTTATGATTTTATAAAAACAAAAAAATATGTTATTATGCCAAATCATTTGCATTTGATTGTTGAACTTCGTGGGAATAACGGGACGTCGGGGGCGCCGTCCCCTACAAATTCGTAAATTCCGGCGTATATTTCGACGTTAAAACGAATGTCTAATAAACAAATCGGCTTCAATATTTGGCAACGTTCTTACCACGACCACATAATCCGAAACGAAAAAGAATACCAAAAAATTTGGCAATACATTGATGATAACCCTGTAAAATGGCAAATATTCTTTAAACTAAAGATTATTTATATAATGGATGGGAGAGTTATTTGAATGAAGACTTACAAAGTGGAAACCTGTAAAGTTAAAGATGCTGAGGAATTAATGAATAGCCTTGCTATTCAAGGGTGGAAAGTAATATCAATTATGCCTAACCAAGCTGTTGGCTATGGCATGGTAATTATTTTTGAAAAAGATATTTAAAACTAATGAGCATAATACACATTAAAACGAGGTGATAAATTGGCAAGTTTTGAGAGAGAAATTGAACTTGAAAAAGCGGGATATAAAACAATTTGTGGCATAGATGAAGCAGGCAGAGGGCCTTTTGCAGGTCCAGTTTCGGCTGCTGCTGTTATTTTACCACTTGATGTTTCTATTGATGGTCTAGACGACTCGAAAAAAATTACTTCCGAAAAAAAGCGTCAGAAATTATATGATGAAATAATTGAAAAAGCAATTGACTATAACATCGTGATGATTGACAATAAAGAAATCGATGAGCGTGGCATTTTGGTTTGCACATTTGATGCGATGAGAAAGGCTGTTTTAGGTCTTAAACAAAAGCCCGATTATTTGCTTATTGACGGTAATTTATATCGAAATTTCGATGATTTTTCTGGTGAATGTATTATAAAAGGCGATAGTTTAAGCCTGTCGATTTCGGCAGCATCTATTTTAGCAAAAGTTACACGAGATAATTACATGAACGAAATGCACGAAAAATATCCTATTTATGATTTCAAGAAAAACAAAGGCTATGGTGGTTCGAAAAAACACCAAGAAGCACTAATAGAAAACGGACACTGTGAACTTCATAGGGTTACATATCTTAGAAAGTTATATGAAAAACACGAAGTCAATTGGTGATTTAGGGGAACAAATTGCCTGCGAATACCTTGAAAAAATAGGATTTGAGATATTATTTCGAAATTATCGTTCACGTTTTGGTGAGATTGACATAATCGCAAAAGACGGTGAATTTCTCGCGTTTATAGAAGTTAAAAAGCGAAAAACGAAGAACTTTGGAAGCGGTGCTGAGTATGTTTCTTTGAAAAAACAAGAAAAAATTATTAAAACTGCATTAATGTTTTTAACCGAGTATACTTATGAATTGCAACCAAGATTTGACGTTTTAGAAGTTAATAAAGAGGAAATTAATTTGTTAAAAAATGCTTTCGAGCATATTTAGGAGGATATAAAAATGAATTATGTAAGCACAAGAAACAAAAACTTAAATTTGACATCTGCTGAGGCTATTTCAAAAGGTCTTTCGGACGATGGTGGACTTTTTTGCCCTGTAAGCATTCCAAAAATGGCTGACGGTGACATTGAAATGCTAATCAATGCAGACTATGTATCAAGAACTAAGTATGTTTTTGAGAAATTTTTAACTGATTTTACATCTGAGGAAATCGAAAATTTTGCAAAAAATGCATACTTAGGAAAATTTGACACTGAAGATGTTGCACCAGTTGTAAAAACAGGGGACAATGAGTATATTTTAGAACTTTTCAGAGGCCCTACTTGTGCATTTAAAGACATGGCTCTTCAAATGTTACCACACCTTATGACTGGTTCTATGAAAAAAATCGGCGAAGAAAAAACAGCTTGTATTTTAGTTGCGACTTCTGGTGACACAGGTAAAGCTGCTTTAGAAGGATTTAAAGATGTAGAACAAACAAAAATTATGGTTTTCTACCCAGAAAACGGTGTTTCTGACGTTCAAAAATTACAAATGAACACACAAGAAGGTAAAAACGTATCTGTTGTTGCGATTAAAGGTAATTTCGACGACGCTCAATCTGCTGTTAAAGTTGTGTTTAACGATGCTGATACTGCGAAAAAATTAGATGATAACAAAATGTTTTTATCTAGTGCTAACTCAATTAACTGGGGTAGACTTGCGCCACAAATCATCTACTATGTGTCTGCATACTGCGATATGATTAAAAAAGGCTTCATCAAAAATGGTGATGCTATCAATGTTTGTGTTCCAACTGGCAACTTCGGTAATATTTTAGCGGCTTATTTTGCAAAAAATATGGGAATTAACATTAATAAATTAATTTGTGCATCAAATGATAATAATGTTTTAACAGATTTCTTCAAAAATGAAGGTGAATATGATAAAAACAGAGATTTCTTTATGACAAATTCACCATCTATGGATATTTTAATTTCATCAAACCTTGAGAGATTATTATTCCTAGCATCAGATTATAACGACGTTTTTGTTAACGATATGATGAATAAACTTGCATCAGAAGGCAAATATAAAGTTCCAACAGAAGTTTTTGATGTGATTAAGCGTGATTTCGTTGCTGGATATTGCTCAGAAAAAGAAGTTAACGAAACTATCGATAGCTACTTAAAAGACACAAAATATCTACTAGACACACATACGGCTGTCGCAGTTAAAGTTTATAAAGACTATAAAGCTGAAACAGGTGACAGCACTCCTACAATCATTGCATCGACTGCATCACCGTTTAAATTCGGAGATAGCGTTTTAGAAGCAATCGGCAAAACGGCTACTGATAACGGTTTAGAAAACCTAGAAATCTTATCAAAAGAAACAGGTGAGCCTATTCCGAAATCATTAAAAGAGTTAAACGGAAAAGAAGTTCGTTTTACAAAATGCATCGATAAATCAGAAATTTTAACTGAGGCATTAGAATTAATCACTCTTTAATCTTTGTTCGGAGTGACTTATGAGTAAAAATATTATGTATAACGCAACTCTTGCGATTATATTTATGATAGCGACTTTTATGAATTATTTTTCGAGAGTTGAAACGACAGAAAATATTTGGCTTGTTTGTTTGCCTACATTTTTGGTATCGATATTCTTTGGCTCATTTGCAGTTTACAATTACTTAAAGAAGAAATAATAAACACCCTTGCAGATTTAATTTCTGCAAGGGCATTATTTAGGCTAACATTTCGGTTTAAACGTGTCGCACATAGTTTCTCTTGATGATTTAGAACAGTCTGTACCACAATTTGAAACACTTACATTCATAGCCTGACATTTGTTTGCATTAAAATGCTCACATTCTTTTACACAACATGAAATATTATTCAATTTTATCACCTCGAATAATATAATATCCAAAAAATAATTTTTTAAACACAAGGAGAAAAAATGGCATTATATACTTTAGCTGATACTCATTTATCAAAAAGCGTCTGTAAACCTATGGATGTTTTTGGTGGAAAATGGGTCGATTATGACAAAAAACTTGAAAATAGTTTTGAAAAACTGAATAAAGATGATGTTTTAGTAATTGGAGGCGATATCAGCTGGGGAATTAATTTAAAGGAAACTCTTGCTGATTTAGAATTTTTATCGAAATTTCCGTTTAAAAAGATTTTGCTTAAAGGAAATCATGATTTATGGTGGGAATCTCTCACTAAAATGCATAAATTCTTAGAAGAAAACAATATTTCTAACATTGAATTTTTGCACAATAACTTTTTTTCGTACGAAAATATTGCGATTTGTGGAACGCGTGGCTGGACTTTTGAAGAAAGTTTCAAAGATGCACATAATGAAAAAATTTATAAACGCGAACTTTTACGTCTGGAATACTCTATTACACAGGCAAAAAACGCTGGTTTTGAAGATATATTTGTATTTTTACACTACCCACCGATACACGCGAAATATCGTTGCCACGAAATTTTAGAAATACTTGAAAAATATGAAGTGAAGAAATGTATTTACGGTCATTTGCATAGTAGCGAAATAAGAAATCGCTTCGAAGGAACGCTAAATGGCACAGAATTTTTATTAGCTTCGGGTGATTATTTGGATTTCAAACCAATTTTACTAAAAGACGATTAAAAAGTTGAAAAAATGAATATTTTTTTGTTGCTTTTGCAATAAATTTATGTTATAATACAAAGAGCTTGCTTATTTATATTATATAAAGGGCTTATTTATTAGGAGGATAAAAATAATGGAATTATTAAAACAAGAAAAAACACCTAAAAGTACGGTTACTATTACTGTAAAGGTTACTAAAGAAGAATTTAAAGGTGCAACTGACAAAGCATTTGCAAAAAACTCTAAAAATGTGAACATACCTGGATTTAGAAAAGGTAAAGCACCTAGAAATATTATCGAAAAAATGTACGGCGAAAACGTATTTTTCGAAGATGCTATCAACATTTGTTACCCACAAGCATTAGAATACGGTATCAAAGAAGCTGGAATCACTGCTATTGGTCCTGCTGATGTTGATTTAGACGAGTCTACTGAAGAAGGAATTACTTTCAAATTTGCAGTTCCTGTTGCTCCAGAAGTTACTTTATCAGCTTATAAAGGCTTAGAAGTAGAAAAAGAAGAAGTAAAAAAACCAACTGCTGCTCAAATCAAAGCTGAATTAGAAGCTATGGCTTCAAAACTTGCTAGAGTTGAGTCTGTTGATAGAAAAATCAAAAAAGGTGACACTGTAAACTTCGATTTCGAAGGTTTTGTAGACGGCGTTCCTTTCCCAGGTGGAAAAGCTGAAGGTTTCGATTTAGAAATCGGTTCAGGTCAATTCATCCCAGGTTTCGAAGATGCTATGGTTGGTGCTAAAGCATTAGAAGAAATCGATGTTAATGTTACTTTCCCAGAAGAATACCACGCTGCTGATTTAGCTGGAAAACCTGCTGTTTTCAAATGCAAAATCAACAATGTTAAAGAAACAATCACTCCAAAAATCGATGATGAGTTTGCAAAAGATGCATCTGAATTTGATTCTTTAGACGAACTTAAAAAAGATATTTCTGAAAAATTAGTTAAATCAGCTGAAGAAAATTCAGTTCGTATGTTTGAGCAAAATTGCTTAGAAGTTTTAACTGGAAACTTAGAAGGAGAAATCCCTGATGTTTTAGTTGAAAGACAAACTGACAGAACTGTTCAAGACTTTGCTTACAGAGTTCAAATGCAAGGTTTAAATATCGATGATTACTTAAAAATGCAAGGCATGGAAATGGAATCTTTCCGTAAATTATTCACTGAGCAATCTGAGAAACAAGTTCGTACAAGACTTGCTTTAGAAGAAGTTGCAAAAGCTGAAAAACTTGAAGTTTCAGAAGAAGACTTAGACAAAGAATTCGCAACAATTGCTGAAATGTACAAAATGGACGTTGAAGAAGTTAAAAAAGCAATCCCAGCTGATGGCTTAAAAACTGATTTAGTTGTTGGTAAAGCTGTTGAGTTTGTTCGTGACAACGCAAAAGCTATCAAGCCTAAAAAAGTGAAAAAAGAAGAAACTGCTGAAGACGCTGAATAATTTCTAAAATAGTTGCATATAATCTATTGATGAAATAAATTTTTTATGAAAGGGGCTTTTCTATGAGTTTAGTACCTATGGTCGTTGAACAAACTAGTCGTGGCGAGCGTTCGTATGACATTTTTTCAAGACTTTTAAACGATAGAATTATCATTTTATCTGAGGAGGTTAACGACACAACTGCAAGTTTGATCGTTGCCCAACTTCTATATTTAGAAGCTCAGGACCCAGATAAAGACATCAGTTTTTACATTAATAGCCCTGGTGGTTCAGTTACTGCTGGAATGGCGATTTTCGATACTATGAATTATATCAAACCAGATGTTTCTACAATTTGTATCGGACTTGCAGCATCAATGGGCGCATTTTTACTAGCAGCAGGGGCAAAAGGTAAAAGAATTGCTCTTCCAAATAGTGAAATTATGATTCACCAACCTTTAGGTGGAACAAGAGGTCAAGCATCTGATATTAAAATACATGCTGAGTGGATTTTAAAAATTAGAGAACGTCTAAACAAAATTTTAAGCGAAAACACAAATCAGCCTCTTGAAATCATTGAGAGAGATACTGAGCGTGATAACTGGTTATCGGCAAATGACGCTCTTGATTTTGGTATTATCGATAAAATTATTGACAAAAGGTAGAAGAAAATATGCCAAAAGAAGATAGAGATATTAGATGCTCGTTTTGTGGTAGACCACAAGCAGTAGCAAAAAAACTAATCGCTGGAAAAGATGCTTATATTTGTGAAATTTGTATTGAAGAATGTATGCATATCATAAATCCAGAAGCTGATTTTGAAATGGACGATGAAAAGTTAAGCGAGGAAATCTCGCTTGACAATCTACCAACTCCAAAAGAGCTGAAAGAAACGCTTGATATGTACGTTATAGGTCAAGAAAAAGCGAAAAAAACGCTTGCTGTTGCCGTTTATAACCACTATAAGCGTATGCGTGAGGAAATTGAGGACGACGGTGTTGAACTTCAAAAAAGTAATGTTTTGATGTTAGGCTCGTCTGGTTCAGGAAAAACTCTTCTTGCACAAACTTTAGCAAGATGCTTAAAAGTACCATTTGCAATCGTCGATGCAACAACTGTCACTGAGGCAGGATATGTTGGGGATGACGTTGAAAATATCCTTTTAAGACTTGTACAAGCTGCTGATTTCGATGTAGAGCTTGCCGAAAAAGGCATAATTTATGTTGATGAAATTGATAAAATTTCTCGTAAAAGTGAAAGTGCATCTATTACTCGTGATGTTAGTGGTGAAGGTGTTCAACAAGCACTTCTGAAAATTTTAGAAGGAACTGTTGCAAACGTGCCTCCGTCTGGTGGTAGAAAACATCCACATCAAGAATTTATCGAGATTGATACGGCAAATATTTTATTTATTTGCGGTGGTGCTTTTGCTGGTATTGAGAAAATCATCGAGCGTCGTATTGGTAAAAAAAGCATTGGTTTCGGTGCTGAAATTGCTGATAAGACAGAAGTTGATAACATTTTCTCACGCGTAGAACCGCAAGATTTGCTGAAATTTGGTCTAATACCAGAACTTGTTGGCAGACTTCCTGCTGTTGTTTCGCTTGAGAAACTAGATAAAGATGCTCTTATTAAAATACTTACTGAGCCTAAAAATGCTATTGTTAAACAATACAAAAAACTTCTGAAAATGGACGATGTTGAACTTGTTTTCGAAGATGATGCTATTGAGGCAATTGCAGATAAGGCGCTTGAAAGAAATACAGGGGCTAGGGGACTTCGTGCTGTAATCGAGGAAGTAATGATGGATATTATGTTTGATACTCCATCAAATCCTGAATTAAAACAAATCGTTGTCACTAAAGAAATGATAAAATAATAAAAGAGGTGAGTTTTCACCTCTTTTTTATATTAAAATAGGCTGAATTTGTTTTCCCATTAATGCGTGCTCGATAGTTTGTGGAACTTGCTCCATATCACACACAAGTGAATTTGGTTTATCAAATGGCGCATCTTGACCTAAAGGCACAAAGAAATAATGCTTGCGGTTCAAAAGTGTCGCTATACTGTGCGCATTTGCAGATAATCCGTCGTTAGTTGCTAGAGCAATGACGACGGGTTTTTCGTTCCTTAAATGCGATTTAGTCGCCATTGTGACCGTATTATCGGTGATACCGTTTGCAAGCTTTGCGAGTGTATTTCCGGTGCAAGGAGCGATTAGTAGCGCGTCGAAAAGATGATTAGGTCCAACAGTTTCGGCTGAAACAATCGTTTTAATTGCCGACTTGCCACATATCTTTAGAATTTCCTCGATAATTTCTTCACTCTTGCCGAAACGAGTATCAGTATTTTGCACATTTTCAGAAAATATAGGAGTTAATTCATAGCCTAAGTTTAATAGTTTTTTGCAAATTTCAATAGCTTTTCTCGTTGTACAAAAAGAGCCACAAAATGCAATACCCAGTTTAATCATTTTGCACTCCTAACTCGTCTAAAATAGACAAAATTGTATTAAAAATGTATTTTGCAGAGCTAATTGGTGCCACTTTTCCAGGTAGAGAAAGTGCCCAGATAACTTTTATTGACATATTCGCACATGCTTCGAAATCTACACCACCCGGCTTTGAGGCAAGGTCAATAATAAGCGTGTCTTTAGAGATTTTCGATAGAACATCAGCGTTTAAAACCAGATTTGGAATCGTGTTAAATATAACGTTGAAATTTTCTTTAAAATCCAGTTTATTAAGATGTAAAACCTCGATATTTTGAGATTTTATGTATGCAAGTTCAGTCATATTTCTCGCAGAAACTAAAGTTTTCGCACCAAGCGCCGATAACCTAGACGCAAGCGTTTTCGCGACCTTTCCACTGCCTAGAACCAAAGCTTTGCTGTCGAAAATCGTAATTGGAAGTTCATCGAAAGCAATGCCAATAGCACCTTCGGCAGTAGGAATTGCGTTCATTATGGCAAGTTCTTCGCGTTTTAGATAATCAATCACTTCCAAATTGTACTCTTTAAACAAATTTTCCACCTTACTTGTCACATTGCCTGCCAAAATTATAGAATTTTTAGGAATCTTAGGCAAAATATCCTCAAGTAATACTTTTTTTATTGATATCGATGTATTTAAATATACCTCGTCAGTAGAAATTGGGAAAATATATATGTCGCAATTTTTTTGAACTTTATTAAACTTAAAATCGCCTTTTTCTTGTGCAAATGTAAATATATTGAAACCAAATTCTTCTAAATATTTAGCGAGATAATTGTGTCTTAAATCGCCACCTAAAACAGCTACATCTATTTTTTTCATTTTATCACACCCTTCTCTTAATCATAGTATTCAAAAAAAATTAAAATGTTCGAAAATAACTATTGATTTTTGTTAATTTATGGTGTATAATTACTACATAATTATTTGTACATAGAGTTAAATTTTTATGTATAATCAACAAAACAGTTTATTTTGAAAGGAGCAATTATTATGCGTCAATACTTAGCTAGTAAAATTAGAAACTTGGCTATTGTCGGTCACTGTTCTGCTGGGAAAACCTCTCTTGCGGAGGCTATGCTTTATAAGGCGAACATCACCGACCGTCTAGGGACTATTGCAGAACAGAACACCGTTTGCGACTATGAACAAGAAGAAACCAAAAGAAAAACATCAGTTAACACCGCGCTTGCACCTTTAACGTGGGGTAGTGTAAAGATTAATTTAGTCGATACTCCCGGGCTTTTTGACTTCCAAACTGGATTTTATGAGGGGATTTCTGCGTGTGAAAGCGTATTAATCGTAGTTTCAGGAAAATCTGGCGTTTCAGTTGGCTCAGAAAAAGCATATAAAGCTGCCGAAAAACTCGGTAAATCAAGAATGATTTTTGTAAATAAGCTTGACTCGACGAGTGCAGATTTTTACAAAGTTTTAGAGCAACTGAAAATTAAATTTGGACCGTCGATTTGCCCTATTTTTGCGCCTTTTATGGTGGGGGATAATGTGGATTGCTACATAAATTTAATCACAGATAAAGCCTATAAATTCTCGGCTGTCGATGAATACAGCGAGTGTCCTATGCCAGACACTGGGCATAAACTTGATGGTTTAAAAGCTGCTATTTATGAGGCAGTTGCAGAAACATCAGAAGAACTTTTTGAAAAATATTTCTCAGGGGAAGAATTTACAAGAACAGAAATTTTAACAGGTTTGCATGAAGGCGTAAAAACTGGTGCAATTACACCTGTAATTTGTGGTTCTGCTCAAAATCTAGAGGGAATTGAAACACTTTTAGATGGAATTTGTGACTATTTGCCATCGGCTTGGGAAAATGGCGATGCAAATGCGACAAATGAAGAAGGCAACCCTATTTTGGTTAAGTGTACCGACGAAGCACCGTTTTCAGGATATATTTTCAAAACAGTTTCAGACCCATTTGTGGGCAAGCAAAGTTATTTGAAAATTGTTTCAGGAAAGGTAGCACCAGGACAAATGGTGCATAACGCTCGCACAGGTGAGCAAGAAAAAGTTTCGAAAATAGTTCTTCTTCGTGGAAAAAAACCTATTGAAATGACATCGGTTACTGCTGGAGATATATGTGTTTTACTAAAACTTTCAAACACTGCGACAGGGGATACTTTGTGCGATAGTTCATTTAAAGTTGAATATGACAAAGTAGAATTTGCAAAACCATCACTTTCTATGGCTGTAAAAGCAGTTAAACGTGGTGACGAGCCTAAAATTGTTGCTTCTCTTGCAAAAATTCTTGATGAAGATCCTTGTATGAGATTTTTCAGTAATACAGAAACTCACGAATATATCGTGACAGGTTTAGGCGAACAACATCTTGATGTTATTTTAAATAAACTTAAAAATAAATATTCGGTTGATGCGAAATTCGAAACACCGATGATTGCATATCGCGAAACGATTAAAAAGAAAGTTAACGCTGAAGGAAAACATAAAAAACAATCTGGAGGCCATGGTCAGTATGGACATGTTTTAATCAGATTTGAGCCAAATGGTTACTCAGATTTAGTGTTTGACGAAGAGGTTGTTGGTGGTAAAGTGCCGAAAAATTACTTCCCAGCAGTTGAAAAAGGCCTTGAAGAATGCGTAAAATCAGGTGTTTTAGCAGGCTATCCTTTGATAGGGCTGAAAGCTGTTTTATATGATGGCTCTTATCATGATGTCGATTCTTCGGAGATGGCATTTAAGCAAGCTGTTGGAATTGCGTATAAAAATGGTATCAAAGATGCAGGACCAGTTATTTTAGAGCCGATTCACAGTGTGAAAATCTATGTTCCAGATGAATACACAGGCGACATTATTGGCGAAATCAACAAGCGTCGTGGACATATTTTAGGTATGGAAAAAAATGATGAATTGCAAGCTATTTTTGCAGAAGCACCAATCTCAGAAATGCATGATTTCTTAAACAAACTTCGTCAAATATCTCATGATAGAGGCTATTTTGAAATGGAATTTGAAAGATATGATGAACTTCAAGCTAATTTAGCAGAAAAAGTTATTGCTCAAGCAAAACAACAAGCAGATGCATAAAAATAAACCTCGAGGGAAACTTCGAGGTTTTTTCTTGAAATTTTAACCTTGTTTTTGTATAATACCATTGAAAGTAGGTGGTGTTTTGAAAGAAATTATGTCAAAATCAATCATATCGGCTAAAAATAATATGAATATTTATCGTGGGTGTACACATAGGTGGATAGTAAGTTATCATTATTTTAAATAAGGCAAACAAAAAAGACCTCGATTGAGGTCTTAATTTATGTAACTTTGAGTTTAGTAGTACATTGCGCCTGTCATTGTTGACATTACAGTTGTAATAATTACAAAACCGTTGTATAAAATACCGATTACTAAACCAATGATAGCTAAAATTTTAGCTTTTTTCTTAGCAGCATCGAATGTTTCTTGGCTTGTAGCTTTTTTTGCTTGTAAAGTGAATACAAGAGAAAGAACACCAAAAAGAATGTTGAATAAGATTGTAACGATTGATAATACTAAAAGTCCGTTTGTGTTTGGAACAACAAAACCAGCGTTTTGGTATTGATTGTTTTGTGCATTAAATTGATTATTTGGTGCATTGTATTGTTGGCTTGGTTGGCCTACGATAGCACCACAGTTACCACAGTTAGTTGAGTTGTCAGCAACTTGTGATCCACATTGTGTACAGTTCATAAATAAATCCTCCAAAATTGAATTAAATGCGTTTATACGCTAATAAAGTATATCACACTACTTACAAAAATGCAAGCAATTTTTTGTAAAAAATGTAGAAAAAAGTTGCTTTATAGCAACTTTCCATCTATCGAAATCGTTTTAATATCACAAGGAATGGTTTTTCCACTTGCTTTAACTGCATTCAATGTTGCATTTTCTATTCCGAAGCAACAAGGAACTTCCATTCTCGCAACAGTGACACTTTTAATATCATTATATGCAAGTATTTTTGTTAATTTTTCGGTATAATCGCCTTCATCTAGTTTTGGACATCCGATAATTGCGATTTTTCCATTTATAAAATCAGCGTGGAAATTCGCGTAAGCATAAGCCGCACAATCAGCAGCAACTAGCAAATCTGCATCGTTAAAATAAGAAGTTGTTTCAGAAATAAGTTTAATTTGAATAGGCCATTGGCGTAGTGCAGACGGCATATCTACTGAAGAAACTTCATTTTTTTCTGGTGTAATATTTTTCGACACAGAAGAAGGACATCCACCAAAAGAGAGGGATGGTTTTTCCTTTTTTATAGGAATATTTGAAAAACTGATTGCATTTGTAGGACATACTGGCAAACAATTGCCGATTCCGTCGCAATAATCATCACGAACTACCTTCGCCTTGCCATTTACCATTTCAATAGCACTTTGCTTGCAAGTTTTTGCACATAGCGAACATCCTACGCATTTTTCTTCATCTATTTGAATAATTGTTTTAGTCATTTTAAAAATCCTCCTTGACTTTATATGTATATTATAATAGAATATAAGCAACAAATATGTTGTCTAGCCAACGAAAGGACGTAATATGAAAAATAATTTTTTTGTACTCGAGAATAATATGCTTTTTGATAAAATTTCACAAAATGATTTTAAAACGATGTTTTCTTGCCTTGGTGCCTATGAAAAAAGCTTTGAAAAGAAAGAAATTGTTGCATTAGCAGGGGATAGGGTCGATTTTTTGGGAATAGTTATTTCTGGTTCGGTGAAACTAGTAAGAACTGATGAAAATGGAAATGAAACAATTTTATCAGAAATATCAGAAGGTGACTCTTTTGGTGAGGCACTGGCGTGTGCTGAGGTATATTCTTGTCCTTTTACAATTATTTCTTCGCAAAAAACAGAGATTTTATTCTTAAATTATGCGAAGCTTATTAAAACGTGCAATAATTCTTGTGTTTTTCACTCTAGACTTATCGAAAATTTGCTAAAACTTATTGCTCACAAGAATATTTACCTAAATCAGAAAATTGAGATAATATCAAAGCGTACTCTGCGTGAAAAAATCCTGTGTTATTTTGATTTTGAGCGAAAAGGGAAGAAAATATTTGAAATTTCATTAAATCGTGAGGATTTTGCAAGCTATATATGTGCAGATAGAAGTGCATTGTCGGCAGAATTATCAAAAATGCAAAAAGAGGGGATTTTATTATATAATAAAAATAAATTTGAGATATTATATTAGATAGTAGGAAGAGGATGGTTTTTTAAATAAATCAGTATTTTTGTATAAAGTGCACAAAAAATTAGCGAAAATTCCTACATATTGATTAGGTAAAAGCTATTGTAATAAAGTTAATACTATGATAAAATATAAGAGATAAGAGGACTAGTCACTGTGCGACTTTCCGGAATTGAGAGGAAAAATAATTATGAAAGCAATTATGTTAATGTTTGATTCATTAAGCAGAAGAATGGTAGCCCCATACACTGACTTAGACATCAAAACGCCGAACTTTGATAGATTATCGAAGAAAGCTGTAACTTTTAACAATTTTTTCACAGGTAGTTTGCCATGTATGCCTGTAAGACGTGAACTTCATACAGGAAGATATAATTTCTTACACAGAACTTGGGGACCTATTGAACCATTCGACGTGTCAATGCCTGAAATGCTTAAAAAGAGTGGAGTTTACACTCATCTAGTGAGTGACCACATGCATTATTGGGACGATGGTGGTGCTACATATCACGCGAGATACAATTCTTGGGAATGTTGCAGAGGGCAAGCAGCTGACAACTGGGTTGGTAAAGTGGAAGCACCAGAAATTCCAGACCATGTTCCTACTATGAGAGAATTTACTCACCCAAATTGGTGGAAAAACTACTGGAAAAATCATCATAAAATTAAAGAAGAAAATTACTACCCACAAATAGCGACTTTCAATGGTGGTATGAAATTCTTAGAAGATAATGTTAAAGAAGATAACTGGTTTGTTCAAATTGAAACTTTCGACCCGCACGAGCCGTTCGATATTCCTGATGAGTATAGATATTTATATGAAAATGAAGGGGATTACACTGGCGATTTCTTCAATCTTCCTTCTTATGGCGTTGTTATGGAAACAGAAGAAGAGAAAAAACACGCTCAAAACCTTTATAAATCGCTTATCACTATGTGTGACGATAGCGTAGGTCGTGTCCTTGATTTTATGGATGAAAACAATATGTGGGAAGACACAATGCTTATTCTAAACTGTGACCATGGATTACTAGTTGGTGAAAAAGATTGGTGGGCAAAATCTGTAATGCCTTGTTATAATGAGGTTACAAACTTACCATTCTTCGTATATGACCCAAGAAGCAAACAAACAGGTAGAAGAAAATCACTTGCTCAAACTATCGATATTGCACCTACATTACTAGACTTCTTTGGACTTTCTGTTCCTGAAGAAATGCAAGGCAGACCACTTACTCCGATTATTGAAGACGATACACCGATTAGAGAATATGGCTTATTTGGATACCACGCATCTTTTATAAATGTAGTTGATAATGACGGTCACGTTTATATGAGAGCATCTGAAACAATCGGAAACGAGCCTTGTTTTGAATATACAACAATGCCGACAACTCGTTCTGGTTTATATTCAGTTGATAGAATGCAAAAAGCTGAATTTGTAGAACCATTCTCATTCACAAAGGGCATAAAACAATTAAAATTACCTGCTGAAAGCAAAATGGGAGCGCCTATTTTCTGCAATTCATTCCAATATGGACATTTATTATGGGATTTAAACACTGACCCTGAGCAATTAAATCCTGTTGACGATTTAGAACTTGAAGCAAAAATGATTAATACTTTAATTCAAGGTATGATTGAAAGTGATAGCCCAATTGAGCAATATGCCCGCGTGGGACTAGATAAAGATAAAACTTATACAGCCGAAGACGTAGCTAAAATGAGAGAAAACAGAAAAACTGTAACCGATTCATTATTAGAAGGCGTTGCTTGGGAACAAGAAGCTGTAACATTGTTTATTGCACTTGCTGGAAATATGACTGATAAAGGCGTATCTGAAGCGAAAGAAATTCTGAAAGAACAAAGCAAGCAAGATGGAAAAATTTCTTTAGATATGGTAATTGAGCTTGTAAACAAAAAATACGTTAAAAACCCAAGTCAAGCAAAATACTTTATTTCAAAACTTCTTAGAGTGAAATAATTCTTAAATTTATTGACTTAAAGCTTGAACTAAGTTATAATATAATTAACAAATTATAAGTTGACAGAGGTGAGAGGTATGTTACAAAGAAAAAATGTGTGTGCAAGCATCGTAGATGATGTTATGGAGAAAATAAAAAACAAAGAGCTTTTGCCAGGAGATAAATTGCCTAACGAAAAAGATATGGCAGATGAATATGGTGTGTCAAGAATATCTTTAAGGGAAGCTTTGAGATATCTTTCAGCAAAAGGACTTGTTGTGACAAGGCATGGAGAAGGCTCGTTTATTAACGAATACGACCCAGACCTTATCGCCGAAACTTTTTACAACTTTTCACTACTTACAGATAATCCTATAACTGAAATGCTAGAACTAAGAAAAGTTATGGAATCGCAAGCGGCAAGGCTTTGTGCAATAAATGCTACTGAAGAAGAAATTGAAGAAATAGGAAAGTATAAATCGCTAAGAGAAGTTGAAGTTGAGGAACATTTAGATAGTCGCTTTGAATATGATAGATTATTCCATCTTTCTATTGCAAAAGCATCACATAATCAAATTTTTTATAAATTTATTGAAACAATTCACCTAACTATCGAAATTCATCAAAGAGAATATACAAAAAATTCAGAAAATGTAACTACAACAACGAATTTCCATAGTAAAATTTATAATTATATCAAAGACAGAAATTCAGAAAAAGCTGCTGAGGCTATGTATGACCACTTAGAAGAAGTAGAAAATTCTGTTATAGAGTATTTCGAAAAGTAATTTAAAAAGCAGAGAAGTGTAAAATTAATCTCTGCTTTTATAATAAGACAAGAGGACAGATAACTTATTTGTCATATATAAACGGAGGATAAGATGAAAGTAACAAGACAAGTTTTCGAAGAATTTGAAAAACTATACGCAACAGCCCCTGTATTTAAAAACGGCGGGCTTGTAAAAATCTTCGCAGGACAAGAAGCACAAGGGAAATGTGTTGCAATCGACCCTAGAGATGGTTCTAAAAAAACTGTTTGGGACGGTGAAAACACAGGCGGAACAATGACAATCTGGCAGTTAAACGAAGATGGTGACATCTATGCAAACCAAAGATTTTTCCCAATATTCCACGGACCAGACTGCGCGTTATGTCATGGTCGCGAAACAGAAACAGGATATGATGTAACAGAAGTTCAAATCATCCCTTGGTTACATAGATTTGACGTTTTAACACTTAAATCTGGCGAAAAAGTTTTCTTAGGTGCAACTTTAGCGAAATTCAAAGAAAACAAAGACGACTGGTCAAACCCTGGTGAAATTTTAATCGGAAAAGTAAACGAAGACCCACGAGTTGCTATGGATTTAAAAGCTATCAAAGAGGGAATCACAAAAAATCACGGTTATGTTCAAACGACATATAATGGCAAGCACGTTGTTCTAATTTCAGGCGTAGAAGGACTATTTTGTGTTTATGTTCCTGAAAAATTCGATGACGAGTGGAAAATTGAGCATTTAATCAAACGTGAACTTTCTGACGCTTGTGTAGTTGACTTTGACGACGATGGTGTTGATGAAATCGTTGTAATCGAAGGTTTCCACGGAAACAGAATTACAGTTAACAAATTAGTAGACGGTGAGTGGGTAGAAACTTTCTCAAAAGACTGCGAGTTTGGTCACGGTTTATTCGGTGGTAAACTTTTAGGCAAAAACAGATTTATCGCAGGTTGGAGACAAGGCACAAAAGAACTAATTATGTTCACAAAAAATGGCGATACAGTTGAAGAATTGGTGCTAGGCGAAGGTGGAACTTCTCAATTTAACGTTTGGGAAGACGAAAATGCAGCTTATGTGCTTTCGGCAGACAGACAAGCAATTGGTCAAACAGGTCAACTTGCTTTATATAAAATTACAAAATAATTTAAATTAAGATAGGAGAACAAGATTATGGCAACTAAAGATCAAAAAGGTTTCAGCGATAACGTTGGACAAGGTGATTTATCAAAAGTAACTAAAGAAGTTTGGAGAGAGAAATGTTTCCC
>CAYJLC010000019.1:0-4541 GCA_964370735.1 uncultured Oscillospiraceae bacterium
CTTTGTCTTAAATTTTCCATTTGTACCTCTTATAGTTCTTTGAAATCTATTATTTTTGTGCATATTTTTTCTGCTAAAAACCTATTATGTGTGATTACTAGCAGTCCGATTTTTCTTTTTTCTACTTCTTCTAATAAAAATTGCCATATTTTAGCCTGTGTTATTGTGTCTAACATCGTTGTTATTTCGTCGGCAATTATAAATTTTGTCTTGTCTTTTATTGCTCTTGCGATACAAATTCGTTGAAGTTCGCCACCAGAAAGTTCAAAAGGGTATCTATCTAAATACTCCTCTGGAATATCGAGTTTTTCGAGCATTTTCATATCAAATCCCCCACCTTCCAAAAGAATTTTCCTTATTGTCCATTTTGGGTTTACGCTTTTTTCTGGGTGCTGATAAATAAGTTGCACCGGACAAAACCCCTTTTTCGGCAAGCTTTTTCCGTCAAAAGTAACAGTGCCACTGTTTGGTTTTTCATATCCTGCAAGAACTTTTGCAAGAGTGCTTTTTCCATATCCAGATGGTGCAAAAATTGCAACTTTTTCTTCACTTTTAATCTCTATATCTACGCTTTCAAATAGCTTTTTGCCACATTTATACGCAAAGCTTAAATTTTTACCACAAAGGAGCATTCGCACACCTCACAAATCCGTCTGATACTTCCACTAAAGTTAACTTTTCTTTGCATTTATCACTAAATTTCTTGCATATACCACTGCAAAAGCATATATTTTCGCTATTTCTAATTGGCAAATCAATCGGTTTGAATCCATTTTGTGGCAATGCATTATACAGTGCTTTCGTGTAATGATGGCGCAAATTCCCAGAAGAAAAATCGTTTGAATTTGCAATTTCCACGATAGTACCATCAAAAAACACTGCAACTTTGTCTGAAATTTGTATCGCAAGGTCGATATCGTGGGTAATCAAAATCACAGACTTTCCTGAATCGGCAAGTTTTCTAAGTGATGAAAGTGCCTTTAGGGCTGTTTCCAAATCCATGCCAGGCGTTGGCTCGTCGGCAATAATTATTTCTGCATTTTCATCATCGTGCACCAAATCAAAAAACGCATTTCGAATCATTCCCCCAGAACACTGAAACGGATATAGGCCTTCTGTTTTTTTCGAAAGCTCATTTTCAGACAGGCATATTTGCTTATCCACTTTCATTAATGGGTCTAAAAACGACGATGATTGAGGGATAAAAATAGCCTTTTTAATTAAATTCGAAACTTTTTCACCTTTGAAAATAATTTCACCACTGACTTTTGCATTAGTTGGCAGAATTTCAAAAAGTGCCGAAGTAAATACACTTTTCCCACTGCCACTTGAACCAACTATCGTGAATATTTCGCCTTTTTTAACCTTTAAACTTAAGTCTTTAACTACTTGAAATTCAGTTTCTTTAAATTTTTTGCCTAAAATTTCAAAAGAAATATTAAAATCCTTTATTTCTAAAATATTCATTTTACCCCCAAATAACTATCGTTAGAAAGCAATGTCTTTAAATTTTTTCCTAGAGAATCGAATAATATCACCACAAAAACTAGGCAAACACCCGATAAAAGTAGCCACCAATGCCCTGTTTGAATATTGCTCATACTCTCCGACAGCATAACGCCAATTGCTGGCATTTCTGGCGGAAGTCCAAACCCTAGAAAAGTTATTGACGCTTCGTGAAGTATCGCGTGAGGAAATAATATCACCGTTCCTATAATGAATTGCGGAACTAAATGTGGCAAAATATGTTGCTTAATTATGTAAAAATTCGATTTACCTAACTTTTTCGATATTTTTATATATTGCTCTTCTTTAAGCGATAAAACCTCTGCGCGAATTATCCTTGCAAGCCCTGTCCAATGAGAGAAAATCAGCCCAATAACCACACCATATAAGCCTCTGCCTAGGCTGAATGATATTAAAATTAGCAGAATTAAATGAGGTATGCTGAGCACTAAATCAATAATAAACCCAAAAGTATCATCAACTATTTTAGGCATAATACCAGCCGAAACTCCTATAACTAATGCTATTATTGCACTAAAAAGTGATGCTAAAAGCCCTATTATTAAACTGGTTGAAAGACCTTTTATCGTGCGCAAAAACACATCCCTGCCTAAATGGTCTGTTCCAAAAATATGTTCTATCGACGGTGGCATGTTTTTTATATCAAAATTTGTCGAAACTAAATTTTCATCAAGAAAAATTCCGATTATTATGAGCAAAAACATTAATATGCTGATTGAAACTACTTTAATCAAAGCAATTTTTTTTATATTCATAAATTAACCTTTCAATTTTATTTTGAGTTTTTTAAGCGAGTTTTCGGGTCGATAAATCCATACAAAATATTTGCAGTCAAATTCCCTACAAAAACAAATGTCGCGCTAAAAAGCGTTACTCCCAAAAGAAGTGCAACATCACCGCGAAGCCCAGCCGTCACTATCGTACTGCCTAGCCCTGGATATGAAAAAACCGTTTCTGCAAGAATACTACCACCGAAAATTTCACTTAATGAGGCGAACTGAATTGTGACTATCGGTGATAAAATATTTCTAATTCCATGCTTTTTCACAATTTCTCGCATCGATAATCCACGCGCTTTTGCAAGAAGTACAAAATCAGATTTAAGCACGAAAATAAGCTTTTCTCGCGCATGTAAAGCAACACTTGCAAATGACGATAGCGACAATGTTATCGCTGGTAAAATTAAATGGTGTAATCTATCTAATAATGTGATTTCGCTCTCTAAAACACCGATTGGTGCACTAAATCCTATTGGAAACCACCCTAGTGCTACTGAAAATATAAACAAAAATACCATTCCAAGCAAAAAAGTTGGAATTGATGATAACGCTAAGCATATAGATTTTATCACTCTATCTATCGTTTTTCCGTTGTTTGCACCCATAATTATTCCAAGTATCACGCCTATTATCCCTGAAAAAATCCATGCAGTTATCATTAAAAATAACGACCCTACAAATCTATCGGCGATTATATCGATAACAGGTTCACGATATATAATCGACACTCCTAGGTCTAGTGTGAGTAAATTTGAAAACCACGAAAAAAATCGCTCAACAGGTGGTTTATCTAGCTCGAAATATTTGATAATTTCTTCTTTTTGCTCAACCGACACCACATCAGACGCATTTATATATGCATTTATTGGGTCTATCGGCGAAATCTCTATCAAAATAAATGACACCAAACTCACACAAAAAAGCAGTAACACAAGCCTGATTATTGTTTTTAATGTATATTTAACCATTGTTTTCCCACGTCCATTCATTCAAATTCGATAGTATCGGCCACGAATGACCATGAGGGTGAATTTTCTGCTCTTTTAGGTCTAAATCTTCGTTCACAAAATACAAGTGGTCGACATTAACCAGCCATAAAAATGGTATTTCACCTTTCGTTGAAACGCCAGTTTGACCGTCAAATTGTATTTTTTTGTAACTTTCTAAAAACTCACTGTACTCAGTTTTAGAAAGTGCTTCTTCTAAATGCGCATCTATCGTCGCATTATCAAAATTTTCTGGGTTATAATAGTCCACGCCTTTGTTTGAGCTATGGTATAGATAATATGTTTCCATAGGATTTTGCGAACCCCAGCCCATCAAAACTGCATCACTATGCATTCTTTTTTCTATTTCATCCCAACTTGTGCCATGTGGAAGTATATTTATTCCCAGTTCTTTAGCATAATCAGAAATTGCAAAAGAAAGTGCTTGTCTTGCAATATCTGCTGAATTATATAGTAGCGTAAACTCTGCTTTTATTTCGTTTTTATATCTAAATCCGTCTTGTGACAATATCCAACCTGCATCGTCTAAAAGCTTTTTTGCATATTCCAAATCATATAAAACAAATGCTTCCTCGCTCGCCCAAGGCATACCGTCGCACTCGCTGTAAGCTTCTTCGCCGTATCCATTTAAGCAGTCGTTTACAAGCTTAGTCCTGTCAATTCCATACGAAAGCGCCTGTCTTATCGCGATATCCGAAGTCACATCATTTCCGATTGGCAAACCATAAGAATTGACCTCGCCAGTGTCCGGAATTGTCGGCAGTGTTACTCCTCTATTGTCAATCGTATCAAATGCGTGCAACTCCATTCCTTCAATTGTGTTTGAGGCTAGATTTATATTTGTAATTGCAACATCAATATCGCCATTTAGTGCACCAGCATAGGCAGTTTCATCGCTCATAAATAGCACTGTAACTCGTTCAAATTCTGGTTTTTCGCCATAATAATGCTCATTTATCCCAAAAATAACTTGCTCACCTTTATTCCACTGAAGCAAAGTAAACGGACCGCTACCGATTGGATTTTGTGAGTAATTTTCATCATATATAGCTTTCGGCACAATACCTGTCTGTGAAACTGTGTTTAAAAATGTGATTTGAGGTTTATTTAATGTAAATTCCACTGTATAGTCATCAATAGCTTTCGCACTTTCTAAAACCGTAAGGTCGACTACCGAGGCACTATCTTTCGTCGTTTCATAAGTAAATGCAACGTCATGCGCTGTAAG
>CAYJLC010000019.1:4551-37515 GCA_964370735.1 uncultured Oscillospiraceae bacterium
GACCCATCAGAAAAAAGCACATCTTCGCGTATTGTAAATGTCCAAACGAGTGCATCTTCGCTAACTTCATAATTTGTCGCTAAGTCATTTCTCATATTCATATCGCTATCGACAGAAAGAAGGGTGCTTTGCACTAGTGGGTTTCCATCTCTTCCCCACCCTAGACAGGGGTCAAAACCTTCTTCCGGCTCGCTTGAAAGTGCGATTACAATATTGTTGTCTGTCGCCTGTTGCTCGGCTGAACATCCTGATAAAACTGCTAAACAAATCATCGCTGATATTAAAATTCTCTTCATCTTTTCTCCCCAAAACATAAAAAAAGGCATAAACTTTGTTTTGCAAAGTTTAAACCTTCGTAGTTTAAATTAATTCTCTATTATAATTTTTATTTGATTAATTGCACAATTTATATAGTGATTTATCGGCATTTTATCTGTCGCAACTCTAATCCCACATTTGTCCATCGGTATTAAAATTTTAACAGCTCTGCTTTCGCAAATTGAAAGCACTATATTTTGTGTCATTTCACCGGCTAAACCATTTGGAATTAAAATCCCCATAGCGCCTATTATAATGTCGGTTTCGTTTATGTAATTAATAATATCAGTTTCGTTTGACGAGCCTTCATTCGCTCCAGCGTCCATCATACGATTTAATGCAACTAAATTCGTTCCAGCTGCAATTATAAAAGCGTCTTTAATTTCATCTTTAATCTTTTCAACTAAAGATTTACCAATTCCTCCGCCCATTCCATCTACTATTAAAATTCTCATCTTTCGAGATTGCAACCTAACACCTCTTATCTCTTATTTCTTATAATCTTATCATATCATTTGCATTTTGTCAAGGTGTTTACAAAATATGCAAATCGTATTTATTGCTTTAAATTGTTATTCTTCATTTATTCACATTTATCGACTTTAACTGACATTTTTTCTATTTACATTACTATACAAATATGGTACAATGTATTTAATTACTATACTAAATTAACAATAAGGATGGTTTTTATGAGAAAATCAATATCAGCGCTTTTAACAGCAGCTATTTTACTTGTTTCAATAGCAGGATGTGTACCAGAAGAAAGTGAAACTGACCCTATTAATGTAGACAAAACAAGTGAATCCGTTGAAACTACCGAAATTATCGAAAACACATCGGAAGTACCTTTAGACACACTAATCGTCGGCACATCTGATATGACTGGTGATTTTTTAAGTGGATTTGGAACAAATTCTTATGACTTAGGCATAAAAACACTAACAAACGGATTTTTTTCAACTTATGAAACAACTTCTGGTGGTGAAATTATCTTAAACGAAACAGTCGTTTCAAATGTTGAAACTGCACTTGATGATGTTGGCAATAAAACCTATACTTTTACGCTACACGATGACTTATTTTGGAATAACGGCGACCAAATAACTGCTCTTGATTATGTCGCTCGCTTGCTTTGGACATATTCTAACGAATGGACTGAGGCTGGTGCTGCTATCACTACAAGTAATGCAATCATCGGTGAATCTGAATATTTCGATGGCACAACTGATTATTTCAAAGGTGTTAGCTTAATTTCTGATTTAGAATTTTCTCTTACAATTTCAGCCGAAAATCTACCATATTTCTGGGAAACAGTCTATGTCACAGCTGGCCCTATCCACTTTGATACATACTTACCATCGTGCGAAATCATCAGCGACGAAAACGGCTCTAAACTATCTTTTACAGAGGGTGATTTGCTGACAAATGCACAAAGAATTGCAAGCACCGAGCGCTATGCTCCTACTGTAACTTGCGGTCCTTATAAATTCGTTTCATTCGAAAACGGAAGTGTTACACTAGAAAAAAATGATTATTTCAAAGGCGATTATAACGGAAATACACCTTCGTTTGAATATGTAATCCAAAAAACAATCCCTGTTGAAACCGATGTTGAATGGGTTATCAACGGACAAGTTGATATAGTTCAAGGCGTTATAGGTGCAGAAAAAATCGAATCTGCTAAGTCTTCAGAAAATGCCTTACTTCAAGAATATTTACGCGCAGGCTATGGCTATCTTGCAATGCTTTGTGATGCAGGACCTACTTCCGATGTAAATGTTAGATGGGCTTTAGCCTCTTTAATCGATAGAAATGCTGTTGTTGACTATGTTCTAGGTGGATATGGCACAACTGTAAATTCAGAATACGGTGTTGGCCAATGGATGTATCAAGAACGTGGTGCAGATTTACAAGAAGAATTGCTACCAATTTCATTCAATATCGACACTGCAAACGATTACTTAGATGAAAGTGAATGGACTTTTGAAGCAGACGGTACTACTCCTTTCGACAACACAAAAGCATTACCAGATGGTTCTTATCTTCGTCATAATGCAGACGGTGAAAAACTAGTTATAAATCACTTAGGACAAGCAAATGTTTTCACTGATATCATTGAAATTCAATATGCTGCTAACGCACCTCTTGCTGGTATAGAGTTTAATATTACTCATAGCGACTGGAACTCTGTTCAAGAAAACTATCATAATGCATATTCTATTCCTGCCGAAGAAAGAGTTTATAACACATTTAACCTAGCTTCGAACTTCACATCAATTTTCGACAGATATTATTCAATCCATAGTGATTTTGTAGGCACTCGCTTAAATAGCTCTCAACTTAGCGACCCTATCCTTGATGATGCAATAATTGCTATGCGTTCTACCGACCCTAACGATAAAGAGGGGTATCTTGATGCTTGGGTTGATTATCAAATAAGATGGAACCAACTTCTTCCACAAGTTCCTATGTATTCAAACGAGAACTTCGATGTATATCACAAAAATGTGGACAATTTAAACACCACTGCATACGCAAAATATCAAGACATTATTTGTGAAATTACAAAAACAGTTAAATAAAATCAAGGCAAGGGTTATCCTTGCCTTTTAAAAAATCGTAAATAAATTTTAGAGGTAAGTTATGCTAAGATATATTTTAAAGCGAATACTAATCTTGATACCCGTAGTGATTTTAATATCAATTGTAATATTTGCAACAGTGAAAATAATGCCAGGCGACTCTGTCGCACTTATGCTCCCTCTCGATATTCCTGCCGACCAATATGACGCAGCATACGAGGCTATGTATATAAAACTCGGACTTGATAAAGGCATTATCGAGCAATATTTTGCGTGGATTACGAATGTATTTACAGGGAATTTTGGGTACTCAAGCTTACATAATCGGCCAGTGGCAGAGGTTATCGGTGAGCCTTTAAAAAACACACTCATTTTAAATTTAGGTGTAAATTTTCTATATCTTTTTATCGCAATTCCTGTTGGAATTAAGTGCGCTGTCAAAAGACATTCATTGTATGATAACTTTTGGCAAGTTTTTTCGCTTATAACCTTCTCAATCCCATCTTTTTTCTTAGCTATTTTGCTTATTTATATTTTTGCTATAAATCTAGGTTTTTTTCCTATGGGTGGCATGCCAAATTCATCAATCGAGTCTGGTTTTACTCTTATTCTAAGTTGGATTAAAACACTTGCTCTGCCAACTATAACACTAACTATAATAAGTCTTGCAGGTGCAATACGCTATATTCGAAATGCAATGATTGATGCTTTAAGCCAAGATTATATACGAACAGCTAGGGCAAAAGGGCTTTCAGAAAAAGTCGTAATTTATTCGCATGCATTCAGAAACGCATTGATTCCAGTATCATATATCGTTGTAGGGACATTGTTCTCACTTTTTGCCGGAAGTGTTGTAATAGAAACTGTTTTTCAGTATAACGGCATAGGTTCGCTAATAATTTCAGCCGTAAACTTCAGGGATAATCAATTAATCACGACAATTAACCTCTTTTATTCAGTGATAAGCCTTGTTTCTGTGCTTGTCTGTGACATAATTTACGCATTAGTAGATCCACGAATTAAATTAGACTGAGTAGGATAAAAATATGCCTAAAATTTCAATTTCGCTATTAAATTTGCTAAAAAGAGCAGTGCGCGGTGGCAATTTCACATCTTCACCTTTAGAAACTGACGCATTTGCGTCGCCTACACGCACTATTTTTAAAAAACTATTCAAAAACCCTAGAGCAATAATAGGGTTTATTGGTTTTGCGTCAATTTTTATTTTATGCTTTTTAGGTTCGTATTTACTTCCGATAAACGAAACATATATCGAACTCACCCATTCAAATCTTCGTCCTGGTATGAATTATCTTGATTTCCCGCATGAATTAAACGAAAAAAACGTCGTCAAAATATCCTCTGGAATTTCGTTTAGCGCTGCAATCACTGATGATGGAGATTTTTATATTTGGGGCACAGAACCAAATAAAGAGCAGGCAAATGTATCTACCTATATTTTTGATGTACCGAGTGCACTTTATCAGAATAAAGTAGTCGATATTTCTTGTGGCGCTAATCATATAATTGCAATAGATGAACACAACAATATATACGCTTGGGGATATAATAGCAATGGTCAAACGGATATCCCAAATGAAATTTCTAAGAACTTGTCACATAATAATATCAAGCAAATTGACTCATTATCGCAATATAATGCACTTTTGCTTGATAATGGCGAACTTGATATTTGGGGTAGCACACAAGCTGAAAATAACTTTCTAATCTCATCAAAAACGCAAGGTAGAATAGCAAAATTCGCTCTTTCAGATAACAATATCGCACTACTTCTAGACGATGGAACTATCGAAATAATCGGTGATAGAGGCAGTGAATTTTACTTAAATAAACCTGAAAACCTACCAGAAATAGTCGATATCGTAGCTACAAATCGCAATGTTTTAGCGCTGGATATCGACGGAAATTTGCATAGTTTTGGTGCTCTTCAAGATGGGCTCTCTGATATTTCTAATAACGAAAAAATCGTCTCAATTTCATCTGGTTACGGAAATTTTATCACACTTTCCGAATCTGGCGCTGTTTCAATTTATGGCAGTGATACTTTTTCTCAATTAAACTTGCCAAATCTATCTAGCATAGACAAAATTTTTGCCGATTACTATCAATTTTACATAATTTCTGATGACAATAATGTTACTCCTTGGGGAAATAACGGATATTTATTTGGAACTGACGAATTCGGTCGCGATATTTTCACAAGAATAATACATGGTGGTAGAGTTTCGCTAACAGTCGGCGCAATAGCTGTCTTCATCTCATGCACAATTGCATTAATCGTAGGACTTTCCTCTGGTTATTTCGGTGGAATTATCGACAGTATTTTAATGCGAATAACAGATGTTTTTTCGGCAATTCCGTTCTTCCCAATCGCAATTACAATCTCTTATGCCGTAGGTTTTAGCTTGGATTCATCAATGAAATTATTCCTAATCATGGTAGTTTTAGGACTGCTTGGTTGGATGTCTCTTGCAAGACTCATAAGGGCACAACTACTTTTAGAACGCGAAAAGGATTTTGTCCTTGCAGCAAGAGCACTCGGCTTAAAAAATCACACAATAATGTGGCGTCACATCTTTCCTAACGTACTAAATATCGTCATCGTGAACATAACTTTAGGATATGCTTCGTCACTTTTATCCGAGGCAGCACTTTCATTTTTAGGCTTTGGGGTAGCCGAGCCAACACCTTCTTGGGGAAATATGCTAAATTCTGCCCAAGAAGTCGCAGTAATCGAATTTTATTGGTGGCGCTGGATTATTCCTGCTTTGTTCGTAATAATCACAGCTGTTTGCATCAATTTCATAGGCGATGCACTCAGAGATGCAATCGACCCAAAAAGTTCTGAAAAATAGGAGTTTCTGTATGAATATACTCGAAATTAAAGATTTGCATACTTATTTTAACACAAAAAGCGGTATTATAAAAGCTGTAAACGGTGTTTCTTTAGACATAAAAAAAGGCCATACACTTGGCGTAATCGGCGAGTCTGGTTCTGGCAAAAGTCAAACTGCGATGAGTATTTTAAAGCTATTCGAAAAAAATCAGCGTATTCATTCCGGCGAGGTGATTTTCGATGGTGAAAATATTTCAAATTTAGATGCAAATGCACTCAGAAACTATCGTGGAAATTCTATTTCGATGATTTTCCAAGAACCTATGACTAGTTTAAATCCTGTTTTCACCATTGAAAAGCAAATTTCCGAAGCTTTAATCTTACATAAAAAAATGGACAAAAAACAGGCAAAACTTGCCGTAATCGACCTTTTAAATTCCGTTAAAATAGCAAATCCTAAAATTATTGCTAAAAGCTATCCGCATAATTTATCGGGTGGCATGCGCCAGCGTGTCATGATTGCAATAGCGCTCGCGTGTAAACCGAAACTGCTTATCGCTGACGAACCTACAACTGCACTTGATGTGACTATTGCTTCCCAGATTTTAAATCTTATGAACGAACTTCGCAAAGATTATGGCACTTCGATTATGTTCATCACCCACAACCTCGGAATTGTTCGTCAAATTGCCGATGAAGTTGCCGTTATGTATTGCGGGGAGGTGGTTGAACATGCGAATGTTTCGCAAATTTTCGATAAAAACAACAATTTCATCCACCCATACACTCACGCGCTTATGAACAGCATTCCGACAATTCACAAGACAAAAACTCGCTTGCAAGCAATCAATGGTTCTGTTCCTCACCCACTAGATTTACCTGTTGGATGCAAATTTTCAACAAGATGCGCTTTTGCAGAAGAAAAATGCAATTTCACACAACCAGAGCTCATAAAAGTTTCAGAAAACCATAGTATTCGCTGTTTCTTCCCAGACAAAGCGAGGTGTTCAAATGACAAATAACCACAAAGTTTTGCTAAGTCTAAACGATGTAAAAATGCACTTCCCTGTTAAAAAAAGCCTTAGTTTTTCTAGAAATACTAAATTTATAAAAGCACTCGACGGAGTAACTCTCGACATTTATGAAAATGAAATTTTCGGACTTGTAGGCGAGTCTGGATGCGGAAAATCTACTCTTGGCAAGGTTATTTTGAACCTTTTAAAGAAAACTTCTGGCTCTGTTTCTTATAACGAAATTGATTTGAGTAGTATCTCAAAAGAGAAAATGCGAAAACTTCGTTTAGAGCTTCAAATCATCTTTCAAGACCCATATTCTTCGTTAAATCCTAGGCTACCAGTGTCAAAAATCATTTCCGAGGCACTTGTTTCACACAAAATATACAAAAACGGCAGTAAAGATTTAGAAAATCACACGCTTAAAATCATGGAAAAATGCGGACTTTCACCGTATATGTCGAGCCGATATCCGCATCAATTTTCAGGCGGCCAACGCCAACGCATCGGCATTGCAAGGGCACTTGCTTTAAATCCAAAATTTGTCGTTTGTGATGAATGTGTGTCCACCTTAGATGTGTCGATTCAGTCGCAAATAATTAATTTACTCCTAGACCTAAAAGAGAGCGAAAATTTAACTTATCTCTTTATTTCGCACGATTTAAGCGTTGTTCGCTTCGTTTCCGACCGAATTGGCGTAATGTATCTGGGAAATCTTGTCGAACTTGGCTCTTCTGACGATATTTTTGAAAATCCACATCATCCATATACAATAGCACTTTTAGACGCAATTCCTTCTATTGATAAAGAACAAACTGGTGAATTTTCTACCATTTGTGGCGATGTTCCTAGTTCAATAGACCCACCTTCTGGATGTAAATTTCACCCAAGATGCAAATTTTCTAAAGAAAAATGTAAAACTGATACACCAATTTGGCAAGAACACTCTGAAAATCACTTTGTCGCTTGCCATTTCCCTAGATAACGGAGGAATTATGCTGTTTTTAGAAAAGTTTCGCAAATTTCTACCAAAAGAAAAAAGCAATGATGAGTTAGACTCTCATTATTCCAAAATAGAACTCGAAAAAGGCGATTTGCTTGCTATGTTTATAGCCGGAATAATAACTTTTTCACCTATAATTATACTTATTTCGATAATTTATTTTTTAATTTCAATACTTTTCGGACTATAAGAGGTACAATATGAAATTTTCTCAACTAAAATATGAACGACCAGATTTTGAAACTTTAACTGCTAAACTTGATGATTGCATTAGTGATTTTTCAAAAAGTGATAATTTCGACGCTCAATTTCAAGTTTTTCAGGATTTTTGCACTATTTTTGATGATTTTACTACTTTTTTGGCTCTTGCGCGTATAAGATATTACATGGATACTTCTGACGCTTTTTATAAAAACGAAACTCTCGTTTTGTCACAAGTTGCGCCTACTTTAACCGATAAAGCAAGCGATTTTTATAAATTAATCTTAAAAAGTCCCTTTAAACAAAGTTTTTCTGATAAAATAAGCCCTGTTTTTATTAAAAACATAGAGTTTACGTGCAAATCTTTTTCTGCCGAAATTGTCGAAGATATCAAAGAAGAAAATGCGCTTGTGCACGAATATATGCAGCATGTTTCAAAGCTTTCAGTCGAATTTGATGGCAAAACCATGCCAATTTCTGCCCTTGCACCGTATAAAGAAAGTCTAAATCGCGAAATTCGTCGCAAAGCACACATTGCCGAGGGTGAATGTTACAACTCTGTAAAAGATAACTTCGACGAAATTTTCGATAAACTTGTAAAAGTTCGAACTAAACAAGCAAAAAAGCTAGGTTATGATAATTATGTTGAGCTAGGATATGCAAAAATGCGTCGCATTTGTTTCGACTCTTCTGATATTACAAACTTAAAAAATCAAGTATTAGAGGAAATTGTTCCACTAAATACAGAAATTCGCAATAAAAGACGTAAAAGACTAGAAATTGACAGTTTAAAGTTCTATGATTTACCACTTAGTTTTAAAGAAGGTTCTCCGAAACCTAAAATATTTGGCGAAGATTTAGTTTCTGCTGGAAAAGAAATGTATTCAAAAATGCACGAAAGTACAAACACTTTTTTTGATTTTCTCATAAATTCCGAACTTATAGACGTCCACCCACGACAAAACAAGGCACCCATCGGATTTTGTAGTTTTCTGCCAAATTACGACGCTCCTTTTATTTTCGCAAACTTCAATAACACATCTTATGACGTCAATGTGCTAATTCACGAGGCAGGACACGCCTTTGCTAGATATATTAATTCTAAAAAGCCTTTCGAACAGCAGCTTTCGTCTTATTCTCAAACAATTGCCGAAATTCACTCTATGTCTATGGAGTTTTTAGCAACCCCTTACTACGAGCTTTTTTTCAAAGAAGATAGCAAAAAATTCGAACTTTCGCACCTCGAAGATGCCTTTCTCTTCATTCCTTATGCGTGTCAAGTAGATGAATTTCAACAAAAAATTTATGAAAACCCAGATATGACACCGAAAGAACGCGATGAATTATGGCTTGAAATCGACAAGAAATTCCGTCCAGACATAGATTATGACGGCTTGCCTTTTTATAGCGAAGGTTCCGCGTGGTCACGACAAACACATATTTTCAAGTCCCCATTTTATTATATAGACTACTGTTTAGCAGAAATTGTAGCACTTGAATTTTACGCTTTATTCCGCGAAAGTAAGTCAGAAGCGTTTAACAAATACTTGACTCTTGTAAACTTTGGAGGCAATAAATCTTATGTTGATTTACTAAAAGAAATAGGATTTGATTCACCGTTTAAAAACTTGACAATTCGTAACATAATCAACAAAATTGATGTTTACAATATGTTAATAATATGATATAATGTATAAAGAATAACTATGTAACACACTGTAAAAGGTAGGCGTTTGACAAAATGAATGATATTTATTGTAAACTGCTGAAAAATGAAACTATGTTTGTAGAACTCGCTTCAAAACAATTTTCTGATTCAACAGATATAACAAAATTTAATATAAAAGATGTTTTGCAGTCGCGTGGCAAAGCTATTCGGGAAATAATTGACGAAACAAATGCAATTATTAATGAACATATAAAGCCCTATATGAAAAACCCTAAATCTCTCACAAAAGAGCTTGCTTGCGACCTTGAAGAACTTGCGTCTGCACTTTCATCATATAAAGCAAATATTGACACAGGGCTTGCGTGCGACTTGCGTCAAATTTTAACCGATTATTATAAAGATATTGACGACGAATCTTATGTCCGTAATATGTTTTACAAGGGGCTTTCTTATTTTTATTTAGATTTATCTCTTTTCAAATATAAGATGGACGAATGTTATGAGGAAGTTATTTCTTTTAGTCCACGATATAGTGAATTTTCAAAAGAAACGCGAAATTTAATAGCAAGAGCTTATGGCAATTCATATATTAGCTTACCACGAATTAATATTACTGAAATTTATGAGCGATATGATAGAGCCTTGGATTTCTGGCAAACCACTGTTAAAGAAGTAGACCCTGACTTCCCTATTGACGCATATATAAGGAATTTGCACGAAAACCTTTGTTCTACAACAATAGCAAATTTACGTTCGAATCTAGATATAATTACAGATTATCACAAGGAAAGGTTGCTTCAGTCTGCAAGCGAACTTGAGAAATTTTTTCTTAAAAATAAAAAACATAATTCGTATGATTATACTTCAACAGAGCTGAAAACCTTAAATTTTCTTGCCACATCTAAGTATTATAATAATTTAATAACTTTAGATGAGCTTATAAATCTCCTATATGATATCTATAAACAAGCCGATGATTCATATACATACGATAATTTATATAGAAAATTGCATATTTCATCCCTTTTGCTGTTCTATCTTAACAAAATACTAACAAAATCTGCTTCTTCTAGTCTGCATGCAATCGTTATAAAAGATATAGAAGAAGATGTTTTTAATTACTTGATGCACATACCAAATGATTTATCTAGATCTCATGTAGCGATGCTTACTACTAATTTTGCAGTAGGTAGCAATTTTCTTTTCGACGATTACTCTTATTTAAAAACAGTTCTTTCAATGACTGTTTTTAGACACCCACCAACCTATGCACATTCGGTTATGGTTGCTAAAATCGCATTTGTTATCGTCGAGTATATCGCAAAATATCACCCCGAAGAACTTGTTGGTCTGCCTGGTTTCAACCATGTAGATGACATAGAAAAAAATATCAGTGAAATTATGCTTTTTGTTTGGTTCTCTGGACTTCTTCACGACATAGGAAAAATTAAATACTCTCATCTTGTTTCATTTTATGTTAGAAGCCTTAATGATAATGAGTTTGAACTTATAAAACAGCATACTAATTGTTCAAAAAGCTTTATGAAATCAACTCCAGATTTTAGCGAGGCAACTGTTTTATTTGAAGCATTTAACAGCAGTACAAATCTATATTTTTCGCATAACCCTGAACTTTTCTCATGTTTTGCCGATATCGCTATGGGTCACCACAAAAGCTACGATGGTACTTTCGGATATCCTGAAGAATTCGATATTCTAAGTTCACCTGTGAAAATTATTATAGATGTAATAACAATTGCTGATTCAATCGATGCTGCAACTGACAGTATCGGAAGGAATTATGCTCACGAAAAATCGCTTGAATGTCTAAAAGACGAAGTTTTATCGCAAACTGGAACAAGATACTCTCCTTTTGTCGCAGACTTAGTCTTTAATAACGAAGAATTATATAATAAAATTCACGATATTTTAGAAAACTTCCGTTATGATGTTTATTACTCTTCGCTTGAGATTAAAAATCTACAAGAAACAATCACCCCTCCGAATATGGAGTTATTTAAGTAAACTTTTGGTTTTGCAAAATAATTTTAATAATAAAAGAGGTTGCAATGAAAATTTGCAACCTCTTTTTATATTCAGTTTAATTTATAGCCGATTTCACTAATCCTTTAAACAAAGGGTGTGGTTTCATCGGTCTGCTTTTAAATTCTGGGTGAAACTGGCACGCAATAAAATATTTATGCGATGGTATTTCTATCGCTTCTACCAAAAATCCATCTGGTGATGTTCCACAGATTACCATGCCTTTTTTCTCTAATAGCTCTCTAAAATCATTGTTAAACTCATATCTATGACGATGTCTTTCGTTGATTAATTCTTTATGATAAAGCTTGCTTAACATAGATTTTTTCTTTATTTTACAAGGATAACTTCCAAGACGCATAGTGCCACCTTTATTTGTGACAGATTCTTGATGTTTCATAATGCTAATTACAGGGTGACTTGCATATTCGTCAAATTCTCTAGAGTTTGCACCAGAAAATCCACATACATTTCTTGCAAATTCAATAACTGCAATTTGCAAACCAAGACAAATCCCCAAAAATGGAATATTTTGCTCCCTAGCATATCTACAAGTTGCAATCTTGCCTTCAATTCCCCTATCGCCAAACCCACCAGGGACAATAATTCCATCTACATTCCCAATCGCCTGTTGCACGTTGTAATAAGAAATTTCTTCGCTATCAACCCACTTGATTTTTACATCGACAAGTAGTTCAAGTCCCGCATGATATAAACTCTCGACAACAGATAGATATGCATCGTGCAGTTTCACATATTTCCCAACAATTGCAATATTTACCTGACGTTTTTGCGCAAGAAATCTATCCGAAATATCTTTCCATTTAGAAATATCAGATTCTTTTGCAGTTATATTTAGTTCTCTTAAAACAATTTTGTCAAGTCCATTTTCGCTAAGCATACAAGGCACTTGATAAACACTCGGTAATGTTTCATTTTCAATTACGCAATCTGTTGAAACATTGCAAAAAAGTGCAATTTTATCTTTAATCCCTTGGTCAATAGGCTCGTCTGCACGCGTAATAATTATATTCGGTATGATACCAAGCGAACGAAGTTCTTTTACAGAATGCTGAACCGGCTTTGACTTATGCTCACACGAACTTTTAAGATATGGCACAAGTGCAACGTGAATAAAAAGGCAGTTTTCACTTTTAACATCTAGCGAAATTTGACGGATTGCCTCTAAAAAAGGCTGACTTTCCAAGTCACCGACAGTTCCACCTATTTCAATAATATTTATCTCTGCATTGCTAGTTCGTGCATTACCATATACATATTCTTTGATTTTATCAGTAACGTGAGGTATAAGTTGGACAGTTTGTCCTAAATATCCACCTTGACGCTCTTTCTCTACTACTTCAAAATATGCTTTTCCAGATGTTAAATTAGAATACTTATTCAAATTTTCATCCATAAATCTCTCGTAATGACCTAAATCAAGGTCAGTTTCGGCTCCGTCTTCAGTCACAAAGACTTCACCATGTTGCAAAGGCGACATTGTCCCAGGGTCTACATTAAAATACGGATCCAATTTCTGCGCCGATACTTTAATCCCCCTCGCCTTTAAAAGAGCACCTAAAGATGCTGCTGTTATTCCTTTTCCCAAACCGGACACAACACCACCTGTAACAAAGATATATTTGCTCATCATAAACTCCTAACTCATAAATAAATCAAAATCCCTCTCTTTTCACGCTATTTTATCAAAAAACCCATAAAATACACTAGTCTTTGCTTAGTATAATTATGGGCATTTAAAATTCAACTTACTATTGTTAATTATACACCTTTTGGATAATTTTGTCAATATTTTTTATGCAGATTTTACCAAATTTGACTTTTGTTTTTTTGTTACATTGTCGCTTTTGTATGGTTACAAAAAAATACAGCACGAAAACTCGCACTGTATGATTTTAAATAATATATCCGCCATTTACGCCTAATATTTGCCCTGTTATAAAACTTGAATTATCGCTCGCAAGGAAGAACACAGCGTCTGCTACATCTCTTCCTTCGCCTATTCTCTCGAGTGGTGTTTGATTTATCAGAAAATCAAGCTCATCCTCTGTGAATTCATTAAGCATGTCTGTTTTAATAACCCCTGGCGAAACAGAGTTTACGCGTATTTTCGACGGTGCAAGCTCCTTCGCAAGAGCTTTCGTCATAGAAATAATAGCCCCTTTAGTGGCAGAATACAGCACTTCGCACGATGCGCCAACTTCTCCCCACATAGAAGAAATGTTTATGATATTGCCACTTTGTTTCAAAATCATATCTTTTGCGAAAATATTTGTAATGTTAAACATACCTTTCACATTCGCGTTAAATATAGTTTCAAAACTCTCTGGTGTTTCATCTGTAAACAAATTGTAGCTAGAAATGCCCGCATTATTTACTAATATATCGATAGAACCTACCTGCTCTTTAAGCCTTATAACCTCGTCATAATTTGCAATATCACACGCAAAAGTCTGCAAGTTCGGGTGCTTTTTACGCATATCATCGGCTATGTCGTGCGAGTTTTTATAAACGCAAACCACTTTATAGTTATTCTCTATAAATTTTTCGACAATTGCACGACCAATTCCCCTAGTTCCACCTGTGATAAGGACTGTTTTAGATTCCGTCATAAAGTCCTTTTTCCTCAAGCTCTGCGATAGCAGCCATTACAGACGGTTTGTCTTCTTGATATGTTACTCCATACCATTTTTCAGACGTTTTAAGCACTTTAACACTAGCTTTTCCAGAGTTTATTAATTCATCTACTATTAAAGGCACAAAATACTCGGCTTTCATTTCATTTTTCGGTAATTCTTCCACTAAAAACTCTTCAAAACCAACTTCTAATTCTTTTAGGAATGCATTTGAAAAACCAAACATATTCATAGAAACAGGCGTTCCGATTTCTAAGGTAGTATATGTTTTTCCATCATCTTCTGTAAATGCAGGTTTTCCGTCTAAAAACAGGATTTTTGTGCGTTCTTTAATTTCAATAAGTTCATCATTTTCGTTAGTTTGGCATACACCACGAGAAACAGTTCCGTTTTCTGTTAATGTATTTTCAACTTGGTAACCTATCATTACATACTCATTATCGCTCTTTTGGTTCGATAAAAAGTCAAAAATCAGCTGAAACGCTTCTGCACCATAAAAATCGTCTGCATTAATAATTGCAAACGGTGTGTGTAAAATATCTTTTGTACATAAAACTGCATGTCCAGTTCCTAAAGGCTTTGTACGCTCTTTATTTACCTTATCACCAGTGTATTTATCAGTCGATTGAAATGCGTAAGAAACATTCATAAGTTTTCTAGTTTTTTCGCCTAATACTTCCTCAAAAATATCAAGTAATTCTTCTTTTATAATAAATATAACATCACGAAAACCTGCTTTATAAGCATCAAATATAGAATAATCTATAATTATATTACCCTTCTCCGATACAGGGTCTATTTGTTTAAGTCCACCATATCTACTGCCTAGTCCTGCTGCCATTACTACAAGTGTAGGTCTACTCATATTAACTTCTCCTTTTTCAATTTTAAATAAATTTGTATTGATATTATACTATAACTTAATATCATTGTCTATCTTTTTTTAGCAATATAATAAAAATGTTGTTTTTTTGTTTTTTTATGTTGCAAATACAAATAGTTTGTGTTATAATCAAAGCGTATGTAATGATACGTATTGAATGATATTGTGAAAGAGGTAAAAATTATGCGTAAAACAAAAATTATTTGTACACTTGGCCCTGCAACAGATGTTCCTGGTGTTTTAGAAGAAATGGTTAAATCTGGTCTTAATGTTGCAAGATGTAACTTTAGCCACGCAGACCACGAAGAACATGGCGGCAGAATGAAAGCTATCAAATCTATTCGTGAAAAATTAGGTGTGCCAGTTGGTATCATGCTTGATACAAAAGGTCCTGAAATTCGTATTAAAGATTTTAAAGACGAGGCTTTCGTTGACGGTAAAGTAACACTTGTTGAAGGTACTGAGTTCACTATCACAACTAGAGAATTAGTGGGCGATACTTCAATCGTTTCAATCACTTATAAAGGTCTTCCAAACGATGTTTCAGCAGGAACAAAAATCCTTATCGATGATGGTCTTGTAGCTTTAGAAGTTAAAGAAGTTCGTGGCGAAGATATCGTTTGTACTGTATTAAATACAGGCAAACTTTCTAACAAAAAATCTGTAAACGTTCCAAACGTTAACATTACTATGGAATACATGTCTGAAAAAGACAAAGCTGATATCATCTTCGGTTGTAAACAACAAGTTGACTACATCGCTGCTTCTTTCGTAAGAAATGCTAACGATGTAACTCAACTTCGTACGCTACTTAACGAAAACGGTGGTGAAGATATCCAAATCATCGCTAAAATCGAAAACCAAGAAGGTGTTGACAATATCGATGAAATCTTAGACTTAGTTGAAGGCGTTATGGTTGCTCGTGGTGACATGGGTGTTGAAATCGACTTCGCTGAACTTCCAAGAATTCAAAAAATGATTATCAAAAAAGCTATCACTAAAGGTAAAAGAGCTATCACTGCTACTCAAATGCTTGAAACTATGCAACAAAACCCACGCCCAACAAGAGCGGAAGTTTCTGACGTTGCAAACGCAGTATATGACGGTACAAGCTGTGTAATGCTTTCTGGTGAATCAGCAAACGGTAAATACCCTGTTGAATCTGTTCGTGCAATGGCTAAAATCGCTGAAACTGCTGAAAAAACAATCAGCTACAAAGACAGACGTGTTGAAAGAGTTGAGTTCATCGAACTTTGTGATGCTGACACTGTAAACGCTAAATCAAGCCCAGTAACTACTGCTATCGCTCACGCTACTTGTACTACTTCTGAAGCTTTAGATGCTAACGCTATCGTTGCTTTCACAATGAGTGGTTTCTCAGCAAGAGCTGTATCTTCTTACAGACCACAAGCTCCAATCATCGGTGCTACTCCATCTTTAAGAACTTATCACCAACTTTCTATGTCTTGGGGTATCGTTCCAGTTTTAGCTGATTCTAAATACACTTCTGATGCTGAACTTACTAAAGAAGCTATCAACTGTGCATTAAAATCTGGCTTATGCGAAAAAGGTGATTTAATCACTGTTACTGCTGGTATGCCTTTTGCAAACTCAGCTGACACTAACTCTTTAAGAGTTACTTTAATCGACTAATTTCAACCTAATATACTATAAGGGGGACACATTTATGACTCAAAAATCAAAAATCGTAGCAGGACTTTTAGCAATCTTTTTAGGTTGCTACGGTGCTCAACATTTCTACTTAGGCGACAATAAAAAAGCTATCATTTATTTAGTGGTATCTTTAGCTACTTGTGGTTTAGGTGCTGTTGTAATCCAAGTTTTATCTTACATCGAAGCTTACAAAATCTTTACTGATCCTAGCTTTACTGATGCTAACGGTAATACTCTAGCTGACTAATTTATTATACTATTTTTTTTAAGGAGGAAATACATAATGAAATCAAAAATGGTTGCAGGTTTACTTGCTATCTTCACAGGTTCAGTAGGCGGACAATACTTCTACTTAGGTCACACTAAAAAAGGAATTATCTTTGCTGCTGTTGCTTTATTAACTTGTGGTATTGGTGCTGCTGTTACTCAAATCATCGGTTACATCGATGCTTACAAAATCTTCACTGATCCTACATTTACAGATGCAAATGGTAACACGCTAGAACAATAATAATTAATACCCAAAGCATCTATTTGCTTTGGGTATTTTATAATAAATGGAGGAAAATTTTATGATAATTTGCAGAAATTGTAATCAAGAAAATGGTGATTATGCTGTTTTTTGCACAAATTGTGGTGCAAGCATTATTGAAACAAATAACCAAGTAAATCCGAACTTTGATAACAATGGCCAAACAGTTTCGCCAGAAGTCGATATAACTCAAAATGACAATGGTTACATTCCAAACTCTGGTTTTCAAGATGCACCTAACCAAAGTCAAGACTATTCTCAAAATGGCAATGGTTACATTCCAAACTCTGGTTTTCAAGAAGCACCTAACCAACAAAGTCAAGACTATTCTCAAAATGGCAATGGTTACATTCCAAACTCTGGTTTTCAAGAAGCACCTAACCAAAATCAAGGCTATTCTCAAAACCAAAATTATAATCAAGGCTACAATCAAAATTATTCACAAAACCAACAATATGGTCAAAATAATGGTGGATATAATAATTACAACCAAGGCTATACCCCACCTGTGCAAGACAATAGAAAATCTAAGCTAGCAGCTGGACTTCTTGCATTTTTCCTAGGGTCACTTGGTATCCATAATTTTTACCTAGGTTATTCGACAAAAGGTATCATTCAACTACTTGTTACTATCATCGGTGGTACAATAACATGTGGTATCGGGGTAATCGGTGTCCAAATTTGGGCTATCGTTGAGGCTGTAATGATTTTTACAGATTCAAATTATCGCGATGCAAATGGTAACACTTTAAAAGACTAAATCACATCCCAGTTTGTTTTACAAATTGGGATTTTTTATCTATATACTATTGCTTTTTTTCTGAAAAAATAGTATAATAATTAATATGTGTATTTTTTGGAGGCTTATAAATGCCAAGTGTTAATAAATATTTAAAAAGAAAAACCAACTCGCAAATCAATAGTCTTAAAGGCAGATGGTTACTAAATAGTTTGAGTTTTGTCGTTGCAATTTTAGCCACTACCATAATAATTACAGCTGCAAGTTCTGCGAGCTATTATTACTCAAGCGTACGAGAAAACTTAGCCTCGCAAGCCACTTCTTCGGCTTCATTCTTCAACAAATATCTCAACACAAATTATGAGCAGTTTTATGAAGGTGCTGATAAATTTGTTACAGAATTTGAGGACAAAGACAAGATTGAAGTGCAAATAATCGATGAATTCGGACGAGTTTTGCTGTCTACTTCTGGAATTACAGCTGGAACAATCCCTGCTACTACCGATGTTTCAGATACAATTTCGAGCTATGGAACAAATTATTTCTTAGGCCTCGATGTTTTAACTAACGAGCGAATTTTATCGGTTTCAAGCCCCCTATTTTATACTTCTGGTGACTTTGTAGGCGTAATTCGCTATTCGACTTCTCTGGAAATTGTCGAACAACAAATTATTAAAAACATTTTACTTTCAATAGCATTATCGGCTGCTGTTTTGGTGCTGATAATTGTTTCAAATCAGTTTTTCCTAAAGTCAATTTTAGAACCTGTTTTGAAAATCAATGCTGTTGCAAAGGAAATTACCGAAGGCAAATATACTATGCGTCTGCAAAAAATCTACGACGATGAAATCGGTGAGCTATGCGATACCATCAACTATATGTCTGATGAAATTTCTACTGCCGAACGTATGAAAAACGACTTTATCTCGTCTGTTTCGCACGAACTTCGTACACCTTTAACAGCAATCGGTGGTTGGAGTGAAACCCTTTTATCTTATGAAGATGAACTTTCAGAAGAACTTTCTATCGGACTTTCTATCATCCATAAAGAGTCTGCAAGGCTTACAACAATGGTTGAAGAGCTTTTAGATTTCGGTCGTCTTGAAAGTGGCAGATTAACTTTAGATATAGATTTATGCGATGTTTCAAGAGAACTTTTCGAAGCAGTATATATGTATAGAACGCTTATGGAAAAAGAGTCTTTCGAGGTTAATTTTAATAAAAAAATCGGAGATTATCACATAAATGCAGACAATCACAGGCTAAAACAAGTATTCCTTAACATCATCGACAATGCAACTAAATACGGTCGTGAAGGTGGAAAAGTCGATGTGTCTATCGAAAAAGACGATGTAAATATTATAGTTAAAATAGAAGACTACGGCAAAGGTATCCCTGAAAAAGATTTACCTTTTGTTAAACAAAAATTTTATAAAGGTAAATCTAAAAAACGTGGAAGTGGTATCGGTCTTGCCGTTACTGACGAGATTATAAGACTTCATTCAGGCGAACTTTTAATCGAAAGTGTCGAAGACGAAGGCACAACTGTCACAATTTTAATTCCTTTAAATTCCGATATAGAAATTTAGGTGAAATATGAAAAAAACAACCATCGGCGGTCAAGCATTAATCGAAGGCATCATAATGCGTGGACCATATAAATCTTGCACCGTTGTAAGAAAACCCGATAAAACACTAGATATAACCGAAAAAACGCATAAAAAAGGCATAGAGTGGCTTAAAAAAATTCCTGTTTTGCGTGGAATTTATGGCCTTGCCACTTCCCTTTCCGAAGGAACAAAAGCACTTAATTACTCGGCTACTGTTTCTGGTTTTGAAGACGACGAAGAACCTTCAAAGCTTGAAAAATGGCTTACTGATAAATTTGGTCAGAAAAAAATCGAAAAATTCATTCTATCTCTATCAATGGTATTTGCAGTTATAATTTCTGTCGGACTTTTTATCTTGCTACCATCGTTTTTAGGTGGATTTGTGTCAAATATTTCCGATAATCATTTTTTAAGAAATATTACAGAAGGCGTCGTTAGAATAATAATTTTTCTGATTTATATGTATCTTATGTCAAAAATTGAAGACATAAAACGCACTTATATGTACCACGGAGCCGAGCATAAAGCGATTTATTGCTACGAAAAAAACTTAGATTTAACTGTCGAAAATGTTCGTTCTATGCCAAAAGAACACCCTAGATGTGGAACGAGTTTCCTTTTTGTCGTTATGATAATTAGTATTTTGGTTTTCTCTGTCGTGACTTATACAGACCCTATCATACGCACAATTTTAAAAATAGTTCTAATACCTGTTGTAGTTGGACTTTCTTATGAAGTTAATCGTTTTGCAGGCAGATATGACAACCTTTTCACTCAAATACTTCGCTATCCTGGCATTAAATTGCAAAAACTTACAACTATTGAGCCTGATGACAGCATGATTGAAGTTGCTATCGAAGCACTAAAACGTGTTATTCCTGAAAATAAGGAGTCAGACAATTGGTAAATCTTTATGAAGTGTATCAAAACTGTGAAAAACTGCTGGAAAGCTCGCTTGAAGCTCGTGAAATATGCGCATTTTCATTAAACTTAGATAGAAACTCAATCACAAATTGGAAAGACATCACAATTAGTGCAAAAGACTATGATACAATAATTGATAACGTAAATTTGCGTAAAACTGGCAAGCCTTTAGCATATATTTTGGGCGAATGGGAATTTTACTCATTGCCATTTAAAGTTAATGAAAATGTGCTAATACCTCGTGCCGATACGGAAACTTTAGTCGAAGAAGCGATAAATTTAGCCCAAAACGGTGCAAAAGTCTTAGATATTTGCACAGGTAGTGGCTGTATTGCAATAACTTTAGCAAAAAGCATTAAAAATTCTGATGTGACTGCAATTGATATTTCTGAAAAAGCTTTAGCTCTTGCGAAAGAAAATGCAACACTTAATAACGTAAACGTCAATTTTTTACAAGGAAATGCACTAGAACATATAGATTTCCCTCATAAATTTGACTTAATCGTTTCAAACCCACCATATATCCCAAAAAAAGATATTGAAACTCTAGACATTGATGTTCGTGAGCACGAGCCGATGTTGGCTTTAGAAGGTGGCGAAAGTGGTCTTATATTTTACGAAGAAATTTGCAAAAACTTTAAAAAATATCTAAATATTAATGGTATAATTATATTAGAATACGGAATTAATCAGCACGATGATATCGTGAAAATTTTAGAAAAAAACAATTACAAAAATATAGAAATTAAAAAGGATTTGTGTGGCGTTTATAGAATCGCTATCGCAACAATTTAGGAGGAAAAAATGGATAAAAAGAAAGCTTTAGAAACAGCGCTTGCGCAACTAGAGAAACAATATGGTAAAGGTGCTGTTATGCGTCTTGGCGAAGAATCGCACATGAAAGTGGAAGCAATTTCAACTGGTTCTTTATCACTTGACGTGGCTTTAGGCATTGGTGGTGTACCAAAAGGAAGAATTATCGAGGTTTATGGCCCTGAATCTTCTGGTAAAACTACTCTTGCACTTCATATCGTAGCTTCAGCTCAAAAAGCTGGTGGCGATGCTGCATTTATAGATGCCGAGCATGCTTTAGACCCTGTTTACGCAAAAGCTTTAGGCGTTGATGTTGACAGTTTACTTGTTGCACAACCTGATACAGGTGAGCAAGCTTTAGAAATCACTGAGGCTTTAGTTCGTTCTGGTGCTTTAGACGTAGTAGTTGTCGACTCAGTAGCGGCTTTAACTCCAAAAGCGGAAATCGAGGGTGTTATGGGTGATTCTTTCATGGGTCTTCAAGCTAGACTAATGTCGCAAGCTTTAAGAAAACTTGCAGGTATCATCGCAAAAACTAACTGCGTTGTTGTATTTATTAACCAACTTCGTGATAAAATCGGTATTTCTTATGGTAGCCCTGAGGTTACTACGGGTGGTAAAGCACTTAAATTCTACGCGTCTGTTCGTTTAGATGTTAGAAAAGGCGAAGCTATCAAAAATGGTGAAGAACAAATTGGTTCTCGTACAAGAGTAAAAATCGTTAAAAATAAAGTTGCCCCTCCTTTCCGTCGTGCTGAATTTGACATTATGTACGGAGAAGGTATCTCAAAAACCGGTGAACTTATCGACTTAGGTGTTGAGTTTGGCTTTGTAAAAAAAGCTGGCGCTTGGTTTAGCATGGACGAAACTAGACTTGGTCAAGGTCGTGATAAAGCTAAGAATTTCCTTCTTGAAAACCCGGATTTATATGAACTTCTTGAAACAAAAATTCGTAAAGCTTTAAATGATGCTCAACAAGAAAAGCAAAATAAAAGAGCTGGTATTAAAGCTGTTGCACCTGTCGAAAGTGACGATGTTGTAATTGAAACTAGCGAAACTACAAAAGCGTCATCGAAAGCAAGGTCTATCAATATAGATGCCGACGATTTTGAGGATGATATGTAATGAAAACCCCAGAATTTGATAGAGCTTTGGCTACGTCATTTAGAATTTTGGGCAAAAAAATGTACTCTGTCGAAGAAATCAGAACAAAATTAATTGGTTTTACTTATTCTGAAGACATTGTCGAGCAAGTTTTAGAAAAACTTCTAGAACTTCGTTATCTCGACGACTACGAATATGCTGATTTAATCGTTACGTCTTATAAATCGCGAGGATACGGAAAAATGCGTATTCGCGAGGAACTTTACAAAAGAAAGTTAAGTTCTTCAATTATTTCTGAAAAAACTCGCGACTTTTCAGTCGATTATGATAAGATTTTATCACTTTTTGATACAAAATTAAGAGGTGACATAAGCGACTATAAACAAAATGAAAAAGCGAAAGCCTCTCTTGTGCGAAAAGGCTTTTCTTACGACGAGATTAACACAGGTTTTTCTCTATACAAACAAAATCTGGAGGACTAAAATGTCTATAAAAGTAAATTTAATTTCGCTCGGTTGTTCCAAAAACCTTGTAAATTCCGAGCAAATGCTTGCAAAAATGCTTGAAGAAGGAATGGAAATTACTTCGTTCATTTCTGAATGCGATGTTTGCATTATAAATACTTGTGGTTTCATAGAAAGTGCAAAAAAAGAGGCAATTGACCATATTTTAGACGTAGTTTCTTATAAAAAAGATGGCAAAATTAAAGGTGTCGTGGTTACTGGTTGTCTAACTGAGCGTTACAAAGAAGAAGTTTTCAACGAAATCCCTGAAGTTGATGCTATTTTGGGTACTGGTAGTTACGATTTGATTGTTGATGCTGTTAAAAAAGCAAATTCAAACGAAAGGGTTTCATATTTTGACAATATCGACGAGATAAACCTTGAACTTGAGCGCGCAATCACAACAAGTGGTCACTCTGCATTCATCAAAATTTCTGAAGGGTGCAATAATCGCTGTTCTTTCTGCATCATTCCAAAACTTCGTGGAAAATATCGCTCAAGAAGCATCGAAAATATTGTTCGCGAGGCAGAAGTCTTAGCAGAAAATGGTACAAAAGAAATCATTTTAATCGCCCAAGACGTTACAAGATACGGAAAAGATATATATAAAGAATATAAATTAACTGCATTGCTAGAAGAGCTATGTAAAGTGCAAGGTATCGAGTGGATTAGACTGCATTATCTATATCCTGAACTTGTTACCGATGAATTAATCGACTTTATCGCAAATAATGACAAAATCCTGAACTATTTTGATATGCCAATGCAACATATTAATGATAGAATTTTAAAACTTATGAAACGTCGTGGAGATAGAGAATATCTTACAACATTAGTTTCAAAAATACGCTCGAAAATTCCAAATGCAGTTTTAAGAACAAGTTTAATTGTTGGTTTACCGACCGAAACTGAAGAAGAATTCAAAGAATTATGCGAATTTTTAGAAGAAACTAAAATCGAGCGTGCTGGTGTTTTTGCTTACTCAAGAGAAGAAGACACTGAAGCATACGATATGGAACAAATCGCCGAAGATGTTAAACTTTCTCGTCAAAAAACTGCCGAAGAAATTGTATCTAGAATCATTGATTCATACAATGAAAACCAAATTGGCAAAAATGTAACTGTTCTTGTAGACGGATTTGATGAAGAATTTTCTATGTTTTATGGCAGAAGTTTTGCCGATTCACTAGATATAGATGGAAAAATATTCTTTGAAAGTGAAACTGATATTAAAGATGGAACTTTTGTAAATGTCGAAATTTCTGAGCTTTTTGATCCATATTTAAAAGGAATATTAAAGGAGATTTAATATATGAATTTGCCAAATATCATAACAATGGCACGCGTTATCGCAATCCCGTTTTTTATGTATTTTCTCTATTTAGAAAATTATTTGATGGCATTGATTATATTCATTTTAGCAAGTATTAGTGACTTTGTAGACGGATATTTAGCTAGAAAAATGAATTTAGTTACTAATTTTGGGAAATTTATGGACCCTACTGCCGATAAACTTCTTGTTTTTTCTGCCCTTTTGCTTTTTATCGAAAGAGGCTTAATGAGCAGTGTTTTGGTTACAATAATCATAGCAAGGGAATTTATGGTGGTCACTATGCGAAATATCGCGATTGAGAAAAAAATCGTTGTTCCTGCTATGTGGTCTGGAAAAGTAAAAACAACTATCCAGATGGTGGGTATTTGCCTAATTATGCTACTTGCATACATTGAAACTATGCAAAATCCTGCTTATAGTATGTCTTATTCTTCTATTATTGAATGGACAGCTTATATTATAACTTTTGTTACAATATACTCTGGTATAGATTATTTTATAAAAATGAAAGATGTCTTTAAGGACAATTAGGAGGCAAAATGAAACTATTTAATACACTTACAATGCAAAAAGAGGAGTTTATTCCACTTACACCAAACGTTGTAAAAATGTATTCTTGTGGACCTACTGTTTACAATTATTTTCACATTGGTAATGCGAGACCGTTCATTATCTTTGATGTAATGCGTAGATTTTTCGAATATACTGGCTATAAAGTAGAATTTGTGCAAAACTTCACTGACATTGACGATAAAGTTATCAAAAAAGCAAACGAAGAAGGTGTTACTTTTGATGTAATCGCAGACAGATACATCAAAGAATACTATGTAGATGCCAAAGCTTTAGGCGTAAAAGAAGCTACTTTTCATCCAAAGGCTACCGATTGTATGGATGAAATCATTAATATCATCAGCGATTTAATCGAAAAAGACTATGCTTATGCGGTAGATGGTGATGTTTATTTCCGTTCTATGAAATTCGATGGATACGGAAAATTATCTCATCAACCACTAGAAGACCTTGAAGTTGGCGCTAGAATTGAAGCAAATTCAAAAAAAGAACACCCTCTTGACTTTGCACTTTGGAAAAATGCAAAAGAAGGCGAACCTTCTTGGACCACTCCTTGGGGCGAAGGCAGACCGGGTTGGCATATCGAATGTTCGGCTATGAGCAGAAAATATTTAGGCACACAAATCGACATTCACTCTGGTGGTAAAGACCTAGCTTTCCCTCACCACGAAAACGAAATTGCTCAATCTGAGTGTGCTAACGGTTGTACTTTTGCAAATTATTGGGTTCATAACGGCTTTATCACTGTTGACAATGAAAAAATGAGTAAGTCAAAAAATAACTTCTTTATGGTGCGTGAAGCTGCCGAAGTTTATGGCTATGAGGCTATAAGAATGTTTATGCTTTCTGCTCATTACAGAAGCCCAATAAATTACTCTGAGGACTCTTTAAAGCAATCTAAATCTGCTTTAGAACGAATTTACAACGCTATTGATAATTTAGATTTCAAATTATCTACTGCAACAAACGAAGAAAAAGAAACTAATGATTTTTCTATTTACAAAACTAGATTTATCGATGCTTTAAACGATGATTTAAACACTGCTGATGCAATTTCTGTTATATTTGACCTAGTTCGTGATATAAATACAATTGCAAATGGAGAAAATCCATCGAAAGATACACTTTCTCGCGCAAAAGCTGTTCTTGATGAATTGTGCTCAGTAGTAAACATTGCAACTGCTAAAGCAGAAAAAAATCTTGACCAAGAAATCGAAGATTTAATCGCACAAAGACAAGATGCGAGAAAAAACAAAGATTTCGCTCTTTCTGACAAAATTCGTGATGATTTAGCCGAAAGAGGAATAATTTTAAAAGATACACCTCAAGGTGTTACATGGTCTTATAAAAACTAAGAGCCAAAGTCTTCTAAAAACTTAGCTAAAGTATAGTTTTCATCAATAATAATGCCTTCTAAAAGACTTTCTTGGTCGGCAGACGGAAGCGTTTTTACATTAATATCTGTCACAATATATGGCGCATCACTCCCCGGAACATATATTGCGACATTTCCGTCTAATATTCTAGCAATATATAATATTTCTGGCTTTATTATCGGAATTTCTTCGCCTAGCTCAATATTTACGGGCTCGATTTGTTGATTTTTCGGAAAACTTGCTACTAGCATAATGGCACTAATAGTTAAAACAAGCGAAATTACATATTTTTTCATATTATTTCCTTTCATATTTTTGTTTCATTTTAACCATCTTATTAAAATTTAAACAAATTGTACGGATATAGTTTAGTAATTTCCAAAAACTAATCATAGTTAAAAGACCCAAAACGGAGGTTTAAATTGAAAAATATTAAAAAAGGAATTAAAATATTCTCAGAAATCATGCTTTCTCTAATACTAATCGGTATCACTACTGCTTGTATTTGTGGAGTTGTTTTCGCAAATTATATAAACGATCACTTAGTACCAATTTCAGATGTAGACGTTGCTTCTATAACGCTAAATCTTACAAGTAAAGTGTATGCCGAGAACAAAGAAACTGGCGAATACTTTGAACTTGAAACTCTTCATGGTGGAGAAAACAGGGTTGAAGTTGATCTTGCTGATATCCCACTTGACTTGCAACACGCATTTATAGCAATTGAAGACGATGACTTTTATGAGCATAATGGTGTTGACTGGAAGAGAACTATCGGTGCAGCGCTTAACTGGGTTTTACCTTTAGGCGACAGCTACGGTGGTTCAACTATAACTCAACAGTTAATCAAAAATGCTACTGGTAATAATGATTTTAAAGTAACAAGAAAACTTACCGAAGTTTTATCTGCACTGAATGTCGAAGAAAAACTTGAAAAAGATGAAATTTTAGAATTATATCTAAATACAATTTACTTCGGACGCTCGGCTTATGGTGTATCAACGGCTGCTACAACTTATTTTGCCAAAGATTTATCTGAATTAAATCTAGCTGAATGTGCTGCAATTGCTGGTATTACAAATAACCCATCATTATATGATCCTTTCAGATTTCCTGAAAATGTAAAATCTCGTCAAGAAACAATTCTTTTCGAAATGCATAGACAAGGCTATATCTCAACCTCTGAATATGAAGACGCGTTGGACTACGAAATGGTATATGCTTTTGAAGAATATGTAAATGACCTTGCTACTACTCAGTCTTACTTTGTCGATGCATTAGTCGATCAAATTTTAGATGATTTAGTAGATCAAAAAGGCTACTCTGAAACAACAGCTGCAAACCTACTTTATTCTGGTGGTTTAAATATCCATGCTACTGTTGACACATCTGTTCAAACTCACATGGAAGCAGTCTTCAAAAATGAAGAAAATTATCCAACAATCACTGGCAAAAACGGTGATTTACCAGAGGCTGCAATGGTTGTTATCGATAATTCTACTGGATATGTCGCAGGACTTGTCGGTGGACGTGGCGAAAAAGAGGGCGCAAGGGTTTTAAATCGTGTTAACTCACCTCGTCAACCTGGTTCTTCAATCAAACCACTAGCAGTTTATGCTCCAGCCTTTGAAGCAGGGCTTATAACACCAATATCAGTTCTCGATGACTCCCCTATCGAATTTACAACATCAATAACTGGCTGGCCTAAAAATGTTGACAGAGTTTATTCTGGACGTGAAACAATAACAAACGCAGTTAGAGTTTCTACAAATACAATTGCTGCCAAAGTATTACAAATGTACGGTGTTACAAATTCTTATAATTTCTTAGAATCAAGCTTTGGTTTTACAACTCTAGTTGAAGCAGATACACATGGTCTTGCAGCCCTATCTTTAGGTGGTATGACTCAAGGTGTTACTGTTTTAGAAATGACTGCTGCCTACACTGCAATTGCAAATGATGGTAATTACATTGAGCCAATTTTATACACGCATATTACCGATTCTAATGGCGAAATCATTTTAGACAATAGAGTAAACGAAAGCACATTAATTTTCAATAATCCAAATACTGTTCATTATACTCGTCAAGTTTTATCGAATGTTGTAAATGCAGCTGGTGGTACTGCTTATGGATATAAAGTTCCGAATATGGAAACTTACGGTAAAACAGGTACAACAGATAGCCGACACGACTTATGGTTTGCAGGTTCTACTCCGTATTACACTGCTGTAACTTGGATGGGATATGATAACCCTGAAGCATTAGAAACTTATAGTGGTACAAAGAATTTATGGCAAGATGTTATGAACCCAATCCACGAAGGCTTAGAGGCAAAAAGCTTCCCTGACCCTACTGATTTTGTTTCTGTAAGCTACTGTTTAGATTCTGGTTTACTTCCATCTGAATATTGCGCACACGACGTTCGTGGTAGCCGAGTGGCTTCTGGATATATTGCAGCTAGTGATATTCCAACAGAAACTTGTACTATGCATGCTCCTATTCCGATTGATATTACAAATGGTGCTATTGCAAATGAATACTGCCCACCAGAGCTTGTTGACGAACGCGTTTTACTTGACCTTACAAGACTGTTTGAAGGTTCTGTATACCTAACAGACGAGCAATGGACTGTAAGCTACAATAACCCGCCAATCGGCGAAGGTGTTCCTGCATTGCGTTCTCCTGGTGGCACACCGACAACTTATACTGGACTTCCTTGTGAAGACCACACAGAAGAAACTGCACTACTTGACCCAGAAGGTGGCTTAGACCCAGAGGGAAATCCTTTAAACCCAGAAGACCCTCTAAATCCTACAAATCCAGAGGGTGAAACTGACCCTGATGAAGTTCCACCTACTGATGGTGACAATATCCCAGAGGAAGAAACAGATTCAACGGAAACCCCTGAGGTAAATCCAGAGGCAAACCCTGAAGATAATTCAGATGCTTTTGAATCTGACAACGCAGTTCCTGCAACTGATACTGAAAACTAAGAAAAGTGCTACCCCAAAAAGGTAGCACTTCTTAAAATTAACATTATGAGGTGAATTATGAAAATTGTTGTTTTAGATGGTTGCCATGTGGCTCAAGACGAATTAAATTTTGATATTTTGAAGAAATATGGCGAGCTTACTGTGTATTACGATACACAAAAAGACGAAGTTCTTGACAGAATTAAAGACGCTGATATCGTTATTGAAAACCGAATTGAACTCGGTAAAACCGAAATGGATTTTGCAAAAAATCTTAAATTTATAAGCACTCTTTCGACTGGTTTTAACCTTGTGGATACAAAATATGCAAAAGAAAAAGGTATCGTCGTATCGAATATTCCAGCTTATAGCACCTATGCAGTAGCCCAATATACAATTGGTTTGCTTTTAGAAATTGCAAATAGAACATCTAGTTTCAATAAGTTTGTTAAAGATGGAAAATGGGATAGATTTGATAACCCAGATATGTGGGCGATTAAACAATCAGAACTTTTTTCTAAAACTATCGGTATAATCGGAATGGGTGACATTGGCTATAAAGTTGCCAAAATATGTGAAACTCTAGGAATGAACGTTTTAGCGTATAAAAGAAGTCCTGATTATTCGCTAGAAACTGAAACTTTGAAATTTGCTTCACTCGATGAAATCTATAAAAATTCTGACTTTATTTCTCTTCATCTTCCACTAACAGCCGAAACTACTAAGCTTATTAATGCCGATTCTATTTCAAAAATGAAAGACGGAGTTTCGCTAATTAACACTGCTCGTGGTGGAGTTATCGATGAAAATGCGCTCGTTTCTGCATTAAATAGTGGTAAAATTTCATTTTTTGGTGCTGATGTGCTAACAAATGAGCCACCAATGCCAGATGACATGCTAATTGCTACAAAAAACACAATCATTTTACCTCACGTTGCGTGGGCACCAACTGATACTAGAAAGCGTCTTTTAGGTAGCTTAGAAGATAATATCAAAGGATTTTTGACAGGTGAGTATGTAAATGTTGTCAGCTAAAGCCGAATTTCGCGTTAAAGCGAAAGTATTAAGAAATAATATTAAAAATCGCGACATAGCGTCTATTAAAAGCAATTTATTTTCTCTAGAAATTTTCAAAAATGCACAAAATATTTTTTCATATTCAAGCTTCGGTTCAGAGGTAGACACTTTTGATATAAATCAAAAAATTATGAATGAATTTGCACTTTTTCTGCCAAAAGTTTATGGTGATGATATGCTTTTTCACAAAATTTCTTCTTTTGCCGACCTTGAAATCGGAGCATTCGATATTCTAGAGCCAATAGACAGCCTGCCTACTTCCGATATTTTTGATATTATAATCGTGCCTGCGCTTGCTTTTTCCGAAGATAAATTCCGAATTGGCTACGGCAAAGGCTATTACGACAAATTCCTTAGAAACAAACAAGGAATAAAAGTTGGAATTTGCTTTGATGAACAAATTTCAGACTTCATCCCTTATGATAACTTTGATATTAAAATGGATATGATTGTGACAAATAAGCGAATAATTTTCTAAAAAAACGTGCCTTTTTGGCACGTTTTTTCTATAATACTTGAATAAATTCTATTCTCTCGTCGGCTGCACCTTTTATAAAAAAGTATTTAATGCCATTTTCAAAAAGAAAATCTAAATGCCCTATTTCTGTCGTCAAAAGACTGCTATCAGTTTCTTTAAAATAGTTATAATCTGCCTCAATATCGTCTGAAACATACGCAATATGCTCAAAAATAGCCTTTTCAAGTGATGTATTTTCTAATAATTCATAGACTATTGTGCCATCCGACACAAATGCGAATTTTAGTCCCCCACCGTTAAATTCTGCTATAACTTCGAAATTTAATGTTTTTGTGTAATACTCTTTTGCTTCCTCAATGTTTGGAACTGATAAATTCAGATGGTCGATTGCTCTTTTTTTCCCTAAAATAGTCATTATAATACTCCTTAATATTGATTTACTTCTAATATAACATATTTTCGCAAATTAATCAATATTAATTCGTGCGAGATAAACCTATAAGTGCACCTATCGTCCCTGAAATAATATCACGATAAGTTGAAATAGTGACTGCATTCGTAGAATTTGACACAATAAGTTCGCTGAAATTCCGCACAATAAGCAAAATCACTAGACAAAATATACAAACTAGCGATAAAACTATAATTTGCAGATTAATCGCAAAAGTTTTTGCAGGTTTTTCTAAAACTACTGGCGCAGTTTCAATCTTTGTAGCTACTTCATTCGTTGGGTTTTCACTGTTATAAGCAAATTTTGTAATGTTTTCATCGTTAGTAGTGTTAAATCCAATAGTCTTTGCACTATTTACATTAGTTTTAATTACCCTTTGCTTAACCATAAAGTCACTCGTCGATACCATACTCATAAGATAGCCGAAAATCGAACTCATTGCTGTCCTGAAAACAATATCTATTTGCGCAAGTTCCTCTACATCCATTTCGACAAATAGTCCTAATGCAGATTGTGCTAATAGCACTGAAAAAATTGAAATAAGTCCTATAAATGCTACATTTTTTGTGCTGATTTTTGATAGTAAAGGTTTGTCGTCATCCATAAAATCCCCTCCTAGCTATATTTTATAATTGAATTTTTAAAACCTTTGTCTTTAAGTTTTTTCACTAGTGCCTCGGCACTTTCTTTTTTTGTAAATGCCCCAACTTGAACTCTATAATATTTTTTTACAGGTGCAGTCGTTTTTGGTTTCGATTTATTCACTTCATAAGTTACATCATTTCTAAATCTATCCATCGACTTCCCATGCTTCGGAAACCAATGCATTACATCCGAATGATTCGATGCAATCCCCATTTCATAGCCTTCACTATGGCAAATTATATTTTCAGGGTCAAGTTTATAAAGCTTACATAAATATGCACAAAGCTCTAAAGCCTCTCTATACGCAGCATTAAAATATGTTCTGTTTTTTAAGTTATCTTCACAAATTTCGATGCCTATATACCCATTTTTATTCGCATTTTTTTTAGAACCAAGCCTACCTGTGCCACTGTGCCATCCTACATAATTCCAAGGAAGTGTCTGATATGTTCGAATTATTCCATCTTTATCTTTCCCTATAAAACCATGCACACACACCGATAATCCCGATGGTTTCGGTTGATTCCAATGATTATTATAGCGATTTTTCCCTAGTTTTCCATCATCAGGCCCTACATATCTGTTCAAATTCGGATTATTTGCACCTGTTGAATGTAACATAATGCCTTTTATTTTTTGAGTTTTACCATATTTATAGCAATTATTTTTTGTTAAAATTAATTTTTCAAGTTTCATATTTTTCTCCTATTAAATAAAATAGCAGTGGTGAAATTTCACCACCACTATTATGCCTTATTTGATTATGCTTCTATATCTTGTTCAACCGCTGAAACTTTTTCTTCGATAATTACTTCTTCAGGAACTTTTTCTTCGGTAATCATTTGTGCAAGCTCAACAGTGTCCTCCATTTTCATACCGATTAGCATTTGGTTAGCCTGTGTCAAGATATACATAATAAAAATTTAAACTT
>CAYJLC010000020.1:0-33450 GCA_964370735.1 uncultured Oscillospiraceae bacterium
AAGATTATATTAAAACACTTGAGGATTTGCAGAAAAATTTGTTGAAATAAAATTTGAGAATATATAGGAGAGAATATTATGAGTTATTATATTGAAGTTCCGAAAAAATATGAAGAAGATCTAATTGATTTTTTAAATAAGGAATTTATTCCTGTAGCTGATAAACTTTTTAATCAAGAAGAAAGTTGTACGATTGAGAAAGCTGATTTTCACGGCTGTAGTTTAGACGAAATAGAATGCGCGGTTGCAATATTAGGTATTTTTTTCAACAGTGACCCTAATATATATCCTGTTATTGAAAAATATATATTAGAACTTGTTAAAAGATTTTCAACCACAAAAAAAGCAGATATTAAAATAAGAAGAGATCGTATTGAGCTGAAAACGGAAGGATACACTGCAGATGAGGTGAAATCTTTTATTGAGGAGGCGAAAAAATAGATGAAAAAATTTTACGATGATGAAACAAAGTCATATCTTGTTTTGAAAAATGATAAATATTTGGAATTAGCAAATATAAAAAGCTGGCACGATGCGGGATATACGGGAAAAGGAAGGAAAAGTGCAGTTTTAGATACTGGAGTGGTCATGGAACATCCATTAATCAAAAGAGCCCTCAAAGAGTATGTTGACTTTACAGGCGAGGGAATAGAAGACTTAAATGGTCACGGGACGAGTTGTGCATTAGTATGCTTGGCTACGGCTCCAGATATAGATTTATATGTTGCAAAAGTAGCAGATAAAAATAAACAAGCCTTTTACACTAATCTGATTAGAGGCGTTGAATGGTGTATTGATAAGCAAGTTCATATAATCAATATATCACTTGGTTCAAAAAGGGTTTGCACGGAAGACTGCAAGTTAAAGGAAACGTTAAAAAAAGCTAAAAATGCAAATATTACAATATCTGCGGCAGCGGGAAATGAGCCAACAGAAACACTATGTCCAGCGAAATGTGAATATGTATGGTCAATTGGTGCAATGGATCCTACATTTTCTAAAATAGCACCATACTCAGCACCAGCTGAATTCTATGGATGTGGAGAGATGTATTATCATTGTGTTAAAGAAGAAAAAGAATAAAAAAGTGTAGTAAAATAAAATTTAACTTGCAAAAACTCAATTTCTAAGCTACAATGCAAATACCGAAGGAAGGAGAAGATATTATGAATGCAGTAATTTACGCAAGATATTCATCAGATAATCAACGTGAGGAAAGTATTGAAGGTCAAATTCGTGAAAGTTTAGCTTTTGCTGAAAGCAAGGGAATGACCGTAATTAATACATATATTGATAGAGCGATGTCAGCTAAAAGCGACAACCGACCAGACTTTCAACAGATGATTAAAGATAGTAATAAGCATAAATTTGAAGTTGTAATTGTATGGAAACTTGATAGATTTTCAAGGGATAGATATGATTCGGCTCATTACAAAACAATACTAAAAAAGAATAATGTAAAAGTTGTATCAGCGACAGAAACCATTGCAGATGATGCATCTGGTATACTTTTAGAAGCAATGCTTGAGGGTTTTGCTGAGTATTATTCGGCTGATTTATCAGAAAAAGTTACTCGTGGACTTACCGAAAATGCTTTAAAATGCAAATTTAATGGCGGTGGAATACCAGTTGGTTATTATATTGATGACGAACAATTTTTCCAAATTGATAATTTGATTTCTCCATTTGTAGTTGAAGCATTTAAACGATATGTAAATGGTACATCGATTAAAAATTTAGTTGATTATTTTAAAGAACATGGTGTAAAAAATTATCGTGGTGGTGATTTGGGTATCGATGGTGTTAAAACACTTCTTAAAAATCGCAGATATTTAGGTGAATATATTTATTCAGATATCGTAATTCCAGATGGTATGCCACGAATAATTGATGATGATTTGTTTAAAAAAGCCCAAGACAGAATGGCGAAAAACAAAAAAGCACCAGCGAGATTTAAGGCAAAAAAAGATATGTATTTGCTTACAACGAAACTTTTTTGTGGTAAATGTGGTGCATATATGGTTGGCGAAAGTGGCACGAGTAGAAATGGTACTTTTCATCAATATTACAAATGTGCCAATGTGAAAAATCGCAAAGGTTGTGATAAAAAAACTGTTCGCAAAGACTTTATCGAGAGCGTTGTTATAGATGAAACTGCAAAATTATTAGCAGATGATAATTTTATAAACGAAATCACAAACATAGCGTATGAGTCGCAAATGAAAGAAAATACAGCTATTCCTCAACTTAAAAAGCAAATAGCAGAAACAACTCGTGCGATTGATAATATGATTCGAGCAATCGAACAAGGGATAATCACTCCGTCGACAAAAGACAGACTTGAAAAATTAGAACAGACAAAAACAGACCTTTCTATCAGCTTAGCAAATGAAGAAATGGAAAAACCTTTACTTTCAAAAGACCATATTAAGTTTTGGATTTTGAAGTTTAGAGAGCTTGATTTGCAAAGCGAAGACAGCAGACAGGCATTAGTAGACGGTTTTGTCAATGCAATTTACCTATACGATGACGAAATAACGTTTACATTCAATTATAAGGACGGCTCAAAAACTGTTAGTTTAGCAGATATAGAGTGTTCGGATTTAAAGAGTTCGCTCGCACCAAGATGAAGAGTATCGAAAGATGCTCTTTATTTTTTGCTTAAAATTAGTAATTTGAAAGCAATTTAGTCAGTATTTATATCTTAATAAGCTTAAATTTAGCTATTTTTTCACCTTTAATAATAAAGAAAATAACCGAACACACTCTGTTTAATGCATAGCAGAGGTGTTCGGTTTTTATTTTTTTTGGTTAAGGATTAATGATACAAACATTTTGGTTATACAAATGCAGTATATGTATATTAAACGCAAAAGACAGGCAAATTGTGAACAAAATACTCGCGGTAATATACTTGGTATATTAAACAAAAACTACGCTTAAAACGGAAATTTCAGAGATATACTTATTTATAGATACAAAAAAGACTATCTAAGAAGATAGTCTTAAAATATAAAATTCTATTAGAATTTTTTCTTTTTCGCACGTGCTGCCTCAGATTTCTTACGACGTTTAACACTTGGACTTTCGTAGTGTTCTCTTTTACGTAGCTCGGATAACACGCCCGCTTTAGCACAAGATCTTTTAAATCTTTTAAGAGCAGAATCTAAAGATTCATTTTCTTTTACGCGAACTTCTGACATTTTGTTCCCTCCCTCCGTAAGTTGACACTTTTGATAATTTGGCTTATAAAGCCTTAATAATTGCTATTCTATTATAGCGAATTTTTGAGCATTTGTCAACAATTATTTTTGAGTAATTTTTATAAATAGAAATTTATAAGATTTATGTACAGAATGGTATTGCCTGTTACGTTTTGCCTATGATGAAAATGTGCAAGGACAACCCACAAGGGTCGTCCCTACAAATTTCGTCTGAAATTAACGGGACGTCGAGGACGCCGTCCCCTACAAATACCATTAATTTTCGTCTGAAACACGCCGAAGGCAAATGCATCTACATCTTGTGGCTATTTTATAACTAGGTTTATCATTCTATTTTTGATATAGATTTGTTTTACGATGTTTTTTCCTTCTGTTGATGATTTTACTTTCTCATCAGCAAATGCAACAGCTAAAGCTTCGTCTTGTTCGCAATCTAGTGGTAGTTTCACAACAGATTTTAATTTACCGTTGATTTGTACCGGTACTTCGATTACATCTTCGATAGTTTTGCTTTCATCGTATTTTGGGAACTTATCAAGAGATAACATAGACTTCTCGCCGATATTTCTCCAAATTTCCTCGGTAATATGAGGTGCAAATGGATTTACTAGTGCAAGTAAAGTTTTATACTCTGCCATATTTATATCTTTAATTTCATTTAGCAATGCCATCAAAGCAGCAATTGCAGTGTTGAATTTTAAATTCTCGATATCTTCAGAAACTTTTTTAATAGTCTTATGCATTAAAACCATATTTTGTTCTTGATAATCGTTTCCACCTTTTACTTTTTCACTTAAAGCCCAAATTTTGTCTAAGAAACGTTTACAACCAACGATAGAACTTGATGACCATTTTGCAACTTTTTCAAAGTCACCGATGAACATTTCATATAGACGCATAGTGTCTGCGCCATACTCATTAATGATATCGTCTGGGTTTACGACATTACCACGCGATTTAGACATTTTTTCGCCATCTTCGCCTAATATCATACCATGAGAAGTTCTCTTCGCATACGGCTCTTTTGTAGGCACTACTTTAATGTCGTATAAGAATTTATGCCAAAATCTTGAATATAGTAAGTGAAGTGTTGTATGCTCCATACCACCGTTATACCAATCTACTGGCGTAAAGTAGTTTAAAGCTTCTTCAGACGCTATTGCTTCATCATTTGTAGGGTCGATATAACGTAAGTAATACCAAGACGAACCAGCCCATTGTGGCATTGTGTCTGTTTCACGAACAGCGTGACCACCACATTTTGGACAAGAAGTGTTAACCCAATCTTCGCATTTTGCTAAAGGAGAGCGTCCGTCTTCTGTTTGTTCAAAATCTTCTACCATAGGTAGAGTAAGTGGTAAGTTTTCATAAGGCTCGGCAACAAGTCCACATTTAGCGCAATCTACGATTGGAATAGGTTCTCCCCAATAACGCTGTCTTGAGAATACCCAGTCGCGTAGTTTATAATTAGTTTTTGGTACACCAATACCTTTTTCGTCTAAGAAAGCAATGATTTTTTCTTTTGCTTCGGCTACTTCTAATCCATTTAAGAAATCAGAGTTTACCATTTTGCCTGTTTGTGTGTTTGTGAATGCTTCTTTTGAAACATCACCACCAGCAACAACTTCTACGATATCACAACCGAATTTTTGCGCAAATTCATAGTCACGAGTATCGTGTGCAGGAACTGCCATAATAGCACCTGTTCCATAAGACATCATTACATAGTCAGAAACATAGATAGGTATTTCTTTTCCGTTTACAGGGTTAATACCCATGACACCTAAAAGTTTTACGCCTGTTTTGTCTTTTACAAGCTCTGTACGTTCAAACTCTGATTTTTTCGCAGAATTTTCTCTGTATGCAATTACTTCGGCTTTGTTATCTAAATTCCATTTGTCAACATAAGGATGCTCAGGAGCTATAACCATGTAAGTTGCTCCGAAAAGAGTGTCTGGACGAGTAGTATATACCACTAAATCGTCACCAGCTGTTGTTTTGAAAGTAACTTCTGCACCCTTAGAACGACCTATCCAGTTTTTTTGTTGAGATTTAACGCGTTCGATATAATTGATAGAAGGATCGTCTAAATCGTCGATTAATCTATCGGCATATTTTGTGATAGCAAGCATCCATTGGTTTTTGTCTTTTTGAACAACTTCCGAATTACATCTTTCGCAAGTACCCGAAACAACCTCTTCGTTTGCAAGAACGCATTTACAAGAAGTACACCAGTTTACAGCCATCTCTTTTTTATAAGCTAGTCCATTTTCAAACATTTTAAGGAAAATCCACTGTGTCCATTTATAATAATTAGGATCAGTAGTATTAACTTCGCGTGACCAGTCAAAAGAAAGCCCAAGTTCTGATAATTGTTCTTTAAAACGTGCTATATTGTTTTTTGTAACGATAGATGGGTGGATTTTGTTTTTTATCGCAAAGTTTTCAGTAGGTAGACCAAATGCATCCCAACCCATTGGATAAAGCACATTGAAACCTTCCATTCTTTTCTTTCTTGATACGATATCAAGAGCAGTATACGAACGAGGATGACCTACATGAAGTCCTGCCCCAGATGGATATGGAAACTCAACTAACGCGTAAAATTTCGGCTTTTTCGTGTCAAGATTAGTAACATAAGTATTTTCCTCTTGCCAAGTTTTCTGCCATTTTTTCTCAATATTTTTAAAATCGTAATGGTGCATGTCTATTACTCCCCTAAATTTAACTCTACTTTTTCTGTATGACCCCATAAACCTTCAAGGTTATATGTTTTTCTTGTTTCTTGGTCGAAAACATTTACAACTGCGAATACATAGTCAAGTAAAACCCAACCAGTATCGTTATAACCTTCTGTATGGTGTACAGTGGTGTTTTCTTCATTTTTCATAATCTCTTCAACATAGCCTGCAAGCGAGCGAATATGCGTGCTTGAAGTACCTGAAGCTAGTATTAAATATTCAGTAAGCGATGTTTCGCCTTCTACATGGTAAACCTCGATGTCAAAACCTTTTTTGTCGTCTAAGATTTTAGCCATTTTTTTAACTAGTTCTAAACTCATTTTATTCTCCTTTTAATTCGTAAACATAATTTCTTGCTTCAATAGTGTCTATATGCATAAGATATCCTTTGCCCAAAACCTCATAAATCGTCATATCAAGGCAATATCTAAGCGCCTCATCGATGTCTTTAAATGCAAGTTCTCTCGCCTTTAAAACACCGTCAAAAGTACGATTTTCTTCGATATAATCTGCCATATAGCAAATTTTCTCCATCAAAGTCATGTTCTTTCTAAGCGTAGTGTGATACTTAATTCCAAGATAAATACTTTCAGAAACACCGTATTCATGTTTAGCGATTTCCGCAGCTGTTTTTGCATGAAGCAATTTATAGCTGCTTTTTTCAATATTGTCAACTATTATACCATATTTTTCGCATAATGTAAACTGTTCTTTTTCTGTATAATGCTTTGTGATATCGTGAAGAAGCATGGCAAATTCGGCATCATCTTCGTTTTCACCCCATTTCTGAGCAAGCTCGCGTGCTGCTTTCATACAGCCTTTGGTGTGCTTAACTCGAGAGGGTGTTAATCGTGCCCATATTTCGTCATATATCTTTTTATCCATTTTACACCTCGTATAATCTATTCTGTTTTATAAATTCATAAACATTTTCGTCTAAATATTCCGTAGAAATATTGTGTCTAATATCACTAGAGCTGATTTTAACTATTTTTGATTGGATAATATCAACTTTCGCACCGTATTTTTCACTGAGATATGTCTTATGATTTTGCAAATTGCTGTCAGTATCACGATTAAAAACCACAAGAGTGACCAGTTTAAGAATTTCTTCAAAACACTTCCATTTTTCGAATGTTTTAAAACTATCCGTTCCAATAACAAAGTAAATTTCATCATTTTTGTAAACTTCCTTTAAAGCGTGCAACGTATCAATGCTATAACTTTTTCCACCAAGTTTAAGCTCGATATCTAATACTTCGGTTTTAGCGATATCTTTGCACATAATCTCACACATTTTAAGCCTAAATTCTGGTTTATTACAATCAATATCTTTATGAGAAGGTATATTGTTTGGTATAATCAGCACTTTATCAAAAAGCTTTGAACTTTCTTCTATTATGTTTTTATGACCTAAATGAGGAGGATTAAAAGTTCCTCCGACAATAGCAATTCTCATAATTTAGATCTCGATTTGAGGATTTTTTTTCGATTTTCTGTAAATTACAAATTTAAAACCTGCGTGAGAAACAGGCTCTGCGCCTAAAGACTCGGCTACTGCAGACATAGTTTCGCGTGTGTCAAGCATAGCAGTTTCTAAAATTGTAATTTTAATAAGTTCGCGTGTTTCAAGCGATTTGTCTAGGCTTTCTAAAACAGCATCTGTTAGACCACCTTTTCCGATTTGTGTAACCGATTGAAGGTCGTGTGCTTGCTTTCTTAAATTAGCTCTTTGTTTACTTGTTAACATTATTGTTCTCCTTTATATTCCTTGAATTTATTATAAAATTCGTTTAATGCATTCGCTCTATGCGAAATTTTGTTTTTGATTTCACTATTTATTTCGGCAAAAGTTTTATTATATTCTGGCACTCTGAAGATAGGGTCATATCCAAAGCCATTTTCGCCGGATTTTTCGTGAGTTATTTCGCCAAAGACTTTGCCTTCGGCAAGGATTTCATCTCCGTTTGGAAAAACTAGTGCAATGCTCGACACGAAATGAGCATTTCTATTTGTTTTATCAGACATTTCGCCTAATAGTTTTATAATACAAGCTTCGTCATTTTCGGCGTATCTTGCAGAATAAACACCAGGTCTGCAGTCTAAAGCGTCGACGCATAATCCAGAATCATCGGCGATAGCGGGCATATTAAGCGCCTTGCAAACAGCCTTTGCCTTAATCATAGCATTTTCAGCGAAAGTCGTGCCTGTTTCTTCTATTTCGTCGGTAAAACCTAAATCTCTTGCTATTAATATTTTAACACCAAACTGTGTCAATATTTGGGAAATTTCGTGAACTTTCTTAACATTTGCAGAGGCAATAACAATTTCCATTACATTCCTCCGATAGCTTTTTCTTGTTCTTTAATAAGTTTTGAAATACCTTTTTTACCAAAAGAAAGCATTTTGTCAAGTTCGGCTTTAGAAAACGGACGTTCTTCGCCTGTTCCACCGATTTCAACAATATTTCCATCGCCTGTCATTATAATATTGCAGTCTACTTGAGCAGAACTGTCTTCAAGATAGCATAAATCCAGTCGTGGTTCATCCGAAACTATGCCAACGCTAATAGCAGCGACGTTAGAAACGATAGGGTTTTCCGAAAGATCACCTTCGATAATTAATTTTTTAATAGCAAGACTAAGTGCGACAAATCCACCCGTAATAGATGCACAACGCGTGCCACCATCAGCCTGTAAAACATCGCAATCAATCACGATAGAGCGTTCGCCAAGTTTAGATAAATCCACGACTGAGCGTAGAGAACGACCGATTAAACGTTGGATTTCTGAACTTCTCGGAGAGATTTTTAACTTTGAGATATCACGACGATTTCGAGTGTTTGTAGACGATGGTAACATCGAATATTCTGCTGTAATCCATCCTTTTCCTGTGTCTTTAACGTGTGGAGGAACTGAATTTTCGATAGTTGCCGTACATAAAACCCAAGTATCACCTTGTTTTATTAATACCGAACCGTCGGCGTGTTTGGTAAAATCTTTTATAATTTTAGTTTTTCTAATTTCATCATTTCTTCTTAAATCTGGTCTAGACATTTATTTACTCCTTTATATCACTTTATTCGAATAAAGCGTCGACAAAATCGACCTTATCAAATTCAATTAAATCATCTTTTTGTTCGCCAATTCCAACAAGTTTCACAGGGATTTTAAGCTCACTTGAAATAGGAATTACGATGCCACCTTTAGCCGTGCCGTCGAGTTTTGTTAGAATAATGCCTGTTATTTCAGAAATTTTAGAAAATTCTTTCGCTTGGTTAACAGCGTTTTGACCTGTTGTAGCATCAAGCGCTAAAAGCGTTTCTTTTGAACAATCTACAAGGTTATTTTTTATAATTTTCGAAATTTTTTCTAGTTCAGCCATTAAATTCGACTTATTATGAAGCCTTCCAGCAGTATCGACAATAATTATGTCAGAATTTTTAGCTTTTGCAGACGCAATCGCATCATAAACCACAGCAGCAGGGTCCGAGCCTTCATAATGCTTTACAATGTCGCACTCGGCACGTTCCGCCCAAATTGTAAGTTGCTCAGATGCAGCAGCTCTAAAAGTGTCACCAGCGCAAAGTAGAACTTTTTTGCCCTCTGAAACGTATTTTGTGGCAAGTTTACCGATAGTTGTGGTCTTTCCAACGCCATTTACACCGATTACCAGAATAATCGACGGTTTCGTTTCGCAAACTATTGGCTGATTTTCAACCATCATTTCGACTAAAATTTCCTTTAAAACAGCTTTTAACTGCTCTGCATTCTCAACACGCTTAAGTTTTGCACGTTTTTCAAGCTCTTTTCGGCAATTTGCAGCAACATAAGGCCCTAAATCGGACAGAATAAGCGCCTCTTCGAGTTCGTCGAGCATATCATCGTCGATTTCGTGGAAAGTCGAGAAAATAGCATCGACTTTATCGGTTACAGCTTGCGTTGTTTTGGTTATTTTATCTTTAATTTTATCAAAAAACCCCATTTTTATCTCCTTAAAGTTTCATTTTTAGTAATTTAGATACACCTTTATTCTCCATAGTGACACCATAAAGAATATCGGCGCTTTGCATTGTTCCTTTTCTATGAGTTATAACAATAAATTGCGTGTTAATACAGTTATTTTTTAAATATTCGGCATATTTAGTAACATTTATGTCGTCTAAAGCAGAGTCGATTTCATCTAGAACACAAAACGGAGTCGGCTTGCAGGTAACGATTGAAAAAAGTATTGCAATAGCGACAAAAGCGCGTTCTCCACCAGAAAGCAGGCTAAGCGATTTTTCTTTTTTTCCAGGAGGGCAAACGTAAATCTCGATGCCACTATTTAGAACGTCTTCAGGGTCAGAAAGTTCTAAAATACCATATCCACCACCAAAAAGATGGCAAAAAACATCTTCGAAAGTTGAATTTATTTTGTTAAATTCTTTTATAAAAACATCTTTCATTTCAGTTTCAATTGTGAAAATAAGCTTATCAACTTCAAGTTTTGATTTCTTAATATCATCAACTTGAACAAAAAGTTCCTCATATTCGTCTTTTATAGTAATATACTCGTCAATAGAGTCTAAATTTATGTTTCCAAGCCCTTTTATTTGTAAATTTAGGTCGGAAACAATGTTTTTTAGCTCATTTTTGCTTAGTTCAGTAGAAAAACACATCATTTCTGAGTATGGCACATCATATTTGTCAATAAGTTTTGTCAAAATATCGTGCTTTCGTTCTTCTGCACGCTCGATGTGATTTTCTAGGTTAATAAACTCTTTTTCAAGGTCGATACGCTGTTCAGTTATATCACTAGACTTGCTTGAAAGTAGAATTATTTCGGCGTTTAAAACATCTTTTTTTGCATTAATTTCAAATTTTTCATTATTATTTGCGTTTTTTTCATTTTCAAAATCTTCAATGTTTTCAAGTGTTGTAGCTTTTTCTAATTCCATTTTTAAAATATCAGAATCAATTTCAGAAATCTTAAGCAAGTTATATTCGATTTGCTTGCGATTTAAGTCTATTTTTTCGATAAAATTAGCAAATTCAGCCTCTTTTGACTGCAAAATATGCTTAGAAATTTGAATTTCACTTTCAAGCTTTAAAACATAAGAATTATTTGCAGAAATTTTTTCGTTAAGTTCGATTTTTTGACGGTTTAATAATGTTTCTTTTTCTAATAAATCCGTCATAGCTTTATCGCAGTTTAAAAGAATATTTTGTTCAGAAAGTTTTGCATTTTCAAGGTTTTTCAATTTGTTTTTGTGTTCAAAAATACCTAAATTCTTATTTGCACGTCCTCCGGATATCGCGCCACCTTTATGAAAAGTTTCGCCGTCAATGGTAACAATTTTCAAATTTTCAGTTCGAGAAATTTCAAGAGCAGTTTTGCTATTATCTACAATTAAAGTATCGCCTAAAGCACGAAAAATCACATTTTCATACATTTTTTCAAACTTTATAATGTCGCAAGCGTGACCGACTACACCAGGTCTATTTTTAAACCGAGAAAAGTCAGATTTTTTAGAGTAGATTTTATCAAGTGGTAAAAATGTCGCAAAACCAACTCGCTCTTTTTTGAGCAAATCTATCGCTGAAATTGCATTTTCAGCAGTTTTAACAATAATATTGTTCGAAAAACCACCTAAAGCCGTATTTATCGCAAGCGAGAAATTTTCTTCTACGGAAATTATCGATGATACGGTTCCGATTATGCCATCAAGATTTTTGTTATTTACAACAAATCCAATACTTTTTGGCAAGAAATCTAGGTTATCTAGCAGATTTTTAGTGAATTTTATATCATTTTCTATTGATTTTAAATTTAAAGTATGCTTTTGTATATTTTGATTTTCTTCATATAAATTAAGTTCTTTAATTTGTTCGGTAATTTTAAGTATTTCTGCCAAAATAAGCGAATTATCGTTTAAAATAGTGTCTATTTGTTGAAGTTTTGTATTTATGTTAGCATTATCTTCAGACAAATCAAAAGCTTTATTCTTAAAATTAAGTTCTTCGATTGAAAGTTTTAAATTTTCGTTTTCCTGAGTAATTCGGTCTTTTCCAGACAGTTTAAAGCTTATTTCTGAGGCTAAAACATCAAATTTTGACTTATTTTCAATGTAAACATTTAATTTTTCAGATTCTTTTTTAGAAATATCTTCAAGCAAAGAATTTAATTTTCCGATTTCATTTGAAAGCTTTTCGATGCTAAACTTGTTTTTATTTTGCTCCAATTTGTTATTATATATATCATTTTTACAAATTGTATATTTTTCGTTTAAGGATTTTTGTTCTTGCTCAATATCAGAAATTTCAATTTTTCGTAGGTTAACTTCATTATTTTTAAGTATTTCAATCAATTTTAAATACTCTTTTGCCTTGTAAGACTGCTTTTCTAGTGGCTCAAGTTTCGAGTGTTTTTCGTGTAAAATATCCTCTAGCCTAGATAAATTTTCAAGAGTTCCTTGCAATTTCTTTTCAGCTTCGTCTTTTTTGTAGCGAAAACGCGTAATTCCAGTCGCTTCATCAAAAAAATCGCGTCTATCCTTGCTTTTAAGTGACAAAATCTCATCAATTTTACCTTGACCGATGATTGAATAGCCATCTTTCGCAAGACCGGTGTTCATAAGCACATTTTGCACGTCAAGCAGACGACATTCTTTCTTATTTAAGAAATATTTGCTATCACCACTGCGAAAATACTTGCGAGAAATGAAAATTTCACTCGAATCTATGTCAAAAATGCGCTTTTCATTGTCCAAAACAAGCGTAACACTCGCAAAAGACACCGGCGCACGCGTTTCCGTACCCATAAAAATTACATCGGACATACTCTGTCCACGCAAACTTTTCGACGACTGCTCGCCCAAAACCCAGCGAATTGCGTCTAAAATGTTGGATTTTCCACTGCCATTTGGTCCTACAATCATAGTTAACAGGTCAGAAAATTCAATTGTTAATTTGTCTGCAAATGATTTAAAACCTTGAATTTCAAGCCTTTTGAGATACATTTTATGCTCCTTTTAAAAATAGCAACCTATAATTTTAAAATACTCGCAGTCATTTTTGATTTTTTCGAGCATTTTTTGGCACTTTTCATCGTTTAAATTGGCGTCAAGCTCAATATAGAAGTAATATTCGAAAGGAATTTCGGGAATTGAACGAGATTTAATGCTAGTCACGTTAAAACCATCGCCAGCAATACTGCTCATTACCGAAGCAAGTGCGCCTGTATTATGTTTAAGTTTAAACACTGCGTTTATTTTATTGCCAGTATTACTCATTGTGCTTTTAATAATCGCAAAACGTGTAGTGTTGTCGTTAGTCGTGTTAATATTTTCTGCAAGAATTTTAAGACCGTATATTTCAGCAGATTCCTTAGATGCGACTGCCGCATAATTTGAATTTGCATTTTCTGAAACAAATTTGGCAGCTAAAGCAGTATTTGCATACATATTTTGATTAAAACCAAACTTTGAGAGAAACTCTTTGCTTTGCGCTAGTGCTTGGGGATGAGAAAATACATCTGTTATATTTTCGATAGTTGTACCACTTCTAGCCATCAAATTATGTGAAACTTTTAGGTCATATAAACGGTCAATATAGACATTATACTTGCAAAATAGGTCAAAAACATCGCCGATTTCACCTGTATGCGAATTTTCAAAAGGCACAACACCATAATATGCATCGCCACTTTCAACAGCTTTGAACACATCTTCAAAACTTGCATAAGAATGATGTTCATAATCTGGGAACAATTTTGTGCATGTAATATGCTGAAAAGCACCTTTTTGCCCTTGATAACTAACTTTATTTTGATTTAAAACTTTTCTTTGATATTTTTTAGAATTGTCCATAACATATTTAATGAACTCTTCATAATAGGTTTTATAATCTTGATTTTCAATATACTTTGAATTGTTAGAAACGACTAATTTTTCGCGATTTTCATCAAAAATAGGCAGATTGTTTTCCATTTTGTATGTAATAACGTCAATTACTGCGTCCATACGTTCCTCGAAAAGACTCGCCATAGTTTTATCGATTTCATTAATCTTAATTCTTGCACTCTCTAATTTATTCATTTTACACCACCAATTTTTCCTTGTTAAATTCTATTATAACAAATTTTCTTGAATTTGTACATAATATATTGCAAAATTTACGCAAATGATGTATAATTTTATTATCTATACTTTAAGGAGATAAACAAATGAAAATTTCGGTAAACCTAGAACATAAAAGCTATGACATTTTTATCAAACAGGATATTATTAAAAATATTGCGAATTATCACGATATTGACAGAAAAGTCCTTGTTTTAACGGATGAAAATGTGTCAAAATCATATCTGGATTTGGTGATGAACCAATTGCCTTATGGTTATTTTTATGTGATAGAGGGTGGCGAAAATTCGAAATCTCTTGAAAATTTTGAGAAAATTTTAACCTATATGCTTGAAAATAATTTCGGTAGAAAAGATATGGTTCTTGCGCTTGGTGGTGGTGTCATTGGCGATTTAGCTGGCTTTGTTGCGGCTTCTTATATGCGTGGCATCGAATATATTAGCATTCCTACGTCGACATTGTCGATGATTGACTCGTCTATCGGTGGTAAAACTGCTGTTAATTTAGGCAAAGTTAAAAATATTGTTGGCGCATTTCATCACCCAAGTTTGGTGTTAATCGACATAAATACACTTAAAACACTAGAAAAACGTCACGTTTATGCTGGTTTAGTCGAAGCGTTGAAATCGGGGCTTATTTATGATAAAGAGCTTTATGAAATGTTTCTTTTTGATAATTTTGAAGACAAGCTTGAAGAGATAATTCAAAAATCACTTATGGTTAAAAAAGATGTTGTTGAAAAAGACGAAAAAGAGCAGCATTTGCGTAAAATACTTAATTTGGGACATACAATTGGTCATGGAATTGAAAGTTTTTATGATTTTAAATATTATCATGGTGAATGTGTTGCTATGGGTATGATTCCTATGATTACAAATGTCGAAACACGCGAAAAAGTTAAAGAAATTTGCAAAAAAATGGGTATTGATACGAATATAACCTATGATGCCGACAAAGTTTTTGAAATTGTAAAAAAGGATAAAAAGGCGAATAAAAATACTATAACAATCGTGACTGTTGAGGAAGTTGGCACTGCGATTTTAACTGAAATTACGCTTGATGAACTTTTCGAAATTGTGAAAGGGGATAATTAATGGAAAATCTGAAAATTTCACTTTTCGGTGAATCACATGGCGAGGCAATTGGTTGCACAATCGAGGGTTTGCCGGCAGGAATTAAACTTGATATGGATTTTTTGCGTCATCAGTCCGAATTACGCAAGCCAAAAGGCAAAATATCGACAAAAAGACAAGAAAAAGACGATTTTAAAATCGTTAGTGGGTATTTTAATGAACACACGACAGGCACACCACTAACTGTATTAATATACAATGAAAATACAAAAAGTAGAGATTACGAGCCGAATAATCTTCGTCCATCTCACGCAGATTTTACTGCTTTTGAGAAATATCAAGGCTATCAAGATTATCGTGGTGGAGGACATTTTTCTGGAAGGATTACTGCTCCGCTTGTAATTGTCGGTGCGATTGCCCTGCAAATTTTACGTCAGCGTTGTATATATATCGGTTCGCATATTTTAAAATGTAAAGACGTTTATGATGATAAATTCGTCGAAGATTTTGATGGCATTTTAGACCAAATTAATTATGTAAATAACGAATATTTTCCTGTGATAAATCGTGAAAGTTCGACGAAAATGCTTGAACTTATGGAATCGGCTGCAAACGATGGAAATTCCGTTGGTGGAGTTATCGAAAGTGCTATAATTGGTCTTGAGGCAGGTATCGGCGAGCCGTTTTGGAATTCAGTAGAAAGCCGACTTTCTAGTCTTTTGTTTTCAGTTCCAGCAGTAAAAGGTGTGGAATTTGGGCTAGGTTTTGAGTTTTCTGATTATTTTGGTAGCGAAGTTAACGATAGTTTTGTTGCTCACCATGGTACTATTTTAACTAAAACAAATAATAATGGTGGTATAAATGGTGGTATTTCAAACGGAATGCCTATAAAGATTAAAACTGTTATAAAACCAACTCCGTCTATATATAAAGAGCAAGAAACTGTAAAATATGATACAAAAGAGAACATTTTATATCAAATTAACGGTCGCCATGACCCTGCGATTATTCATCGTGCGAGAGTGGTTATTGATAGTATGTTAGGGCTTGGGATTTTGGACTTGCTGATGAGCAAATATGGACATAATTTAATTTCAAATATTCAAAATAACTAATAAAATCCTCAGTCACTGCGTGACAGCTCCTTTATGAAAGGAGCCAAAGAGCCTCCTTTTAAAAGGAGGTGGCAAGTCTCCCACTTGACGGAGGATTACACATAAAAAAGAAAAGAGAGAAAAAATGATTATTACTATAAAAAAAGACGTATCTGACGATAAAATTGCAAAATTAGTAGGTGAAATGGCAGAAAAAGGTATTGAAATGCGTTGTTTAGGCGGAGTTGAATACCGTCCTTATGGTTTGATTGGTGATACAACACGTGTAGATATTAAATGCCTTGAGGCGCATGATATTGTTGAAAGTGCGATGAAAATTTCTGAACCGTACAAAAAAGCTAACAGACGTTTTCACCCAGAAGACACTGTTATCGATGTAAATGGCATTAAAATCGGTGGTTCTGAACCGATTGTGGTTATTGCAGGCCCTTGTTCGGTTGAAAGTGAAACTCAAGTTATGGAAATCGCTGAAAACGTGAATAAATCTGGAGCTGTGATGTTTCGTGGTGGCGCATACAAGCCAAGAACTTCGCCGTATGCATTCCAAGGAATGGGCAAAGATGGTCTTGATTTGATGTCAAATATGCGTGAAAAATATAAAATGCCAGTAGTTTCTGAACTAATGAGCGCAGATAAATTAGAAGAATTTGTTGAGAATGTTGATATTATTCAAATTGGTGCAAGAAATATGCAAAATTTCGATTTACTGAAAGCTTTAGGCAAGGTAGACAAGCCAATTTTGCTAAAAAGAGGGTTTTCGAACACTATTGAAGAGTGGCTTATGAGTGCCGAATATATCATGGCTGGTGGTAATGAAAAGGTTATTTTGTGCGAAAGAGGCATCAGAACTTTTGAAAAATACACTAGAAATACACTTGATTTATCGGTTGTGCCGATTATTAAACAAAAATCGCATTTACCAATCGTAATTGACCCTTCGCATGCGACTGGTGATTATAAATTAGTCGAATCAATGAGCCTTGCAGCTATTGCCGCTGGTGCCGATGGACTTATCATAGAAGTTCATAATCAGCCTGAAAAAGCTTGGTCTGACGGTCCTCAATCATTAAAATATGATAATTTTGACGCGTTAATGGAAAAAGGCAAAAAAATAGCAGAGGTAATCGGGAGGTCAATGTAATGAAGGCAACTATCTTTAAAAGTGAAGTATCTGGCGCGGTTCATATCCCGCCGTCGAAATCTATGTCGCATAGAGCGATAATTTGTGCGGCTTTAGCTAATGGCAAAAGCACGATTTCAAATATTGCATTTTCGGAAGATATCATAACTACAATCGAGGGAATGAAAGCTTTAGGAGCGAAAATCGAGTGTTTTGACAACTATGTTGAAGTCCAAGGAATTGCCGATTTTAATTCACTTGAATCAAATGACATTAATTGCAATGAGTCTGGTTCTACGCTAAGATTTTTTGTACCGATTTTTTCTTTAACAGGTCAAAAAGTAAACTTTTTAGGCAAAAATCGTCTTTTAATTCGTCCACAAGATATATATAGAGAAATTTTTTCAGATAGAGGTTTGCATTTTTCGCAAGATACAGAAAAACTAACAATAGAAGGCAAACTTCCTGCCGGTGAATATAAGCTAAGAGGTGATGTTTCTAGCCAATTTATCTCAGGTTTGTTGTTCACATTGCCACTTTTAGAGGCAGATAGCACAATTTCTATCGGCGAGCCTTATGAATCGCGTTCGTATGTTGATTTGACGATTCAAATGCTTGAAGAATTTGGTGTTGAGATTAAATATATCGATAAAAACACGATTTTTGTCAAAGGAAATCAAAAATATATCGCACAAAATCACACTGTCGAGGGAGATTTCTCTCAATTTGGGTTCTATGGGGCGTTAGGTGCCATAAATAATACAATTGATTGCCTAGGCCTTAAACATAATTCGCTGCAAGGCGATAAAGAAATGGTTGGAATTTTGCGTGATTTCGGCGTTAATGTCGAGGAAATCGAAAATGGATATCGTATCCACAAAACAGATTTAAAACCACATGATATCAATCTTGAAAACTGCCCTGATTTAGGCCCGATTTTATCAGTTTTATGTGCGTGCACTAAGGGTAAAACAAAAACATTTAATGCAGGTCGTTTGAGAATTAAAGAGTCTGATAGAATTTTAGCTATGGAAACTGAGCTTTTAAAATTCGGTGTTGACATAAGCTCGACAGAGGACGAAGTGTTTATAAATGGACAAGAAATTTTTGACACAAATGAAGAACTTTCTGGACATAAAGACCATAGAATAGTAATGGCACTTTCTGTTTTAGGAACTATTTGTGAAAAACCAATTACTATAAATCAAGCTGAATTTATTAAAAAATCTTACCCTCATTTCTTCGAAGACTTAGAAAAACTTGGTGTAAAGGTTGTGAAAGATTATGAATAATGTCCTTATTGTCGGACTTGGGTTAATCGGAGGAAGCTACGCGCGTGCGCTTACGAAAAGTGGATATGACGTGTCGGCGATTGATATTGATCATAGTGCGATTGCCTATGCGTTAGACAATAAAATTATCAAAAAAGGGTCGACAATTCCTGATAAAAGCATTATTAATAGTGCAGATATCATTGTTTTTGGGGTGTATCCGAAAATTTTGATTCCTTGGATTTTAGAAAATCAACACCTTTTTAAAAAGGGTGCTATAATCACCGATGTTACTGGTGTGAAAATATCGATTGTGTCTAAAGTCTACGAAATTTTGCGTGAAGATGTGCATTTTGTGGCATCGCATCCAATGGCTGGTCGCGAGGTTTATGGTGTTGAAAATTCTGATGAAAAAATATTTAAAAATGCAAATTTCATTATAACACCAACGGAAAAATCTGATAAAAATGCAATTAAAATCATTGAAAAGATGGCAAATGACATAGGATTTTTAAGAATTTCGCATTTAACACCGAAGGAACATGACGAAGTTATTGGATTTTTATCACAATTAACCCATGCTATCGCAGTGTCACTTATGAACTGTCGTGATAATGAAAATTTTGTGAAATATACAGGAGATTCATTTCGTGATTTAACTAGAATTGCCATGATAAATGAGCATTTATGGAGCGAACTTTTCTTCGAAAATAAAGATGTTTTAGTGTCAGAAATCGACAATTTTATAGGCGAACTTGAGAATTTAAAGTCATCTCTCATTGACGAAGACAGTGAAAAATTAAAAAAACTTTTTGTAACTTCTACTAATCGCAGGATTAAATATCTAAATAAATAGGTGGTGCTTTATGGTATCTAAGCTAAGCGTTGTTATCGGTCATAGAAACAAGGATTATTTGCAAGGTTTTTGCAATAATATTTATGAAAATTTTCCAGAAATTGATATTGTGGAAACGGTGGATTCGGGTGCTGAATTAATTTCGGCAATCATCAAAAATACACCTGATATCATAATTTCTGACCTAATTTTGGTCGGAATGGATGCATTAACGGCTATCGATAGCATAAAATCTATTGAATTTAAAACAAAAATCATCCTAACCACCGATTTTATGAGCAGTCCTATTGCAAATAAAGCGATGAGTTTAGGGGTTTCATATTTTCTTTTAACACCGTTTGATATGAATTATTTTAACTATATTCTGTCAGAAATGACAAAAGCAGATAAATCAAAGCATAAATATAGCCTTTGTTCGAAAGATTATAAAGAAATTTACGAAAAAGCGATAAAAAAACTGCTTGCAAAGCTAAATTTTAAAAGTTCAACGGCTGGATATCGTTATTTGAATTTTGCGATTTTATTTTGTCTTGTAAATGATAACACAATCGACAATGTTACGAAAATTTTATATCCGGAAACTGCGAATTTTTATGAAACTACGCCTAGCAATGTCGAACGTTCGATTAGACACGCGATAAACTCTACATACGAAATCTATAAAAATGAGTTTTTTGACACATTCATGTTCGAAAAGAAGCCTAAAAATACAGAATTTATTAAAAATTGTATACAATATATTAAACAAACAGAGGTAATAGAATGAAAACAGCATTATTTGATATGGATGGACTAATCATCGACAGTGAAATATTATATCTTGAGGCTTGTGAGATAGTTTTTCCGAAAATGGACCTAGTTTATAACGAGGAAGTTATAAAAAAATGCATCGGCAAGAACAAAAAAGGAACAGAAGACGAACTTGTTTTATATTATGGCGAAGATTTTAATATGGACGATTTTTCGAGCCTTGTAAATATTGAACTTGAAAAATTATATCACTCAAGAGATATATTAAAGCCTTTTGTTGTTGAAACACTTACGTTTTTAAAGAACGATGGATATAAAATAGCAGTTGCTACGTCTACGAAAAAAGTTAAAGCAGAAAAATTACTGAAATTAGTAGGTGTTTTTGAGTTTTTTGATGAAATTGTCGGCGGTGATATGGTGAAAAATAGCAAGCCAGACCCTGAAATTTTCTTAAAAGCGTGTGAAATTTTAGGAGGAACACCACCTGAAACTTTGGTTTTTGAAGATTCATTTAATGGAGTAACAGCCGGTTTTGATGGGGGATTTAAGGTAATTATGATACCTGATATCTTAATGCCGACAGAAGAAATTAAAGCAAAAACAAATGAAATACATAGTAATTTAGGCGAATTTTTAAAAAATTCAAAGCTTATTTAGAACAGGTAACCAATTTGTAACCTGAACTTTGTATAATTAAAAATAAGATGAAAGGAGTAGATGATTTATGGCAAATGTTGAATTTTTTACACTCGGCGAATTTAAAATTTTATCAGATGGAGTCGATGTAACAGATAGACTAAAATCATCGAAAAAAAAGCTACTTTTGCTTGAGTTTTTGCTTATTAATAAAGACACTGCAATTAGCAATGAAAATTTGATTAAAATTTTATGGAATAGCGAGCCTACGGATAAACTTATTACTTCGCTGAAAACGCTAGTTAGCCGTTTGAGAAAAGATTTATTTGATTTAGGGCTAGAAGACGCAATTTTAACGAAACATCGTTCTTATATGTGGAATCCTGAGCTCGATAGCACGATAGATATCTTTAATTTAGAAAATTTATGCAACGAAATTATTACTGTGCGTGAATTAAATGAAGCGAATTCGAAGAAATTTGAAGAAATTTTGTTGATATATAATGATGATTTACTAAAAAATATACGTTTTAATAGCTGGAGTATCACAAAAGCTGCTGAATATCAGCAATTATTTTTAAATGCGATTAATTCATACGCGAAATTATTGATTTCTGATGCAAAATATAGCGATGTTATTCGAGTATGTCAACGTGGGTTGCATATAAATACTTTCGATGTGTCATTAAATATTATGTTAATGACGGCACTTATGAAGATTGGCAAGCAAAAAGAGGCATTGGCACAGTATCAAAATATGTCGAAATTGCATTTTTCACATTTTGGAGTAAAACCAGACGAGGAGCTTTTAAACTTCTATCAGGAGTTATTAAACGATGAACCAAGTGCTAGTATTAGCATAAAAGAAGTTTCCGATGACTTGCACTCGGATTCTGGAGATAAGTTTGCATTAGTGTGTGAATATTCGATTTTTAAAGACATTTATACGCTTTATGTTCGAAATTTTAACCGTTCAAATATTGAACTTTTACTGTGTATGGTGAGTTTGACATCGGAAAAAGGCTCGGAACTAGATCCAATGCATTTGGATGGTGCAATGGAACATATACTAAATATTTTAAAATATCAACTGCGTGTTGGTGATACGATTTCAAGATATAGCCCGACACAATTTGCAGTTTTACTTCCGTCAGTTTCATCGGAAGAACAAGGTCATAGAATTTTAGAAAGACTTCTTTCGCGCTTTGATAATGCGAAATATCCTGGATGCACACCGAAATATTCGTTATTACCACTAAAACTTGACGAACATGAGTTTGAAAACCAAGATTTGATATAAAATTTTATATTAAAAAAAGAGGCTGTTTATTACAGTCTCTTTTTGTGCTTATAATTATTTGGGGTTTAAAATATGGTTTACCCTAAAGTAAAGGCACCCCAAGTGCAAGCTTAAATTCCTAAACTTCTTGCATAGTAAAATATATATTGCTGATAGATTCCAGCGTATTTTCCGTACTTTTCAGGGTCCATATCGCCATCGTAAAACGCCTTTGCTTTTTTCATCCAAGTATCGACAGGGAACGCATCGAGCTTGCCCATGCCAAACAGTAAAAAGCAATCTGCTACTTTAATTCCCACGCCATATAGCTTTGTAACTTCCTTACGGCAGGTTTTAATGTCCATATTTTCAAGTCTTTCGAAGTCAAATTCGCCATTTTCTAAGGCTTTTGCGACAGAAATAATATATTTTGCACGATACCCAGATTTTAGAGGCGCTAAATCATCGACAGTTAGACTAGCTATTTTTTGATATGATGGGAAAGTATAGTGTTTTTCGCCTAAAAATTCGATTTCATCGCCAAACATAGTACAAAGTTTGTCGATTATACTCATAATTCTAGGGATATTATTACATTGCGAAATAATAAATGAGCATAAAGCCTCCCACGGGTCTTGTTTTAAAATACGAATTCCATCACCAAAATTAGCTGCCTTTATTGTAAAATCATCGACAGCAAATTGCTTTTTTATCGCACTATAATCTCGGTCTAAGTCTAAAAATGGTCGCATATAACACTCAAAATCGTCTAAACTTCCAGAAATATAAATATTATTATCATTTTTGTATAAATGCCAAACTTTATTAAAAGCAACTCCGATAAAACTGCCATCATCACGTTTTTTAAAGCGAAAACATTGCCCACATTCAAAAATATGTGTCAAATCAAAATCACTTGGATTATCTAGTACAACATATCCATTTTCTTCATATATATTCATAAAAATTACCTCCTAATAGATAAGTATACAGTATTTTAAGCGAAAATTCAATAAAAAATAAAAAAAACTGACCTTTGACTAAATAAAAGGTCAGTTTATGTGTTAGGCTTTAGTATGCTCTAGTAATTTATGTAGCGCAGCTTTGTCACCAACAAGGGAAACATCAGGGTGCATTTGAAGGATAGAAGATTGAATTTCTGGCATTACACGACCAGTAAATGTGCGTAGAATAATATCAGCTTTTTCTTCGCCACTCACAGCAATAACGATTTTTCTAGCGTGCATAATGTTTTTTATACCCATTGTAATCGCTTGTTTTGGGACATTATCTCTGTTTCCGTCAAAAAATCTAGCGTTTGCATCGATAGTTTGTTCGGCTAAATCTACAACGTGAGTACCAAGTTCAAAAGCAACTTCTGGCTCATTAAAACCGATATGACCGTTGTGACCAATGCCTAAAAGTTGCAAATCAATACCACCTAAATCATCGATTAATTTGTCGTAACGAACACATTCTAAATTAGGGTCTTTAGCAAGGCCATTTGGCACATTTGTGTTTTCTGTTACAATATCGACATGATTAAACAGATGATTATCCATAAAATAGCGATAACTTTGGTCGTGTGAGCCGTCAAGCCCAACGTATTCGTCTAAATTTACTGTTTTTATACCTGAAAATGAAAGGTCGTCTTTTTTATACCATTCAATTAATTGTTTATATGCACCGACTGGTGTTGAGCCTGTGGCAAGTCCTAAAACGCAATTTGGTTTAACGATGATTTGTGCTGAAAGAATATTTGCTACTTTTCGTGACATTTGGTTGTAATCTGACGCAAGATAAATTTTCATATTGTTCTCCTTTTGATAAGACGTTTAGACATTACTTTATAATTTTAAAAGATAAAGTGAATATACTCATTAATTTGATTATACTACTTTTTTGGAAAAATGCAAGCCTTTTTTGAAAAAAATATTTTTTTTCTGATTGACAATGAAATAAGAAAGGGATATAATAAGATAAAGGGATATGAAAGGCAGGGTAAAAATATGCGTATTAAATCGAAAAATGTGTTTGATGAGCATTTAGGGTTCATCGAAAAAGAAATTTATATAGATGGGGAAATGATTGTCGAAAATGCAAACGGAGAGCTTTATGATTTCGATGATTTATATGTGATACCTGCGCTTACTGACGTGCATTTGCATGGAGCTGTCGGTGCTGATTTTACCGATTGCACTGTTGAAAGTATTGGAAAAATTGCAGAATATCAACTGAAAAATGGCGTTGCGCAAATATGTCCTACCGGCATGACATTAGGATTTGATAGGCTTCGTGAAATGGCGAAAACAGCGTATAATTATAATAAAGAAAACCATAGTGGGGCTACTGTTTCTGGGATACATTTAGAAGGTCCGTTTTTAAATGTAAACAAACGTGGTGCTCATAATGAAAAATATATAGCAAATCCGGACAAAGAATTACTTGCCGAATTAAATGAAATTTCAGGTGGAATTGTAAAAATATTATCCATTTCTCCCGAAACTGAAGGTGCACTCGAGTTGATTTCGGAGTTTTCAGACGAAATTTGTATGTCAATCGCGCATACGAGCTGTGATTATGAAATGGCTATGAAGGCGATAGAAAAGGGTGCTAAGGGGCTTACGCATACTTTTAACGCGATGACACCTCTAAGTCACAGGGACCCAGGACCTATCGGTGCGGGCTTTGAAAATGGTTTATATGCAGAGCTTATTTGTGACGGTATACATATTCACGACACGATGATTAAGCTGATTTTCAAGCTGTTTGGAGCAGACAAAGTTGTGATGATTAGCGATAGCATGCGCGCCTGTGGACTTAGCGATGGTAAATACGATTTAGGTGGTCTGGAAGTTACTGTTAAAGGCAGGCTTGCAACTATTGAAGGTGGTGTGATTGCAGGCTCGGCTACAAACCTTATGGAGTGTTTAAGATACAATGTTTCGGCTGGGGTTTCGCTATTTGATAGCGTAAAAGCTGCCGCTGTGAACCCTGCGAAATACATAAATATATTCGATAAAGTAGGCTCAATTGAGCCGTCAAAACTTGCTAATATAGTGGTTTTAAACAAAGATTTGAGCATAAATAAAGTCATATTTAAAGGTAAAATTTTAGAAAATTAAACCCAAAACAACAAAGTGTGTAATTTTAACCTGAAATTTCTGGGTATTTTTTTCAAATTAGCAAAAAACATTAATTTAACAATAAAAAAGCGAAATATCCAAACTTTTAGTTCGATATTTCGCTTTGATTTATTTTCCTACACAAAAACTTGAGAAAATTTTATTAACCACATCTTCGGTGACAGAACCACCTGTGATTTCGCCTAGGGCAGTAATTGCGCCTTCGGCATCCATAGTAACTGCATCTGGTGTCATACCCATTTGAGCAGCATAATAAGCCTCTTCGCAACGCTCGGCAGCTCTTGTTATAGCCGCGGCTTGTCTTGCGTTAGTGATTATGCCACCGTCATAAGAAACGTCAGATAAGTTTAAAATTTCTAGTATTTTGTCGGTAATTTTAGTTACATTTTCATTTTCTACAACAGAAGTTTCTACTACATTTGTAAAATAAGCAGACACTTTTTCCATAGAAATTTTTCTAGGTAAGTCAGATTTATTGATAATCGCAACGGTTTTCTTTCCAGAAGCCCTTGAAATTGCCATTAAATCATCGTCGTCAAGGTCGGTGTTTCCATCGAAAACTATAAGCACAATTTTCGCATTGTCGGCGCATTTTAATGCACGCTCGACACCGATTTTTTCAACTTCGTCAGTAGTATCACGAAGACCTGCTGTGTCTGAAAGCTTCAAGACGATTGGGCCTGCTTTTATATAATCTTCGACAATATCACGCGTAGTTCCTGCAATATTTGTCACAATTGCCTTGTCAGTTCCTGAAAGTGCATTTAAAATAGACGATTTCCCTACATTTGGTTTGCCCAAAATAACACAATCGATACCCTCTTTTAAAAGCTTGCCTTTTTCATAACTTTCGGCTAGAGAATAAAGCTCTTTTGCCGATTTATTTAGAAGTTCTTTGGCTGTATCATAGATAAAAGGGTCTATTTCTTCGTCTGGGTAATCAACAAGTGCGTGGAAATGCGCTACCATATATAAAAGTTTGTCTTTTATTTCTGAAATAACCGAGCCTACTCTGCCCGATAATTGACCTGCTGCGTTTTGCGCGATTTCTAAAGTGTTAGCCGAAATTAAGTCTGATACAGCTTCGGCGCCTGATAAATCAAGCTTTCCTGATAAAAATGCACGTTTAGTAAATTCGCCAGCCTCAGCGTGTCTTGCACCTTTTTTAAATAGATGCTTTAAAGTTTCGTTTATAATTGCTTGCGAACCATGGCATTGAATTTCTGCCATATCTTCGCCTGTATATGTGTTTGGACCTTTCATAAAAACACCCAAACAACTATCTATTACATTGCCATCTCTTGATAACAAAGACCCCAAAACCATTTTTCTTGAAGGTTGAGATGATATAGGAACATTTGAAACAGGGACAAAGATACTGTCTAAAATTTTAGCAGTATCCTCGCCACTTATTCTGATAATCCCTATGGGACTTGAAATCGGGGGAGTTGCAACAGCTGCTATCGTATCCCTCATATTTTCACCTAATGATTAGAGTTATTACCCTCGCCGATACCTACGACTACACGTCTGTTAGGCTCTTTGCCGGTTGAATATGTATGAACACCTCTAAAGTTTTGTAAAACTTCGTGGATAACTCTTCTCTCGTAAGGATTCATAGGCTCTAAAGTCATATTTCTTTTGTTTTTAAGAACTTTATGGCCCATTTTTACAGCAAGTTTTTCTAAAGTTTCACGTCTTTTTTGTCTGTAATTTTGACAATCGATTAAAACTTTAACTTTATCTTCTTCTTTTAGACCGTTTTTAACAGCTAAAGAAGTAAGATATTGCAATGCGTCTAGCGTATCGCCACGTCTGCCGATAACATTTCCTAAACCTTCGCCGACAATTTCAACACTAATGTTGTTGTCGATTGGCTCTAAAATGTTAGCGTGCGCGTTAATATCCATTTTTTCAAGCAAACCGTCGATAAAATCACGAGCTTTGATATCGATTTCAGAAAGTTCAGTTTTTACTGGACTAGGAGTTTTTGGTTCCAAAACAGGTTTTTTAACCTCTTTTTTCTCTGTCTTAACTTCCTTTTTAACTTCTTTTCTTTCAGTTTTTTCGATTTTCTTTTCGGTTTTTTCGATTTTCTTTTCGGTTTTTTCTGGTTTTTTAGTTTCAACAGGTGTTGGAGCTGCTTCTTTAACAGTGATTCTAACTCTCGCTTTAGTAGCGCCAAAGCCAAAAAATCCAGATTTTGGTTGGGCTAAAACTTCTGTTTCAACATCGCTTATTGAAACGTCAAGTTCAGAAAGTCCACGTTGGATTGCTTCGGCAACGGTATTCCCTGTAACATCAATAAATTTACTCATAAAATATTACCCCTTTTTATTTTTTTCAGCATTTTCTTTAGAAATTCTTCTTTGTTCTTCTTTTTTTAGTTCCATTTCTCTTTGGCGATTTCTCGCCTCACGCTCGTTAATTTCATCTTGAATAGATTTATTTTTTGCGTCTTCTCTTTTCAGTTGTGCACGCATGATAATATCTTGTAAAATAGTACAAACGTTACCTGTAATCCAGTATAAACTTACGCCTACTGGGAAAATGAAGCCGAAATAAGCCGACATTAGTGGTGAAACTAACATCATAGAACGCATTGCAGCAGGTTGTCCTTCCATAGACATGCCTTGTGCTTTTTGCATAAACCACATAGAGAAGAATGAAGTAGCACCAGAGATGATTGGAATTAACCATAAAATTGAAATAGCTGTGAAAGTTGGTTGTGCAGATAGGTTGAAACCTAGGAAGTTGAAATCAATAGCTAGAAGATTAGCAGAAAGGCTAGAAACATTTGCAAAATTTTCTGTAACATATTGAGCTAAAGTGATTTCCACATTTGGGTCTGTTATAAGTAGAGGGTTTTCTATACCTACATTATACATGCCTAAAAGTGTTTCGATAGTGGCACTGTCAACGTTCATAAGGTACGTTAGAGGTTGACGAATTACACTATAAAGACCTAACATGATAGGTAAAGTGATTAATAAAGGTAGACAAGAACCAGCAGGGTTAACTTTTTCTTCTTGATAAAGTTTTGATAGTTCTTCTTGATATTTTTGCTTATTATTAGCATATTTTTTTTGAAGTTCAGCTTGTTTTGGTTGCAACTTTTGCATTTGTCTTGAAGATTTCTTGCTTTGAAGTTGCAAAGGGTACATTAAAACCTTTGTAAAAATTGTAAATACGACGATGGCAAGTCCGTAGTTTTGAATTAAATCATAGATAAAACGCAAAACGTAGCCAAATGCCACTGATATAAAATCGAACAATGTATTTTCCTCCGATAATTTGTTTTTTTAGGGTACAGGATCATAAAAACCTTTTTTGGTAGTAAAAGGATTGCAGCGTAAAATGCGGCGTATTGCAAGGTATGAACCCTTTAAAGCACCGTATTTTTCCAAAGCTTGCAATGCATAATCAGAGCAAGTTGGAATAAATCGGCACGATGGAGTCGTATATCTTGAATATCCATTTTGGTATACAAATATTAAAAATTTAAGAATTTTCTTCATTTAAATCAACCCAAACGTTTAGTTTTTTTAGATTTTGTACTAGTGATTTTTTAAGTGTGTTAAAATCAGCGAAATTTGCTCGCGTTCTTGAAACGATAACGATATCAAGACCGGGGCTTATGTTCTCTAAAACTTCGATGTATGCTGATTTTAATCGTCTTTTTATTTTGTTTCGCTTCACTGCTTTTGCAATTTTGCTACTAACAGTTATGCCAATACGGCTTTTTTTATGATAATTTTTATAAAAATAAACCGCAACATAAGAGTCTGCAGACGATTTTCCTCTTTTATAGACTCTTTTGAATTCGTAGTTTTCTTTTAAAGATTCTATCTTTTTCATTTTTTTCTCCGGATAAAGTAAGGTTAATAATGCCCGTCACATTACTTTATTTAACAATTAGCCAAAATATTGCTAACGCTACGAAAATATAGATTATTTTCGCCAAAATTGCAAGAATTTAAACTAAATTCTTGTTTTTTTAATAGAAAAGCCGCCTATTACTTAAAATGGCGACCTTAAATTTTTAGTGAGATAGTCTAGCTCTGCCTCTTGCGCGTCTTCTAGCTAAAACTTTTCTTCCGTTTTTAGTTTTCATTCTTTTTCTAAAACCGTGCTCTTTGCTTCTTTGACGTTTTTTTGGTTGATACGTTCTTACCACTTGAAACACCTCCTATAATGTATTTTTTACATACGGGCACCGGCATATACCTAATCCATAGGTACATGCCGCTACCAGTCTACGGTTTTTATATTGTAACATTAATATAGAGATTTGTCAAGAATATTTTTAAATAAAAAATAAATTAATGCAAATACATTATAATTGAGCTGTCGGTCGACAGCTCAATTGTAAGTTTTATTATGCGTCGGCTTTCCATAGGCCATGTAAGTTACAGTATGCATAAGCCGCAACGACTTCGTCTTTTTCGCAAATAGCAAAATAAGCGCGAGGGTCACCTTTTACTTCTTTTCTTTGATTTCCGTATTTAGTTTCTAAAGCAACCCAGCAAATATTATGCTCGTCGGTCATAGGATGCAAAACGCTTCCTACATCAACCGTTACTTTAGTACCATCGATATTCAAAACAGGGACATGCTTTTCGTGAGAGCCTTCGACAGCTCCAGGTTCTAGAGTTTCCATTTTTTTGCCACAACACATTAGTGGAACGCCCTTATCAAGGACAAAACCAACTATGTTTCCACATACAGGACATTTTTGAAATTTCATAACGCATTCTCCTTCTTAAATGTAAAATTATGGATATTACCATATATACATTATACACACATTATATATAAAAATCAATATATAAATACACATTTTTTAAAAAAATGACTTGTTTTTTGTAATCATATTTTGAAATTAAGACTTTTATTTAATACTTATTATTTGCACAAATTTATTAAAACAAAAATTGCATCTAAAAATTTTCTATGTATTTTTTAATTTGAAATAAAATTCTTTATTTCTTGGCTTAATTATGGTAAAATAAAAGTAACTGCAAAAAATGAGGTAAGATATGAAAATTTTAGGGATAGACCCTGGCTATGCCATTGTTGGCTACGGAATTGTAAATTTCGATAAATATAAATTCAAGCCAATCGGGTTTGGTGCGATTACGACAAATTCGGCAACAGCTATGCCTGACAGGTTTTATGAAATATTCGAAGATATTTGTACAGTTTTAGATACTTTTTCGCCAGACCATGTTGCGATAGAGAAATTATTCTTTAATTCGAACACAAAAACTGCAATAGACGTTGCACAGGCAAGAGGCGTTATTTTAGCTGCTTGTAAATCAAGGGGTGTTGAAATTTTTGAATACACACCACTTCAAGTCAAGCAGTCGGTTACAGGATATGGACGTGCAGAGAAAAAGCAAGTGCAAGAAATGACACGAAGTATTTTAAATCTTGCCAAAGTCCCAAAGCCAGATGACACAGCAGATGCACTTGCCGTTGCAATTTGTCATGGGCATTCATATAATTCAAGATTAATGAGGTAAAATATGTTTTATTATTTAAACGGTGATGTCACTGTTAAGGAGCAAAATTTAATAGTTTTAGACGTGAATGGTGTTGGATATGCGTGCCATGTTAGTTTTAACACATATTCTAAAGTAGAACTGCATAAAAAACAGAAATTATTCACATATTGCAATATTAAAGAAGATGCATTCGACATTTTCGGATTTTGTGATTTAGATGAACTTAATTTTTATAAATTACTCACATCAATCAGTGGTGTAGGACCAAAAGCTGCACTTGCAATTTTATCTGTTGCAAGCCCAGAAAGTTTAGCACTTGCAATTATAACAGGTGATGAAAAATTAATAACGCGCGCGCAGGGTGTGGGTAAAAAAATCGCACAAAGAATTTGCCTAGAACTTAAAGACAAGATTGCAAAAGAAAAGAAGACAGTGTCATCGGCTGATATGGCTGTTTTTGCTGAAACTTCAATTTCTGGGAATAATGCAATTAATGAAGCAATTTCTGCACTTATGGTGTTAGGATATACACAAACCGAGGCAAATGAGGCTTTAAGAGGTGTATCAAGCGAGTTTGACAGCGAGCAAATGATTAAAATCGCATTAAAAAATCTGCTTAAATAGGTGAAATATGAGTATTGAATTTGAAACTTTTGACTTTGACGATGTAAATGAACGCGTTGTCACTGCAAATGAAACAGAAAGCGACAGGAATGAAGTTTCTCTTCGACCAAAGGCGCTTGACGAATATATAGGGCAAGAGAAAGTTAAAGATAATTTGACGATTTTTCTTAAAGCCGCACAATCGAGGGGCGAATGCCTTGACCATTGTTTGTTATATGGGCCTCCTGGGCTAGGAAAAACCACGCTTTCGAATATTATTGCGACGGAAATGGGCGTAAATATCCGAACGACTTCTGGTCCTGCTATTGAAAAACCAGGCGATTTAGCAGCACTACTTACGAATTTAGCAGAGAATGATATTTTATTTATTGATGAAATTCATAGGCTAAATCGCGCAGTCGAGGAAATTTTATATCCAGCAATGGAAGATTATGCGCTTGATATTATTATAGGAAAAGGACCTTCGGCACGCTCGATAAGACTTGATTTACCAAAATTTACGCTTGTCGGTGCAACAACGAGAGCAGGGCAATTATCGGCACCACTTCGCGATAGATTTGGGGTTATGCTAAGGCTTGAACTATATAAACCAGACGAGCTTTGTAAAATTGTCGAAAGAAGTGCATCTATTTTAGAACTTCCGACAGAATATGAAGGACTTTTTGAAATCGCAAAGCGTTCTCGTGGAACACCTAGGATTGCAAACCGTCTACTTAAGAGGGTGAGAGATTTTGCTGAAATAATCGGTAATGGAACTCTTACAAAAGAAGTTGCCGACGAAGCGCTAAAGGCATTAGAAATTGACGAACTTGGTTTGGATAATATAGATAGACGTATGCTACAAAGCATTATTAAAAATTATCGAGGTGGACCAGTTGGTTTAGATACTTTAGCTGCAACAATTGGCGAAGAATCGATAACGCTTGAAGATGTTTATGAACCATATCTTATGCAACTTGGGTTTTTAACAAGGACGCCAAGGGGAAGATGTGTTACGAATTTGGCATACGAGCATTTAGGTTTGACATATAATTAAGCACCTGACCACCTGACCACCTGACGTGGACGCATTTTGCTTCGCGATGGTTTGACGAAGTTTTCGGAAAAACCAATTCCAAAAAACTAAGGCACAAAACGTCCGAAGTACAAAATTCGAAATTATGAATAAATAGCGACAGCGAATTACGAGGCAGGGGCGTATAAAGTTTAGCGTGCCGAAGTCAGAGCAATGCAAAAACGAAAACACCAAGAGAGATTTTCAAGGGGGAACACCTTGAATGGCGTTTGGTTACGCACCTGACGTGCACGCAATTGCTTCGCAGAGTTTCGATGAAGTTTTCGGAAAACCAAAATTGCCTGTCGGTGCTACCGACCACCTGACGTGGACGCGTTTTGCTTCGCAGAGTTTCGACGAAGTTTTCGGAAAATTCAAAACTAAACAGGGGGAGCGTTTACGTTACTTGCCAATAGCAGCAAGTAACCAAGTGCCATTTAAGGCTTTCCTCCTTAAATATCCCCCCTGTTCGTGAGATTTATCTTTTGGAAAATACTATCGGCACTTCGTAACCTATGCACTTGATATTGCAAATTCGCTGTCGCTGTTTTTCAGAAAAAGAGAAATCTGTGATTGCACTTGGGGTACCTTAAATGTAGCAAGAACCCAAGTTTAAAAAACCCAATTCCCAAGTACTAAGGCACACAACGAACGAGGTAAGCACAGCGAAATTATATTATAAATAGCGACAGCGAATTACGAGGCAGGGGCGTATAAAGTTTAGCGTGCCGAAGACAATACAATGCAAAACGAAAACGCCAAGGGAGATTTTCAAGGGGGAACACCTTGAATGGCGTTTGGTTACTTGTCGACAAGAACAAGTAACGTATCTCACGCGTTTTGCTTCGCGAGGGTTTGTCTATTATTTTCAGAAAAACCAAAATTGCCTGTCGGTGCTACCGACCACCTGACGTGCACGCAATTGCTTCGCAATG
>CAYJLC010000021.1:0-12997 GCA_964370735.1 uncultured Oscillospiraceae bacterium
GCTATACTTCGCAGTGTCTGAAGTAATCGCATCTTCAAAATTATTAACTTTATTTTTCGTGAAAAACATACAAGATAGTGAGCCTATATAGTTCACAGTGTTATCTGTAATTTCACTTAGTTTTTCTCCAAAATAAGTCCCTAAAGTGTTGATATTATCGTATATTTCTGGATTATTTTTAAGCTGCTTAAGCGTTTCGATACCAGCCGTCATCGCTATTGGATTTCCAGACAAAGTTCCTGCTTGATACACTTCGCCGACAGGAGAAACACACGACATGATTTCTTTTTTTCCACCATAAGCGCCAACAGGCATGCCACCGCCAATTATTTTACCATAAGTAACTAGGTCTGGAGTGACACCAAAATACTCGGCAGCACCACCAAAAGCAAGTCTAAATCCAGTGATAACTTCGTCGAAAATAAGAAGAGTTTCATTCTTGTCACAAAGGTCACGAAGTCCTTTTAAAAATCCATCGCAAGGTAAAACAAGACCCATATTTGCTGCAACAGGCTCGATAATTATGCAAGCAATATTGCCTTCGTTTTCTTTAAAAAGTTTCTCAACACTGTCTAAATCGTTATATTTTGCTATTAAAGTGTCTTTTGCAGTACCAATTGTCACACCCTTGCTATCCGGTGCACCAAAAGTAAGTGCTCCCGAACCTGCCTTAACTAGCATACTATCTGAATGGCCATGATAACAGCCAGCAAATTTAATAATTTTCTCTTTTTTAGTAAATCCCCTAGCCAAACGCAAAGCACTCATTACAGCCTCGGTTCCACTGCTAACCATACGAATCATCTCGATATGCTTGATGTTTTTTGTGATAAATTCAGCTAGTTCTACTTCTAATGCAGTCGACGCACCAAAACTAAGCCCATTTTGAGCAGCTTTTGTCACTGCATTTATCACATTTTCGTCTGCGTGCCCTAAAATCATAGGTCCCCAAGACCCAATATAATCTAGATAAACATTTCCATCTTCGTCAATAATTTTATTACCTTTAGCACTTTTTATAAACTTTGGGTTTCCACCAACGGATTTAAAAGCACGAACAGGGCTATTAACTCCACCTGGCATAACTTCTTTTGCTCTTAAAAATAGATTTTCTGAATTATTCATTTTTTCACTTCCTTTATCCAATATCGCCTTTTTTGATAGCTTTTGCAAGCTCATTTGCAAAATAAGTTATTAAAATATCTGAACCACTTCTAAAAATCGAAACTGCACTCTCGCACATCACTCCGTACTCATCAATAAGCCCTGCTTTCGCAGCATTCTTAATCATCGCATATTCACCACTCACACTGTATGCAGCGATTGGCAAATTGGTATTCTGGCGTAATTTTGAAATAACATCAAGGTAAGATAATGCTGGTTTCACCATCAAAATATCTGCACCTTCGCTCTCGTCGATTATCGCCTCTTTTAACCCTTCTTTTACATTATGATAGTCCATTTGGTAAGATTTTCTGTCGCCAAAAGACGGTGCAGAACCAGCTGCTTCGCGAAACGGACCATAAAAAGACGATGCGTATTTTATTGCATAAGACATAATCGGAGTATTTAGAAAATTCTCGTGGTCTAACGCATTTCTCATAGATAAAATTCTACCATCCATCATATCCGATGGTGCAACCATATCTGCACCAGCTTTCGCGTGGGAAATTGCGATTTTATTCAAATATTCCAGCGTTTTGTCATTATTCACCGTCTGTCCATCTAAAATCCCACAATGCCCATGCGAAGTATATTCGCACATACAAACATCAGAAATTAAGTAAATTTTATCTTTATATTGCTGTTTTAACGTTCGCAAACCCTCTTGCAACACACCATTATCATCGTAAGCCGACGAGCCTTTTTCGTCTTTATTTTTAGGAATTCCGAAAAGCAAAAATTTTGAAACACCATTTTCAAGCGCACTGTCTACACATTCAAAAAGACGGTCTGGGCTATACCTAAAATGCCCATCGAGCGAAGAAATTTCCGTCTTAATATTCTTGCCTTCTTCGATAAAAATAGGCAAAATTAAGCTTTTTTCACTAACCCTAGTTTCACGCACTAAATCGCGCACAAACGGGTTTGTCCTAGTCCTTCTTGGTCTATTAATCATAAAACTATACCTCATCTTTGCATATTTCAAGTATTTTCTCTACCATACTATCAATAGTAGGCATTTCGCTGACAAAAGTAGTAAAACCAAGCTCTTTTGCCATTTTTTCTGTTTGATTTCCAATGCACACAGCCTTGATTTTACTAAAATCATTAATTTTTACATTATCTTTGAAGCCAGAAACACAACTTTTACTAGTGAAAGTTACAAAATCATACAAATGAATATCATCTATCTCACATTCAAGTTTTTCCGTCTTATATACAGCGAAATCTGTATAATTAATTTGATTTTTCACGAAAATATCAACTATTTGCTCTGTTCCATCCTTTGCTCTAAGAAGTGCAACCTTGCTGTTTTTACTAACAATTTTTTTCTCAATCATTTCATTTGCAAGTGTTTGTCCGTCAAAGTATGACGGAATAAAATCTGCAATAATTCCATATTTTTTAAGTGCATTTGCAGTTTCCGTTCCTATACACGCGAAAGTTTTGGAATGCAAACTTCTCACATCTTTACCCTTTGAAAAAAGGTCTTCAAAGTAAGAATTTACACCCACAGCACTCGTAAAAATAACAGTGTCATAATCTGATAAATCAATGTCAAGAGGGCTTAAATCAGTAGTTTTTATCATCGGAAGTAGCGAAACATAGGCACCATTTTCCTTTAATTTATCGGATAATTTCGATGTGTTTTTCTTCGGTTGTGTAATTAAAATTCGTTTATTTAATAATGTTTTTTTTGAAAACCAATCAAAACTTTCAGATAAATCACACACTTTACCAACAATGAAAACTGCCGGAGAACATATATTGTTTTTTGCAATTATTTCTTCTATTTCATTCAATTTTCCGACAAATTTTCTTTGATACGAACGAGTTGCATTTTCTATGAACGCAAATGGCATATTTTCGCTCATTCCAGCATTAATTAATCCCTTTGCAATGTCTTTAGACGACGAAACCGACATCATAAATACCAAAGTTCCATTCAATTTTACAAGAGAAGAAAAGTCAATCGAAAGCTCGCACCCCTTCTTTGCGTGACCAGTTATTATATGCAAAGAAGAACAAAAATCACGATGTGTCACAGGAATTCCACCGTACATCGGCGCAGAAATCGACGACGTAATGCCTGGAATAACTTCAAACTCAATGTCATTTTCGACAAGTTTTTCAAGCTCTTCCCCACCTCTGCCAAACACAAATGGGTCGCCACCTTTAAGCCTAACAACGATGCCATTTTGACTGCCGTATTCGACCAAAATATCATTTATTTTATCTTGTGGTACAGCGTGATTTCCAACATTTTTCCCAACATGTATTTTAACTGCACTTTCAGGAATTAGCTCCATAATATCCTCGCCAACTAGTCTATCGTATACAACAACATCGGCTTTTCGTAAAATTTCATAGGCTTTTAGTGTCAAAAGTCCTTTTTCGCCAGGTCCTGCCCCAACTAAATATACTTTACCCATTTTTATTTTTTCCTTTTTCTTTTAGTTCAGTAGCTAAATTTTCTCCGAGTTTTATGCCATCTTCCTTTTTTCCTTCGACAGTTTTTATGTAAATATTTTCATTTTCATCGACATAAAAACCTGTTAAATTAATAAAATCGCCATTTAAAGTAGCATAAGCTGCCACAGGAGAAGAACAGCCACCATCCAATTTTCTTACAAAAGCTCGCTCTGCATTCGTAATAAAAAAACTATCCATTGAATTAAATTCATTTAAAAATGAAGTGTCAACACCTTGCCTACTTTGAACGCAAACAACACCCTGACACGCTGCAGGAATAATCTCCTCTGTCGTGAAAATTCTAGAAATACGCTCTTCTAAACCAAGCCTTTTTATGCCAGCAAACGCAAGCACAATAGCTGAATATTCAAGGCTATCGAGTTTTGCAAGACGAGTCTGAACATTCCCACGAATTGGCTTAATTTTAGCATTTGGATAAAGTTTTTTAAGCTGAATTTCACGCCTTTTACTCGAACAACCGATTGGTTTTGAAAAATCAAGTTCTGAAACTCCGATTGGTAAAATCAGTACATCTCTAGGGTCTTCACGCTCTGAAACTGCAATAATAGGCAGTTTTTCGTCCGTAATCATCGGCATATCCTTATAACTATGAACTGTTAAATCGGCTTTGTTTTCTAAAAGTGCCTTGTCTAGCTCCTTTACAAATAGTCCTTTTCCGCCAATTTTATCGAGCGTTTTATCGAGAATAATATCACCTGTTGTCTTCATCGTGACCAAAGAAACATCGATATTTTTATGGTATTTTTCGATACTTTCTATCACCATATTTGACTGCACTACTGCAAGTTTACTCTCTCTACTTGCGACTATAATTTTCAATCTAAAACTCCCTCTTTTCTACAATTTTTTTAATTTTATCGGCTGTTTCTTTTAATTTTTTATGGTCATTTCCGTTTCCGATTATAGCCAAATTAATTTCATCGTCGTTATAATTATATGGAAAATAAAACGTTGAATCTTCCTTGCAAGAAGAATTATTAACTTCAATTTGCACTTTTTTGCAGATATTTACGATTTGTTTATTGATTTTCAAATCATCTGTGCAAGCAAGAACGAAAAAACAATCTTCAATATATTTTTCGTGAAATTCATCGATTATAAGTTCAATATTTTGGCGATTTATCAAAGCAAAGTCATTGTTAAAATCTTTCGAAACAACTCTTATTCTGACATTGTATTCAAGAAGTTTAGACACTCTTCGATATGCAATTTTTCCACCTCCAAATACGATAACAAGTCTATTATCGCATTTTTTAAATATAGGAAAAAAGTTATTGTTTTTCATACTTTCCTCTTAAAATTTCCTTTAATTCATCTAAATTTATACCGTTATCAAATGGCTTAGATATAACTATAATTTTCATGTCTAATTTTCTTGCAGCTGTAATTTTTTCATCAAAACCACCAGTTTTTCCTGTAAGTTTTGTTATAATAAACCTTGAATTATATTTTTTCATCATCGTAAGATTTAACTCTAAATCAAATGGACCTTGCATAAGTATGATATTTTTTGATAAAACCCCTATTTCTTCGCAGTTTTTAAGCGAATAATCAAACGGAAGTGCACGAACAACAAGTCTTTCGCTTAGATTTTTTAAATTTTTATACTTATAAAGTTCTTTACTGCCTGTCGTTGAGAAGACTATTCCTTCAAATTCATTTAGATAAAAAACAGCGTCTTCAATACTTTCAAAATAAACAATATCGTCATAATCGGCTACCGAAGTTTCTCTTGCTACTCGAATATAATCAATATTTTGTTTTATACACGCATTTTTAATATTTTCAGTAACCAAAGTTGCATAAGGGTGTGTTGCATCGATTATTTTGTCATATTTTTTGCTCAAAATCAGCTCTGATATACCGTTTTCATCTAATCTGCCACAAAAAACACCTTTGTTATTTATGTGTGAAATCACTTCTTTACCATATTCTGTTGCGACGCAAATGTCTATATCAATTTGATTTTCTTCACAAAATTCAGCGATTTTTCTTCCTTCATAAGTACCACCGAAAAGTAATATTTTATTAAACTCCTTTGTAACCACGAGGAGTCACCAACTTTCCATTTACAACTTTTGTCTTTGTATTACCGATAAAAACAGTAGTAAACATATCGATTTCGTCATTATTCTTAAGGTCTTCAAGGTTACATATTTTATAATATTCGCCATCTCTGCCTATGTTTTTCACATATCCACACGGCGTTTTTTCGCCTTTATATTTTAAAATGATATCGACTGCCATATCTAAATAATCGGAGCGTTTTATGCTCTTCGGATTATATAAAACCAGCACAAAATCTCCGTTTGCAGCCAAATCAATACGTTTTTTTATATCTTCTATCGGTGTAAGCAAATCACTAAGCGAAATCACCGCAAAATCGTGAATTAAAGGTGCACCCAAAAGCGCTGCTCCACTGTTTGCAGCAGTAATTCCAGCTATTGTAATTATTTCAACCTCAGGATGGTCAATCGCTACCTCACGCATCACACCTGCCATACCGTAAACACCTGCATCTCCACTACATACAAAAGCGATTGTTTTACCTAAAAGTGCCTCTGAAAGTGCCATTTCGCAACGTTTTACCTCTTGTTTCATAGGTGTATGTAATATTTTTTTACCTATGCAAAGATCTTTTACAAGCTCTGTATACAAGGTATACCCCACAATTACATCGCTTTCTAAAATAGCTTCTTTTGCTTGTGGCGTCATAAATTCTTCTTTTCCGGGGCCAATGCCGACTACATATATTTTCAAAATTCTTCCAACTTTCTTATTTTTTTTCTGTCAAAACTTGCATTTTATATTCATACCACTTATAGAAATTTTCTACATATTTTGATAATATTTTATTCGCTTTTTTCTCGTGAATTAGCTTATGAAAATCTATATGATTACTATCTAAATTATCAATATTATAGTATAAAACGCCTTCTAATTTCTCAATTTTAGGGTCGATATCTCGTGGTACTGCAAGATCTATAAATATATCAGGAATGTTTGAAATTTTAGCTAATTTCTCAATTTCAATCGTGAAATGCGGGCTTGAAGTTGCACTAACCACAGCATCAACTTCACAAATTTTCTCATATCTATCACCATAACTTACAAAATCCACACCAGACGGTATGATATTTTCTTTATACTTATATTGCCTTAAAGTCATAGTGGTTTTGATGTTTTGGCTGGCTAAAATTTCTGCCGTTAGTCTGCCAATTTCTCCATTTCCAATAATCAAAACACTCTTAATATGCTCATTTTTCAAAATAATATTTGCAGCACATTTTGCAGTAGAATTGTTGTCAGTTTTAAAGTCAATTTCCGACTTCACCTTTTTCGCACCACTTATTGCATTGCGAAACAAAACCTCTAAAATTCCGTCGGTTGCCTCTTGTTCTCTTGCTAAAATTAGCGCATTTTTAACTTGGCTGATTATTTGATCTTCGCCCCAAATTTGCGATTTTAGTCCACTTGCTACTTGAAATAAATGAAATATTGCATCTTTATTTATCAAATTAACTCTATTCTGCACGAAATTTTCGCTATTCAGTTCAAGAAAATCACAGATCACCTCAAAAGGGTCAACGGCATTTTCGTATGCTAGATTTAGATAAATTTCAGTTCTATTGCATGTCGAAATCACGACAGAACCTAAAATTTTGTCGTTTTCTTTTAGTTTTTCATAAAATTCAACTAATCTACTTTGAGTAAGTGCAAATATTTCTCTTTTTTCTAGACATGCTAGATTATAGTCAATTATTGACGCTGATATATTCAAAAATTACAACTCCATTCTGATTGCGAAAGTGCTATTGTTATACCGTTTTCACTTTGCTTTTTTAGTATTAATTTAGAATTTTTATTTGCAAAAACTGCACTTCTCTCACATACGTTGTCAACATTAGTAATAGATTTTACAAATGCTGAACTTGTAAATTCTCCGACAAGTGAATTTAGTTCTTTATCAGAGTAAAACTCACATATAATATTGTATTTTTCACAAAAATCAAGTATAGCTTTTTCGTTAGATTTAATATCTATTGATGCGATTTTATTTACACTCATAATTGATATTTCATTTTCAGTAAGAACCCTATGAACATAATTTTCAAACATTTTACTATCTGTGTTTTTCTTGCAGCCAACACCAATTATTATGTTTTTTGGCACTAAATTTAATGTAATATCGAAAGGTTTTTTCACTTTATTGCTTATGCAAATTCCTACTTTTGATTTTTCATCAAAATTAAATGGAAAGTCACCATTTATGTCATAATCACACGAAAAATTGATACTTTCACCCTTTAAAACTGCTGATGAAATGTGTTTTATATCCTCGATATTTGCAATTTTCAAGTTATTCTTCTTAGCGAAAATGTCTACTGCAAATTTGTCGTTTATATCTGTCGCAGTCGTTATAACTGGCGTCATTTTCAACTTTTGACAAATGATTTGTGTAATTTCATTAGCGCCACCAATGTGACCTGAAAGTATTGGAATTGCAAATTTTCCCTTTTCATCCAAAACAATAATTGCAGGGTCGGTGTCTTTAGAAACAATATAATCTTTTGTAAGCCTTATCGCAATTCCTATTGCTCCTATGAAAATTAAAACATCGAGTTTATTAAAATTTTCTTTAATAAATCCTTTAACTTCTGACGGTTTATTAGTTTCAAAAAAATCAAAATCAAGCTCTTTTTTCACCTGTTCACTCAATATTTTGCCATTATTAGTGAATGAAAAAATTCCTGCTCTAACCGTCATTTTTATCAGTTCCTTCTCTAAAAAGATGAGTGAAAGTAGGGTCGTATAATTTCGAACGCTCATACTTATCGCCTAAAAATCCACCTACCATAATCAGCGCCATTTTATTAATTCCATTTTCCTTTGCAGAAATCGCAATATTTTTAACCGTAGTTCTAACAACTTTTTCATCATCCCAAGTTGCCTTGTAGACGATTGCTGCAGGCGAATTTTCATCATATCCACCGGCAATAAGTTTCTTTGAAAGCTCTTCTAGCATCGTCGATGTCAAAAATACAACCATCGTCGCACCATGAGATGCAAGCTTCTCGATATCTTCTTTTTCAGGAACTGGCGTTCTACCAGCCATTCTTGTTAAAATAACAGTTTGACTGACATCTGGCAAGGTATATTCAGCCTTAAGTGCTGCTGCTGCACCGATAAAAGAACTCACACCAGGCACGACCTCGTAATTTTTTTGATGCTTGTCTAATTCGTCCATTTGTTCACGAGTAGCACCGTAAATACATGGGTCGCCAGTATGCAACCTCACTATTATTTTATCATTTGCATCAAACTTTAACATGACGTCAATCACTTCTTCAAGCGTCATTTTCGCACTGTCATAAACTAGGCAACTTTCATTTTTGTAGTCGAGCAAAAGAGGATTTACAAGCGAACCTGCATAGATGATTACATCAGCTTTTTCTAACATTTCTTTCCCTCGAACCGTTATTAAATCAACTGCCCCAGGACCTGCACCGATAAAATAAATCATTAATTCTCCTCCTTTACAAAAACTATCGAGAAATAACTCGCGTTTTCGTCTATTTCTTGTAAATTTTTATATATTTTTTCATCTTTCATTGTAGCTTTTTCGACTGCCATAGCATTTTTCTCTTTAAATTTCTCTTTTACTTTTCCTATTGTTCTTCCTGATTTCATAAGAATTTTATTCCCTTTTAGTGATGAAACATATTCTAAATCCGAAAAGGTTGTAGGAATTATATGTAAAATCTCGTCTTTTTCGCATAAACTTTGATTTAGCGATGCACCAACAGCGCAAAACGAAGTTATTCCTGACACAACATTAGTGTCATAACCCATATTTGTCAAAATTTTATGGACATACATAGCTGTACTGTAAATTGTAGGGTCACCAAGTGTTAAAAACGAAACATTTTTACCCTCTTTTAAGTGCGATGAAATCAGTTCTGCTGCATTTATATGACTTTTCTGCAATTCTTCTTTGTTTTTTGTCATCGGCATATTAAGGTGCAAAATTTCCTTATTTTCAATATATTCTTTTGCGATTTTTTCAGCCAAACTATCGCTTTCATTTGTCATAGGAACTGCGATAATATCGCTTTTTTGTATTGTTTTGACAGCTTTTATAGTTAAAAGTTCTGGGTCGCCTGGTCCTATTCCCACTGCGAAAAATTTTCCGTTCATATTAAATCCTTTTTATATATTTTTTTAAATTCATGATAGTTTTGTGAGTGAAAATTATACTTTTCGTCTGTTCCAAATGCATAAAAAGCAAAGTTCACTTCATTTTTAAGCCTATAATTTACTGAAAATGAGATTTTTTCAGAAATTGATGTTAAAACTTCTCCAAAATAATCTTTATTGCTGATTATTTCAAATGCTTTATCTGTCGTAATTGACGACATTATCTCAAAAATAGTATCTTTTTTCGCTCCATGTAATGCTGAATGTGCTGAAATTATCTCCATTCGGCAATCTGCACACTTCGAATGTGTGTCCATAATAGCGCCAGCAAGTTTTACGATTTTGCCTGTATGTCCGACAAGAAGAATATTTTTAAAGCCTTTGTACTTAATGTAGTCCAGGCTTTCGCCGACAAAATTTGAAATTTGCACTGTATTTTCTGTATGCAGTTTTAATTCATTTTTTGCATATTCTTCGCCATAATTTCCAAAAACTATCAAGATATTATCTTTTTGCTTGGCAGAAATCTTATCAATCGATAGTTTTATCGTATCAATAATTGCTTTTTCGCTCATTGGCTCAACAATTCCTGTTGTACCCAAAATAGAAATTCCACCTTTGATACCAAGACGAGGATTGAAGGTATTTTTTGCAATTTCTTCACCCCTAGGCACTGAAATCAGAACTTTTACCCCACCTTTATACTCAAAATCGTCACAAATCCGCATAATATTGCTTTCAATCATTTTCATCGGAACAGGATTTATAGCAGCTTCGCCAATCTTTTGTTTAAGCCCCTCTGTGGTCACTCTGCCAACGCCAATTCCCCCATCAATTACGATTTTTTTGTCGTCAGTTAACGAAACTTCTGCGCAAATACTGGCACCATGAGTCACATCAGGGTCGTCACCAGCATCTTTTATCGCAGTAGCTATTGCTTTTCTATTAGAAAAATCGATATTTTCTATCGGAAGTTTCACAAATTCTCCAGACGGAAGTGTAAGTTCAACGTTTGAAACTTTCGACTTTGTGAATATCGCAAATAGCGCCGCACAGGTAGCAGCAGTCGCAAAACTGCCTGTCGTATAACCATTTTTTATTTTTTTTCCTTTTTTTAATACAAAATTTACCAAACTATTCCCTCTAACCAATAAAAAAAAAAAAAAACACGACCGTAGAGACTACAGCCGTTTTTAAGTAGTTATTTTTTTAAAAAAAGTATGACAAAGACACCCATTGCAGGTCTTCTGACTCACGTTTATGAGCAAGCTCAAATTTATATCTGCCTTCCCAATTTCTCAGTGGCTGATTTTCATCAACGATTATAAATATTCACGCATACAGCGGCGGTTACCGTCTTGTTACTTCCCTTATTACCTCCGACTGAAAATATTTTCAACCTTTGGCCACAATGATTTTATATTTAGTTCACTAAAATTTAACTCTCAGTACTATAATTATATCATTTTTGATTTTTAATGTCAATATCGTTTTTATTAAAATTACACTTGAAATATTAATTTTTTATGAAAATCTATATTTTATCTATAAATAATTTATTTTTCTAGAACAATACCTCTATTTTTTAAGAAGTCTACACCATCTCCGTAATTTTCAAATACATAGTCGATGTCTTTGTCGCCTCTACCAGAAAGATTTACTAAAATAGTGCCAGTTCTATGCTCTTTTGCGTATTTTATAGCATGTGCTACCGCGTGTGAGCTTTCAATCGCTGGAATAATCCCTTCTAATCTGCAAAGTAGGTAGAATGCTTCAATCGCTTCATCGTCAGAAATATAATCATATTTAACTCTGCCACAGTCGTGAAGGTATGCATGCTCAGGTCCTACTGAAGGGTAGTCAAGACCACTTGCTACTGAGTAAACTGGGTCTGGTTCGCCTTCTTTTTCATTTTGTAAAAGTAAGCTTTCAAAACCATGCAAAATACCTTTTTTTCCATACGTTATAGACGCTGCGTGCTCGCCTAAACCATGACCTTTGCCAAGTGGTTCTACACCATAAATATCAACTGGTTTGTCTAAAAATGCAGAGAACATACCCATCGCATTTGAGCCACCACCAACACACGCCGATACTGCATCTGGTAAAAATCCTGTCATTTCTTTGAATTGATCTACTGCTTCAAAGCCGATTACTGCTTGGAAATCACGAACCATTAACGGGAACGGATGTGGTCCTACAACTGACCCTATGCAATAAATTGCATCTTTATATTCTTTTAAATACGCTTCAAAAGCAGCATCAACAGCCTCTTTTAACGTCTTTAAACCATGTGTAACAGGGATTACTCTTGCTCCAAGCATTTGCATACGCACAACGTTTGGATGTTGCTTTGCAATGTCAACTTCGCCCATGTAAATATCACACTCCATACCAAAATATGCAGCAGCAGTTGCAAGTGCAACACCATGTTGGCCAGCGCCAGTTTCAGCGATAATTTTCTTTTTGCCCATGAATTTTGCTAAAAGTCCTTCGCCCATACAGTGGTTGATTTTATGTGCACCAGTGTGGTTTAAATCTTCTCTTTTTAAGTATATTTGGCAGCCGCCAACATAATTTGAAAGAGATTTACAGTGATAAACTGGAGTTGGTCTGCCTTGAAACTCTTTTCTAATTCTACGAAGTTCGTTTATGAAATCAGAGCTGTTGCAGATGTCGTGATATGCGTTTGTGATATCTTCAAATGCTGGAATTAATTCTGGTGGTAAAAACGCGCCACCGTATTCGCCGAATTTTCCTTCAGCATTTGGGTATGATTTTAAGTATCTGTCGAAATCTTTGTAAGTTTTATTCATTTTTTTGTCCTCCAAAATATAGTTTAATTTATTTTTTGATAAAAAAACAGCCCTCATCCTAACACATAGGACAAAGACTAACACTCTGCGGTACCACCTAAATTGGTAAAAAATTACCCACTTTACGTACAAAAAATACGTTTCCACTTATAACGGGAGGATACCCGTCGGACATTACTCGCAAATAGCTTTCCTTCCGCCCTCACAAGTCCATTCACAGGTTTTGTTTTACGATTTTCCACCAAACAATCGCTCTCTATAAAAACTTAAAATGCTACTCTTCTTGCTCATAGGTTTTTTTATCTACTAACACTATACTACACTAA
>CAYJLC010000021.1:13007-31824 GCA_964370735.1 uncultured Oscillospiraceae bacterium
AATAGCTTAAAATATTGTATTTTCACAAAAGTTCATAAAAATATCACAATTTAATGATTTGTTTTTCTTGCAACATTAAAATTGTTATGATATACTAATTATGCAATAAAAATCAAATTGATTTATTTGGAGGAAAAAAATGAAAAAAAAATATACTTCTGTATATGAACTTGAAGGCAGAGTGCCTCTTAAGAAGGCTATTCCTTTAGGAATGCAACATGTTTTAGCAATGTTTGTCGGAAATATTTCGCCACTAATCATTGTTGCAAATTTAATTGGTATGGACAATGCTTTAAGGACTATACTTATACAAAATGCTATGTTTATCGCAGGTGCTGCAACGTTGGTTCAGCTCTACCCTATCTGGAAAGTCGGTTCAGGGCTTCCTGTTGTAATGGGAACAAGTTCCGGATTTTTAGGCACAGCGCAGAGCACAGCTGCTCTTTATGGTTATGGCGCAGTAGTTGGTGCATCGCTCACTGGTGCTTTAATCGAAACATTTTTAGGATTTTTTGTCCGTCCACTTAGAAAATTATTCCCTCCAGTAGTAACTGGTGTTGTTGTATTAACAATCGGTATTTCACTTATTCCTGTTGGTGTAAAATATTTTGCAGGTGGTGTAGGCTCTCCTGAATTTGGCTCTTTAGAAAATATGTTCCTAGGATTTTTGGTAATGATTTTAGTATTATTTTTCAAGCAATATTTCAAAGGATTTATTTCAGTTTCATCTATCTTGCTTGCTATTTTAGTTGGATATATTGTTGCGATTTTTATGGGTAAAGTTGATTTTACTCCTGTAATCGAAGCTTCTTGGATAAGCTTGCCTCAATTTATGCCAGTCCCACTTGAATTTAGAATTGAAGCAATCATTCCTATGGCTATCGTTTTCGTTGCAACTGCTGTTGAAACAATCGGTGACACAACTGGTGTTGCAATCGGTGGTTTAAATCGTGAAGCAACCGACAAAGAACTTGAAGGTTCAGTTTTACTTGATGGTGTAGGAAGTGCTATCGCATCTCTTTTTGGTGTTTTACCAAATACTTCGTTTTCACAAAACGTAGGCCTTGTTGCTATGACAAAAGTTGTTAATAGATTTGCAATTATGACTGGTGCTATTTTCTTAATGCTATGTGGATTTATCCCTAAATTAAGTGCTATTTTCTCAGCAATTCCATCTGCTGTTTTAGGTGGTGCAACTGTTATTATGTTTGCTATGATTGCAGTTTCTGGTATGCGTTTGTTATTCTCGCAAGATATGACAGGCAGAAATGGTATCATCGTTGCAATTTCTCTAGGTCTTGCTATCGGTCTACCGGCTGTTCCAGATGCACTAGCTTATATGCCATCTTTAGTTCAAACTATATTAAAAGACGGTCTTGTTGTTGCTTTCTTATCATCAGTTATTTTAAATCTTATATTACCAAAAGACAAACCAGTTGGTGAAAGAGAAATGTTATAATATTTTGAGCTTGTAGAAATACAGGCTCATTTTTTTATTGCTTTGCAGGTTTTTTTATGCTAAAATTAATACAAACATATTGAAAGAAGGTAAATTATGAACGAAATCATTAAAAGCTTATATGATAGAAAATCGGCTAGATCATTTTTGGATAAAGATGTTTCAAAAGAAATAAAAGATGAACTTTTAAAGCTAACTTTGCAGGCGCCATCTGCTGGAAATCAAATTTTATACTCGATTATTGATGTTACCGACCAAGATTTAAAAGATAAACTTGCAATAACTTGTGATAACCAACCGTTTATAACAAAAGCACCGCTTGTTTTCATTTTTGTAGCCGACCATACTAGATGGCATAAAAGTTTCAAACTCGCCGATGCAAACCCGCGTGAAATTGGTGTTGGTGATTTATTTTTAGCAATAACAGACAGTGCTATTGCTGCACAGAATATGGTTGTTGCTGCCGAAAGTTTTGGCCTTGGCAGTTGTTATATCGGCGATATTCTAGAACACGCCGAAGAACATAGAGAACTCTTAAACCTTCCTAAAAAAGCTGTTCCAGTTTGTATGCTAGTGCTTGGATACCCTACCGAAAATGCCATAAAACGCAAAAAACCTGAGCGTTTCGATACAAAATATATAGTTTCCGAAAATACTTATCGCGATTTATCAGACGATGAATTAATCGAATGTTATGAGTCGAGAGAAAGCTTAGGAAAAGATATAAATACACCTATTAAACCTTTTGAAGAGTATATGAAAGCTTTTTGTGCAAGGAAATTTAATAGTGATTTCAGCCAAGAGATGAAAAGGTCTGTCGAAACATATTTAAAAGATTTCCTAGAAAATTAAACACAAAAAAACTTCCGATGATTATCATAGGAAGTTTTTTTATTATATAATAAATTGTACAAATATTACAGTTAAAATCCCGCTTATCGCAATGGATAAACTGCTCATAGCGCCCTCTACCTCGCCCATTTCCATCGCTTTTACTGTTCCAATTGCATGGCTTGCAGAACCAATCCCTATGCCCTTAGCAATAGGGTTTTTCACTCTAAATATTTTCATTGTACTACTTGAAATTAGGTTCCCTACTATTCCAGTAACAACGATTACTAAAACTGTAATTTCCCCTATTCCACCAAGTTCCTCGCTTAAAGGCAACCCTATCGCAGTTGTAATAGATTTTGGAAGTAAAGTTATGTATTGTTCGTCTGAAAGTGATAATAAATTCGAAATCAACATTGTTGCACCAATACTCGTGACAACACCAGAAGTTACCCCTACTATAATAGCTGTTATATTCTTTTTTAATGCCTCTAGCTGTCTATATAATGGTAGTGCTAGGCAAATTGTCGTCGGTGTTAAAAGATAGGTTACATATTTTGCCGAGTTATTATATATATCATAATCTATATTAAACACGAGTAAAATCGTAATTACAATGGCAATAGCAATTAGTATTGGGTTGAAAATATCTTTTTTCAGTTTATTTTTAATCCAATTTGCAACCATAAACGAAACTATTGTAAGTGTTGAGCCAAAATAAATTGAATTTGCAATTTGTTCCATTATTTTTCACCTCTCCTTATAAAGAACTCCGTTACTTTCGCAGATACTCCCATCACAATAAATGTGCTTACTATCGTTGAAAAAATTATTGCTAATAGCATAGAAAGTGCACTATCAAGACTACCTATTATGCCGACACCTGCTGGTATAAACATAAGCCCCATAATCGCAATCAACGCGTCTGCAAAATCTGAAATATCTGATGGTTTCACGATTTTAATGCACAATAGTATAAATAAAATCACCATTCCATAAATGCTAGATGGTATAGGTAGTGGTATTAAAAATTTTAGCACCTCGCCTATGAATGTTATGAGAAAAATTATCCCAATTTGCTTTATATATTTCATATTATACCTCCAAAATATGTCTAAAAGTAGTATAACATAAAATCTTAAAATTGCCTATATTTTTTTCATATCAAAATTTTTTAATTTGACTATTGACAATTAAGATTTATTACTGTATAATAAACACATCAAAAAAAATTGATTTGAAAGGAATTCGTATTATGGAAAATATAGAAATTGTAAAAATTTTTAAAGCTCTATGCGATGAAAAAAGAGTTGAAATAGTAAAACATTTGCAAAGTGGTGAAAAATGTGCGTGTGATATTTCAGAAGTTCTTGATATTGCCCAATCGAAATTATCATATCACATGAAAATCCTATGTGAGAGTGGAATAATTAAAAGTCATTCAGTTGGAAAATGGACGCATTATCAAATAAGTGAGGCTGGCTCAAAATATGCTTTATCAGTTCTAAGCGAAATCACAAAAGTTTCTGAAGATTTAGACAATTGTAACAAATGCTCTGAAGAAGTGGTATAGTTTTATTTGTGAGAGAACACATCACTGAAAATTAAAGAAATATATTAACATATTTAATAGTATAAACCATTTTTTGGTATATACTATAAGAAAGAGGTATTTATGCAAATATTACAATCAATATGGGATTTTCTGCAAATCCAATTACTAGGAATGAAATGGCTTAACGACGGTGTTGGTTATTTACTTACAATGACAGGTCTTGACATTTCAACTCCAATCGGTGCTAGTGTACAGTTTTTTATATATGACGTTGTCAAAATCACAATTTTACTTTGTGCATTGATTTTTGGCATATCTTATATCCAAAGCTTTTTCCCACCTGAAAGAAGTAAGAAAATCCTTAGCAGATTTAAAGGAATATGGGCAAATGTAGTTTCAGCACTTTTAGGAACTGTAACTCCTTTCTGTTCGTGTTCATCAATCCCTCTTTTTATGGGTTTTACAAGCGCAGGTCTTCCTGTTGGGGTTACTTTCAGCTTTCTAATTTCTTCACCAATGGTAGACTTAGGTAGCCTTGTATTACTTATGAGTATTTTCGGTGCACCAGTTGCAATAGTTTATGTAGTAGTAGGATTGTTTATCGCCGTTGTCGGTGGTACTTTGCTTGACAAAATGGGTATGCAAAAACACGTTGCCGACTTTATTTTAAACGCAGGTAGTGTTGACATCGAATCACCTACCCTAACAAAACGTGACAGAGTTATATTTGCCAAAGAACAAGTGATTCAAACTTTCAAAAAAGTTTTCCCATACATTCTTTTCGGAGTTGGTATCGGTGCTATAATCCATAACTGGATTCCAGAAGAAGTAATCGAAACAATTCTAGGCGGAAGCAATCCATTCGGTGTTATTCTAGCAACACTTGTTGGTATTCCTATGTATGCTGATATTTTTGGTACAATTCCTGTTGCAGAGGCACTTTTAGCAAAAGGCGCACAACTTGGTACAATCCTTGCATTTATGATGGCTGTAACAACATTAAGCCTTCCATCGCTAATTATGCTTAAAAAAGCTGTTAAACCGATATTTATTCAATTTCTTACAACCATATCTTGTAACTATTTAGGAGGTAATTTATGAATGGTAAAAAAGTAGCACAAATAGCAATCCCTGTTTTTATGGCGCTTGCTGTTTCTATAATTTGGTATACACAAAACAATGCTGAACCCCTTCAATCAACTCACGATGGTGAATTTCCACTAACAATAAGCAGTGTTGATTTAGAAGAACTTTCTACAAATAATATGCCAATAATCATCGATTTTGGCGCTGACGAGTGCGAACCTTGTAAAGCAATGGAACCAGTATTGCTGAAATTAAACGACGATATGCAAGGCAAAGCTATCATACAATTTGTTGATGTTTGGAAAAACCCATCTGCATCAACTGGATTTCCAGTAAAAGTTATACCTACACAAGTTTTTGTAAATGCCGATGGTTCGGCTTATGTTCCGTCTGACGATTTGGGCATCGAATTTTTGATGTATGCAAATAATGATGATGAGCATGTTATTACAATGCACGAAGGTGGGCTTACCGAGGAGCAAATGTTACTTATCCTTGCCGACATGGGCGTGGAGGTATCTTAATGATTGATATTTGGCTAGAAAGCATATCAAAAATCATTACAGAAACCACTTGGCTTGCCCCACTATTCGCTTTTTTAGCCGGTGTACTTACATCTTTCACACCTTGTTCGCTGTCAAGCGTTCCGTTAATTGTCGGCTTTGTCGGAGGGACTGGTGGAAAAAACACAAAACGTGCATTTGCATTATCATTAACTTTCGCAGTAGGTTCGGCAATAACATTTACAATTTTAGGTGTATTTGCAACACTTGCTGGAAATTTAATCGGTACTCAAGCCACTTGGTGGTTTCTAGTTCTTGGTATATTAATGTTACTAATGGCTTTGCAAACTTGGGAAATTTATGAGATTATCCCATCAAGCTATTTAGTTTCAAAAAACACAAAAAAAGGATATTTAGGAGCGTTAATCGCTGGAGTTTTAGGTGGGATTTTCTCTTCTCCCTGCTCAACACCAGTTTTAATAGCACTTTTAGCCGTAGTTGCTTCTTCTGGCAATTTATTATGGGGAATTTTGCTACTTCTATTATATTCAATAGGTCATGGCATTTTAGCCGTTATATGTGGCACTTCGGTAGGTTTTGTAGAAAAGCTTTCAAGAAGTCCGAAATACGGCAAATTTAGCAAAGTTTTAAAGATAATCATGGGGTTACTAATGATGTTAATTGGTTTCTATATGTTTTATTTAGCATTTTAATTAAGGAGTTTATAATGAAAAAAAATCAAAATCAAGGTATCGGATTTTTCGAAAGGTACCTTACTGTATGGGTTATCATCTGTATGATAGCAGGAGTTTTAATCGGACAGTTTTTACCGTCTGTTTCAGACTTTTTGGGTAGTTTAGAATACGCAAATGTTTCTATTCCAATCGCAATTTTAATATGGCTTATGATTTATCCTATGATGATGAAAGTCGACTTCCAAAGCATTAAAAATGTCGGCAAAAATCCAAAAGGACTATTTATAACTTGGGTAACAAACTGGCTTATAAAACCATTCACAATGTTCGGAATTGCTTGGCTATTCTTCTATGTAATATTTAGTAATTTAATCCCAGCCGACCTTGCAAAAGATTATCTAGCGGGAGCTGTTTTACTAGGTGCTGCACCTTGTACTGCAATGGTTTTCGTGTGGTCACATCTAACTAAAGGAAACCCTGCATACACAGTAGTTCAAGTTGCGACAAACGACTTAATTATTTTAGTTGCATTCACTCCAATCGTTGCATTTTTACTAGGAGTTTCTGGTGTTACTGTTCCTTGGGATACTTTAATTTTATCAGTAGTTTTATTCGTGGTAATCCCACTTGTTGGTGGTGTTTTAACTCGTAGTATCGTAACAAAAAAACATGGTTTAGAATATTTTGAAAAGAAATTTATACCAAAATTTTCGAATTTAACGATTATCGGTCTACTATTAACTTTAACTTTAATCTTCTCTTTCCAAGGTGATGTTATCTTAGAAAACCCTGTTCATATTGTTTTAATCGCAGTTCCACTAATAATTCAAACATTTTTAATCTTCTTTATCGCATATTTCGCGGCAAAAACATTGAAAATGCCACACGATATCGCAGCCCCAGCAGGTATGATTGGTGCATCGAATTTCTTTGAGCTTTCTGTTGCAGTAGCAATCGCACTTTTTGGAACAGACAGCCCTGTGGCGCTAGCTACAATCGTAGGTGTTTTAGTAGAAGTTCCTGTTATGCTTATTTTAGTAAAAATTGCAAACAACACGAAAAAATGGTTTAAAAACTAGAGGTATTTATGAAAAAAATAGCAATAATTTCTGATATTCACTCGAATATATACGCACTAAACGCAGTTTTAGAAGATATTAGAAATAGAAACATTGATGAAATTTACTGTGTCGGCGATTCTGTTGGATATAACACTCGCCCAAATGAAGTTTGCGAAAAATTGCGTGAAAAAAATATCAAGTCGGTCTTAGGTAATCACGATGAGGGCACTGCTTTTTATGATGAAAGCCAACCGAGTGAAAAAAATGGTGTAATTACTCCAAAAAAATGGACTTTTGACACTATTACTAGCGAAAATATTGAATATCTTAAAAGTTTGCCTCGAGAAATTTCACTTGATGTTAACGGAAAGCATATTTTAATAACACACGGCAGTCCTAATGGTATTTCTGATTATATTTTTGAAAATGATACAGAAAAACAAGAAGAAATTGCAAAAAATCTTAAAGAGGACGCTATAATCTTCGGTCACACACATAATATTTATAAAAAAGAAGTATCAGGCAAACTTTTTGTTAACGCTGGCAGTGTTGGACGTCCAAAAGACGGTGATAATCGCAGTTCTTATGTAATTTTATCTGTTTCTGATAAAATTGATGCAGAATTTATTCGTGTTTCATACGATTTTGAAACTCTAGCAAAAGAACTTGAGACTTCCCCACTACCAAATAGTTTTGCCGAAGTAATTCGCACTGGAATCGAGAAAAAATAAATATATAAGGAGAATTAAAATGAGTAAATTAAACTTAACTTGCGAGGGCAAACCAAAAGTAGCTTTTATCTGTAACCACAACTCGTGCAGAAGCCAAATGGCTGAAGCATTAGGCAAGCTACTAGGTGCCGATATTTTTGACAGCTATTCTGCTGGAACAGAAATTAAATCGCAAATTAATCAAGACGCAGTTCGTCTTATCAAAGAAGTGTATTCGATTGATATGGAGGCAACTCAGTTTAATAAAACTATCTTCGATATCCCAAATCCAGATGTTGCAATTTTCATGGGTTGCAACGTAAGTTGTCCATCTGTAAGAGCAGAACACAACGAAAACTGGGGACTTGATGACCCTACTGGTAAAAATGATGAAGAATTTAAGAAAATTATCGAAACTATTCACCAAAAAGTTTTAGAACTAAAAGAGAAATTAAGTTAATAAAAAAACTTGCTAGACATACAGTTTAGCAAGTTTTTTTGTTCAAAATTAATATATTGTAAATTTTGGTAATTTCTGATATAATATTAGATATAAAACAAGGAGGCTTTATTATGGAAAAAAGTAAAGTATATTTCACAGACATGCGCGCAGTACCAGGAAAAAATTTATTGGTGAAATTAGAGCGACTAATCAAGAGTGCTGGGATTTCAAATATTGATTTTGAAGGGAAATTCACAGCGATAAAACTTCATTTTGGAGAACCAGGAAACCTTGCATTTTTGCGTCCAAATTATTCTAAAGTAATTGCAGATCATGTAAAATCTCTTGGTGGGAAACCTTTTTTGACCGACTGTAACACATTATATGTTGGTAGAAGAAAAGATGCGCTAGAGCATATCGAGGCAGCTTATGAAAACGGATACTCCCCTTTTTCAACTGGATGTCAGATAATCATTGCCGACGGATTAAAGGGTACGGACGATGTGCATGTGCCAATTAACGGAACGCTTGTAAAAGAAGCGAAAATCGGTCGTGCTATTATGGACGCTGATATTTTCATCTCACTTTCGCATTTTAAAGGCCACGAACTTACTGGTTTTGGTGGTGCTTTAAAAAACATCGGAATGGGTTGTGGCAGTCGCGCTGGTAAAATGGAGCAACACTCAGACGGAAAGCCGGAAGTTTCTGCCGAGCTATGTAAGAAATGTAAGGCATGTACAAAATATTGTGCGCATAATGCTATCGAGTTTGATGCAAGTGGAATTGCATCTATAAACCACGATAAATGTGTCGGTTGTGGTCGTTGTATTGGTGGATGTCTTTTTGACGCTGTTCATACTACTGACGATGCGAGCGAAGACGATTTAAACATCAAAATGGCTGAGTATTGCTATGCTGTTTTAAAAGAAAGACCACATTTCCACATAAGCTTAGTTATAGATGTTTCACCATTTTGCGATTGTCACTCAGAAAATGATGCTGCCGTTATCCCTGATGTGGGTATGTTTGCGTCGTTTGATCCTGTTGCACTTGATAGAGCGTGTGCCGACGCATGTAACAAAGAAGTGAGTTTTCACAATACATTATTAAGCGATAATCAATCTCTATGTCACGAAGGTGACTGTGATAAAAACTCCAAAAAAGACCATTTTAACACGATGCATTCAAATACTAACTGGAAAGTATGCTTAGATCACGCAGAAAAGCTTGGTATTGGTACGCAAAACTATGAATTAATCGTTTTAAAATAGATTTTTGCAAGAAAATAAAATTCTACTATTTTAATACGTTTACATCTTTTTCTCTATTTGTAAAATATTTGTAAATGTTACATTTCATATTGCATTATACCATCAATATTGTTATAATATAAAAGATTGTTATACTCGGAGGAAATTTTATGCCAGCAATAGCAACACATTATAAGTTCGGCCAGCTAGTTTTAGATAAATCTAATGCTGATTTAAAGGAAATTATTTTAAAAAACAAGGAACTTTTTGACTTAGGAACGCAAGGTCCAGATGTTCTTTTCTATCATAACCCCCTTAAACGGACTGATATTGTATCTCTTGGCGTTGATATCCACCTAAAAAGTGGCAGTGATTTTTTTCAAAGAACCCTAAATCTTTCACATACACCGAAAGATTTAGCCTATATATTCGGCTGTATTTGTCACTATTCTCTCGATGTTTCTTGTCACCCTTTGATTATTAAAGCTAGTAATAAAACGGACATTTTGCATAGAAAAATCGAGTCATACCTTGATTTAGTGGTTATTGAAAAATATAATATGACAAAAAAACGTCACTTGTTTTTACCTTCAAATATAGATTTTAATGTTATTGCGAAAATTTATAACATTAGTCTTCTAGATGCAAAAAAATCTGTTAAACGACAAAGGGTGTGTAATAATCTTTTAAATCACTCAAAATTTATTGGCGCTATGGACAATATTCTTTCGAAAGATGGACTATTTTCTAGCCTATCTTTACTTTCTGAGCCTGCTTTTGACAATGACATTTCATTAATTTTAAATGAATTTGATAAGAGCATAGATAGTGCGATTTTGAGAATGAATATTTATTATAATTCTATTAAAAATAACTGTCCATTAGATGGTGATTTTGTTAAAAACTTCGAAGGAGAAGAGTAAATTAATGGGAAAACATTTTACACGACTAGAAAAAAGCTGGATTTCGTATGATTGGGCAAATTCCTCTTATGCAACTATTATGCTCGCCGCTATATTCCCTGTTTACTTCACTAGCATGGTGGGTAACGGTGACGGTGATATGTGGATAGGTTATGGTGGTGCAATCGCGACGAGTATTTCGGCGATACTTGCTCCTATTCTTGGTTCATTCGGTGACTATAAGGGCTATAAGAAAGGCTTGTTTGCAGTTTTTCTTGTGATAGGAGTTCTCGCGACAGCAGCTTGTGCATTTTATGATAGCTGGCAGATGCTCCTTGTAGGATATATTTTATCAAACATCGGATTTAATGGTTCCTTATTATTTGCCGACAGTATGCTCCCAGAAATCACAACTCCTGAACGTATGAATCGCGTTTCAGCATGGGCATATTCTATGGGATATATCGGTGGTAGCACAATTCCTTTTGTTTTGTCAATTTTGTTAATTACTTTTGCAGGCACTTTAGGAATTGATACGATTGTTGCAACAAAACTTTCGATGCTTGCTTGCTCATTATGGTGGGCAGTATTTTCACTTCCGATACTACTCGACTACAAACAATATCAAGGAAAAAAAGTTCCCGAGAGTGGTCATGTAAAATCTGCTTTTGTCTCAGTTTTCAAAACAGCCCGTGACATTTTAAAAAATCGTGGACTTGCACTTTTCATAGTTTCTTATTTTTTCTACATAGATGGTGTTGGCACTGTAATTAAAATGTCTACTGCCTATGGCGCATCGCTTAACATCGATTCTTATGGCATGATTTTAGCACTTTTAGTAACTCAACTTGTAGCCTTTCCTTTTGCTATAATATTTGGTAAATTAGGCACAAAATATAACACTGTAAACGTTATTCTCTTTGCGATAGGTATTTACCTTACTATATGTTTGCTTGGTTTTTACATGGGATATGGTATTGAAGAAGGGTTTTTATCAACTTCTAATGCCTTAATTATTTTCTGGATTTTAGCCACTTTAGTAGGCACTGCACAAGGTGGTATTCAAGCACTTTCTCGCTCATACTTCGGAATGATTATCCCTAAAGAACGTGCAACTGAATATTTCGGATTTTTCGATATTTTCGGTAGATTTGCAGCAGTTCTAGGACCTGCAATCTATGGTCTGTTGAAATCTACTACTGGACGTAGCTCATTTGCGATATTGTCAATTTCAGTGTTCTTTGCACTTGGTGGTGCGATTTTGATTTATGCAAAAAAATATTTACCTAATAAATAATAAAAACGTGATGGTTTCCCATCACGTTTTTTGTTAACCTAAAAATAATTGTGCCCAGTGGTAATCATAAAACCCAACGCCTACATAGTAGTAATTAGGTGATAGAAGATTTTCCCTGTGCCCTTCTGAAGAATACAGGCTATCGAAAACCTCTTGCGGAGTTCGTTGTCCTTTACAAAGATTTTCTCCTGCTGCTCTATATGTAAGTCCGAATTCTCCATATATCGTATAGATAACTTCGCCATTTGGTCTTACATGGTCGAATAAAACAGAAATTTCGTCTGCTCTTTTGTCTGCGGCTTTAGTTAAATCATCAAGCAATAATAGCTCATGTACGCCATGGGCTTTTCTTGCCTCGTTTGTAAGTCTAATAACTTCATTTATAAATTCTTCTTCCGTAGTAAGTTTCGAAGTATTCTCGGTTGTTACACCAACAGAACTAAGAGGTATGCTATTTTCTTCTATATATTGAGTAATGTTTGAATTTACTGTTATTCCAGCATTTTTAACATCTACATCATCGGTATAAACTTGTGCTTCACCACTATATTCTTTAGAAGTGTCGATGATAATATTTTGATTTTCTTGATCCCAATCAACGCTGAAATTCACTATTTCAGCCAAATCGCGTAACTTAAAATAATTATTATCATCGATATTATACGCACCTAGATTTATAAGCTTTTCGTCAATATAAAGCTTTGAGCTTGTGTGCTCTGCAACTTTATTTGAAAAAGAAACTTTTGTCAGTTCCCCACCTACTGGTGAGTAAGCTTTATTAGTAATTAAATCAATCGAATTTTGTGCACTATCCCAAATAATTTCAAATTGACTATCTGTGCCATTTAAAATCATTGCAATATCGCGCAATTTAAAATAATTGTTGCCGTCAATATTAAATGCTTCTAGCGAAACATTTTTTCCATCTACAAAAATATCAGAATCTGTAAATGATGCTGTTTTTGCATATACAACGCTTGAACTTAAAATAATCGTCCCGATTAAAAAACTACTAACAAACTTCTTCATAAAATTCTCCTATTTCACTGCTTTTTTAGCTTTAGCGCGAGCATTTTTATCTAAAATTGATTTTCTAATTCTTAGGCTTTCTGGTGTTATTTCTAAAACTTCGTCATCTGCGATGAATTCTAGTGCGTCTTCTATGCTCATAATTCTTGGTGTGATTAGTCGCATTGCTTCATCAGAACCTGATGCACGCATATTTGTTACTTGCTTTTTCTTACAAACGTTAACTTGTAAATCTTCGGCTTTTGGACTAAATCCAACAACCATACCCTCGTATACTTCTGTACCTGGAGTTATGAATAATGTACCTCTGTCTTGTGCGTTATATAGACCATAAGTTACAGCTGTACCTGTTTCGAATGCGATTAATGAACCATTTAAACGCTTAGGAATTTCGCCTTTGTATGCCTCGTAACCGTGGAATACAGTATTTAAAATACCTTCACCTTTAGTGTCTGTTAAAAATTCTGTTCTATAACCGAAAAGACCTCTTGAAGGGATGTAAAATTCTACTTTCATTCTGTCGCCAACAGGTGCCATAGTGATAAGTTCACCTTTTCTAGAACCCATTTTTTCCATTACTGAACCAACAGCGTCAGCAGGAACGTCAACAACTAAATGCTCAATCGGCTCTTCTATAACACCATGGGTTTCTTTGAAAAGAACTTTTGGTGCAGAAACTCCGAACTCATATCCTTCTCTTCTCATATTTTCAATAAGGATAGAAAGATGCATTTCTCCACGTCCAGCTACTTTGAAAGTATCAGTGTTTTCTGTATCTTCAACGCGTAAAGAAACGTCTTTTAAAAGTTCTTTATTAAGTCTATCACGAATTTGACGAGTTGTAACAAATTTACCTTCACGTCCAGCAAACGGGCTGTCATTTACCATGAAATACATTTCAACAGTAGGTTCAGCGATATCTACGAAATCAAGTGGTGTTACATCATTTGGTGAACATAAAGTTTGACCGATTGTAACGTGTTCGATACCAGAAAGACACATAATATCCCCAGCAGATACGCTGTCAACAGGAGTTCTTCCTAGGCTATCAATTTCATAAAGGTTCGCAATTTTCGCTTTATATGGATTGATTTTGCCATCACATACAACAACTTCTTGGTTCACTTTAACAGTACCACGCTCTACTCTACCGATAGCGATACGACCAACATATTCGTTGTAGTCGATTGATGATACTAAAATTTGAGTTTCGCCTTCCGTATCAGCAACAGGACCCTCGATATGGCTTAAAATTGTGTCGAATAATGGTTTTAAATCCACATCTTCGTCATTCATATCAAGTTTTGCAGTACCAGCTTTTGCAGATGCAAAAATAAACGGGCTCTCAAGTTGCTCTTCATTCGCGTCTAGGTTTAGTAAAAGCTCTAAAGTTTCGTTTTCAATATCGGGAACTCTCGCGTCTGGCCTGTCTATTTTATTTACAACAATGATGATTTTATGTCCAAATTCAAGTGCCTTTTTAAGAACAAATCTTGTTTGTGGCATAGGGCCTTCAAATGAGTCAACAAGAAGTAAAACTCCGTCAACCATTTTTAGTACACGTTCAACTTCCCCAGAGAAGTCGGCATGTCCTGGTGTGTCTACTATATTGATTTTTGTATCATTATAATGCACCGATGTATTTTTTGCTAAAATTGTGATACCACGTTCTCTCTCTAAATCATTCGAGTCCATAACACGGTCTACAACTTGTTGGTTTTCGCGAAACGCTCCACCTTGTTTAAGCATAGCGTCAACCAGCGTAGTTTTTCCGTGGTCAACGTGGGCAATAATTGCAATATTTCTAATATCGTTTCTTTTCATAGTTCCTCCAATTTTTCAATTAGTTCTATTATACACCTTTTTTACAAAAAATGCTATACTTTTAATGACAAATTTTTATAAATTATATTTTAATTTTATGGAATTTATCACAATTTTAAAAAATAACTTGAATTTTCACTGTTTTTATAATAGAATAAAGGTATAGATTACACTTTAAATATATGAGGACTAAATGAAAAAATTTATAATAAACAAAAACGATAGTGGGCAAAGACTGGACAAATTTTTGTCAAAAGCAGTTCCCCTACTACCAAAATCGCTACTTAACAAATATATTCGCTTAAAACGCATTAAAATTAACGGCAAACGCACAGAATTTAATTATAAACTTGAAGAAAAAGACATTCTTGAGCTTTATATTAACGATGAGTTTTTTGAAAAACCGACCGAAGAAGAAGCATTTATGAAGGTAACTCCGAAAATTAAAATCGTTTATGAAGATGAAAATATTTTGCTAGTTGATAAAGCAATCGGAATGGTGGTACAACCCGATAAAGATGGTGATATCAACACTTTAATCACGCATATAAAGGCATATTTATACAAAAAAGGCGATTTTAACCCACAAAATGAGAGTTCTTTTGTGCCTGCACTTTGCAATAGAATTGACCGAAATACTGGCGGAATTGTTATCGCTTGCAAAAATGCCGAAGCTTTGCGAATTATGAATGACAAAGTGAAATACCACGAGATGGAAAAACGCTATCTTTGCATAGTTATCGGCAAAATGAAAATAAAAGACGGTACTTTTTCAAATTATTTACTAAAAGATGAGAAAAACAACAAGGTTACTGTCCATAAAACGCAAGTTAAAGGCTCTAAAACTGCAATTACTCATTATAAAGTAATAAAATCTACTGACGAGCTTTCGCTTGTCGAATGTAATCTGATAACAGGCAGAACACACCAAATAAGGGCGCAATTCGCCTATGCTGGAAATCCCCTATTAGGTGATGGAAAATACGGAAAAAATGCTGATAATAAGAAATTTTCAAAATTCAAGCAAGCTTTATACTCATATAAGTTGAAATTTGTGTTTAAAACTGAAAGTGGAATTTTATCTTACCTAGACGGCAAAGAATTTGCAGTTGAAGACGTTCCATTTGCTACAAATTTCGGTAAAAAATAATATATAAAAAAACTGACTTTTAAATATGGTCAGTTTTTTGCTTAGTTTGACAAATATTACCAAAAATGTTATACTATTATTATAAAAATTAACACATACTTTCAAGTTCGAAAGGAGTTTAAAATGAATAAATACGTCAAAATTCTTCTAACTATTGTCGTCACTATTTTCCTTATGTTGTCCTTAATTATAGTAAATGCATTCTTAGGTAATCCTATTTCAAAAGCCATCGTCACAAATTCTGCAACTGAATATTTGCATTCGCAATACCAAAATACCGACTACTATATCGAAAGTGTGAATTATAGCTTTAAAACAGGTAAGTACCACGCACTTATAAAATCGCCATCTAGCGAAGATACATATTTTGATATTTCATATAATACTACTGGTGATTTAATGTATGACAACTTCGATTCTAATATAGAAAATAGGTTCAATACTTGGCTTCGCGTAACTGATGAATATAACATTTTAGCCGACACAGCTTGGCAAAAAGTACCGTATGAGTTCGACATTGCTTTTGCAGAAATTCTTACACTTGATAGAGAAATTATTGCAAATGGAGTTGAGTTAGGAATTGATATGAGTTCTTTGGAACTGGATAAAGAATATGATCAAAATGAGCTAGGAGCTGATTATGGACACCTAACTTTACATGTAATAAGCGACGAATTTACTAATGAGAAATGTGCAGAAGTTCTTCTTGTAATACGAGAAATTTTCGATGAAGAAAATGTAAAATTCAAAACAATTTCTCTAATGCTCGTAAGTCCAAAGAGTGAAAACAAACCTTTTGACTTTGAATCTAGCATAGATTTGAATTATTTCTTGTATGATGATATTACCGAAGATAATATCTTGCGAAATATAGAAAATTTATTAGATATTGATTAAATTCTATATTTTTTCAATAATCATACCGATGTAAAGATTATATGCTTTACAATGAAAAAGTAAATATTTCAAATAAAAAAGGACTGTCACATAAGCGATAGTCCTTTTTTTATACTATTTTATTTACTGTATATCTGAAACTTGCTCATCCTCTAAATCAGCCGGTGTGCGTACCTCTGTTTCAAAAACTTCAGGATATTCATAGTCTTCTGTATACGGTATTATTTCTGCTAAAGCCGCACGAACTATAATTCTATGGTCGGCTATCCCAATCGGCTCACACGATGTAAGTGTAAGGCAAGAAAAGCCTTGCGAATAGATAGGTCCCCAATCAGTTTCTTCGACTATGGTTGTTCTATCCCATACATATCGATATATATTTTCGTAATCCATAAGGTATAGGCAGTCGCCATCTTCTAACGTGTCGATATAATAAAACGGCATGTTGTCAGTCACTTGTCCATAAGAAATTCCATTTCTATGCCCAGCTATCGAAACATTCCTATTACCCTCTCCTGGCAGTTGAGCATAATCATATAGCCCTTCTCCGCTATTAAGCGTAGCTTCATCAACTCCATCAAGTATAGGTATATCTACATCTAGCTTTGGAATAATTAATCTCATATCGTAAGAATTATACATTTGACGCTCTGGGGTTATGAATAATTTATCGTGAGGCAAACCATCGTCTTCTGTTACAAATCCAATTGTTAAAATTTCTTCCTCTGGCTCTTCTTCTATCGGTGGTGGAAGTATAACCTCTGGTTCAATTTCTTCTATCACAGGCTCTTTGGCTGGCTGTTCTACTTCTTTTTCTACAAAGAACATTGAGCCAAAAACAACTGCCCCAAACCCTATAAGTATTAATAAAATTGACGCTATAATAACTTTGCTTTTTATATTTTTCTGCATAAAATCACCTTGTCTTAAATTTTGTTCTATTTTATTATACTACAATATTGTGAACTTTTAAAGTGAATTATTAAATATTTTTTTGGACATAAATTTAGGGACGATTTTAATTCGTCCCTAAAATTTTTATTTTGTTTATAAGAAAGATTTAAACGGTAAGTTTGGCTCGTCTGTGAATGCATCAGCGAAGCCTCTTTCAAACATAAAGCGTTTTTTGTCTTTATCTTGTGGGAATGTGTATTTTCCACCAACAGCCCAAATGTAAACTTTAAATTTATAGTCAAGTCTTGGTGCTTTAAATTGGTATAAATACTCGATTTCTTGAGGGTCAGCTAACATATTACACCAGATATCGTAGTGGAATGGAATCATAACTTGTGTTCCTAAACATTCGGCCATTCTTAAAATATCAGCAGATGTCATTTTATCTGTACAACCCATTGGATTTTCACCAAAAGATGCTAAAGCAACGTCAATTTTGTGGTCTTTACCATGTTTGTAGTACATATTTGAGAAATGCGAGTCACCTGAGTGATATAAATTACCACCTGGAGTTTTGATGATATAGCTTACTGCTCTTTCGTCCATATCAGTTGGGCAAACGCCACGCATATCTTTTGATTGAAGTGGGTCTGTGATAAGTGCAGTTCTGTCGAAAGAATCAACAGCTACGATTTCCATATCTTTGATTTTGTAAGTGTCGCCTGGTTTCATTTCAACTAGTCTATCTTCTGGAACACCCCAAGATCTCCAAACATCACAGCTAAATTTAGGTCCGATAAATGGAACGTCTGGGTGTTTGTTTACAACAGCAGCTGCAACATATTGGTCGATGTGGTCACGGTGCATATGAGTTGAAAGTACTGCGTCGATTTTTTCAATTTCAAACGGGTCAATTACCATTGGAACATAACGAGTGTTTGGTTGGTAAGTAGGACCACCGTTCATATAATACATTTGGAAGTTTTTGCCTTGAGAATATGGGAAGTCCCATTTTCTTTTAGATTGTTTACCAACACCAACCCATAAGTCGATACAGATATTAGCGTCGCCTGGAGTTTTAACCCAAGTACCAGTACAGCCAAGCCACCACATAGCAAAGTTGCCTTCTGGAACTACTGTGTCAGCGATTTCTTCGTTAAGCCATGTACCCCACTCTGGGAAACATTTCTCTCTCCAAACTTCTTTAGTTACTTTTGATAAATCACCTTGTC
>CAYJLC010000022.1:0-1437 GCA_964370735.1 uncultured Oscillospiraceae bacterium
CAACTGGTTGGTCTTCAATCTGGGGTGGTTCTGCGCCTGCAACTCCTTACACAGTAAACAAAGCTGGTAAAGGTCCTGCTTGGGGTAACTCATTATTCGAAGATAATGCAGAGTTCGGTTTCGGTATGCATATCGCGGTTGAACACATGAGAGGTTCATTAAAACGTCACGCTGAAGCTTTAGCTGCAAAAGATGCATCTGTTGCAGACGCTTGTGCAAACTGGATTAACACTATGACTGACGGTAAAGCAAACCCAGCTGCATCTGACGCTTTAGTTGCTGCTTTAGAAGGCAACCCAGCTGAAGAAGCTAAATATATCATCGACAACAAAGAATTCCTAGGCAAAAAATCTGTTTGGATCTTTGGTGGAGACGGTTGGGCTTATGACATCGGTTTCGGTGGTTTAGACCACGTTATCGCATCTGGTGAAGACGTAAATATCTTCGTATTTGATACAGAAGTTTACTCTAACACTGGTGGTCAAATGTCTAAAGCATCTCAATGGGGTCAAATCGCTGCTCTATCTGCTGCTGGTAAAGAAACTGGTAAAAAAGATTTAGGCGCTATCGCTATGAGCTATGGTAATGTATACGTTGCACAAATCGCTATCGGTGCTAACATGAACCAAACTGTAAAAGCTATCTCTGAAGCAGAAGCTTACAATGGTCCATCTATCATCATCGGTTACGCTCCTTGTATCAACCATGGTCAAAAAGGTGGTATGATCAACATGATCGATGTTCAAAAAGAAGCTGTTAATGCTGGTTACTGGCATTTATACAGATATAATCCTGAGCTAATCAAAGATGGCAAAAACCCATTCACATTTGATTCAAAAGCTCCAACAACGGATTATATGGAATTCATCAATTCTCAAAACCGTTTCACATCGCTTATGCGTCAAAACCCAGAAAAAGCAGATGAAATCTTCAAAGTTGCAACAGAAACTGCTGCAAACAGATACAATCATCTTGTTAAACTTTCTAAATTATACGGAAACGACTAATAATAAAAAAACCACCCCGAGGGGTGGTTTTTTATGCTTTAAAATTAATGTCTTGGGTGCGCAGCTACGGTATTACACGAATAAATTAGCTGAGCATTAATCATTTTTTCATATTTTGATGCGTAAAAACTCATCATTGGGATATGAGTCATTTCATTTAGAACAACATATTTTGGTGGAAGTCTAGTTAATGTTAGTGCTAAAACGTCGCAAACACATCTGTCACATTGGCAAACGTTAAACATTTTCAAATACTTATCGATACTGTCACAAACAGCAACTTGCATTACATTTATGTACTTTGAACCGTCATCTAAACCGACTAATTTCCCTAGTTTTTGAGGGCTAACATCGCTTGGTTCGGCTGTAACTTTAGCAGGCTCAGGAGCAGATTTTACAGGCTCAGGAGCAACTTCAGCGACAGTTTCAG
>CAYJLC010000022.1:1537-15412 GCA_964370735.1 uncultured Oscillospiraceae bacterium
GCAGGCTCAGGAGCAGATTTTACAGGCTCAGGAGCAACTTCAGCGACAGTTTCAGCCACAGTTTCGACTACTTCAGGAGTGATTTCAGCGACAGTTTCAGCCACAGTTTCGACTACTTCAGGAGTGCTTTCAGCGACAGTTTCAGCCACAGTTTCAACCACTTCAGGAGTGCTTTCGGCGACAGTTTCAGACATAGTTTCAACTACTTCAGGAGCGACTTCAGCGACAGTTTCAGGCGCAGTTTCGGCCACTTCAGGAGTGCTTTCAGCAACGTCTTCGGCAACAGCTTCGGTAAGAGATGACACATCTTCTTGGTCAAAAGAGCTTGCGACATCTTCGGTGGTTCCACTCGGAATATCATCGCTTACAAGAAAATTTTCGCTTGTCGAAACAGGAACTTCGTGAGCCTCTTCCTCGGCTAATTCATTTAAAAGTTCGTTATTTAGTGCATCATTTATTGCATCAGCAACGACTTCCTGTTGGTTTTTAACTTCGGTTACAATAGGTGGTGCAACGCGATTTTCGGTTGCAGAATTTTCGTCTTTTGGTTTTGTTCCAGACAAAATATTTAAAACGTGGTCCGTCTTACTACTTTTTTGATTTTTAGCCATTTACTACTGCCTCCTTAGATAATCTTAAAAACTTATATCCACAAATTTCATCACATAAGTTCTCAAAGTCTAGCGCTGGTTTTGAAGCTGGAGAGTAATCGATGATGCTAACACCATGTGCAGGTGCAGCAGCGGCAGCGACACCACTTCTAATTTTAGTTTCGAAAACTTTTGTGTCTAGTGCTACACTTATTTGTTCGGCAAGTTCTAAAACTTCACGATTTAGATTTAGTCTGCTACTGAATTTATTGAGCAACACACCAGAAACTTCGAGCTTTGAGTTGTAATATGATTTAACACTTTCAATTGTTTCTTTTATTTGCGAAACACCAAGCAAACTTAAAATTTCAGGCACCATTGGGATGATTAATTTATCTGTTGCAACATAAGCGTTGACAGTTAGAACATTAAGTGATGGTGGCGTGTCGATTATGATAAAATCATAATGCTTATTAATTTTTGAAATTGCAGTTTTCAGCATAAATTCGCGACCAGGCTTATTAAATTCAAGCTCTGAGGCAGAAAGCAAAATATTCGACGGCAAAATATCGCAAGTTTCACACGAAACTATCGCCTCATTAGGGTCTACATCACCCTTGAAAACATCGTAAATCGTGTATCCTTTTTCGATATCAAGCCCTAAGCTAAAGCCTAGACTACCCTGTGGGTCGAGGTCAATTCCTAAAACAGATGCGCCTCTATTGCTAAGCGATGCGAGTAGTGCTGCTGTGGTTGTGGTTTTTCCCACACCACCCTTTTGATTTGTGACGGTGATAATTGTTGTACTCATACTAACCCCCTAAGAATTTATAAAATAAACCTAAAAAAATACTTAATTATTTTCTAAATTGGACGATATATATATTAGAATTATAATATATATAAACAAAAAATCAATTTTTACTTATATTTATTTTACTATATTTATTTCAATTTGTCAATTAACGACTTATATTTACAAAAAAGGAGAAAATATTATGGCATCTATCTCAAGTTTAACAGGAAGTTCTTCTTCAAGTAGCATATATGGAACAAGAAGCACTAACATGATAACAGGCCTTGCAAGTGGTCTTGATACTGAGGCAATGATAGAAGGATTAGTACAAAGTTATGAAACAAAAATCCAAAGCCTAGGACAAGATAAAACAAAGCTTACATGGGAGCAAGAAGCATACCAAAGTATATCTGACCTACTTGTTGAGTTTTCAAGAGAATACACTTCATACACATCATCTACTAACCTTTTAAGCCAAAGTTTCTTTGATAATTCAGTTATCACATCGGTTTTAGGAAAATATGCCGATGCTATTTCTGCGACAGGAAAAACAGACAGTGAAGTTTCAATAGACGAAGTGACTCAGCTTGCTACTTCTGCAAGATATGTAACATCTGGCGAGAGCCTTTCTGATGCGATTATCTCTGGCGAGAGCATGTCTATCACAGGCGACACAGAAGTAGACTTGTCACAAAATATGAATTTAAGCACATTAGACGGCTCAATTAATTTCGAATATGGTTCAAAATCATTTTCTATCGAATTTGATGAATTAGAATATATCGATGCTGCTGGAGATGGTTCTGGGGAAATATCTGCGCAAGAATTTGCAGATGCAGTAGCTAAAAAACTTGAAGATGTGAATATCACAATTGGAGATAATTCATATAAGGCAAGTGAATTAATCAAAGTGAATGTTTCTGGCGATGAAATATCTTTCGAAGATACAAGCGGTGCTGGAAACTCGGTTAAAATTAAAAGTGCTACTACTGGAATTAAAGATGCGCTAGGTACAAGCTTCGAAGAAGCTGTGGACGACGATTTATCTTCGTTTACATTCACAAGCAAAGTATATTCTGAAGAAATTAACGTAGGAGAATATATTTCTGGTGAAGAAATTACTGTAACATTAAATGGACAAACTGAAACAATAAAAATCGGTGATGTTACAAATAATGAAGCTTTTGTTGAGGACTTTAATGCATCTTTAAACAGAGCTTTTGGCGAAGGCAATGTTTCGGTTGCTTTTGACGGCGATGGAAAATTAACGTTTAATGCAGGTGCGTCAGACAGCCTATCTGTTTCGTCAGCAGAAGGAAATATCCTAGGGCTTTCAGAAAAAGGGCTTACTTCTTATGTTAATGAAAGCAAAACATTAGAGGAGCTAGGTCTTTTCGAAGGCGTTACCGAAGATGAAAGAGATATCATCATAAATGGTGTTACGGTGGGTTCTTATGATAAAGATACCTCTTTAGAAACTATTTTAAAAGACATAAACAACAATGTAGATGCTGGTGTGAGCGTTTCATATTCTTCATTTACAAATAAATTCGTATTTAATTCAGACCAAACTGGTTCGGCTAGTAGAATAGAAATTGGCGAAGGACTTGCAGCAGAAATATTCGGTAGCACAGAAACAGCAGGGGATAATTACAAATCAGGCACAGATGCGAAGTTTACAGCAACAGTTAATGGCGAAACTCACACATATACTAGGTCGTCAAATAATGTTAATATCGACGGTTTAAGCGTAACTTTCAAAGATACTTTCACTCCAGAAGCTGGCGAAGAAAGCGTGACATTTAAAACTGAAAGTGACTCTGATAAAATCGTTGACGCTATCTCGAAAATGGTTGAAGATTACAACGAAATTATGACAGCAGTTAAAGATGCATACTCGACTGCTCCATTAGAACAATCAAACGGAAATTCTTATGAACCACTTTTAGATTCAGACAGAGAAGGCCTTTCTGAAAGCGAAATCGAAGCATTAGAAGAAAAAGCAAAAACTGGATTATTATATATGGATTCAGACCTTTCTTCGCTATACGATTCACTAAGAAGCGCTATCACACCTGTTGGTACAGACGGTGTTGATTTACGCGATATCGGAATTTCAACGTCTTATTCAGAAGGAAGAACTACATTAGTTCTTGATGAAACAAAACTAAGAGAAGTTTTATCTACCGAGCCTGATAAAGTTAAAGATGTATTTACAAAAACTACGGACGATGGTTCGTCAACAGACGGATTAATGCAAAGCATTTTAGACACAACTAATAAATATGCAAAAGAAACAGGAGAGCCTAAAGGTATTTTAATTGAAAAAGCTGGTTCGAAATATTCGCCGACTACAATCACTCAAAATACTATTTTAGACATGCTTTCAGATTTAGACGATGAAATTGAAACATGGCAAGACAAGCTTTCTAACCAAGTAGACTATTACACAAGACAGTTTACACAATTAGAAGTTCTTATGAACGAAATGAACTCTCAAAGTTCGCAACTATCATCTTTAATGGGTGGTTATTAATCGAAAGGGGAATTTTATGGATAACAGAGGCTATCAACATTACAAGCAAGACTCACTTAGCACAATGACACAAGGCGAACTTCTTTTAAAAGTATTTGACGAGCTTGTGAAAAGGCTTACAATCGCAGATTTAGAGCTTAAAAAAGGCAATTTTGACGGTTTGGAAAAGTCAGTTGATAAATGTGTTGAAATCATAAAATATTTAAGTGATACACTAGATAGACAGTATCCAATTAGCGAGAATTTATATAAATTATACGATTATTTCTGCTACGAACTCGCAAGAGTAAAAGCGGGACATAACGATGCACCACTTGCTACTGTAAAGTCTATGGTAGAAGATTTGCGTTCTTCTTTTAGAGAGGCAGATAAAAACGCTGTATCACAATAGGAGGATTTATGATAAAGGAGCAAGATTTACAAACAACGCTGAATATTCAAAAACAAATGTATTTTGCTCTTAGTGAAATTTCAGAACTTACAGATGAACTTGCAGAATGCGTTAGAAGAAAAGACCAAGTATCTATAAGGTTGTTTTTGAGTATGAGATTAGAACAAATAAACAAATTAAATGAGTATGATAGAATACTCAAAAATAAATGTGAGTCACTTCCTAAAGATGAAAGCGACGCACTTCGCGACTTGTTAAACGGAACAAATTGTTTTGAAAAATCGCACGAGAATGTATTTAATCAAGCGAAACGAAACAAAGTGATTTTGCAAAATATCATTAATAAAGATAAAAGAGCAAGCCAAATTTTAACAGGCCCAAATTCATTCTATAAATAAAAAGACAAGTAGTAAGTCTTTGAAGGTAAAAAGAGGCTGTCGCAATGCGACAGCCTCTTGACATATTATATAAAAATCTACGTTTTGTGACTACGTCACATTTTGGATTTTGATAAATTTCTTGTGAAAAACTTGTTTTTCACACTGTATACTTTGGAAATTTATCAAAAAAAGTGTTTCGCATTTGAGAATGCAACCAACCTACTCGGTTGGATTGAGCAAGTTTTTAGAAAACTTGACAAACATTTTGTGCGATAATTACTTTAGTGCGACAGCCTCTTTTATATTTGTTTGTAAATAAATTTAGCCGAATGGGTATATAAATCCATTATTATATTCATCTTCATCGAAATTTTCGTCATATTCATAGTAGTAACCATCTTCGTCTTGGTCTACTTCGGTTTCAAGGTCGTTTTCATCCATTAGAATAATTTCGATATCGATATATTTACCAGCGCGATAAAGGTTTAATACGATTGAATCGCCAGCTTTAAACTGTTCTTTTATATCATTAACTTCCGAAACAGTTGCTGTTTCTGTACCATTAACACCATAAAGGATATCGCCCTGTTTCACGCCTTTAGTATACGCATCTGACCTAATATCGACAGATTCAATATAAAGCCCCTGAGGAACATCGTTAAACTCAGCCTCGGTTTCTGATAAACTACGTCCTGTGATACCGATAGACGGTCTGCCAGTAACGTGGCCATTTAGCATAATTTCTTCCAAAATCGGCTCTGCGATAGCCATTGGAATAGCAAAACCTAGACCCTCTAAATCTTCCGACACAAGCTTAATAGTAGTGATACCAATTACTTGACCATATTCATTTATAAGCGGGCCACCAGAGTTTCCTGGGTTTATTGCTGTATTTGTTTGGATAAGTTTCATTTCGGTGTTCTCGATGTAAAAATCACGATTAATCGCAGAAATTAAACCGTCAGTAAATGTACTTAATAATTCAAAGCCACCAGGGTTTCCGATAGCATAAGCAGGGTCACCCACGACTAACGCATCAGAATTTCCAAATTCGGCAGGTATTAATGTGTATTCATCGGTAGGGTTTATTTTAAGCACAGCAAGGTCAGTTTTTTCATCAAAACCTACAAGCTCGGCTTGGAATTCCACGCCATCGTGCATTAAAATACTATGAAACTTTCCGTCTTCTACGACATGGTAATTTGTGATAATATATCCGTCTTCACTTAAAACAATACCAGTACCAGTGCTTAAAGCGAACGCGAAATCCGAAGTTTCCACGCCAACAACAGATACATGTGCTTTTGCATAAATTTCTTTTGGTGAAAGCTTAATTCCTTCGCCTTGTGGAACAACAACCTCGCCATCGCCCTTTGTGATAATTTCGATATCTGGAGCGTCTGGATTGATAGGTGTGTTTTCGCCACTTTCTGTGTTAGGCAAAGGATTAGGTAGGTCTGAGTTATCAGAATCCATAAAAATTGCAACAATAATAGCCACACAAATAAATAATACAAGTAAAATTATAGCAAAAATTGCAAGTCCATTGCTCTTTTTAGTCGGTGCGTCACTCGGAATATTCGAAGTGGTTGAAAATTCTGGTACGTTATCTGTAAAATCATCAGTGTTTACTTGATTTTTTAATTCATCAGGAATATTTTGGCTAGGGTTTACGTTATTATATGGATTTTGCACACCACCATAACCACCGTTGTTTAGGTTGTTAAACTGATTTTGAACGCTACCATAACCACCATTATTTAGGTTGGTAAACTGATTTTGCACACCACCATAACCACCGTTATTTAGGTTGTTAAACTGATTTTGAGCACCACCATAACCGCCGTTGATTGGGTTATTATAAGGATTTTGCACGCCACCATAACCACCGTTATTTATGTTATTGTACGGATTTTGAGCACCACCATAGCCACCAAAATTTTGACGATTATTCCTGTTAAAGTTTGGATTATATGGATTTTGGTTGTTCATTTGGTTATTTGGGTTAAAATTTGATGGATTATATTGATTAAATGCTCTTTGGTTAGGGTTATTTATCGGCGTATTAGAATTAGGTATTTCTTCATTATTTTTTAAAACAGAATTTTCAGTAGAAACAGTTTCCTTTATTGTTTCCTCAGCAGTAATGCTCGCGTCATCATCGCTAGAGATTTCCTCTAAAGCTTCGATTTTTGTTTCGGTTTTATGAATTTCTTCTTCGGAGTCCTGATTATTTGCTAAATCATTCGAATTTAGCGCGTCATTATTGTCAGAACTCTCGGTGTCAGTTAAAGGATTGTCTTTTTTTTCTTCGTTTAAATCCATCAAACCACCTCCTATATTAATTAGTTATTTGGCAATGTAAATGTTACTCGTGTGATATTATTTTCCGAGATAACATTAATGTCGCCACTATGCATTAAAATTATTTTTTTAACAAGGAAAAGACCTAAGCCTGCCCCTGTTGTATCAATGGTCCTTGAAGAATCCACTTTGTAAAATCTGTCAAATAAATTTGGCAGTTTTTCTTTTGGAATGGTAGGACCCGTATTTATGATTTCGCAATAAACTTTTTCTGCCCTACAATAGACATTAACTTCGAAAATTCCACCATTATCTACGTATTTTATCGCATTTTCGATTAAATTATAGACAACTTGATAAATATTATCTCTATCACCATAAGCGATTTGCTTGCTAGGAACATCTAAATTTACATTAAGTTCCTTGTCGTTAATTTGGTTTTCAAAAGAAAAAACAACTTTAAAAATAAGGTCGGAAAAGTCGAATTCTTTTTTTGTAATAGAGAATTTATAGTCAGAAATTTTCGCATTTTGTAGCATTTTCACAGTTAGACGAGAAAGTCTTTTAACTTCTTCAGAAATTATTTTAAGGTATTTATCCCTCATATCTTCGGAGATAGTACCATCGAGCATTCCGTCTACAAATCCAGAAATACTAGTCATAGGGGTTTTAAGTTCATGCGACACATTTTCTATAAAAGTCGTGTTTTTTCGTTCTGCTTCTGCTAAAAATGATGCCATTTCATTAAGGCTTATGGCAAGTTCATCAATTTCGACACAATTGCTGTTCTCGTCTAGCCGTTCGTTAAAATTGCCTCTTGCATATTTAGTTGCAATTTCAGACATATTTTTAAGCGGTGGAGTTATTCTTGATGTTATAAAAAAGATAAGAATAAAACCAACTATTACCATCGCAAAGATTGTAAAAAGTAGCAAGATAGACAGGTCGAAAATAAGCTTATAATACTCTCTTTCGGGAGTAGCAAGCAAAACGGTGCAAACAAGTTTGTTTTCAGAATTATAGATATTTTCGGCGTATAAATGATAGTATGAAGGTTCTTCTGCAAAAAGTAGTTCAAAGTCATGATTAATAGAGCCAGATATAATTTTTTCAAAAAGTTCTTCTTCGATAGTTATACTTTTTTCTTCAAGTTTAAAAGGGTTGTAATAATAAAGATTTTCACCCTCGGTATTTAAAATTGCCACGATAGAATCTGCCTCTTCGGCGACTTGTTTTACATTTAGTTGAAACAAAGTGTAAGTGTCGCCAAAAACGTCAGAAAATCGCAAAGAATCTTCATCAAGGTTATATTCATCGACCAAAACTTCGGTAATTGTTCGAATTCTTGATGCAAAAAGCTCGATAGAATAATCCTTTTCTTGGAGTGTATAAACCGCCACTTGGCTTATAAAAATAACGCCAATAACAGACACGCTGACTATTAAAAGAAAGCAATATGAAAGGTAATTTCGAACAAATAAACTCTTAGGGTTTGAGATATTATTTAAAAATGATTTAAAATCTTCTCGTTCAGAAAATGATGCACGTTTGCCCATAATTAACCTTTAAATTCAAATTTGTATCCAACGCCCCAAACAGTTTTTAAATCCCATTCTTCAGATACACCTTCAAGTTTTTCTCTTAATCTTTTAATATGAACATCGACAGTTCTTGTGTCACCATAGTAGTCAAATCCCCAAATAGCATCTAGTAATTGCGTTCTTGTAAATACTTTGTTTGGAGAAGAAGCAAGGCAATAAAGAAGTTCGATTTCTTTAGGTGGCATATCGGTTTTTTTCTCTTTAATAATTACTTCGTAAGAATTTTTATCGATGATTAAGTTTTCGAAAATAACCTTAGCTCCTTTGTCAGGACGCAAACGTCTGAAGATAGCACGAATTCTAGCAATTACTTCTCTCATGTCTAGTGGTTTTACGATATAATCGTCAGCACCTAGCTCAAGCCCAGTAACTTTGTCATAAACTTCGCCTTTTGCTGTCATCATAATGATAGGCACTGTGCTAGTCGCACGAATTTCACGACAAACTTGCCAACCGTCCATGACAGGTAGCATAACGTCTAATAATACCATATCAGGGGTTTCTCTTTTAAACACACTCATGCCTAAAACACCATTTTCTGCTAAAACGATTTCATAGCCTTCTCTTTCAAGATATAGTCTAAGTAAATCTCTAATGTTAGCGTCATCCTCAATAATTAAAATTTTCATAAATTTCAACTCCTTTTATTTTATTTTTTCTTTAAACTGCATAGACTTTTTTATTAAAATGTTATATAATGTATATTAAGTGTATAGCGAAAAAGACTTTTGCTATTGCTTTTACCCTAAAGGAGGATTATATGGAAGATAAAATCCAAAAAGCTGTTTTAATAGGGCTTAACACTAGAATATTTACCGATGCAGAAAATTCGACAGATGAAACTCTGGACGAACTGGAAGAACTATTACAAACTGCTGGTGGTGAATGTGTTGCAAAGGTTCTTCAAAACTTGCCGACACCAAATGCTAGAATTTTTATCGGCGAAGGAAAGCTTGCCGAGGTTAAAGAATTAGCTATTGCAAATGATGCCGAGATGCTTATTTTTGATAATGAGCTTTCGCCTGCTCAAATTAAAAATATCGAAGACGAAACCGGACTTGCTATCATGGATAGAAGTGGGATTATTTTAGATATTTTCGCAGGCAGGGCACTTAGCCTTGAAGGGAAACTTCAAGTCGAACTTGCCCAGTATAAATATATTTTACCACGACTTTACGGTCTTGGCAAGTCTATGTCACGATTAGGTGGAGGAATTGGTACAAGAGGACCTGGTGAAACTAAGCTTGAGACTGATAGACGTCATATTAAAAGCCGTATCACAAAACTGCAAAGAGACCTAGAAGAAGTCAAACTTAATCGTGAAACTATGAGAAAAGGTCGCGTTAAGTCGAAAAATCCGTCTGTTGCACTTGTTGGATACACAAATGCAGGGAAATCTACGCTATTAAACACATTAACAGGTGCAGGTATACATGCAAACGATAGGTTGTTTGACACGCTAGACCCAACTACAAAAAAATTAAAAGTTTCTGATACTTTAGATGTATTTTTATCAGACACAGTAGGGTTTATAAGGAAATTACCCCATCATTTGGTTAATGCATTCAAGGCGACACTAGAAGAAGTCTTACTTGCAGATTTGCTACTTCATGTTGTAGATGTTTCAAACCCATCTCATAATGATTATATTAAAACTGTAAACGAAGTTTTAGAAAAAATCGGAGCAAAAGATATACCGACTGTTTTGGTATTCAATAAATCTGATTTAACTGGCGATACTTTTATAACAGACGATGCGATTTGCATTTCTGCAAAAACGAATGCAGGAATAAAAGAACTGTTAGATGTTATTGAAGGAAAACTTCGCAAGAATGAACATTATATTAATATTTTAATACCATATTGTGATGGTTATGTGATTGATGAGCTGTTTAGGTCATCAAAAGTGGAAATTTCTGACTATAATGATGTTGGAACTATACTTTCGGTTACTTGTGACGACATAGTTTATTCACAAATCGAAAAATATTTAATCAAAGAATAATAATATGATTACCTAATCGATAGATTTAAGACGCTATTGATTAGGTTTATTTTTGTCCATTTACAAAAAAATGAAAAATTAACAATTTATTACTCTAATGTTATTATAACACAGCTATATTAAAATTTCACTAATTTTGTATGAAATTTATTTACTTTTTTACATAAAAATAAGAACAAAAATAATACATAAAATGAATTTTTTAAACACAATAAAAAAAGAGGGGTTTTAAACCCTCTAAAATTATTTACTTTTTTTGAAAGATTGACGTGTTTGTTTCAGCTCTTCTAAAATAAGTGCAACTCTTTCTTCTGTTTGTAAAAGAGTATCGGCACAATATTCTGTAACACTTTTTTTAATCTCTACCGATTTAGTTTGCGCATTTAAAATTATTTCTTTTGCATGCTCTTCGGCGTCAATTACAATTTGTTCTTTTTGAATCATGATATCGGCTTGTTTTTTAGCATTTATCAAAATCGCCTCGGCTTGTTTTTTTGCATCTTCGATAATAGCATCTTTACCATCAACGATTTCAGCAGCTTTTTCGATATCGGCTGGCATACATCTTGTTATATCATCAAGAAGATAAAGGATATCATTTCTATTGACAAAACATTTATCAGCGCTTAATGGCACCGATTTTGCCTCCTCGACCATTTCAGTTAGAGAACGAATTAAATCACTTAACATTGCAGACATTTTTATTTTCCTCCCAAAAGATTTTTTATATAATTATGAACATCGCTATGAACTAAAAAAGAAAAATCGCCATTTAATCCGATTAGTTGTCTTACAGCAGTAGAACTTACAAATCTATGCTCATTTTTACAAAGCAAAAATAATGTTTCAACATCGGATAAAAGGGTTTGATTAATAGTTGCCATTTGGTGCTCGGCTTCAAGGTCAATTCCAGAACGCATACCTTTTATGATATGGTATACATCTTTTTTCTTGCAATAATCGACTAAAAGACCTTCGTGATAATCGATTTCCACGTTTTTTAAATGCGCAGTAGCAAGTTTTAGCATATCGATTTTATTATCTAAAGAAAAAATAGGATTTTTCTCGGGATTTACCATGATACATATAATGATTTTCTCGTAAATCTTGCAAGCACGCTCGATAATATCGATGTGGCCTACGGTTACAGGGTCAAAACTACCTGGATAAATCGCTTGTTTCATCAGAAATTTCCTTAACTTTCGTAATAATAATCGTGCCGTATTTGTAGGTTTTTTCGGCATAAAAACCGAGGTTTTCCAAATCTAGCATATCGTCGATATTCGATTCGCATACTATTATACCATTTTTTTTCAAAAGTTTAAAGTCTTTTATTAAAAAAAGTGTGTCATTTATTAAATTTTTTCTATATGGTGGGTCTAAGAAGATTAAGTCATATTGTTTGTTTGCTCGTTTTAAAAAATCTTTATAGTCGACACTTGACAGACTATAATTTGTGTCAAGCTCTTTTAAATTTGATTTAATAATGCTAAAAGCTGCCTTGTTATTGTCGTTAAAATCGCAAAACTTTGCACCACGACTAAGACATTCGATTCCCATTTGCCCACATCCTGCAAATAAATCTAGCACATCGCTATCCATTATATTAAATTGGATTATGTTAAAAATCGATTCTTTCACGCGTGACGTTGTTGGTCTTGTGCTGTCACCAACGAGCGTTTGCAGATTTTTTCCTCTGTATTTTCCACTAATAATTTTCATAAGCTTATTCCTTAGGTGTTTTGTAGTAATTATATATATTTTCTGCAATGTTTTGCGGAACGACTTCTGAAAGTTCGTCTACATTTGCATTTTTAATTGCAGAAATCGTTTTAAATTTTAAAAGTAGCGCTTTTCGTCTGCTATCACCAACGCCGGCTATATTATCAAGTGACGATGACTTTAGCGATTTATCACGCAGTTTTTTATGATAGGAAATCGCAAATCTATGCACTTCCTCTTGGATATTTCCGCAAAGAGCAAAAAGTGTCGGAATTGCCTCGAGCGAAACTTCTCTGCCGTCTGAAAACATTATTCCACGCGTTCTATGCTTGTTGTCTTTGACCAAACCTACAACTAAAATATCAAGATTATAGCTGTCGACAATAGGTTTAATAGTGCGAACATGACCCAAACCACCGTCAACCATTATGATTTCTGGTAAATCTTTAAATTTTTCATTATCATTAACATAATTTTCAAATCGTCTGATTATCATTTCGCTCATCGCCGTATAGTCGTCTTGAGTGTCAATCAGCGAGTTTATTTTAAATCTACGATAGGCGTTTTTAAGTGGTTTTCCATTTTCAAAAACAATCATAGAACCTACGGTGTCTTTTCCAGCAGTATTAGAAATATCATAGCTTTCTATGCGATTAATTTTCTTGTCTGTGCCTAAAACTTCGGCTAAAAGCTCGAGAGTTTTATTTGTGCGCTCAGAAAGAGTTTCGACGCGCAAAATTTCTTCTTTTCCATTTATGATTGCAGAGTTTATAAACTCTTTTCTAATAGCCTTTTGAGGAACAGAAAGTTTGGTTTTAGAAATCGAACATAGGAAAGTTTCGATAGCTTCCATGTCTTCTAGCTCGTGCGATAGAATAATTTCTTTTGGTGCGCTGTTTCTAAGCGAGTAATATTGCTTAATATAGGAAGAAATCGCCTCGTCTGGTGAAAATCCTTCGTCTAAAATCACGAATTCCTTGTCGATTAATTGCCCTGTTATATAGTGCAAAATGACGATTGCATCTTTTGTATAGCCTTTTACAAAAGCTATCGCATCTAAATCAGAAGACGATGAAGAAACGACGGTTTGTTTTTGCATTAAAGATTCGATTGCACGAATTTTATCGCGCAAAACTCCTGCACGTTCAAATTCCAAATTTTCTGATAAGTCTATCATTTTATCGGTGAGTTCACAAATTAGAACTTTATAGTCGCCTTTTAGAAGTGTTTCAGCCTGTTTGATGCTGTCTAGATATTCACTTTGCGAAATTTTATTTGCACAAGGCGCTAGACACCTGCCGATATGCGCATTTAAACATGGACGTTCTCGTCCGATATCCCTTGGGAATTTTCGAGAACAAGTTTTGATTTTTAGAACTTCTTTAATAGTATCAATCGCTTTTCTTGCGACAGAACGGCTGTAATAAGGACCTAGATATTTATTTCCGTCTTTTAGTGGCTTTGACACTATCGACATATCAGGGTAGCTTTCTTTGTAAGAAATTTTTATATAAGGGTAGCCCTTGTCGTCTTTTAGAAGAATATTGTAT
>CAYJLC010000022.1:15422-31061 GCA_964370735.1 uncultured Oscillospiraceae bacterium
TGTATTTTTTTATGAGTGAATTTTCCAAAACTAAAGCTTCAAATTCTGTTTTAGTGACGATGATGTCAAAATCAACAATATTTGAAACTAGAATATGAGTTTTAAAATTTTTGCCTTTATCATTTACAAAATAACTGGAAACTCTGTTGCGAAGACTTTTTGCCTTGCCCACATAGATAATGCTACCTTTTTTATCTTTATATAGGTAACACCCAGGGGAGTTTGGCAAAGACTTAATTTTTTGTTTGTCCATAATTTAAAAAAGCACCACCGTAAAGCAGTGGTGCATTTGATTATTAGTCATTTAAGTTTGACGTTACAAGATTAACTAGAGCTTCGATAGCTTCTTCAGCATCTGAACCGTCAGCCGTTAGTGTTATAACAGAGTCTTTTGTAATTCCTAATGATAAGATTCCAAGTAAACTTTTAGCATTTACTCTTCTGTCTTCTTTTTCAACTAAAATAGTGCTTTTAAACTCATTAGCTTTTTGGATAAAGAATGTTGCAGGTCTTGCGTATAAACCTACTTGATTAGTTACGGTTACTTCTCTCGATACCATTTAATACACCTCATAAAATATAATTTGTCACACATTATCTAGTATTGTACATTTATAATACACTATTTTCTCAAAATAGTCAAGTTTTTTATTTTGTGGTAATAACTGTGACACCGTCTTCGCCCTCTCCGTAAACTCCAGGACGGAATGATTTAATATGCTTATGACGCCTTAAATGTTCTCTGACAGCGTTTTTTAAGGCACCAGTGCCTTTTCCGTGTATGATATACGCTTCTTCTACATTTGAAATCATAACGCCTGCAATAAAGGTATCTACTTCGTGAATTCCATCTAAAGTATCAAATCCACGAATGTCTAATTCGCGTGTGATTTTGCTGTTTCGAAGTTCGCGAACAGGTTTTTTATGGTTGTGATTATTTTTATTATTATTTTGAGAATTATCATTTCCACCGATAACTTCGATTTCGCTAATATGCGCAGTTATCTTTAAAATACCAGCTTTACATAATACTTTCATGTCTTTGTTTGGCAGTTCGATAACCGTTGCTATATTACCCGTTTTAAGTAGTTTAACTTGGGTGCCAACTTTAAGCTCGTTTGCGTTAACAGGCTTCGCCTTGCGCATTTTTTCTAAATTTTTACGCTCGGCATCAGAAAGCGAACGATTAATTTCTTCTCTCGCCTTGTTGATATTTGCAGATTTAATGTCCTCTTTAGAAGCTTTTTTTAGATTTTCAATCTCGTTTAGTGCAAATCTTGAAGAACGCTTCGCCTCGTCGACGATAGTTTGCGCCTCGCGTTTTGCTTTGTCGAGTAAATTATCGTATTTTTGGTTTAATTCACGTTCTTTTTCTTCTGCACGATGTAAGGCTTTTTTTGCTATTTCTTGCATTTCTTTTGCGTTATCACGAAGTTCTTCTGCATCTTTACGATTTTGTTCTAGTTCATTTAGAATATTTTCGAATTTATTGTGTTCGCTAGATAACATCGATTTTGCATTTGTGATAATGCTAATGTCTAGACCTAGTCGCTCGGAAATTTCAAAAGCATTTGATTTACCGATACTACCGATAATCAGTTTATAAGTCGGGCATAAAAGGTCCATATCGAACTCAAATGATGCATTTTCAACGCCTTCTGTGTCTAAAGCATATAGTTTGATGTCAGAATAGTGGGTTGTAGCAACGACGCGACAGCCTAATTTTCTAGCGTGTTCAATAATTGCAACAGCAAGTGCCGAACCTTCCATAGGGTCAGTTCCAGAGCCTAATTCGTCGAATAAGATAAGGTCGTTTTTCTCGGCTTTCTCTAAAATCGTCATGATATTTTTAATGTGAGAAGAGAATGTTGAAAGCGATTCGTTTATGCTTTGGTCATCGCCAATATCAGCGTAAACTTTACCACTGATATATATTTCACTGCCCTCAGACACTGGAATATGAAGACCTAAACTCGCCATTTTTGTGAATAAACCGATAGTTTTAAGACAAACAGTTTTACCACCGGTGTTTGGACCTGTGATAACAAGCGTGTCAAAAGTTCCACCGATTTCGATAGAAACAGGCACAGCTTCTTTAGGGTCTAAAAGTGGATGGACAGAATTTATAAGGTTCGTATAGCCATCATCAGTTAAATTAGGTTCGACAGCATTTAGCGCATAAGATAATTTTGCTTTTGCAAAAATAAAGTCTAGTTCCTCTAGAAGTTCGTAGTTTAGTCGTATAATCGACGCGAAATTTTTCACATCTAGCGATAATAATTTTAAAATACGCTCAACTTCAAGCTTTTCTTCTTCGTGCAAAATTTTCAGTTCATTATTCGCCTCTACCACAATAGTAGGCTCGATAAATAATGTCTGTCCAGAAGAAGAAATATCGTGGATAAGTCCAGGGATTTCGCCTTTGTGCGAAGCTTTTACAGGGACAACATAACGGTCGTTTCTGATTGTTACTAAATTCTCTTGCAGTGCACGATTTTCTTTTGTGACAAATTTGTTTAAATATTCGCGAGTTTTTCCGTTTAACACACGAATTCTACGTCTAATTTCAAATAATTGAGAAGATGCCTTGTCAGAAACTTCATCTTCTGAAACAATTGCATTGTAAATTCCATCTTCAAGCCTTTTTTCAATTTGTAGCAAAGAAAAATGCTTTTCAAGTGAAGTTACGATATTATTTTCATCAGGCAAATATTCTGTTAATTCACGAGCGTTTTTTAATAAAAGTGCAACTTCTAAAAGCTCGCCACAAGATAAAATTCCACCAAGCTCCACTCGTTTTAGCGCAGATTCAGGGTTTACAATTTCATAAAAAGCAGGATTTCCGTATACTTCGATTAATTCTTTAGCAGAAGTAACCTCGGAAAGTAAATCTTTCACCTCTAAAGTGTCATAACTGTAATCTAATGAGTTTATGCGTTCTTTTGTACTTTCTAAAGTACAATGTTCTAAAAGTCTAGACAAAATCTTTTCTATTTCTAATGTATGATTTGCCATTTAAACCTCCCGTTTGTGTTAAATTTGCACCTAAGTTTCAATGTCTTAGGGTTTTATATTCTAAGGCTCTTAAAGAAATCTAATGTCTTAAAGTTATAGCCTGTGTGTGATAATAAATACTTCTCTGAAATGTCGCATAAGATATCAAAACTTCTGCCTTTTATTTCAAAAGAATATAGTTTTTTAACGTCGACCGTTGCGATATGATAGATGGTTTTTAGCACACCGTTTGTGATATTTACAATATTTTCGCCTGATATGCACGAAGAACAACAAATTGAGCCGTTTTCTATATCGAATGCAGGGTCGTGGATGTCCGTATCTTTTAGGCAGACATAGCATTTTTCGAGTATAGGCATAAATCCGACATCACACATCACACGAAATTCGAAAACCGATTTTACAAAGGCGATGTCCTTGTCAAATTTTGAGACAGCATAAAGGCTTGCTATAAGTGTTCGAACAACTTTTTCGTCATCCTCTAGGCAAAATTTCGAAGAAACTTGCAAAAAATAGCTACAAAGTGCGAATTTGTCGATGTCACTGGTAAGCGAGAAAAAACTCTCGATTAAATTTGCATCATTAAGAGAATATTTCCCCTTGTTATAAAACAAATCGAATTCACCATAATTAAAAAGCCTGACTTTATTAGAAAGCTTTGACCCTTTTTTTCGAACACCTTTACAAAAAACCGAAATTTTCCCATGAGTATACGTTAAAATATCGATATATTTATCATTTTCTGAAAAATCTGTTTCTAATGCGACAATTCCTTTGACTTTAACATACATTATTCATCATATCCAAAGCTACGCATTTTATATGGGTTATTTCTCCAATCTTCTTGAACTTTTACCCATAATTTAATATTAGCTTTTGTGTCAAACAGTTTTTCAATCTCAAAACGTGCAGTAGAACCGATTTTTTTAAGCATAGCGCCTTGTTTTCCTATGATAATGCCTTTATGGCTGTTTTTTTCGCAGAAAATTGTCGCATAAATATCGATAATTCCATTTGGTCTTTCAGAAAGCTTGTCTATATAAACGGCAGAACCATGAGGAATTTCTTTGTCTAAAGCATGAAGCATTTTTTCACGAATGATTTCGGAAATAAGCACTTTTTCTGGTTGGTCTGAGAAAGTATCTTCATCAAACATCCATTCGCCATCGAAAGCATATTTTTCAAATTCATCTAATAAAACTGTAATTCCGTCGTCATTTCTAGCGCAAACAGGGATAATCGCAAGGAAATCATGCTCTGCGCCATATAGTTCCATAACTTTTATCAGTTGCTCACGAGGAACGGTATCAATTTTATTTATAATAAGGATAGATTGCAATTTTTCTTTTTTAATACGGTTTATAAGATTAGTTTCAGCCTCGCCGATATTTAAAACAGGCTCGACAACTAAAGCAAGCAAATCTACCTCGCTTACAGTATTATTTATAACTTTTACCATAAAATCGCCTAGTCGGCTTTTTGGCTTATGAAGTCCTGGTGTATCTACAAAAACAAATTGCGTATCGCCTCTGTTAAAAATACCTGTAATTCTAGACCTTGTAGTTTGTGGTTTGTTTGAAACTATCGAAACCTTCGCTTGGACTAATGCGTTAGTGAGCGTGCTTTTTCCTACATTCGGACGCCCAACAAGCGATATAACTGCTGTTTTTTTCATTTTTTTACTCCTTTAAATATGAATAATGCACTGACTGGTATAGAAATTGCAATAATTATCGCGATTGGCATATTCATATATTTTAATATTTCTGGTAATTTTGGGACATAAATTATCCCGCCTATAATGACTGACGCTAGTGAATACACTAAAACTGCGCCAGCCGACAAATCTTTTGTAAGCTTAATCATTTCGTTAAATTCTTTTCCATCTTTGTCACAAAGCCTTTCAAAAGCTGTGTTTAAAAGCTCCATAGAGATAACTCCAGCGAAGCAAAAAATTATCACAATATGCTCGAAAGTTGATAGTTCGCATAAAAACGATATAAGTGTGACATAAAAGACGGCTGTGATATGAATTCTGAAATTTCGTTCGTAAGTTATTGCATATTTTATGCCATTTAGTGCGTAAACAAAGCTCATAAAAAGTTTTTTCATTCTCTTAAAATCCCCATTTTTTCTAAAATAGCCTTTTCTTTCGACCTCATAAGTTCCTTATCATCATCATTTGTTTCGTGGTCATAGCCTAAAAGATGCAAAACTGAATGGACAGTTAAAAACGCAAATTCTCTCTCGTTTGAGTGAGAATATTCACGCGCTTGCTCTAAAACCCTGTCATTTGAGATAATCATATCGCCTAAATGCACAAGTTTTGTGTCAGGGTCGATGCAAAAATTAATATTATCGAGAAGTTTTCCGTTTTTATAAGTAACCATCGGAAAAGAAAGAACGTCAGTCGCCTTGTCTTTTCCACGAAAATCGTTATTTATTCGTCTGATTTCTTCGTCATTTGTGATAGTAATATCGATTAATGTGTCAAAATTTACATTTTCAAACTGCAAAACCTCTTTTGCACATTTCTCAATAAGTCTAGGTGTTTTTTCATCGATGTCGATGTCAGAATAAATTTCTATTTCAAATCTCATTTTTTTACCTTTTCTTTATAATTCCGACTTTTTCTAGCGTTTCAGCCTCATAGGTTAGCGAAATAACGCCGTTTAAATGCGTAAAATTCGATTTATAGTCAGTTACGGCACCATCTATGTGTGAAACTAGATACTTTCGTGTATTTTTTATAAGAATTTCTTCGCTTTCGTCTTCGTTTAATACGATTTCCTGACGCTCATATTCCTTATAAGTAGAAATTTCGAGTTTGACAGGAAAAACCACATATTTTGATAGGTGAAATTCTTTTGTGTCTATTATTTTATCATAAAACATATAGTCATTTCCACTGTTTTCGAATAAATTATAATATTTATCTCCAAAAATTATTGAAATATCGAAACTTTCGCGACCAGTGTAGTTTTTTTGGTAGAAAGAATTCGACAAAACCCTTTCTATATTATACCACACTCTTGCTGTAATGTCAGCTAAAGAATGCGAAAATATCTCCTCTGGCTCTAAAATATACTCATAATTAGCCATTTTTGCAGAAACAAGAACGTCGCCTGTGTGAAAAGTCTGCCCAACATCGATATTTTTCTGCCCAGATTTTACACTTATACTGTCAATTATGCCTGCTTTATCGGCGATAATATCAGAAGGTGCACTTAAATCTATGATATCAGCAGGAGCACCTCGTTCCTTGACCTCCACATTTAGTGTATTTCCGATGACGTTTAGTGAAATCCACATAATCTCATTATGCTCGAGGGTGATTTTTTTAGGGATGGCGCGTGAATCAATTTCTTGAATTTTTGTGCCGATTTTTACATCGTTTTCTTCTAAAATATCTAAAATCTTGGCAGTTTTATATGTTCCGTCGATATTTATTGCAAAAATGCGTGTATTTACATTATAAAATACTAAAACACATAGAATTAGTCCTAAAAATAGACCATAGCGAGTTTTTATTCTCCATAAAATGAAGGGAGCACCTTTTTTTTCTGTGATTTTATATAGATATTTATTTTTATCAATTATTTTTGAAAGTCGCAAAAAATCGGTATAAGACATTTTAAGCTCGATTAAATCTAAATCACGCCTTGTTATTTTGATTAAATCAATATTATCTTTGCATAAATTAAGCAGTCGCTCCATATAAGCCGTCTTTACTTCTACGGTTACTATCCCTGAAAAAAAGTTTAAAAAATTCATATTTTCACCTAAAATCTAAGTTTGTAATGTCACCAAAAATACTAATTGTATCTCGTGAAAAATTATTTATTTTAAGATTAAAACCGATTACAGACAAAGTGAATTTTCCACAATCGACAGCGACTAAATTGTCGGTAAAATTTAAAATTCCTCGGTGATTTTCTATATAAACGGTATCATTTGCAATTATTTCTACTCGGCTGACATTTCGAAAAGTATCACGAGGGAGATAGAGTTTATCGGCTGTTTTCTTCATTAAATTTTCAAAATTTATCATTTTTACACCTCTTTTTTTAAGCTACTTAATATTTATTCAAAAAGTTAGACTTAAATTACAAATTTTTAAGTATAGATATAGTGAAAGTAGTATTTGATTTCAGTTTAGAGGTGGAAAATGATTTTTGTGCTTATTTTGATTTTAGGGATATTGATTTTTCCGAGTTTTGCACTCGAAAGTGGGAAAAATGCTGTGGAACTCAGTTTTTTTAGGGTAATTCCGTCGTTATTTCCGTTTTTTGTGTTGCAAGATATGGCTATGAAGATGGGTTTGTCCGAGTTTTTATCGAAATATCTAGGGAAGTTTTTCTATAAGATTTTTAAAATTTCCGATTGCACACCTTTTATTTTAGGCATAATAGGTGGATATCCGATAGGGGCTAAAACTGTGGCAAATTTGTATGAAACAAAGAAAATATCGAAGAATACAGCAGAAAAAATGCTCTGTTTTTGCAATAATGCAGGGCCTGCGTTTATAGTTGGATTTGTTGGTGCATATATATTTTCAAACGTGAAACTAGGGTATGTTTTGCTTTTCTCGCATATTTTCGCGTCGATAATTATCGGTTTTATTCTATCAATTAATAATAAAGAAAGTTATGCACAGACTGTTTATAAAAACAGGGAAAAAACGTCTTTTTTTGAAATTTTCATAACTTCTGTGAATAGTGGATTTAGCTCTATACTATCGGTTTGTGGATTTGTAATATTTTTCAGTGTATTGGTAGAAATTTTACGCTGTTTTAATCTTTTTATAATATTTCCACGCGATTATTACTCGCTTTTTATCGGAATTTTTGAAATGACGACAGGAATTAATGAAATATCTTCAAAAAATTTATTTGTAAACATCGGCATAGTGTCGTTTCTTTTGGGATTTGGGGGGATGTCTATTCATTTTCAAACTATGTTTTTTTGTAAAAATATAAGTCTAAAACCATATTTTTTCGCAAAAATAATTCATGGGGTGATATCTAGCGTGATTTCTATTGTTATTTTACAGTTTTTGCCTATTGCAATAGAAGTTTCGACCATTCCAAAGGATATGCAAATTGATTTATACTGGATTTTTAACATAATTTACATAGCATTATTGTTGATTTTTGTGTTTTGTTTTGTCGATAAACCAAAAACATAAAATATTTGCAAAATTATTAATAATAGTGTATAATGAAAAGGTTAGAAAAGGAGTACAATTATGGAAAATAAAAAGATAATATTTAGTGGTGTACAGCCTAGTGGGAAATTAACGCTTGGAAACTATTTAGGCGCTATAAAAAACTGGGTGGATCTGCAAAATGAATATAATGCTATTTTTTGCGTTGTTGATATGCATTCAATAACTGTAAGACAAGAGCCTGCAAAATTACGCGCACAAACTTTAGAAGTTTTAGCTCAATATATCGCATGTGGAATTGACCCACAAAAAAGCACAGTTTTTATTCAAAGTCACGTTAGACAACACGCAGAACTAGCTTGGGCATTAAATTGCTACACAATGTTCGGAGAACTTTCTAGAATGACACAATTTAAGGATAAATCAGCGAAAAATGCAGACAATATAAACGCAGGATTATTCACATATCCGACACTTATGGCTGCCGATATTTTATTATATCAAACAGATTTAGTTCCTGTTGGTGTCGACCAAAAACAGCATGTTGAAATTTGTCGTGATATTGCAAATAGGTTTAACGGCCTATATTCAGACACTTTCAAAATACCAGAACCATTTATTCCAAAGGTGGGGGCGAAGATTATGTCGCTTCAAGAACCTTCGAAAAAAATGAGCAAATCTGACGAAAATATTAATTCTTTTGTGCTTTTAAGCGATAAAGATGAAGATATAATGAGAAAATTCAAACGTGCAGTAACCGATTCTGAGGCTCGCGTTTATTTTGGGGAAGACAATTTAGGTATCCAGAATTTAATGAGTATTTATTCTGTTTGCACAGGAAAATCACTCGCTGAAATCGAAAATGAATTTGCAGGACGCGGATATGGCGATTTTAAACCAGCAGTTGGCGAGGCTGTTTGTGAGGTTGTTCGTCCGATTAGAGAAAAAACAGAAGAACTACTAAAAGACAAAGCGTATCTTGAAAGCATCTATAAAGAAGGTGCAGAAAGAGCGTCTTACATGGCAGAAAAAACACTTAGAAAAGTATATAAAAAAGTCGGTTTCATTCCGAGATAGGGGCATATATGAATGAACTTAATATAACTATGTTAGTTTTCGCATTTGTGGTGGCAACATTAGTTTCATTTGGTGCAACTCCAATCGTCAAAAAATTTGCACATAAAGTTGGTGCTGTGGACATTCCGAAAGATAATAGACGTATGCACAAAGAACCTATTCCGCGACTAGGTGGACTGGCTATATTTTTCGGATTTTTGTTTAGTTTCCTTGTTTTTGGTGAATTAGACGACACTGTTAAAAGCATACTTTTAGGGTCTGTTATCATCGTGGTTTTAGGAATTGTAGATGACATAATGCCTTTAGGTGCAAAATTCAAATTTGCAGTGCAGATTTTAGCGGCTGCAATACCTGTTGTATCAGGACTTCGCATAGAACGATTTACAAATTTTCTACCATTTGTAGGTGGTCCATATATTTCGCTAGGCATTTTGTCAATTCCGGTTACGATAATTTTAATCGTCGGCATCACAAATGCTGTAAATTTAATTGACGGTTTAGATGGACTAGCTGTGGGAATTTCGACGATTTCGTGTTTTACAATTCTTGCGATTTCAATCACAACAGGGCAATTTGGAGTGACAATTTTAATCGCAGCACTCGCTGGTGGTTGTGTTGGTTTCATTCCATATAACTTTAACCCTGCAAAGATTTTTATGGGAGATACAGGGTCTACTTTTTTAGGGTATATACTCGGTTGCGTATCCATAATGGGGTTATTCAAATACTACACAATTATTTCGTTTGCTGTACCATTTTTAGTGTTAGGACTTCCGATTTTTGACACTGCATTTGCAATGATTAGACGAATTTTAACAGGGAAAAGCCCTATGCAAGCCGATAGGGGACATGTTCATCATAAGCTTATCGATTTAGGTTTTTCTCAAAAGCAAACTGTCGCGATTTTGTACGCAGTTTCAGGGGTTTTAGGACTTTCGGCGCTTATTTTAACATCGAGCGGTGCACTAAGAGCACTTTTATTGGTTGTAACAGTTGTAATTTGTGCAACAATTGCAATGAAAATTTTTGATAATACAAAGGATTAAATATTATGATTAAAGTACTTATGATTTTCGGAACACGACCAGAGGCTATTAAAATGGCACCTCTTGTTTTGGAAATGCAAAAATATAAAGATATCGAATGCAAAATTTGTCTTACAGGTCAGCACAGAGAAATGCTAGACCAAGTTATGGATATTTTTAGTCTAAAAGCAGATTTTGACTTAAATATTATGGAAAAAAGTCAAACGCTTACGTCTATTACTTGTAAAATTTTAACGAAACTAGACGAGCTTTTCGCCGAATATACACCTGATATCGTTTTAGTTCATGGCGACACAACAACTACTTTTGCAGGGTCGCTTGCAGCTTTTTATAAGCAAATTCCAGTGGGGCATGTCGAAGCTGGTCTTCGTACTTTCGATAAATATTCTCCGTTTCCAGAAGAGCTAAATCGTGGGCTTACAGGGACTATTGCAAATATGCATTTTTGTCCTACACAAAATAATGCAAATAACCTTGAAAACGAGAAAAAACAAGGCGAAATTTACATCACAGGGAATACTGTTATCGACGCATTAAAAACTACTATTTGCGAAAATTACGAGTTTAAAGCAGACGGAATTAAAAATATTAATTTCGAGAAAAAACTTGTGCTTGTAACTGCCCATAGACGCGAAAATTATGGCGAACCGTTTGAAAATATTTTATCAGCAATTCGCGATTTAGCAAATGAATATAAATCTACGTTAGAGTTTGTCTATCCTGTTCATTTAAGCCCTTATGTGCGTGAGCAAGCAGATAAATATTTAAGTGGGCTTTCAAATGTGCATTTAATCCCACCGGTTACAGTTGATGATATGCATAATTTAATGGGCAAAGCGTATATGATAATGACTGATAGTGGTGGAATTCAAGAGGAAGCACCATCTTTAGGAAAGCCTGTTTTGGTATTACGCGCAGAAACAGAACGCCCAGAGGCTGTTTTGTATGGAACTGTAAAAATTGCTGGAAATAAATATGACACAATATATGAAAGTGCAAAAGAATTAATTGAAAATAAAGAGGCTTATGAAAAAATGTCTAAGGCTGCAAATCCTTATGGCGATGGTTTAGCAAGCAAGAGAATTTGCGAAGCTATTTTGTACCATTTTGGTAAGTCTAAAGAAAAACCTCAAGATTTTAAAGTATGAGAAAAAATTTAATTTTTATTCCGATAATATTTGCAATACTTTCTTTGGCATTCATAATGTTCATATATTTCACTTCGGCAAGATTTTTAGACACACCAAATATAACTTTGCCAGACGATTCGCATATCGAACAAAGTTCGGTTTCTTATGACAATAAATATATCTACGAGGATATTGTGATAAACGAACTCAATTATAAAGAAGTTCTTTTATCGCTTGCGCGACCGAAAGTGTATTCATATATAACGGCAAACACGCTTTTTTACAACGATATCGAAACAGTTACAACAACTTATGCGAAGATTGACGGTGAAGAGATTACAGCAATTCGTGATAATGTGACCTATATTGCACTTTTAGACAATATAATAATTCAGAGTGGTGGTGAGGAAAAAATAGTTTCCAGAACACTTTATACAGACGATGAACTCATTGGAATACCAACTTTTGAAGACTTAATCGCACTTGAAAACGCAGTTTTAGTGGAGTTTTCGTCAGATACTTATGATATTTTGTCGGTTAGATTTCATAACGAAGAACTTGGATTTGATGAGATTTATTATGTATCACTTTCGAGTGGAGTTTTGCTGAAATATGAAATTTATAATGGGGAAACGCTTTTTAGAAGAGTGGAAATTAGCAATTTAGTAATTGATGAATAGGAGTTGTCGTAAGACAGCTCCTTTTTTATCATAAAATTTGCTTATAATCTTGAAATTATGTAGATAATATGATATAATATTAGTTAAAACGTTAAGGAGTAACAGTATGAATAATCTAGCACAAGTCATTTTTAAAGACTTAAACATTACAAAAGACGAAATTTTAAATAAATACCCGAAAAGAGAGCTAAAAGAGGGCGCTAAAGTTACAAGAATTGCGCCGAGTCCAACTGGATTTATGCACTTAGGGAACCTATATGGAGCGATTATTGATGAAAGACTTGCCCACCAAAGCGAGGGGATTTTCTATCTTAGAATTGAAGATACCGACAAAAAAAGAGAAGTTGAAGGCGGTGTTGAAACTATCATCAAAGCGTTTGAAAAATTCGGACTTTCTTTCGATGAAGGTGCAACTTTAACTGGCGACAATGGCGATTATGGTCCGTATAGACAACGCCAAAGAGAGCAAATTTATAAAGTTTTCGCTCGCGAGCTTGTTGAAAAAGGTCTTGCATATCCATGTTTTTGCAAAGAAGAAGAATTAACAGAAATGCGTGAAAAGCAGGCTGAAAACAAAGAAAACTTCGGTTATTACGGCAAATATGCTAAATATTCGAACTTAACAGAAGATGAGTATATCGAAAAAGTGAACTCAGGCGAAACTTATGTGCTTCGTTTCCGTTCGACAGGTTCTATTGAGAATAAAGTGAAACACGATGACCTTGTAAAAGGTAAAATGGAAGTAACTCAAAACGACCAACATGTTGTAATTTTAAAGGCTGACGGTATCCCAACGTACCATTTCGCGCACGTTATCGACGATTATTTAATGGGGACAACCCACGTTGTAAGGGGCGAAGAATGGCTTGCGACACTTCCTATCCATATCGAATTATTTGACGCGCTAGGCTTTAGACGTCCAAAATATTTACACACAGCTCACCTTATGAAAAATGACGAGGAAACAGGCAACAAACGTAAACTTTCTAAAAGAAAAGACCCAGAACTTGCACTTGATTTCTATCACGAAAGTGGTTTTCCAGTATTGTCTGTTAAAGAATATTTGCTGACACTTCTAAACTCGAATTTCGAGGACTGGAGAAGAGCAAATCCAGATGCATCTATCAATGATTTCGAACTTACTACGAAAAAAATGTCTGGTTCTGGAGCATTATTTGATATGAACAAGCTTCGCGATGTTTCAAAAACAGTTATTTCAAAAATGACAGCAAGCGAAGTTTATGATGCAGTTTCTGCTTGGGCGAGTGTTTATAACGCAGATTTCTACACGATTTTCACTAAAAATCGCGAGTTTTCAGAAAATATTTTAGCTATCGGCAGAGGTGGGAAAAAACCTCGTAAAGATATCGCGATTTGGTCAGAAGTGCCAGCTTATATGGGCTTTATGTTCGATGAAATGTTTACACCTAATTATGAGTTTGAAGAAAATGTAAAAGAAGACACAAATGCAATTCTAGCCGATTATATAAACATTTATGATGATAATGACGACCAAAACGTTTGGTTTGATAAAATTAAAGAACTTGCAGTGAAATATGGATATGCTGCTGAAACCAAAGAGTATAAAGCAAATCCTGAAAATTTCAAAGGCCACGCTGGCGATATATCTGGTGTAATTCGTATGGCTGTTGTAGGCTCGAAAAATTCGCCTGATATGTATAGTATTTTAAAGATTTTAGGCAAAGAAAATGTTGTTTCAAGAATTAAGAGAGCAATAGACGCGTAAATTTTTTCACGCTATAAATTCTGTCAAAAACAATGTAGGGGCGTTCATCGGACGCCCGATAAAAAAGCGCAAAAAACATAAATAGATAAAAAGGAATGATTATAAAAATGGAAATTAAATCGAATTTTATAACAGAAATTATTGATGAAGACATAAAAGAGGGTAGAGAAACGAATATTTGTACTCGTTTCCCTCCAGAACCAAATGGTTATCTGCATATTGGTTCGGCGAAAGCGATTTACATTAACTGGTCAATCGCAAAAAAATACGGTGGTAAATTCAACCTTCGTTTCGACGACACAAACCCTGTTAAAGAGGAAGTGGAATTTGTTGAGTCTATTTCTGAAGATTTAAAATGGTTAATCGGCGAAGACCCAACTGGTGGGGTTTATTTCGGTTCAGACTATTTTTCAAGATGCTATGAGCTTGCAGTCGAGCTTATAAAAGACGGAAAAGCGTTTGTTTGTGACTTAACTCAAGAAGAAATGCGTGAATATCGTGGAACTTTAACAGAAGCTGGTAAAGATAGCCCATATAAAACACGTTCTGTCGAAGAAAATCTAGAATTATTTGAAAAAATGAAAAATGGTGAATTCGAAGAAGGTACACATACTTTGCGTGCGAAAATCGATATGACTTCGTCGAATACAAATATGCGTGACCCAGTAATTTACCGTATTTTAAAAGCACACCACCACAGACAAGGTGACGACTGGTGCATTTATCCGATGTATGATTTTGCACACCCAATTCAAGATGCTATTGAAGGTGTGACACATTCGCTTTGTTCGATGGAATTTTTAAACCACAGACCACTTTATGATTGGGTTGTAGATAATTTAAACCTGCCTTGCAGACCACATCAATATGAGTTTGCGAGAATGAATGTGACACATACGGTAATGAGTAAAAGATATCTAAGAGAGCTTGTTGAAACAGGAAAAGTAGACGGTTGGGACGACCCTAGAATGCCGACTTTATCTGGTTTACGTCATAGAGGTTTCACAAATACTGCAATTTTAGATTTCGTTGAGCGTGCTGGTGTTGCAAAGGCAGTTTCTACTGTTGATGTTAGACTTTTAGAGCATTGTGTGCGTGAAGAATTAAACGAAACTGCTGCTCGAAGAGTTGCGATTTTAGACCCTATCAAAGTAACTATTACAAACTACCCTGACGATAAAGAAGAAACTTTCTCGTTACAAAATAATCCTCAAAACCCTGGCGAAGGCAGACGTGATGTGCATTTCTCTAAAGAAATTTATATCGATAGAGAAGATTTTGCCGAAATTCCACCACCGAAATATCAACGTTTAAAACTTGATAACGAAGTGCGTTTGATGGGTTCTTATATCATTCGTCTTGAGAAAATGATTAAAGATGATGACGGAAATTTACTTGAACTACACTGTACAGCCGACCTTGAAACTCGCAATAATATGCCAGCCGACGGAAGAAAAATTAAAGGAACTATCCATTGGGTGTCTGCAAAAGAATGCACTTATGCCGATGTTTATGAATATGATTACTTATTCGATATTGAAAATGTCGCTGATGTTCCTGAAGATGCAAATTATTTAGATTATTTAAACAAAAACTCATTAAATATCAGAAAAAATTGTGTGTTAGAAAAGTCAACTGAAAACGATGCAAACGGCACAAGAATGCAATTTGTTCGCATGGGATACTTTATTAAAGATTCTGAAAATCGTTATAATAAAATCGTATCTTTAAAAGATAGCTTTGCAAAAACATTAAAATAAAGAATATGCTTAAAAAA
>CAYJLC010000023.1:0-30748 GCA_964370735.1 uncultured Oscillospiraceae bacterium
TAACAACGTCAACACCGTTTATTACATTAGAAACAGTTGAAATTGCTACATTAGCTTCGCGAGCGACATCTTTTATTGTTACCATAATACACCTCTGAAAAACGTTTTTAATTTTTATTTAAATTATATCACAAAATTTCAATTATTTCAACTATTATTCTGTAAAATATAGAATTTTTTAAAATTATATATTTTTTCATCATTTCATTATATATTTCTATTGACATTTATCCTAATCTATGTTAGTATATCGCTAAGAAATTAATTTTTCTATTTTTTATAAAACAAAAAACGTTTTTATGGAGGAAAGATATGTATACTCTAGATTATGCAAAATATGCACAAACTGCACGCCAATTGTGTGCCGATTCATGTGTATTACTTAAAAATGATGCGACTTTACCGATATCTAGTGACAAAGTTTTGTCAGTTTTCGGTAGAATCCAAATTGATACTTTTTATTGCGGAACTGGTTCAGGCGGAATGGTTAACTTACCGTATTTAGTGAACTTAGTTGATGGATTAAACAGTAAATTCACACTTAATGAAGAATTATTAGAACTTTATAAATCATTTATTGAAGAAAATCCATTTGACAAAGGTCAAGGTTGGGCTCAAGAGCCATTTTTTCAAAAAGATTTACCGTTAACTGATGAAATTGTAAAAAATGCACGCGCAAAATCTGACGTGGCTATCTACATAATCGGCAGATCTGCTGGCGAAGACAAGGATTGTTTAGCAGAAAAAGGTAGCTATTACCTAACCGATATAGAGCTTGAAAATATGCGTAAAATATGCAAATTTTTCGATAAAACACTTGTTATACTTAATGTTGGTGGCATTTTAGATATGTCTTTTGTAGAAGATATCAACCCTTCGGCTGTGATGTATGCATGGCATGGTGGCGCTGAAAGTGGCAATGGTTACGCAGATGTAATTTGTGGTGATGTAAATCCATCTGGCTCGCTTCCGAACACAATTTCGAAAACTTTAGACGATAATATCACAACGAAAAATTTTGGAAATTTAACTGGAAATTTATACGAAGAAGACATCTATGTTGGTTATAGATACTTCGAAACTTTTGCAAAAGAAAAAGTTCTATATCCTTTCGGTTTTGGTCTTTCTTATACAGATTTCATCATAGAAAGTTCTAATATTTCTGTTGAAAATGATGCATATATATGCGAAATTACAGTTAAAAATACAGGTTCTTTATCAGGTAAAAAATCTGTTCAAATTTACGCGAAAGCTCCTCAAGGAAAATTAGGAAAAGCCGAAAAAGTTCTTGTTGGTTTTGCAAAAACAAATGAAATTGCTCCAAATTGCAGTGAAACAGTAAAAATCACAGTAAATCCTTATGATTTTTCTTCTTATGACGAGGAAAATTCAGAATTTATCTTAGAAAATGGTGATTATGAATTCCTTGCAGGCTTCGATGTTAGAAACACATGTTCAATCATTAAATTCACAATCGATAAAAACGTTTCTATATTAAAATGCAACGAAGCATTAGCTCCAACTAAACCTTTTAATATCCTAAAACCAGGTGAAAAAGGCGAGGAAATGTACGTTCCTGTTCGCAATAGAAGCTATGCTATTTCAGACAGAATTTCTAGCGAACGTGGCGAGATTGTAACCCAAAAAGATTCGAATTTCACTTTTGATGATGTAATTTCAGGTAAAACTTCTGCAAAAGAATACTTAAATCAACTTTCAGACCTTGATTTAATCCATATTTCTCGTGGCGAAGGCATGTGTTCACCTAAAGTTACTTCTGGTACTGCTGGATGTATCGGCGGAGTAACTGAACGTCTAAAATCTACCAAATTACCGATTATTTGCTGTGCAGATGGACCTTCCGGAATTCGTATGGACTCTGGTACTATGGCATTTTCTATCCCAAATGGCACTGCTATTGCATCTACATTTGATACGAATTTAGTTGCTAATTTATTTGATTTTCTTGGTATTGAGCTTGTTAAAAACAATATTGATACAATATTAGGCCCTGGAATTAATATTCATAGAAACCCACTTTGTGGTAGAAATTTCGAATATTTTTCTGAAGATCCGTTTTTAACTGGAAAAATGGCTGTCGCTGAACTTTCATCACTTCATAAATATAATGTAACCGGCACAATTAAGCACTTTGTTGCAAATAACCAAGAGGCTAAGCGTCGTGAGGCGGATTCAATCATCAGCGAGCGCGCACTTCGTGAGATTTATCTTAAAGCTTTTGAAATGGCTGTAAAAGATGGTGGCGCTTTTTCAATAATGACTGCCTATAATCCTGTAAATGGTGTCCAAGCTGCTAGTAATTTTGACTTAAATACTACAATTTTACGCAAAGAGTGGGGATTTGACGGCTTAGTTATGACCGATTGGTGGGCAACTATGAATTTTGAGGGCGAAAAATCGTCGGAAGAGAATGTTTCTGCAATGATTTTATCTCAAAATGATGTTTACATGGTTAATGCTGATGCGCTTTCAAATAGCAGAGGTGATAATGCCGAAGAAATGCTTGAAAAAGGCGAATTTACTCGCTATGAGCTACTTAGAAACGCAGAAAATGTTGTAAAAGCTATGCTTAAACTAATCTGCTCTAAAGGTGCACCTTCTGTCGAAGTATTAAATGAGCCTGAAAATAAATTCTCAAATGTGCTTAATATCGGCGAATTTGTTGTAGAAGGTGACACTGTAATCGACTGCACAAATATCGACACGACCAAAGGAACTCACAATAAATTTACGCTTACTTTTAGCGAAAAAGGCAAATATAATCTTACTTTCGACGTGAAAAGTATCGCTCCAGAAATCGCGCAATTACCACTTACTGTGGCATCTAATGGTGTTAATTTACAAACTATCACCCTTAAAGGCACATCAAGCGTGAAAGAAGATGTTTTACTTGACGTTTCTGTCAATATTAATTCTTATATCGACCTATTTTTCGGTGAAAGTGGTATGATTTTCAATTCATTAACCGTTAAAAAAATCTAATAATTTATATTAAACAAAAAGTATACAAAACAAAATGTTTGTCAAGTTTTTTAAAAACTTGCTCTATCCAAACAAGCTGTTTGGTCTCACTCACAAGTGCGAAACACCCTTTTTCGGTGAAATTTTATTACTTTTTAGGGTGACCATAGGTCGCCCCTACTAATTTCCAGAAAATCCAAGTGTGTGACGAAGTCACAAAATCAATACATTTATGAAATATACAAAAAAGGGGCTTGTCGCATTACGACAGCCCCTTTTATTTTATTTTCCAAATAATTTTTGAAAAAATGTTTTTTTCTTTTTTGGTGGTCTTTTTGCATTTAACGCTTGATTCATAAGATATTCTTGACAATTTACATACTCGCCATCGTTACTCGGCTTAATATAATCGCCAGAACTCAATAAAATCCTAGCTTTTACATTGTCAAATTCATAAGATTCTAAAATTTTCATTATCTTTTGTTTCACATCTTCGTCGTAAATCGGACACGCAACCTCAACACGTCGTTCGGTGTTTCTTGTCATAAAATCTGCCGAAGAAATATACATTTTCAGCTCGTCGCCAAATCCAAAGCAATATACTCGCGAATGTTCTAAAAATCTGCCGACAACACTTATAATCTTAATATTTTCTGTTTCACCAGCAATTCCAGGCAGAATACAGCATATTCCACGAATTATCATATTGATTTTTACGCCAGCTTTTGATGCTTCTCTGAGTTTATCGATTATTTCAATATCAGTAAGCGAATTTATTTTTATTAAAATTCTGCCGTCATTGCCTTTTTTAATTTCTTCATCAATAAGCTCTAAAACTTTCGGTTTCAAAGTATATGGCGATGTGACAATTGCCTCGTATCTACCGTCTAAATTACCAAGCCCCATATCTCTAAAAAATGCACTCGCATCTCTTCCTATCGTCTGGTTATATGTCATAAGCGATAAATCTGTATAAAGTTCAGCCGTTTTTTCGTTATAATTCCCCGTCGCAACCTGAGTGATATACTTGATTTCATTTCGCTCTTTTCGTGTGATTAAACAGATTTTCGAATGGACTTTATATCCGTCAAATCCATAATTTATAGTGCAACCTGCCTCTTCTAAACGTTCGGACCAGTCAATATTATTTTGCTCATCAAACCTCGCACGAAGTTCTATTAAAACGGTTACTTCTTTGCCATTTTCAGCCGCTTTGCATAAATATTCTACGAGTTTTGCCTTAGAAGCAAGCCTATAAATCGTAATTTTAATCGCAATTACTGATGGATCTTCCGATGCATCATCGATAAGTTTCACAAATGGATCCATGCTTTCATACGGATATGATAGTAACAAATCTTTCTTTTGAACTTGCTTTATAAGGCTTTCTTCCATGTCAATCTCGATTGGCATTTGTGGTGAAAAAGGTGGATAAATATAATCATAACGCTTAGGTTTTGGAATTTTTGATGAAAGTGAAAACGCTTCGCTTAAACTCATCGGTGAACTTGTCACAAAAATTTGATAATTTTTCAAATGAAGCTTATCTCCAAGGTATTTTACAAAGGAATGACCGATACTATTTGATAGTTCCAGGCGAACAGGCGACAAACGCTTACGCTTTTTAAGCATTTGTTTCATCGTGTTTCTAAAATCTGAATCTATGTCAAAAACTTCGTCTTCTAAGTTTATATCAGCATTTCTTGTCACTCTAAGTTTCACTTTTTCTTTTATTGAATAATTTTCAAAAATAAGGTTTGCAAATTCAAGAATGACATCTTCACATCTGATATACCTAATTCCTGTTTCAATTTCGAAATAATAAACTTTTTGCACACTCTGTGGAATTTGAATTAACCCAAAAGTATGCTTTTCCTTGCTATCTAGCATACAACCTATATAGGACATTGTGTTTTGCAAATTTGGGAATGGATGGTGTGAATCTACAATCTGTGGCGATAAAACAGGTACAATATAATTTAAAAAATAGCGTTTAATCTCCTTTTTTTCATCACCAGTAAGCTCATCAAATCGCAAAGGAAATATATTTTTCTTTTGTAATTGTGATTTAACATCGGCATAAATGAAATCTTTTTTCTTATACAAAGGCGAAACTGCTTTATATATATTTTGAACCTGACTTTCTGTCGTAAGCCCAGAACGCTTATCGATTTTATTTTTATCAACATCCATTAAATCAAACAAACTACCTACGCGAATCATAAAAAACTCGTCTAAATTCGATGAAAAAATAGAAATAAACTTCAGTTTTTCTATGAGTGGCACTGTTTCGTCCATAGCCTCGCTTAATACACGTTCGTTAAACTTTAGCCACGAAATTTCCCTGTTTTGTGTAAATCTAATATTTTCATCTAACATAAAATCTTTTTCCTCCGTAAAACTCGTGTATACTATCTATTAAAATATTATACACAATTTTTTAACATTTTGCAATATGTATTTCTGTTCAAAAATAGTTTAACGTATGAAAGTTAAATCTAAATTAATTATGAGTTAATTGTGTGTTTTTTAGCATATAATATAAAAAAAGAAGCCGTTTTCACAGCTCCTTATTTGGTATTAACAACCTTTTGGTTTTTTTGTCGTTGGGAAAAACTGGTCTGTTGGGAAACAGAATGTTTCAAATAAATCACAAGGGTCTTGCGAATGCGAACCTATGCATTCTTTTTGTGGAACGCAAATATCACATTGTGGGATGACGATTTGTATATCTCTTTCAAGACGAACTATGCTAAATTGACCTAAAGTGATTAATAATACTTTAGAATCTGTAACAAAAATATCGATTTCATCATCAAAACAGCCTAAAACGCACGATGGAATATCGAAAATTTCACAGCCGATAGTGATTTTATCACATAATTTTGCATCTAGCACAACAGGGTCGACAGCCTCAACAACTGCAACAGGTAAATTTGATGTTTCAGGAATAATTTTGTCATAATCTTTTTCCACATATTGTGAAGAATAGATTTTTGCATAGCCTTCGCTACCAAATAAAATTGTGCGTTTTTGATAGAATGCAAGACCATTAAATCTTTGTGGTCTACCAACTCCGCAAAAAGCATCGCCTGTTACACGATAGAAGTATTTAATATCGACAGTGTAAAAACCATTATTAAATTGAATAGGTTCTACATCAATAAACGTATAAAGTAACTCTACATGCACAATTTTCACAGTAAGCGCTTTGTTTATAATTTCCTGTCCACAAGTTGTTAAGTACACTCTTAAATCTGTTAGGCATTCTTTATCTTTACAAGAATCATAAATTTTTCTTGTATCGATACAAATAGTTTCCTTTTGAGGGCAATTTTGTGTTTGATTTACATTATTTTGCATTTCATTAACCTCCATATTATATTTTTTACATTGTACATTAATATAATATGCATATTCAGTTTAGAAGTGCCTAAATTTAATAAATACTTTTCCTTTGTGCTAAATTTCTAGCTTTTTACTTAATTATATCTTTTTAACAACGCTAGATTTAAGTTTCATAGCGCCAAATCCATCGATTTTGCAATCGATATCGTGGTCGTCTTTGCTATCATATACCAGACGAATATTTTTAACTTTTGTGCCGACTTTAAGGTCGCCTTGTGCACCCTTGACCTTTAATGTTTTAACAATAGTCACTGAATCTCCATCATTTAGCACATTTCCACTAGAATCTTTGATGACATTTGTTTCTTCTACAATATTTTTATCCCATTCGTGGTTACACATCGGGCAAATTACAAAATTTCCGTCCTCATAAGTAAAGTCGCAATTACATTTTGGGCAATTTGGTGTTTCCATTTCATTCTCCTTATTTCTTTATAATTATTGTAAGTATAGCATAATTTGTCGATATTTGTCAAATCAAAATGGCCTCATAGTTAGTTACATTATTTTACATTTTTTCTAAAAAATTCGTGACAATTATTGGATTTTATGGTAGAATAAAATATATAGCTTTAATCAAAAGCCATGCTAGATTTTGGAGGTATCATCAATGAGCCCATCTTTGTCGCCAAATATTTTCGATTTAAACGATATTTTAAATAAAAGTTTTAGTGGATATGAAAATTTTTTCAAATCTATTTTTAATTTTTCACCATCAAGTCTTGTTTTATCAAACGAGGACGGTGAAATTCTATTTTGCAACGAAAATGCTTACTCAACCTTAGGTTGTAAAAGCTCACCTGAATTTGTGTCTAACTTTGCAAATTTAATGCCGGAATTTCAGCCAGATGGAACCCCTTCTAAAGACAGTTTCGAAAAATACATAAAATTAGCTTTAGAAAACGGTTCTGTTTCTCACGATTTTATGCACTTAACCATGAACGGCACACCTCTTCCTGCGAAAATTAAAACAATGAAACTCGATTATCTCGATAAAAACGGCAAAATTGTTTTGCTAACTTTTATCACTGATATTAGTGAATTTGTAAAAAAACAAGAAGCTGAACATAAATTTAACCAAAAAATGAATGCTATTTTAGACGCAGCACCTTTATGTGTTAATCTTTGGGACGAAAATTTGAATAACATAATGTGCAATGAGCAAGCTGTTTTGCTTTTCAACCTAAAAAATAGACAGGATTATCTTGAAAATCATATTAAACTATCGCCAAAATACCAGCCAGATGGTCGCCTTAGTGAAATAAGCATGAAACACCACTTGCTAGAAGCTTTTAGAACTGGTTATGTTAAATTTAATTGGCTTTATCAAGATTTAGAAGGAGAACCAATTCAAGCTGAAGTTATTTTAAATAAAATCGATATAAAAGATGACAATGGCAGAGAATTTGTAGCTGGTTTCACCCATGATTTGCGCCCTTGGCTTGCAGGCACTGACACCGAAATAACATTCGATGAATATTTCTTAGACGAAATTTCTGACAAAAGGCTATTCAATGCACTTTCTGAACTATCAGACGAATTATATTTCGCTTTTGATATAAGAACTTCTATGATTCAATATTTCGGAAAAGGCATGGAATTATTCGGGCTAACTTCCGACAAACTTCGCTTTCCTGCCGTACTAATCAGCAGAGATAGAGTTCACAACGATGATTTAGACGATTTTCTGGAAATAGTCGACGGAATGAAAACTGGTGTATTTAAACCTGCTGACATTAGATTTAAAACGTCTGACGGCTCTTATAGATATTTCAGACTTATTTACAGAACTATTTTTGACAAAAACGGTAACCCTACATTCAGCGTAGGAAGGGCAGTAGATATGCACGAGCAAAAAGCTCTTGAAACTCGCTCTAAAACCGACCTTTTAACAAAATGCTATAATAAACTTACAGCAGAAACTATGATTTCTGATATTATAAACCAATCTGCATCAAACAATCACGCACTATTTATAATAGATATCGACGATTTTAAGGCTGTAAACGATAATCTTGGGCATTATTTCGGCGATATGGTTCTAAGTGATGTCGCGTATAATTTGCGTTCTTGCTTTAGAAATGCAGACGTTGTCGGTAGAATTGGTGGCGATGAATTTATCGTACTACTAAAAGATGTCGACGATATGAGCATCATTAAAAACAAGGCAGAAAAAATCGCTCACGCATTTAAACATACTTATTCTGGTGAAAATAATACTTATAAAATTTCTGGAAGTATCGGCGTTTCGCGTTTCCCACTAGACGGTTCAACTTATGAGGATTTATATAAAGCTGCCGATAAAGCACTTTATCAATCTAAGCTTCAAGGCAAAGATTGCTATACTTTTTATACAAAAGATTTGCTTGATGGCACTATGAAAAACCGAACTGTTTTAGAAAATGCAAACCGAATTGCAAACTCATATTTCGATTCAGAACTTGTGTCTACTGTGTTCAACTTATTGTTCGAGGCTAAAAATATCAACCTTGCACTCGATGCCGTAATGCAATTTATTGGTATAAGAACAAACGCCGACAGATGTTACATTTTCGAAACTTTCGACGGCGGAGATACTTATGACAACACTCATGAATGGTGTAACATCAATATAACTCCTGAAATTGATAATCTACAAGGTCTCACAAAAGAAGTTTTATACGATTTCTTTGCTAATGCAAATTCTGACGGTATTTTTTATAGCAATGACCTTCGCGACCTAAAAGCCGACGGTGCTTATGAACTTATGAACGAACAAGGGATTAAATCTTTCCTTCATGTTCAACTATATGAAAAAGACTATTGTAAAATCTTTTTAGGGCTAGATGATTGCACTAATACGCGTGTTTGGAACGAAAAAGAAATAAATAGCATACTTTATGCTGCAAAAATGATTTCGATTTTCCTACTTTCAGACTCTGGAAAAAACAGATTTGACAAAAAATAAAACATTCCCCTTAAACTTGGTTTTAACCGAATTTAAGGGGATTTTTTTAATATACGCTTGCATCATCGTCTAATGATTTTGCAAGTTTTATTATTTTGCTAGTACCAAGTCTGCTTGCACCAAGATTAATAAATTTTTTCGCATCTTCGATAGACGAAATGCCTCCCGCTGCTTTAATTTTAACATTTTCACCGATATTTTCTGCAAATAAAGCTACATCTTCAAATGTCGCACCTGATTTTGAAAATCCAGTCGACGTTTTTATAAAATCAGCGCCAGCCTTTGTAACAATATCGCACATCTTAATTTTTTCTTCGTCTGTTAAAAGGCAAGTTTCAATGATTACTTTTAATATTTTTCCTTTGCAAGCCTCTTTAATACTTGAAATTTCACTCTCTATTTCATCGTAATTCCTATCTTTTAACCAGCCGATATTTATCACCATATCAATCTCGTCTGCGCCATTCATAATAGCATCTTCTGTTTCAAAAACTTTCACTTTCGTGGTATTATATCCGTTTGGAAATCCAATTACTGTGCATATATCTATCTTGCCACCTGCATAAAGTGATGCTTTTTTCACAAAAGACGGTGGAATACACACCGAGGCTACTTTATATTTTATAGCATCGTCTATAATGTCTTTTATCTCAGCAAAAGTTGCCGTTTGCAAAAGCAAAGTATGGTCAACTTTGTTTAAAATTTCATTCATTACTCTCTCACTCCATCTTCTTTAATCAAAATTCTCAGTGCCTCAACAGCCATTTTTATGGCAGGCTCAGTGTCATGAACTATCGGGTTATGAAAATCTCTTTTTGCACGTTCTTGATTGCCTACTACTAGAAAATTCGACCCTACGCGCACCTTTAAATAACTACCCACGATAAACAATGCTGCCGATTCCATTTCCGATGCCTTGCAACCCATTTTAAGCCACGCTTCCCATTTATTTTCCAGCTCATAGCTCACAGGTTTAATGCTCGGAGAATGTTGTCCATAAAATGAATCTTTGCACTGAACAACGCCCACATGATAATTATATCCCAATTTTTTTGCCGATTTTACAAGTGCATTTGTCACCTCTAAATCTGCGATAGCAGGGTATTCTATCGGCGCATATTCTTTGCTCGTGCCCTCATTTCTAATAGCACCTGTCGCAATGACAATATCGCCACCTTTAACATCTAAATCCATCCCACCAGAGCTCCCTACACGAATAAATGTGTCTGCACCGCATTTTACAAGTTCCTCAAGGGCAATAGCCGCCGATGGTCCTCCGATACCTGTCGAAGTAACACTGACTTTCACTCCGTCTAGATATCCCGTATAAGTCACATATTCCCTACTATCTGCCACTAAAGTAGCATTTTCAAAATGTTTTGCGATTTTTTCACATCTTTTTGGGTCACCAGGTAAAATTACATATTTACCAACATCGCCTTCTCGTAAATTTATATGATATTGCAAGCCTTCTTCGCTAGAATAATTATACTTTTGCATATTGCCCTCCTTAGATTTCTTTATTTTATGATAACATAATTAAATAATTACGTCTATTGATTTTTATAACAAAACCGAATTTATATGAGTAAAAAAAGTCGATGCTGTGCACCGACTTTTTAAATAAATTATTTATCTAGTTGTAGATTATATTTTTTATCGCTAACCACAATATCTAAAAACTCGCTTTGTGATATTGGTCTGTCGAAATAATATCCCTGTGCATAATCACAACAAATACCTTTTAACCAAAGTGCCTGCGAAAATGTTTCAACACCTTCGGCTACAACTTTCATATCTAAGTGTTTTGCCATTCTTATCACATCAGAAACTATTATTCTCGCACTATTTGTTTGTGCATTCTCGTCTTCGCCTTCATTAATATCGAAAAATGCCTTGTCTAATTTTAAAATATCAGCTTGGATTGCGCTTAATCTATTAAGTGACGAAACACCTGCTCCGAAGTCATCAATCGAAATTATAAATCCTAATTTTTTAAGACTTCTAACTTTTTCAAGGAATGTTCCCTCATTTCTAACAACAGCACTTTCTGTTATCTCAAATTCAATATCCGAAGGTTCGATATCATATTTTTCAATAAGTTTCTTGATTTTATCTTCTATATGTGGATTTACAACCGAGAAAGTCGATAAATTTACAGAAATTCTAGGAAGATTTTTGCGATAATGTATATTTATAAATTTACATACTTCCTCAAAAACATACATATCTAGCGTTGTGATAAATCCATTTTCTTCAAAAATAGGTATAAATGAATCCGGATAAATCGTGCCACCTGATTTTGGATGCCAACGCACAAGCGCCTCAGCACCTCCTAATTTCAATGTCTTAAAGTCTACTTTCGGCTGGAATACCACGACAAATTCTTTGTCTAAAATCGCTTGTTCCATCCTAAATGTAACATTCACTTTATCTTCATAATATTTTTCCATTTGAGCATCGAATGTAGAAAAAGTGGTTTCGTGGCTAGTTTTATTAGATATTCTAGCGTTGTCTGCCTTCCCTATAATCGATGATGATTTTTCACTAGGATTATTTATTATAAAATTACCAAATGACATCGATATGTGATATCCATCACCCAAAACTTCTTTTAAATTCGGAACAATATATTCATTATAAATCTCTTTTAAAGTTCCCCCTTCATCTACTTTTCTCAAAATAAGGAATTGGTCTGCGGTTCTTCTTGTAATAATCGCTCCTGTGTCTTTTAAAGCAGATTTTAATGCATTTGTTATCCCCATAATAACTTCATTTCCACATGCACTGCTAAAATGTGTGTTTATTGTTTTAAACATATCTACATCAAAAGAAATAACTTCGTATTCATTTGCTTTAACAGAGCCTTTCATAGAGCCTACACATTCTCTAAACTTATTAAATGCCATAAGCCCTGTCAGCGCATCTGTTTCGTAAGCGGCAGCAAGTTCCTTTCTTCTGTTCATTTGCAAATATAGTACAAAAGCTAAAAAACCTACCCCTATTAATAAAGCTATCGTACAATACACATACCAATATTTCATTATCATATCAAAAAAGCCTATTTCGGGATGATAGGAGTTTGAATGTGAATAAAAAATCGTTGAATATTCATCTTCTGATACATTATCAAGCATAATATTTAATATTGGTAAATAAGTATCTGAAACTTCGTTATTCACATAAATTTTCATGGGAATTTCAACCGATGTCTTCATCGATACAAAATCGGTGTTATCAAGATATAATTGCGAATATGTAATAGTATTGTCTGAAATAAGTGCAATATCAACATCTCCGTCTTCTAAACCATCGAGAACTTCGTCTACCGAATCATAAAAAACAAATTCTACATCTGGATAATAGTATAAAATATTGCTATAACTAATCGAAATAAATTTCAACATTCCAACTTTTAATTCTTTTTCAAACAATTCTACTGCGTGTGTTATTTCTTTTTGGTCATCCTTATTTACAAGCGCCCACATAGTCCTTGTATAAAAATTATCTGTTGTAGAGAAATCATAAAATTCATCTGAACCATTTCCAAAGAGAGTTAAAAGCATATCATATTCTTCATAAACTTCCTTCTCATCTTCTATTTTATATGGATGATAATTTACCTCAAAATCATATAACTCTGCAAAATTATTGAAAGTTTCTATCATAGCGCCTGCTGGATTTCCATTTTCATCGGTGTAAGAAACCGGTCTATATCCTTCTATATAACCAACTTCAATCGGTCTTTCGCGAAGTGCTTCTACCTCACTTGGCGAAAGCGAGCGATGATTTAACTCTACATCTGTTGCAACATATTTTTCTTCTAATTCATGAAAAAAATTACCCTCAGTTACGACTAATTGATAAAAAATATTATCTAATTTTTCCATAAGCTCTGGATTTTCTTTGCTAGACATCATATAAAAGTGATACACGCCTAAATTCAGCACATTTTTCATACCTTGAACTTCATCATTTTGCGCATAAGAAATATAAAAATCAGCTTCTAACTCCATAAATTCTGTTATCGAACCATAAACATATTCAACCGAAATATTGTTTTTTTCACAATAAATTTCAAAGTTTTCTTGTGCTGGATTGTCAGGATACGTCGCAACTGTTTTTCCGTCTATCGCCGAAGGGTCGTTGTATAAAATATCATGGTCATCTGTAACTAAAATCGATGTGGTTTTCGACAGCGGATTTTCAGAAAACAAAACTCGCTCTTTTCGCTCGTCCGACCTTACAAGAAACCCTGCGGTGTCTACTAAACCATCTTCAATTGCCTCTATTAAATCTCCCTTAACCTCCACATATTGAAACTCAAAATTGCTTATTTCTTCAATTTTTTCAAAAATTTCATAGCCTATACCTTTATTATTTGTGCTACTCATATTACTAATAAATGTGCCTTGTGACGAGTCATAACCAACTTTCACTATTTGTGTAGCCCCGTTTTTATTATCTCCAAACGCTTGTGCCCCACCATAGGACGCCACAAAACAAATTACAAATAATGTAATCATCAGGTAGGATAGTTTTTTAATTTTCATCTTAATTCCTCCGAATTTTTTCTCACTAAACCTAATACAATTTGTAAATGTTACATCTTATATACTGTAATTATACATCCACCGTAATGCAAATGCAATTAACAATATGTAAAGTTACAAAATCTTAATTAAAAAAGATTTGCACTTTCATTAACGAAAGTTAAGCTTTAAAAATTAAAAAACACTAATCTAAATAGTAGTATTTTTCACGATTAATTATGTCCTTTTTTTTAATTTTACTAATAAAACAAAAAGTTTTGAAAGTTATAAACCAATAACAGTAATTTCTTTTTTAGGCTCAAAATCTTAAAATTTTCCAGCAAAAAAATTAAATTTCAAAACCGAAAGTTTTGTCGAAATTTGTAAAATTTTAGCGAATTATTTAGACTCTGTATATTCTATCGTGACATATCAAATATTATTATCTAAAGAAACTCCCTATATGACTAAAGCTTATTTGCTAAAATCAGATAGGAAGTTTTCACGATTTAATTTTTTCTACACATAAACTTTATGTGCAAAGTCAACTTCATCTAGCTTTGATAAATCACGAATAATTTCATCAGAAGATATTTTATCTTTAACTTTTATAGTTAGTTCAAAACCTAATGCAGACTCTGAGGCTTTAGGTTTTACAGAGTTTAAATTTAGGATATAAATGTCATGAGATTTGAAATAGTTAGTTAAAATGCATACTTTGCTAGCATCGTTCATTTCAAGGTAGATATCTACAAAATGGCATTTTTCTCTATATTTTCTGTCAACAATTTTCAAAACTCTTAAAAGAATTACGGTGAAAACACACGCCGTTATTCCACCTATATAAAATCCTATTCCAAGAGAAAGACCAATAATTCCACAAGTCCAAAGTGCCGCTGCCGTTGTAAGACCTCGAACTTTTTGGCTACCCGAAGTAATAATTGCCCCCGCTCCTAAAAAACCAATTCCACTAACAACTTGTGCGCCAAGTCTAGCAACATCGGTAGTACCAGGGAAGTTTAAGTAAATATAATTGCCCAAAATCATAACAAGAGTTGCACCAAGACACACCATAGAATGCGTTCTAAATCCTGCCGACCTTGTGCTATGTTCACGCTCAATGCCTATAAGTCCGCCTGCAATAATTGCGATAATTAATCTAAATATTATAGAGATATAATTAAAACCTGTAAGAATTTCAATCATAAAATCACCTCCACTTATAAATCCAGCATTTTTTCCATCACTTTAATTAAATCTGAAGCTTTTTGTTCAGTTTCCATTTCGCAGAAAATCCTGATAAGTGGTTCTGTTCCAGAAAATCTTGCTATCATAAAACCACCATTGTCAAAGTAGATTTTAAAACCATCTGCATAAGATACTTTTGTAATTTTTATGCTGTCAAACTCAGGAACTTTCTTGTCAACAAATAAAATTTTATTGATTTCTTGTTTTTTCTCTTCGCTAAATGTATATCCACGCTCTTCCATATACATTTTTCCAAATTGACTTTCAATATCATCGACAATTTCCGAAAGCTTTTTGCCTACTTTTGAAATCATTTCGATAAGTAATGCTGCTGCATACACTCCGTCTTTACCGTTAATGTGTCCATCAACTGTAAGCCCACCAGAAGACTCCCCACCGATAATCGCTCCAGTTTCCATCATTTTCGACGAGATATTTTTAAAACCAACAGGAACTTCGTAGCATTTTTCACCGAAATGCTCTGCAATTTTATCTAACGTGTGAGTCGTCGCTATATTTCTAACAACAGGACCTCTCCACCCTTTATACTTCGATAAATAATAGTAAAGGCAAATTAATATGTCATTCGGGTGCAAGAAACGTCCCTTATCATCGATTACGCCCAGTCTATCGGCATCACCGTCTGTCGCAATTCCAATGTCAAATTTCTTATCCATAACATAATATTGCAAAAGTCCTAGCGTTTCTTTTGATGGAGATGGCATTTTTCCACCGAAAAGTGTATCGTGTTCTTCATTTATAATATCAAGGTCACATCTAGCCGTTAAAAGTATCATACTAATAGCAGTTTTACTAACGCCAAACATCGGGTCTAGCGCTACTTTAATGCCATATTCTTGAATAGCTTTCATATCAATATTTTCAATAATATTATCGATATAGCTATTCATAGGATAGATTTCTTCGATTAAATCCCCTGCTTTTTCGCAATTTAGCGTGTCAATTTTAGGCAGTTTCATCGCTTCTTCTATGTATTTTTCGATATCTTTTGTTTGCTCTTCGCTGGCGTCACGTCCACCTTTTGTAAATATTTTTATACCGTTATATAAAGACGTATTATGGCTAGCCGTAATCATCGCACCATAATCAAAGCCCTCTTTCATGATATGATACATCACAAGCGGAGTAGGCACAGACCTATTCACGAAATAGCATTTTATACCATCTGCATTTAATACTTCGCAAAACCAAAGTAACGACTCTCTCGATAAAAATCTTCTGTCATATCCGATAACAAAATCAGAAATACCCTCATTTTGCAGTTTAAGCGACATCGCTTTTGCAACGATTTGAATATTCGTCTTTGTAAACTCATCACCAATAACAGCTCTCCAGCCACCTGTTCCAAATTTTATCATTTAATTGCTCCATTCTGCCTATTTGGCACAAATATTTTATACTTCTAATAACAACATTGTTTTCACATTTCGTATCATGCCTGTCACTGTACATTCAGAAGCCGACGGCAAACTTAGCTCCATTAATTCTTTCTTATTTATAAGTGCCAAAACAGAAGACGCTCCACCGTCTACATTCATAAGGTGTTTAATATCCGGCACTAATTTTTTACTGATTTTTATCATCTCAAGGTAATTTGCACCTTTTGAAACAGTAGTTCTGCCAGAAAAAATAAGTATACATAAATTGCCTTCATAAGTAATTCCGATAGCCGTTCTTGGGTGAACAGAAAGATTATGCACATCACTCTCTTGAGTTTGCATCGAAAGTGGGGTTTTCCAGCCTTCATTTTTCATAAAATCGTTAATACTGTCCTCTGTAAAAACTGGCATTCCATTTTTAATAAGGCTAATTCCACCACCATAAATCCAGTCGAACGATTTTTCAAATGGCTTTTTAATAGAAATTTCTATTGTTAAGTTTGAAACGTCGTAATAAACTCCACATTCTGTTTTAAGATTTATTTTCTTTGCGAGTTTTAAAAATTCTTTTTCATTTAAAGAAATCACCACACCTAAAGGCGAAAGCTTGATTTCCCCTTTTTTAATAGCGATAATTTTGTCATTTACTATAAGAATATTATATCTATTCTCGCCGACAAATTTTTCATAGCTTATGCTGTCTTTCATCTCAAAATCGGGTTTAATATCCTCAAAAGATTCCATAGGTCTAAAAAGTTTCACTCTATCATCGTGCGAAATATTTATCTCATAACCATTTATTTTGACTTTTCCATCAACCTTGTCAAACGTGAATATTTCAAAACTTCCATCGTCTAATCTAGCAATACAAGGCTTATTATATAGTGGAAAAGTTTCATAAACTTTGTTTTCTTTTTTGTAAAAACTATAATCAATATGCGAAGGGCACTCGGAAATTTGCTCTTTTTTCGGACGAGTTTTATTGTATAAGCTTATAATTTTTGCAGTCGAAAAAAATAAAAAATTCGACGCTAGCATAATTTTATCGCTTTTAAGCTTTCCAAAATACTCTCTAGGGTTTGCATTTGTATCGACAACATACGCATTTTTGCATTTATTCGCGATAACTCCACTGACTAAAATCGCTTCTTTTTTCTCCTTTGCAAAATAGTCGATATCTATTTTTTCAAGCGTTTTCATATCTATGTATTCTTTTATGTATTTAATATTATTTTCTTCCAAAAAATCATTTATAACGACATCTTTTTCCTTGTAAAACTCATTAAAAGAGAAATTTTCAAGATTAAAACTCTCTAATGGCGTTTCATTAAAACCGTCGTCGTAAAAATTTATAAATATATTCGGATATTTAATATATAAACTTTCAATATCGCTATAAATTTCGCCATATTTTTTATATGCTAAGTATAAATGGTAGTAAGTTGCCTTGCTTTTTTCGATTATTGTAATGTAATCGTATATATTGAAATTTTCCTTAACATATATGTGACACAAACCTGTGTTTGCAAAAAGATTTGTAAGCGCTTTTGCGTAAAAACTAGACGGTTTAACCGTTATAAAACTTTTGATTTTCAAATCCTTGATGCTTAAAAGTGCATCTTCACCATACGCTTTTAAAATCGTATTTTCTGTATTTATGTTCTTTAAACTCGAAAAATCAACATAGTAATTGTCCGAATTTTCATATATTTTTTCGTGTTTAATGCCTGAAATCGTGTTTATTAATTCTTCTTTTATAGAAGATTTTTCTTTCACTATAAAAATAATTTCTTTTCCGTCATATTTTTTAATATCTGACAATAAAAAGTCGATATATCCCATATCACTAAGATAAAAAATTACCCTGTCTATTTTAAGACTTTTTTCAAATTCTGTGAAATCTATATAGAAATCTTGTTTTTCGATTTTTTTCGAAGGTAGTTTCGGTAAATCTTCTCTTAATTTTAAGACTTCCTCGTATATATCTTCATTATACACTAAAAATGGTATTTTTGCTAATTTAGAAATATATTCACCATAAATATTTTCCGAAATTTTGCCTTGGTCTAAAAGATTTTTTGCAAACTCATCGCGCACGATTATATTATCGCTACTACGGTCTACAAAAACATCTTTATAATTAAATTGTTTTGCCAAAATATATTTATTAAAGCTATCTCTATTTATCGTTTTCGGAGTGTATTTTTCATTAATCATTCAATAACTCCTTTTTTAGCATTAAATTATCCCATAAAAGCAAATCATTGCTGTTAAAATAATAATCCATTATAAAAACAGATGAAATTTTTGAGATATGCGCATCTTCGTGAAATTTAATCTCGTCAAATGTAGCCCAACTGCTTAAATTTTCTTTTATATTCTTATTCAAGTTAAGTTTTAAAATTTCTTTGAAATCTCTCGAAATTTCTCCACAAAAAATAATTCTATCAAGGTCTAAAAGTGTCGTAATATTCGATAGTGCCTCTGAAATAAACATGCACATTTCACCAACAAACTCTAGTGCCTCTGGTTTGTTTTCTAATATATCCTCTTTAAAGTCTTCGTATGATTTTTTATATCTCGAAGCTATCGCGCTTTTAGATATGAATTTTGTAAGGCAATTCGTCTTGCCACATTCGCAAATAATATGCTCATCTTTTGAAAAAATCTTATAATGCCCAAGCTCACCCGAAACACTGTTTGTACTTTTTAGCACCCTATTTTCGTTTACAAGACATGAACCAATCCCGTTATCAAGCTTTATCAATAATAGGTTTTTATCTTCTCTATGCAGAGTTTTTTCATAGTCAGCAATAAGATTTACATCGTTTTTCACAAAAACAGGCACACCAAATAAAGAAAGCATCTCTTTTATATTAATATTTTTCCAATTAAGTGATTTTGACAAAGTAACCATACCTAAATCTTCGTTCACAATGCCTTCGACACTAATAACAATTGCAGAAACTTCTTTTTTAAATGCTTTTATCATCTCACTTGTAGCAGTTTTTATAAGCGAAAGCACATCGCTATTTTCAATTAAATACATTTCTTTTTGATATAAAATATCGTTTTCTAAAGTATGCAGATAAAGTGCTAGTTTACCGACTTTCACATCGATTGTGATGATATAAAAATTAGAGTAATTTATTTCTAGCGCAGACGGATTTCTGCCTTTTTTTGCGATACTTGTCTTTGCTTCAAGCAAAACATTGTTTGTATAAAGCTCGCCCACTATATTTGTAACAGTTTGCGTTGCAAGGTTTGCTTTTTCAGCGATTAGTTTTCTATGAATACCTTTGTTGTCATGAATGATTTTAAGGATATTTTTTGTATTTTGAATTTTCATTATATCTTGACTTTTTAAATTTTTCATAACACACCTATCTTTTATAGCCCAAGGTTTTATCCTTGGGCATTTGCTAATATTCTAATCTTCTAATGCTTTGTTGATTTCTTCTATGATTTCATCTGCACCATCTTCTACTGAAATAGCATCATAAGCTAATTTTTCAATAACACCTGAAATTGTGTTTGAAATGCTTGAGTATTCTTCAATCGAAGGTCTACCAAAACCGTAGTTTAAAGCTTCTGCTGCTGTGTTTAAGTAATCTTTATCAGCTGTGAAAGTAGTCCAAGCTTCACTAGTGCTAGCAGAGTTTGATGCTGGTAAATAACCTGCATTTGCAGCCCAATTAGCGTGAGTGTCGCCACTTGTCATCCATTTTAGGAATTTAAGTGATTCTTCTACTTCTCTCTCGCCATTGTCAAATACATAGTAGTGATTTGTGCCTAAACCTGTTGCAAGTTGGTCGTGTCCTGCAAGCATAGTAACACCGATATTCATTTCATAAGTATTGATGTAGCCTTTAGCAGCACCTTGAGTACCGATAATCATAGCAACTGATTCTTCAGCGAAAGCATCGTCGCCAACTGTTGTAGGTGCGATACCGTCTTTGATAAAGCTGTTGTAGTATTCAAGAGTTTCGATTAGAGTTTCTCTGTCAAAACCAAGAGCCGTTTGGTCTTCATTTAATAAATAACCACCATTTTGAGCTAAGAAGCATAACCAAGTCCAAGTAGTTCTTTCGTTCGGGTCGATTGGCATCCAAACACCTTTATGGTCATCATTAGTAAGTGCTTTTGATACTTCATAGAACTCTTCCCAAGTTGTTGGTGGGTTTTCTATTCCTGCTGCATCAAACATATCTTGATTATAGATTAAAAGTAGAGTACCTACTTCGATTGGCACTGAATAAAGCTTGCCATCTAGTGAGCCTACATTCCAAACACCCTCTGGAATATCGCTTTTCCACTCATCGTCAATCATATCTGTTAAATCAACTAATTTTCCAGAAGATGCTAACGGTCCGGTCATCGTTGGAGCTCCCCACAAAATATCTGGTTGCTCATCTGTCATAAGCGCTGCTTGAGCCTTTGTCAAGATTTCTTCACTGTTTGCAACGAAAGTTGGAACAATTGTAACACCTTCATTTAGAGCATTATACTCTTCTACAAATATTTCAAGTTGCTCAGATTGAGCAGTTGAATATCCGTGCCATAATGTAATTTCTAGATTTTCTGTCGCTTCTGTTGTTGTTCCTGTCGCATCTGTTGATGGTTCATCTTTTTCAACAGTTGATGTTGCACAGCCTGCTAAAAGAGCTGCCGCTGTAAGTAGTGATAATAATTTTAGTTTTTTCATTTTTTTCTCCTTCTAATTTTAGAATTTGTGTTTTTATTCCTTACCTCCCGAGAAAGCTATACTTTCGATAACTTTTCTTTGGAAGATTAAAAATACAATGATTACAGGTAGCATAACAAGCGTTGTCGCTGCCATTAAAGCTCCCCAGTCAGTGTTTATAGCATTTTGGTCTTTGAAATATGAAAGCCCTAATTGCAAAGTATAATACTGTTCTTCATTTGTTAAAAGTAGTGGCCAGAAATATTGGTTCCAACCATATATAAAGATAAGTATTGTCGATGTCGCTAAAATAGGTTTTGACATCGGTATGATGATATGAATAATCGTTTGCATTAAAGATGCACCATCTATCGTTGCAGCTTCCTCGATTTCGTTTGGAATTTTTAAGAAGAACTGACGAAGTAAAAATATGATTAATGCACTCCACGAAAACGGAATGATAAGACCTAACAGGCTGTTTGTAAGCCCTAAAGAACTTAAAATTCTAACCATAGGTATCATAATAGTTTGTGCAGGTAGCATAAGCGCCGAAAGTAGTCCTATAAATAGTATATTTTTTCCTTTAAACTCCATTTTCGCAAATGCATAGGCTGCAAGAACTGATGTTATAAGTTGCCCAATAATTACGCCAATAGTAGTTATAACACTATTCAAAAAGAAACCTACAAATGGAAAACCTGTTACAGCATTTATGTAATTTTCATAATAAATCTCAGTAGGTATCCATTTAATCGGAACGGCTAATATTTCTCCCGGTGACTTAAATGAACTTGAAATCATCCATAAAAATGGTAATAACATTATAAGTCCGATTGCATAAATGATAAGATGTTTTAAAACTGTATTAACTTTTTGCATAAAAAACCTCCTATTCCTTATCCATAATCATTTTTTGAATTATTGTGATACCGACTGCAAGAGCGAATAATACAAACGATACTGCCGAAGCATAACCGATTTTATATTCCGAGAAACCAGTGTTATAAAGATATGTTACTAGCATATCTGTCGACCCTATCGGTCCACCACCAGTCGTTACATTTACAATATCGAACACCTGGAAAAGCGACGCCGTTGTCGAAGATACGATAACAAAGAAAATCGTCGGTTTTAAAAGTGGTATCGTTACATATAAAAAACGCTGAATAGCATTAGCACCGTCAATGTCACTCGCCTCGTATAAACTAGGTGAAATAGATAAAATACCTGCAATTGTTATGATGATATTGTATCCTAGCGACTTCCAAATACCGATTATGATAAGTGAAAACATCGATGTATGTGGGCTTGATAAAAATGCCTGTGGTGCTATTCCAACCAGTCCTAAAATCGAGTTTAAAAGTCCACTTTCGTTAGGCAGATAAATCCAACTCCAAACAGTACCAACAGCTACCATTGAAATGATATGTGGTAAAAAATAAAAACTTTTTACTAACGAATATCCTTTAATTCCTTTGTACATAACAGCACTTAATACCACTGAAAGACATGTCGAAACTGTTGTTACAGAAACAGAATACACAATCGTATTTTTAAATGCATTATGAAAATCCTTGTCGCCAAATAACTCTAAATAATTCGCAAACCCTACAAAATCCATATCCTGCGAAAATCCATTCCAGTCAACAAATGTTAGTGAAAACGAATAAATAAGTGGGACTACAAAAAATGTTATAAACAATATGTATGCCGGCGCTATTAGTAAATAGCCACTAAAATTTTTTCTTGCCATATTTCCTCCTCGTAATTTATAAAACGATTGGATTATTTAAACTTAAATTTGCATAAAATTTAAAAATCGCCAAAATTTGTTATTTTTTACACCGTTTTATACTGTTTTATTGATTTTTTCGTGTTTTTTATCTTTTTCGAATTAATCTATCTGTTTGAATTATAACATTTTAAAATCTCATAGTCAACGAAATTTGATTTATTTTCTAATAGAAATTATATATGTTTTTGTGCATTTTGCACAAAACCTTTTTTTCTAATTTCGATAAAAAAATAAAATACCCAACCGAGAAAATCTTATCTCGATTGAGTATTTTTATGTAATTTATTTTAAAAATCCCTATTTGATTATAACGCTTTTTTGTAAAGTTCGATTAAGTCTTTTACATTAGTTTGTCTTGGATTTGCTAAGATATTTGCACTTTTCATTGCATCATTTGCCATCGCCTCGATTGACTCTTCTGTAACTCCTACTTCTGAAAGTGAAGCTGGAATTTTTAAATCTTCGTTTAATTTTTTGATTTCATCAACTAATATCGACGGAGTAAATCCTTCGATTTTAAACGTATCTTCTTTGATGTAATTATAGATTTTCTCGTAACGACCATTGTCTGCAAGCGCATTATATTCCATCACAGTAGGAAGTAAAATTGAGTTTGCAACACCATGTGGAACGTGGAAAAACGCACTAACAGGGTGGCTCATTGCATGAATATTTCCAAGTCTTGCCCACGCAAATGAAATACCTGCAAAGTTACTGCCTGCCATCATAGCCGAAGCCGCATCAATATCTTGTCTGTTTGCCACAAATCTTCTTAAATTCGCACCGATAAGCTCCATCGCTTTTTCAGCCATTAAATCAGAGAAAGGCGATGCATTTCTTGATAAATAAGCCTCAATTGCGTGAATTAATGCATCTAAACCACAAGCAGCAGCAATTGAAGCTGGCGCTGTCATGATAAGTTCTGGGTCTAAAATTGCGTATTTCGGTAAATTTTCATAGCTGAAAACTGTGAATTTATAGTTTCTTTCTTCGTCTGTTATAACAGCAGATGCTGTCACTTCCGAACCAGTACCAGCCGTAGTTGGAATTGCAATAGTTGGAACAATCGGACCTGGAACTTTATGATTCCCTTCATAATCAGTGATTTTTCCACCATAAACTGCAAGAACACCAACTGCTTTTGCAACGTCGATTGGACTACCACCACCAAGAGAAATTATACTTGTAGCACCGCTTTCTTTGTATTTTGCAGTACACTCATTAACGATGTCAATAGTTGGATTTGGTAAAACATCTAGGTATGCTGAAAATTTAATGCCAGCAGCTTCAATTATATCTGTAACTTTTTTAACAACGCCAATGCTCTCAAGTCCTCTGTCTGAAATTACGAAAACGTGTTCAGAACTGTTTGCTTTTAATATTTCAGGCAGTTTTCTTAAACTTCCTATTCCAAATTCGATGTTTTGAGGTATTTTAAAACTAAAATCTTTCATTTTTTATCTCCTTAATTAAAAATGTAATTCTGTACGTTGAATTAAATCTTTTTGTAATGGTTTACCAAGTTCTACGAAATATGCACTATAACCAGCAACGCGAACAAGCATATCTTTGTAGTTTTCAGGATTTTTTTGTGCTGCTCTCATAGTTTTTGAGTCCATAATGTTAAACTGAACATGCATTGGTGCTTTTGACATATATTCATCAACAAAGCTGATTAAATTATCTCTGCCCTCTGTCCCTGCGACAGCATCTTGTGGGAAACGAAGATTTAAAAGTGTTCCATTTGATGCTAAACTATGGTCAACTTTTGCAACTGAGTTTGCAATAGCAGTCGGCCCTTCGATATCATGCGAACCACCATCTGTGTGAACAGGTCCCATATTATCAGAAATAGCCTCGGCTTTTGTACGTCCATCAAGCGATGCATTTGTGAAAAGACCCATACCAACATTTGCATTTACAGAATATACCCCTGGGCTAAATCCGCCACCTCTAGGGTTTACACGTCCAATAATATGTTTGCAATAGCATTCGAACATAAATTTGAATAAATCGTCTGCATAATCATCATCATTACCATAATGGTGAACTTTCGAGCTATTTACTAGCGCATATAATTTTTCATGCCCTACCCAGTTGTCTTTAACAGCATTAAGAAGTTCTTCGCCTGTGTATCTCTTTTCTTCAAACATAAGTTGTTTAATTGTAGATAAAGAATCGGCACAAGTCGCAATACCACTTGCTTGTGGACCTGTTCCATTATATTTTGCACCACCAGCAGTAACATCTACTCCGTTTGCGATACAATCTGTGTATAAAGCCGATAAGTAAGGAAGTGGCTTTAACTCGCGATGTGCATTGTCGATTATATTTAAGCTACTGCACATTTGATCTGTCCAGTATTCAAATTGCTTGTCGACACTTTCTAATACTTCGTCGAATGATTTGTATGTAAGAAGGCTACCTGTGTCTGGTCCTAATTGCTTATCTGGTTTGTCAAGTGTTCTACCACCGTTTATAACCATTTCCATCATTTTCGCTGTATTTACATAAGCCGCATCATGCCAACCGTATTCTTTTCCTGGTAAACTTGGCTCAACACAACCGATAACTGCATAATCTCTAGCTTCTTCAAGCGTTACACCTTTTCGTTTCATCGCCTTGATTGCAGGCTCATCATTAAAAAGTTTTGGATGTCCATATCCTGCTCTGATACACTCAATCGCCTTAACTTTAAGTTCATAAGGTGTGTTTTCATGAAGTCTAACACAAACCCAAGGGTTCATCATACGCGTATGTGCAGAACCTTCAAGCATAAGCATAGTTAAGTCATTTGTCGCATCAGTACCGTCTGTTAACACGCCACCGATAGTTAAACTTTCACCACCAAAACCACGACCATTACGAACAATAACTGTTCCTTTGTCTTTTAATTTTGTCGGATTATTCATTTTTACATATAAAACTTCGATTAATTCTAAAACAAAATCTTTAGAAATTTCATTGTTTTTCATATCAGCTTCGTAATAAGGAAGTAACCATTGGTCCATACGTCCGTAAGAAATTGAGTGACCATTTCCTTCAATTTGGATTAAAGTTGTAGCAAAATTAAAAAGTTGAAGTGCTTGCCAGAAAGTTTTCGGTGTTCCACCGGCAATCACTACACAGTTTTCAGACATTTTCAAAAGCTCTGTTTTTCTTTTTTCATCAGCTTCTTTTTCAGCCATTTCTTTTGCTAAATCTGCATAACGAAGTATGTATTTTTTCGATGCTTCAAGTGAAATTATTATAGAATTATAAAAATCTCTTTTGTCGGCATATTTTGGGTCTTTTTTCGTGATTTTTGAAAGTTCTTCTTTGGTTTCTTTAATCAAACCATCATAGCCTACTTCCATTAATTTTTTATAATCTACCGCTAAATGTCCAACACCTGCATAATGATAAACATTCGTTTGGAAGATTTTTTCACCCATTTGCGAGGCTTTAGTTTGCTCTGGTTCTAATCTTGAATTTATTAAATCTTCGACAGTTTTTCCTTGCCAATATTTACAAAGTTCAACTATTTCCGCTCTCTCTTCGTCGTTTCTGATATAAAATTGGTCGTTTGCTCTTTCCTCAAATGGAGAGTTCAAAATCTCATCAATTATCCAGTTTGCAGAAAATTCTGGGTAAATAGGCGAAGCCTTTGCAGGCGCTGCAATTTCCCCTAAAATTAAATCTTCATCGTAAATATATAGCGAAGAATTAAGTAAAATATTCTCAAAAGCATAAGCGCATTTTAAAGTTCTTGGTGTATTTTCGTGCTTTTTATAGCTCTCTGTAACAAGTCTTAGACGCTCAACATCAATCTCATAAGGTCTATCTAAGAATTTTTGTCTTAAACGATTTACTCTAGCATAAGGTGACCAATCTTCGTGGTTTACTTTATAACCTAAACCATAGATATGGTCATACGCGTCATTGCCACAAGCCGTTGTGTGAATTTTATTCATTTTGCCCCTCCATCATTCTTTTTCTCGCGTTCCAACCAAACAATAAATTCCTCTTTTGTTTAGGTAGTCTGCGATTTTATTAACTTTTATTTGAAATACTTTTCGTTTGAATAAAACATTTTTCATTTTATATTCAATTCCAAGTGATTCATATTTTTCTTCACCAAGTCGCATAAAGCTCAAAAGTTGTAATACTCTAATACGACTATTTAATTTATCTAGGATAAAATCTGCCGTAGCCTCTATATTTGCCATATTATCGTTAACATTAGGAATAACAGGTATCCTCACAATAATTTCATCGGTATGCTTTGCTAACTTTTCCATATTCTCTAAAATTAATTCATTACTAACACCAGTATGCTTACTATGCATAGAAGAATCCATGTGTTTTATATCTACAATAAAAATATCAGTATACAGTATTAATTGCTCAATTTTTTCCCATTTTGAATGTAGTGTCGTTTCAAAACAAGTGTTTATATTCTCTTTTTTGCACTCTTTAAATAATTCTAAGACAAAATCACTTTGCAAAAGTGGCTCTCCTCCAGAAACTGTTACACCTCCAGATGACCTCTCGTAATAACCTTTGTCTTTTCGTATTATTTTCATGCATTCAGAAACCGACATCTCTTTTCCCCAAAGCCTAATCGCCTCTGATGGACATTCTTTAACGCAAGATTGACAATTCATGCATTTTATACGGTCGATTTCGTGCAATTTACCTCTTGCAAACATCAAAGCATCTTCGCTTTTGCATATTTCTTGACAAGAACCACATTTTTTCTTCGATATACATTTCTTCTTGAAAACCCCTAGTTCAATTTTCGAAGAAAAGCTTTCAGGATTTGAACACCAGTCACATCTCAGTGGACAACCCTTTAAAAAGATTTCTGTTCTCAGTCCAGGACCGTCATGAATGGTAAAACGCTGTATATCGAACACTATTCCATTTTGTGACAAGTTATATTCCCCCTAAGTATAAAGCGATAAAAAAATGCTAATATCAAGAAATATTAGCATTTTAAATTAAATTTCATTACCCCCGACATTAAAAAACAATTCGTTTACGACTACTGCAACTCCACCAATATAAGAATGCTTTTTGAAAAGTTCACTCTTTACTACGTCTGTTTTCATAAACGTAGCATCATATTTCGATGATTGCTCTATAAATTTATTGATTATATTATCTCTTTCAAACATTTTTCCATAAATTATGATTTTATCTGGCGAAAGCATCGTATAGGCGTTGATAGTAGTCAGCGCTAGCTTATCAACTGCTTTATAAATGATTTCTTCAATATACACATCAATTTTTTCGAAGTCACCGTTGACATATTCTAATAAACACTTGTCAATTTTTTTAACATCGCCTTTTGTTTTTTTATATAAAATCGGAGTAGCGTCCTCTGAGTATATTCTTAAAACACTTGTAACCATCGATGCGAATGACGCGCTTACTTCAAGGCAACCTTTTTTGCCACATTTACATCTATCACCATTAGGTTCAAGGATAAAATGCCCAAGTTCTGCTACTTGACTTCTTCTGCCATCATATACCGTACCGTTTATTACAATTGCCGAACCAACCCCAGGATACCATTTAAGGAATAATAAATCCTTATATTTTTTTCCTAATCCATAAGTTATTTCACCTTGTGCAAATGATTTCATATTGTTTTCAACAATAACATGCACAGGTATTTCTCGTTGGATTATTTTTTTAATTTCAACTTTTTCGTCCCAAATCCCATAGGCGTGAATACTATCTCCAGTATTTTTATCTACTAACCCTCTAACAGACACACCAATTCCTAAGATATCTGAATAATCTATATTTGAATTTTCTAAAAGTTTTTTACAAATACCGATTACCTTTTTTAAGAATTCATTTGGCTCAATTTCGCTATCAGTGTTAATTTTATTTTGTACTATCAATTCGCCTTTAAGATTTGTGATTGTGATATAAGTTAAATATCTTTCAAAAGTTATACTGCATATCTTTTTAATATCGTAATTAATGTCGATTAATATTTTCTTTCTTCCAACTCTGTTTTCTTCGATTGCCTCGCCTTGTTCTATAATGATATTTTCTTCAATCATCTCTGAGCACAGTTGAGTAACAGATGCAGATGTTAGATTTACAGCGCTTGCAATATCTTTTCTCGACATTGCCCCGTTGTTATTAAGAAGTTTTAATATTGCACGTCGATTTTTCAGTTTAACTCCGTCTAAGTTTATGTTAGCCAACATATACTCACCCCCAAATCTATAATTTATAATTTAATTGATTAATTTAATTAAATTATACCATATTTTTTATAAATAAGCAACATTTTGTATTAATAAAGTTATAGATTTGAAGTAAAATAAATTCACTATTAATAATGAATTACAGGAATTTCTAACATTTTACCTAAGATTTCTATTTCACTAACAATATCATCATACGCTACAACAAAATGTGGTTCCCAACCATCGCAAACGCTATTAACAACAATATCTTTAGAGTTTCCATCAGTTTTAACAACAATAGATGTACCTTCGAATTGTTTTGGTTTATCTAGAATGCTACCACTAGTAACGAAAATTCTGAATTTACCATCGCCGTCTTGACCAATTCTAAAAATAGTCGCTTTTTCTGAAGGTTTACAACCGAAGTCCATAACTGGTCCTAAACGTCTGTTTGGATGTACACCAACATTTGCTTTTTCAGAATTTGCAAGCTTACAGCTAGCCATTCCACAGTGCCAGAAAGTGATTGTGTTTTCACCTTCGTCAAGCGATACTGGGTCGCCAAAGAAAGTAGTAAGTCCTGTTAATTTCGCTCCGATAAACATTGATAACGCACCATAAGTATCGGCTTCACAACTTGCAGATACACCCAAGTCGTTAAGCATCGATAATACCGTACATACTGGTGTTCCAAATGATGTGAAAAAGTCAGGCCAACATCTTGAAGCAATAGCACCAATTTTGTTTTTAGTAACATATTCTGTGTATGCTTTAAGAAGTCTTGAGAAATCTTTAAGATTTTTTTCTGCTGTTTGCTCGTATCCACAACACATATTTGTGAATTTTTCGAAGTATTCTGCACATTCTTCGTCTGTATATGATTTAGCAACATCAATAAGCTCTCTCGCCTCGATAGCCTCTAAAGTAGCTCCGAAAACTTTCGCCATATCAACATCTAAAGCACGACCAAAACCAAAACCTTGTGGTGTTTGTCCGATAGCAGTTATTTTTAATGATTTCAGCTCAAATTTAACTTTTGCAGCCTTAATTGTAGCAGAAACTTTATTAATAACCTCTTCTTCTTTTGCAGAACCAAAAATATACTCGAAATTTTTCCCTCTAAAATGCATTAGAGCATTAGCTGCTGAATATGCACCTGTAAGTGAGTTAAGTCTTAAACGTCCACCATCGATTATTGGCTCACGAAGTGTCCAAAGAAGAACAGGACATTCAAATCTTTTTAAAACTTGTGTGATATACTCAGCATTTGCAAAAGTAGTGTTTTGAACGATTAATAATTGTGGATTATCAAGTGTGTCTAAGAAAGCTAATAATTTATCAACAGTTGTTAAAACTTCTGTTGGATACGACACATCTTCTGTCAGACTTTTCAGTAATTCTACTGAACTATTTAATTCGATTAGTGCCAACTCTTGATTAAAAGTTGGTACACCAATCGGAACGTATGCTATATTAAATTTACTCATATTTTTCCCTATTTCTCTCTAAATTAAAATTTTAAACTCTCGTTTATCTCTGTGAAAATCACGCCTAAAGCGTA
>CAYJLC010000024.1:0-30418 GCA_964370735.1 uncultured Oscillospiraceae bacterium
TATAAATCATTCCAGTAAATTATATCATAAAGCACAGCATTTATGATATAATATAAACAAATATGATAGAAGTTTGTAACTTTAAACACTTTAAGTCGTATTTTTGCTGAAAGTGTTTATATTATAAATCATTCCAGTAAATTATATCATAAAGCACAGCATTTATGATATAATATAAACAAATATGATAGAAGTTTGTAACTTTAAACACTTTAAGTCGTATTTTTGCTGAAAGTGTTTATATTATAAATCATTCCAGTAAATTATATCATAAAGCACAGCATTTATGATATAATATAGATAAGTGTAACAAAAGTTATTTATTTACATATAAAGCGTCGTTAGTGAGGTAGATTTTAATGATTAAGGAAAAAAGAAAAATTGTGATTGTGGACGATAATGTCACGAATTTAAGCATTGCAAGGAAGGCACTTTGCGATGAATATGCGGTTGTGCTTATTAAAGATGGTGCGATGGCTTTAGCAGAAATTCCTAAAATTAAACCCGATCTTATACTTTTAGACGTAGAAATGCCAGGGCTTAGCGGTTTTGATGTTATAAAGAGTATCAAAAGAGAAATGCCAGAGCCTTTGTGTAGCATCCCTGTAATTTTCTTAACTGCAAAGGACGATGGTGAAAGTGAGTTTGAAGGGCTTAATTTAGGTGCAGTTGACTATGTAATAAAACCATTTTCAACAGCTTTGCTTAAAAAAAGAGTAGAACTTCATCTAAAACTTTATGATTACAGTACAAATTTGCAAACTATTGTTGAAGAAAAGACTTCGCATATAAAAGAACTTCAGTATGCTATCGTATATGCACTTGCAGAAATGGTTGAAAGACGAGATCACCATACAGGCGGGCATATTAATCGTACAAGTAAGTATCTTAAAACTATGCTTAATCAAATTTTCAGCGATGGGGCATATAAAGATGACCTTGAAAATATAGATGTCGAGCTTTATTCTCATGCGTCACAAATGCATGATGTAGGAAAAATATGTATTTCAGACACAATTTTGCTTAAAGAAGGCAATTTGAACAATGATGAATTTGAAAAAATGAAAGAACACACAATATTTGGAAGTGAAATTCTTCGTTCAGCAATGAGCAATGCAAAAGAGGCAGCTTTTTTAGAGGTTGCAGAAGTTTTTGCAATGGCGCACCATGAAAAGTGGAATGGCACAGGATATCCTCAAAAATTAAAAGGCGAAGAAATACCTATCGGTGGTAGAATTATGGCTATCGTTGACGCTTATGATGCAATAACCTCTAAGCGACCATACAAAGTAGCGAAAACGCATGAACAAGCTGTGGAAATCATTAAAAATGACAGTGGTTCTCATTTCGACCCACTTTTAGTCGAGAGTTTTCTAGCAGTAGCAGATAATTTTAAAAGCATAGCAAATGATGAAGAAAAATAAAATTTTCGGAGGAAGAAAATGGTTGATATTTTTAGAAATATAAAAGCATCAGATGTAGTAGAATCCATAGAAATCCATGGCATAGGTGGGTTTGCGTGGGATATTAAAAGAGACCGCGTTATGTATAGCCAAGAATGGGCAAGGATTTTAGGATATGAATTAAATGAAATTGACCCATCACGTGAAACTTGGAAAAAAGTGCTTCATACAGAAGATTATCAGTATTCGCAACAAAGTCTTCGCAATTATTTAGCAGGAAAATCTCCGATTTATGATGCAGAGTTTAGATTAGTAAGAAAAGATGGCGAAATCATATATGGTAGAGCAAAAGGAAATATTACTGAGTTTGACGAGGACGGAAAGCCTGCTATTTTTTGTGGAGTATTACAAGATGTAACCGACATGAAAAACGCCGAAAAGCGTATTCTTGAAAGTGAGCAAACAGCCAAATTTGTTATTGAAACTGCGGAAATTGGCATCTGGGATTGGGATATGAAAACAGGTCTTCTATCATACAATGACCAGTTTTTGGAAATGTATGGATATACTCGTGAAAATACCAATGGTACAGTCGAGGAATTAGAATCAAGACATTATCCACCTGATATGCCTGCTGTTGCAAAATCTAGAGAGCAACTTATCACCGGACAAGCCGAGAAATATCAGGGAGATGCACGTCTTATACATGCAGACGGTAGCTTAATTTGGACAAGGGTTACAGGTAAGGTTGCAAAAAGAGATGAAAACGGAGTACCTACGCGTATAATCGGTGGCTGTGTTAACATTAATGAACTTAAAAAATCACAAGATAAACTAGAACTTGCGCTTGAGTCGCTAGAAATTCATCAGGCACAACTTGAAGCCGAAATTGACAGAAGAACAAAAGATTTAGTGGATAGAGATAAACTTTTAATCGCTGTAAATGAAGTTTCAAGAAAGCTACTTTCGCTAGAAGACTATAACGAATACGAAAGCGTCACGTCTGAATGTCTTGAAATTGTTGCAAATGCATTTGATGTATGTGAGATTAGCCTGTGGCGACTTGCTATGCACAATGAAAAGAAATATACTTATGTAGAACATTCATTTTCAAATGGACTAAAAGTCAATTTTGACACATCGCAAATGCACGAAATTATCGAAGAGCTACCTGATGATAATGCGGCATCGTATATCACTGAAAATGGTAATATAATTATTTCTCTCTCAACAATTGATAAAAGTTATCTTAAACATATCGAGAAAAAGAATACAGTAATAGAAGATTTTCTGCACAAAGTTCCAAAAGAACTTCAAGATGCTATGAAACCGTTTACAAGCAGATATAATACATTCCTTCTTGCACCTGTTTATGTTGGCGATGACCTTTTTGGCTATGTTGCGTTAAGTGATGTAAAAGCAAATATGACTTTGAGCGAGGCTCAAGAAAAAATGCTACTTATGGTAGGTAATATGTTTTCAACTTCGCGTAGAAAATATGAACTAGATGAAAAACTTCGCATTGCTCACGAAGAAGCAATTTTAAGCTCGAAAGCAAAATCAAGTTTCCTTGCAAATATGAGTCACGAAATTCGTACACCACTAAACGCGATTTTAGGTATGTCGGAAATTATTGTTCGCGAGAGCAAAGGGGACACAAGCGAAGAATATGCAAAAGAAATTAAAAATGCGAGTGAAAGCCTGTTATCTATTATAAATGATATCTTAGACCTTTCGAAAATCGAGTCAGGCAAGCTAGAAATTGTGTCGGTTGATTATTACATAACATCGCTTTTAAACGACATTATCGGATTATCAAAAGTAAGACTTGAAGATAAACCTGTGATACTGACAACGTTTATAGACAGTAAAATTCCAGCGATTTTGCATGGTGATGAAATTCGTATCAAGCAAATTTTAATAAATATTTTAAGTAATGCGATTAAATTCACGCATGAAGGAAATATTGATATGTCGGTGACTTCGGACTTTTCAGATGGCACTGCTAAGTTAAAATTTGTTATAACTGACACAGGTATCGGTATTAAAAAAGACGACATGGAAAAACTTTTTATGCAATTCGAACGTGTCGACACTAAGAAAAATCGCAATATCGAGGGAACAGGTCTTGGGCTTGCTATCACAAAACAACTTTGCGAAATGATGGGTGGGTCGATTAAAGTTGAGAGTGAATTAGGAAAAGGTTCGAAATTTACAGTGATTATTCCACAGACTTATGACGAATATTTGCCAATCGTGTCTATTCCGACTACGAACAATATTCTAGTATACGAAGCGCGTGAATTATATGCCGAATCAATCAAAGATTCTATCCAAAATTTAGGCTCAAAATGCGTGGTTTGTGCTAATCAATCAGAACTTATAAATATTCTAAATGATCAAGATTTTGATTACCTATTTGTGCCTACTGTCCACCTTTCAAAAATCAAAAAACTAAAAGAAGTTTCGAACAATGATTTTGATATAGTTCTTGTGACCGACCCGGGCGATACTATAATTTATCGTGACACTATTACAGCAAACTTGCCACTAAACTGCTTGCAATTATCTTCTGTTTTCGGGCATAGCGATTTACTTGTGGAAACAAAAACAAAAATTCGTCACTTTGTTGCACCAGAGGCGAAAATTCTTATTGTTGACGATAACCAAGTAAATTTAAAAGTTGCCTCTGGGCTTATGGCGCCATATAAATTCAATATTGACACTGCGATAAATGGTGCGATTGCTGTTGAAAAAGTGAAAAATAATGAGTATGATGTCGTGTTTATGGACCACATGATGCCAGAGATGGACGGTATTGACGCTACTATCGCTATCAGAAAACTTCATGGAGATTATTTTGCAAATCTTCCGATAATAGCACTAACTGCGAACGCGTTAGTAGGTGCGAGAGAACTTTTTGTTAATGAAGGTATGAACGATTTCCTTGCAAAACCTATCGAAATGCAAAAACTTCACAGTGCATTACTTCAGTGGATTCCGAAAGAAAAAATAACATTTGTGTCTATTAAAGATGACGAAGACGATAGTGGTTCAGATATTTCTATTAGCATAGATGGTATTGATACATCAGCGGGAATACGCCTAATTGGTGGTAATATTGATGATTATTTCGATGTTTTATCGTCGTTTTACAATGATGGTGTTCAAAAAGTTAAAGCAATTCCAAAGTCACTTAATTTACAAGATATGAATTCATATAGAATCGATGTTCATGCAGTTAAAAGTGCGTCAGCATCTATCGGTGCTATGAATTTATCAGAACTTGCGAAAAATCTTGAAAATGCATCTATTAAAGAAGATATTGAGTATATAGAGGCAAATACGGATAATTTTATATATACTTATGAGAAAATTTTAGATGCAATTAAAGAGAAATTAAGCACAAGAAACACAGATGTTCTAGATAAATCAATGGGAGAAATAGCATTTTTAAATGCGCATCTCGACACCCTTTCAGACGCGTTAGATTTGCTAGACATAGATATTATTGAACAAACATTGGAAGAATGTATGAAATTTGAATGGAAAGGCGAGATAAATAACCTTTTAATGAGTATTAAAGAATTTACAGATGCATTTGAATATTATAACGCACGTCCACCGTTTGATGAGATTAAAGTAGAAATTTCAAAAAATTATTAAAAAAAGAAAACCGACTTTCTAAAGTTAGAGAAAATCTAACGATAGGAAGTCGGTTTTTTGTACTAAGATTTTATGGCTAAAATTTCAAGTATTGTTTTTTGTAGCGCTTTGGCTAAAATTTTGTGTGAGTTTTCATCCAAGTGCACAAAGTCATCGTCACTTGTGCTTACAAATTTTCCAGCATCTAAAAAATGACAGCCTAGATTATGACAAACGTCTTCATATAAAGGTGCGAGTTCGTAGGATTTTTCAGAACAGCCGTAGCCCATTGTTCTAAGCGCTGGGTTTTTGTAGATTTCTTTTCTTATTGGGGCAGGGCAAACGACTAAAATATTTGGGGTATTTTTTTCAAAAGCGATTGAAGTCGACTGGATTTTTTGCAATAATTTAGTTAAACCTAGCGCAATTACATTAGAATTTGCACTAAATCTTTCTTTTGTGTCGTTTGTTCCTAGCATTACTATGACTAAATCGAGTGGTTCGTGGGACATTAGACAAGGTTCTATGTATCTAATTCCAGATAAACCATAGGTGATAGGGTCGTCGAAAACGGTGGTTCTGCCAGAAAGCCCTTCTTCGATGATATTAAAATTTTCGCCTAAAAGCTGTTGTAAAATGCCTGTATATCGAGTGTTTTTGTCAAAACGAGTACCGTTTTTAGGGTTGAACCCATGTGTGTTTGAGTCGCCAAAGCAAAGTATATTCATGTTTTATCTCCTAAAATAATTATAGAATATCATAATTATATAATTTGAATTGTTTCGTGTCAAGCGCTAAAATAAAAAAATATTTTTTTTATTTTCAAAAAACTATTGCATTTTATGGAAATAAATGTTATAATCATAGCATAAGATAAATAATAGATAAAAACGCACAAGAAATACCAGTAATTATTGTACAAAAGAAACAAAAATAAAAAACTGGCATAAAAAAATGTCTTGGGTGTTTTTTTCAAAATCTAAGAAAGGATTAAAAATGGATACATTATTTTTCGAAAAAATTTTTCTAGACAAAGATATATTGAAAAGTATTGAACTTTGTAGGAAATATATTGTGGAAAATGATTTAAGCAAAGCGTCGAACGGAAGTTACATAATTAATTCAGATGTTTTTGTAAATATTTTCGAGTATAATACCGATGAAGAAGAAAATAGAATTTTCGAGGCACATAGGCAATATATCGATTTGCATTATGTAATTAGTGGTGAAGAGATGGTAGCATCATCATATATTTCCGAAATGGATGTAGGTGAATATCACGAAGACAATGATTATTTAGAAGTAAACGGAAAAGCAAATACGAAATCAAAGCTAAAACAAGGCGATTTGATTTTGTGGTTACCGTTTGAGGCGCACAAAACAGGAATAGTTTTAGAAAAGCAAGTCAAAGTTAAAAAAGCTGTATTTAAAATTAAAATACATTAAATGAAAGAAGAGGTATGCGAAAATGAAAAAAAGAATTATTTCTATGATGTTACTTTCTGCTATGCTTTTATCAGCATGTACAGGAAACCCAGTGACTACACCTGAAAATGAAACAACGGGTGAAACTACAACGGAAACAACAGAAACTACGGAAACTTCTAGTGATGAAAAAATCCTTTATACTAATGGTGGACCAGAAGAATTTTTTGAAGCTCCTTGGTTAAATCCAGGAACATTTGTATACAACAGAGTTTTATACGATAGACTTCTTGCAGCAGATGAAAATTTAACTCCAATAACTGGCGAAGGTCAACTTGCTGAATCTTTTGAAGTATCAGAAGATGGAATGGAAATTGTTTTCAACATTAGAGAAGATGCAAAATGGCACGATGGCGAACCTGTTACTCCACAAGATATCAAATGGAGTGTTGAATATGCACTACAAGCGCCAGGCGTAAACTCAGTGTTTAAATCAACGTTCGAAGCTATCTCGGAAATGACAGTAGACGGAAATTCGCTTACAGTTACATTTGGAACACTTGCTCCAGATGCACTATTAGCGTTTAGCCAATTCTCTCCACTTCCAGAAAAATATTTCGTGGATGTTGACCCAAGTGTAATGCAACAAGCTGAATTCTTCCAAAGCCCAGTGGGTTCTGGTCCTTTTGAAATTGAAGAAGTTCAAATGAATAACTACACTACATTAAAAGGTTTTGATGAATATTGGGATGGCGTAGCCGATTTCTCAATTCAATTAAGCCCAAGCCCTGGCGATAGTGATCCAAACTTTGTAACTAATGCTCGTGCAGGACAGTTAGACTACGGATACACAAAAAGTTTCGCCGATGTTAAGGCGCTTTCAGAGGTAGAAGGAATTAATATCGAGCAAGTAGACGTTCGTTATACAAGATTATTCTACTTAAACAAATTTGACGATAAAGACGGAAATGAATCTCCTTTAGCAGATGAAAAAGTACGTCAAGCATTAAGATATGCTCTAGATTTACCTACTATTTTAGAAGGTATTTTCGAAGGTTCTGCTGTTGCAGCTCCAAGTTTAAACCCAGAAGCATTATCAGAACTTAATAATTACGACTATGACCCAGAACTTGCAAAACAACTTTTAGCAGAAGCTGGTTGGGATCCAAATACTGAAATTGATTTAGTTTATTACTACACTGACCAACAAACAGTCGATTTCTTAACTATTATTCAATTCTACTGGAGCGAAGTTGGAGTTAAAATGAATTTCCGTTTAGTTGAAGGCGATTTAGGAACAATTTTATGGGAAGCTCCTGCTGACCCTGTAAATGGACCATCTGCTGTTGATTGGGATATCGCTTATGCTGCAAATGCTGCATTATCACTTCACGAATACTACGACCGTTATCAAACAGGATATAGCATAAATTCACATACACCTGGCGACCCTGTATTAGATGATTTAATCATTGCAACTAATAGCACATTAGACCCTGTGGAAGCAGAAGAAGCGTTCCGCGAGCTTCAAATTTTCGAAAACGAAACTTTATTTGCAATGCCTTTATATTATCAACCTGTATTTGTAATTACAAGTGATAAAATAGTAGAAGGAATTCCAGAAATGGGTAACCCACAATTTAACTACAATTGGAATATCCAAAACTGGGTTTTAGAATAGTTTATTTAAAATAGAAAAGGTAGATTAGTTTACCTTTTCTATTTTTTAAAAGAAAGAAGGGCAAAATGTTTAAGTATATCTTAAAAAAAGTTCTAGGAATGATTCCTATGATGATTATTATTACATTTATTATATTTGCATTACTTGAACTAACACCTGGTGATGCAGTATCTAGGATGTATGACCCAGAAACAGTCGCAAGACTTACAGAAGAAGAACTATTAGCTTTAAGAGAAGCTTTAGGACTAAATGATCCGTTTATAGTAAGATATTTTAAATGGATTTTCCAAATATTACAAGGAAACTTTGGAACTAGTATCTCGAGTGGTGTTCCTGTTATAGAAATTATCGGAAATGCTCTTCCAGCAACTATTGAACTTGCAGCGGCAGCACTTCTTATCTCTACGGTTTTAGGCAGTATTTTAGGCGTTGTAGGTGCGATAAAAAAAGGAACTATCGCAGATAATGTATTAACTTTTGCAGGAATGATTGGGGTTTCTCTTCCACAATTTTTCTTCGGTATGCTATGTATCTTAGTTTTCGCACTAAATAACCAATGGTTGCCACATGGTGGACGTACAGACCCTTCGGTTATGCACTTCTTTGATAGAATAGATTATTTAGTTCTTCCGTCTTTAGTGTTAGGAATAACAATGACTGCTGGTGTTATGCGATATGCAAGAAATAGCATGTTAGACACTATGAATAAAGATTACATAAAAACTGCTAGAAGCAAAGGACTTCCAGAATGGAGAGTGAATTTGATACATGGATTTAGAGTTTCACTTACTCCAGTAATCGTTTTAGTTGGATTTAGATTACCTTCGCTTATTGCAGGTTCTGTTGTAATTGAAACCATTTTCCAATGGCCAGGAATTGGAAGTATTTTTAATTCAGCCATCAATGCATCGAATTACAATTTAGTTATGATGATAGCACTTATTTTCGTATTTATGGTACTTTTTGCAAGTACATTAGTCGATATAATGACTGCTGTACTAGACCCAAGAGTAAAACTTGAGAAATAGGAGGGGAATATGATTTCAATTTCAGCAAAAAAGAGGTTTAATAATAAACTCGACAAAATAAAAAAAATGGAAGAACAAGGGCTGTTAGGAAAAAAATCAGGCAATAGAATGGTTAGAAAGTTTTTAAGCAACAAACTAGCTATTTTCGGTTTGGTTGTATTTTCAATAATCGTATTAAGCTGTATATTCGCTCCACTCCTAGCATCGCACGACCCACTGACAGTAAATATCTTAAACCTTAAAAAACCACCGTCGGCAGAACATATTCTAGGAACAGACAGCACAGGACGCGATATTTTCGCTCGTATTTTATATGGTGGCAGATTATCTATTTCAATCGGTTTAGGAAGTGCCTTAGGATGTGCGTTTGTTGGAACATTAATCGGCTGTTATAGTGGATACAAAGGCGGTATTTTTGATAGAATTATGGTTCGTGTTTCAGAAATATTTATGTCGTTTCCACAACTTATTTTAGTATTAATGTTAGTATCAATAGTAGGGCCTAGTGCTTTGAATATTGTATTTATATTCATCGTAACAGGCTGGGGCTCTGTGTTTAGAATGGTAAGGTCACAAATGCTTTCTATAAGAGAGGAAGAATATGTGCAGTCGTTAAAAGTATTCGGATTAAACGAATTTTTAATTTGCTATAAACACATGTTGCCAAACGCATTAGGACCGATTGTTGTAAATATCACATTATCAACTGCAATGTTTATCCTAGAAGAAGCAGCGCTTAGCTTTTTAGGGCTAGGTGTTCCACTAGAAATTGCAACATGGGGAAATATTTTAAATGCAGCACAAGACTTATTTACTCTGCAAAATAATTGGTGGATATGGCTACCAGTTGGCATAGTAATCTCGCTTTTCGTTATGAGCATAAACTTTATAGGTGACGGTTTGAGAGATATGACAGACCCAACAGGACAAGGATAGGAGAGGGTTATGACTAAAGATGTAATTATAAGTGTAAAAGACTTAAAAACTTATTTCTATACAAATGGACGTTGCAACAAAGCGTTAAACGGCGTTAGTATGGAGATAAAAAGAGGCAAAACCCTATGTATCGTTGGCGAATCTGGTTGTGGAAAAAGCGTTACTGCATCATCAATTATGAGATTACTGCCAAAACTTTCTAGAATTGAAGAAGGGACTATCACATATCACAGCTCAGACACCCGCGGTGATATAGAAATTCAAAATCTTGAAAAAAATGGCAAAGAAATGCGTAGCCTTCGTGGAAAAGATATCGCAATGATTTTCCAAGATCCAATGACTGCTTTAAACCCTGTTTATACTGTTGGTTGGCAGATTTCAGAGATGATTAGAAATCACGAAAATATCTCTAAAAAAGAAGCTAGAGATAGAACTTTGAAATTACTTCAAGACATGGGAATTCCATTTCCAGAAAAAAGAATTGACGAATTTCCACATCAATTTTCAGGTGGTATGCGCCAACGTGCAATGATTGCAATGGCGATGAGTTGTAATCCTTGTGTTTTAATAGCAGATGAGCCGACAACGGCTTTAGATGTTACAATTCAAGCGCAAATTTTCGAACTTATGGAAGACTTAAAAGTGAAATACAATACAGCTATTTTGCTTATAACTCACGATATGGGTGTTGTAGCCGAGCTTGCCGACGATGTTGCTGTTATGTATATGGGCAATATCATTGAAAGTGGCGCTGCAAAGGATATCTTAGAAAACCCATCTCATCCATACACAAAAGCATTATTAAAATCTATTCCGATTTTAGGAAAAGGTGCTAGCCAAGATATTCAGCCAATTAGAGGTGCAACCCCAGACCCATTAAACAGACCAAAAGGTTGCCAATTCGAGCCAAGATGCGACTATTCTAAGGAAGTTTGTAAAAATAAAATGCCAAAAGAAAACCAAGTGTCAGATGCACACGTTGTGAGATGTCATTTATATAATAAATCTAAGGAGGAAATAGTATGAGTGAAAAAAAACCACTTTTAACGCTAAAAGGTGTTAAAACGTACTTTCCTATAAAGCAAGGATTTATAAAAAAGAGTGTCAAATATGTTAAAGCTGTAAATGATATCGATTTGGTGATTTATAAAGGCGAAACATTAGGTTTAGTTGGAGAATCTGGCTGTGGCAAAACAACTCTAGGCAAGACAATTTTGCAACTCTATAAACCGACAGAGGGCGAAATGATTTACGATTTTGGGGATAGAGAAGTCGACCTTGTAAAGTTAAACCATAAAGAAATGGACGAGGCAAGAAGAAAACTTCAAATCGTTTTCCAAGACCCACATTCATCATTAAATCCATCGTTTACAATTTATCAATCATTATCAGATCCACTTAAAAAATTCGGTATTAAAACACGAGAAGAACGCAGAAAAATAATAGGCGACTTGCTAGAAGCTGTTAATATGCGTCGTGAATATATGGATAGATATCCAAATGAATTTTCTGGTGGACAACGTCAACGTATCGGTATTGCAAGGGCGATTTGTATAAATCCTGAGCTTGTAATTTGTGATGAAGCAGTGTCAGCACTAGATGTGTCTATTCAAGCGCAAGTTTTAAATTTACTTAAGGAGTTAAAAGAAAAGCATAATCTCACATATATTTTTATAACACATGATTTGAGTGTTGTTGAATATATAAGCGATAGAATAGCAGTAATGTACCTAGGAAAAATCGTGGAATTATCAGATTCTGCTGGTCTGTATAAATATCCGATACATCCGTATACAAGGGCGCTTTTATCGGCTATTCCAGTGATAGATACGAAACGAGATAGGAAAAGAATTCTTTTAGAAGGAGATGTTCCTTCGCAAGTAAACCCACCTTCGGGTTGCCATTTCCATGGAAGGTGTAAACAATGTAAGGATATTTGCAAAACTGACGAACCAAAGCTTGCAAAATTTGTTATAGATGGAAAAGAGCATTTTGTTGCCTGTCATTTTGCAAAAGAAAATTTTGAAAATCAAGTAAAGTAGGTGTTATATGGATAATTTAAAAATTGAGGAACAAATCAAAGGCGGGTTAATAGTTTCCTGCCAAGCGTTAGAAGATGAGCCACTTTTTAGTTCTTTTATTATGGCGAGAATGGCGTATGCTGCAAAACTCGGTGGTGCATCAGGGATAAGGGCAAACACTGTTAAAGATATTTCTGCGATAAAAGCAGCAGTAGATTTGCCGATTATCGGAATTATTAAAGAAGTCTATGGTGACAACAATGTATATATTACACCGACTATGGTAGAAATAGATGCATTAGCGAAAGAAGGCGTTGAAATTATTGCGATAGATGCGACAAAAAGAGAGCGCCCTGATGGAAAGTCCTTAGAAGAGCTATTTTTAGAAGCGAAGGCAAAATACCCAAATCAATTATTTATGGCAGATGTTTCTGACTATGAAGAAGGAATTTTCGCATCGAAACTAGGGTTTGATTTTATCGGAACAACACTTTCAGGATATACAGAATACACTAAAGGGACAAAGTTACCGAACATTGATTTAATGGAAAAACTTTGTCACGATACTGACAAAAAAATCGTAGCAGAAGGTGGAATTTGGTCGCCTGAAGATTTAGAAAAAGCATATAAAACACCGATTCATACAGCGGTTGTCGGTAGTGCAATAACAAGACCTATGGAAATTACAAAAAAATATGTAGCAAAAGCTAAAAAGTAGGTGACACATGAAGATAATCGCCTTTGATATTGGGGGAACTGCAATAAAATATGGAATATTTGAAAGTGAAACATTGATTTCTTCGAACGAAATTGCAACAGAAGCACAAAAAGGTGGAGAAAGTATTTTTTCCAAAATATGCGATGTTATAAATGAAAATGAGGATATAGAAGCGATTTCTATTAGCACAGCAGGTCAAGTCAACCCTATTTTAGGGAAAATTATCTATGCTAATGAAAATATTCCAAATTATACTGGTTTAGAGTGGAAAAGCAGACTAGAGCAACTATATAATGTCGAGGTGTTCGTTGAAAACGACGTAAACTCGATGGCACTGGGAGAGGCATATTTTGGCGCAGGAAAGAATGATGAAAATTTGTTGTGCTTAACTTTCGGTACTGGTGTCGGTGGAGCTTTGATAATAGGCAAGAAAATCTATTATGGAAGTAGATTTTCGGCAGGGGAGTTTGGCGCTTTAGTCACACATGGAAGTGTTAAAAAAGAAAGCGACGGATTTTTCGATGGCTGTTATGAAAAATATGCATCTGTCACTGCTCTAGTAGAAAATGCAAAAAAAATCGACGAAAAATATACCAATGGAAGAATTATTTTTGAAAATATAAATAAACCTGAAGTAAAATCACTCATTGATGACTGGATTGATGAAATTGTTTTAGGGTTAACTTCCATCGTGCACCTATTTAATCCATCGAAAATTATTTTAGGTGGAGGTGTTATGAAACAAGAATATGTAATCTCGAATGTGCGTAGATTGACTATTGAAAGAGTAATGCCAAATTATAGAAATGTAGAAATAGAAAATGCAAAATTAGATAACCTAGCGGGTATTTATGGTGCAGTTTCAAAAGTTTTATTTAAAAATTAAGGAGAAAATTATGAGTAAATCAAAATATGAAGGAATAATCCCAGCTTTTTATGCAGCGTATAACGATGATGGCGAAATTTGTAGCGAAAGAACAGAAAAACTAGTTAGTTTGATGATAGACAGTGGCGTTGATGGGCTATATGTTTCGGGTTCGTCTGGAGAATGTATCTACCAAAGTTTAGAAGACCGCAAAAAAACGCTTGAAAGCGTTATGAAAGTTGCAAAAGGTAAAATCACAATCATATCTCATGTTGCATGCAACAATACAAAAGACAGTGTTGAGCTTGCAAGATTTTCAGAAGAATTAGGTGTAGATGCGATTGCGGCTATTCCTCCGATTTATTTTAAATTACCAGAATATTCGATTATGGAATATTGGACAGATATTTCAAATGCAGCACCAAATACTGATTTCTTTATCTATAACATACCACAACTTGCAGGGACAACTTTAACTACTGGAATGCTTCGCGAAATGCTGAAAAATCCACGCGTTATGGGGGTTAAAAATTCATCGATGCCTGTTATGGATATTCAACAATTTAAAGATATTTGTGGTGACGATAAGATAGTCTACAACGGTCCTGACGAACAATTATTGTCTGGTTTAGTTGCAGGTGCTGACGGTGGAATCGGTGGAACTTATGGAGTTATGCCTGAACTTTACATCGAAATTTACAATTTATTTAAAAAAGGTGAGTTTGAAAAAGCGAAATTAATCCAAAACGACTGCTGTAATATTATCTATAAAATGGTGAGTGCAAAAGGTAATTTATACGCTGTTATGAAAAAAATTATCGAGCTTAGAACAGGGGTTAAATTAGGTGGAGTTAGAAAACCACTAGCAAATCTTGTGCCGTCAGATGATGCGATTGTAAACGAAGCAAAAGAAATGATTGAAAGTGCATATACAAAATATTTAAAATAATTAAAGGAACACTTGAAACAATCGCTGAATTCGTATATAATTAAGTTAAGATTAGACGAAAGAAGATTGATTATGAAAACAACGAGTTTTATTTATGAAATTAAATCATTATATCCAAAGCTTACGAAGACAGAAAAAAAAGTAGCTGATTATGTTTTGGAAAATACTAAAAAAGTTATATATTTATCGATTTTAGAACTAGCAGAAGAATGCAAAGTGGGGGACACTAGTGTTTATAGATTTTGCAGAAGCATAGGATTAAAAGGCTATCAAGAATTTAAGCTTAGATTATCACTAAGCCTTTCAGAAGACCCACCAAAGCAAGAGGTTGCACCGGAAAGTGTCAAAGACTATGCAAATTCTATTTATAAAAAATATGAAAGAGTGTTATTTGAATCATCAAATTTAGTTTTAGAAGAACAAATTTCTCTTGTTGTCGATGAAATGTTAAACGCTGAAAAAATATATTTTTTCGGAGTAGGAAACAGTGGAACTGCGGCTATGGACGCTAGAAATATTTTTGCTAGAGTGACAAACAAAGTGCAATATGTAGCCGATGCCCATGTGCAAGTTCTATTTGCAAATATGATGACTAGTAAAGATTTAATAATTCTTTTTTCTTTCTCGGGCGAAACCGAAGAGAATGTTGATATAGCAAAAATTGCTAAAGGTGCAGGAGCAAAAGTTGTTTGTGTTACAAGATATGAGCAATCTCCGTTGGCGCAATGCTCGGATTTAGTGATTTTATGTGGAAAATACGAAAAAGAAGTTCAAGGTGGGCGTGCATCTATGGGTGCAAGGATAGCTCAAATGTTTACAATTGAACTTATATATGAGTATTATTATGCAAAAAATAAAGCTGAATGTGATAGAATTATTAAACAAACAGATGATGCAATTTTTAGAAAATTATATTAAAAATATATGTGTATCATACGAATTAAAAAAACCTTTATGAGTATTCTCATAAAGGTTTTTTGTGTTATAAATTAAATTTAGCTATTTCTATACTCGGTAGGTGTCATTTTATACATTTCTTTAAAACTTTTCGAAAAATAACTCATTTCAGAAAAACCACAGCTAAGTCCAATCTCGATAATAGGTTCACAACTATTTTTTAACAAGAACGCCGATTTTTCAAGGCGAAATGATTTTAAAAATTTTATCGGAGAGGTGCTTAATACGCTGTTAAAACAACGAAGTGCTTCGCGTTCTTTTATGTTCGCACTGTTTGCAATATCAAGCAAGGTTATATCGTTTGAGAAATTTTCATTTATAAAAGCCATCATTAATTTGCACCTAGAAAGCATCTTTTGGGTCCTAACATCGACTTGTTTTGGTTTATTTTCGATTTTTTGTATGATTTCAATAAGAACTTTTGTCAAATTCTCTCGGACAAAAAATTCATAGGCAAAAGCTTTATTTTCGAAAATATCATAAGCATTTAGCACAAGTTTGCATTCTTCCTTGCTTAGAAACGAAGTATTTGATGTGGATTCTAAAAGAAGTGGGTAGAAATATTTTTCATACATAGCACTAGTTAACTCGCCATACAAAAATCTTGAATGAAAGACAAATGACTTTATGATACAATGAGTATCGTTAAAATTCACGCAGGAATGAAGCCTTTCGGAATTTATAAAAATACCTTCGCCTTCTTTTAGTGTGAATTTCTCACACTCGACTATAATCTCCATTTCGCCACAAACCACAACAATAAGTTCAATTTCATCGTGCCAATGATAGGGTACAGCACTAGCCGTCAAATCGTCGTTATAGATAGCAACAGGGAACGCAGGAGTTCCTTTTAAATTTAGTTCTTTATTTTGATTATCTAAAATTATACTACAAGATAAATCATTCATAAAAATTCTCCTTTGGCGAAATAGCTATATAAGTATCTTTAATGAGATTTTCTTTTTTTATTAAAAGTATTATAAACAGCCACAAGCAATAATGATAAACTAGATACTAAATACAGCATAAAGTTGTTTGTGTCACTAGTTTCAGGAGTAGCGCCAAGTGGAGTTTCTTCATCAGGAATATCAGTACCACCAGATACTAATGGGATTTCTTCGTCAGGAATTTCAACTTCTGGAGTAGGCTCAGAAGGGGTAGGTTCAGAAGGAGTTTCAACTTCTGGGGTAGGTTCAAGAGGGATAGGTTCTTCTGGAACTTCTATTTCTGGTTCAGGAGTTGGCTCTGGTTCTGGTTCTGGTTCTGGCTCAGGGTCAGGAGTTTCAGGGCGAGGTCTTGTAGACGGAGTGTATTCTGCATAAAAACCGAATGTTAACCCTTCTTGTGGAATAGAATTAACGGCAAAAGTAATTGTATCGCCGTTTATAACAAAATCAACATTTTCATTAGCACCGAAAGTAGTGTTGAAAGTATCAGGGTGGGCAGTTAGTGAAACACCAGTTTCAAAACGAGGAGTTTCGTTTGCATCACCAGTAGAATCGATGATTGTTAAATGTTCATATTCGGCAGGTAAAGTGTAAGTCATTGTTGTTTTGCCATTAAGCTCAACGATTTTATTACCGATTTCACTCATTAGAGAAGAAAGTTCACTGTTTGTAACATCAGCATAAACATTATCTCCACCGATTGCTTCTAAATATTTGCTTGGTTGTAGCTCAATTCCGATAGCATAAGTGTTAATGCCCATCGCTCTAATTTGCGCCGCTTCGTCTTCGCCAGTTAAACCAAGAGTTTCTACAACAACAGGGTCGATACGCGAATATGGAACAACGACAGTAGGGTCGGCTTGTTCACCAGTGTTAACAAGAGGGTAATCTACACCGTCGATAGTTATTGTAGTTCCATTTGAGAAGAAGTCAGTTTCAGGGTTTCCGTCAGATATAAATACTAAATGAACAGGACGTAATTTATCTGTACCTTCACGAGAATTAATAAATTGAAGTGCTTGTTGTAACGCTGTTGTGTAGTTTGTTCCATCGTGAGAAACACGTCCACCGTTGACATTAGCATTATAAGTAGGAGGAGAAGTGACAAAATCTTTATTAAAGCTATCTAAACTGCTTCTAAAATTAAAGCTACTTCTTGTGTTTCCAGAGTATTGGACTAGTGCGACACGATTATCGTTTCCGTTAGTATTTCCGTCAAATAATATTTCTGTAAGCTCATTTACTGCGTCAACAGCACTATTCCAACGAGAAGCGCTATTGTCTAAATTCAACATTGAAGTCGATTTGTCTAAAACAATAATGATATCTGAACCAATTTCAGTATGCACACCAGTTAATTCGCCTTCGAAGTATTGTAATTCACGAGTAGATGCATCAAGGTCTTCACCACCTTCGGTAGTCCAAGTTTTTACTGGTAAATCGCCAGTAGGTGTGATTTTTGGATTTTGAGCATCGTCGTCAATCAAACCAACATATTTAGACCAACCAAGTGCACCGTTAACAGAGTCAGCAGTGTTGCTATCTAACCAAATACCGAAATAAGTAGTGTCGCTACTTATAATCGTGTCTACTGTTAGTTTTTCCCCAGTACCATCTTGGTTAGGGTACCAACCTGCGAAAATTTTAGGTTGACCATCTGCACCAATAACATTAGGCGTATATGGTAGAGCCGACAAAGTATTGTCAGCTGATGTCACTTCAAACGGAGTTGATTCAGCGAAAGTAGTTCCACTTGGAGCATTTGTTTCGAAAGTAATTGTATAACGGTCGCCTTCTGCCCAACCAGCATAAACTACGCTATTTTTTATGATTTCAGTTTCTGGATAAAGGCGAAGTGTTGTTTTAGCATCTAAATACCAGCCTGTGAAAGTATATCCATCTTGTGCCGCTGGAGTAGGGAATGGCTGTGGTAAAATTCCGTCTGCATTAGTGTAAATTACAGTTGGAGAACTGCCATCGTTTGCCTCGAAACTTACGCTATATTGGTAAGGTTCAAGGTCGGCGTTTACAGTAAATGTTTTAGAAACAGACCCTTTTGATACTGTTTCGATACCAGCATCATCAGTGGTAGAACCATATTCTGTCGCAGTTACTTTAACTGTTATTGTGCCTGCTTCTGTACCAGTATATAGTTCACCGTCTTTAGTAATTGTAGCAGATGAGTTTGCATTATTAGTTATAATTTCCCATTCAAGGTTGTCTTGATTACTTGTAAATGGTTCGATAGTCACATAATCATTTAGTTCTAAATTTCTATCATATTGAGTGCTATTTAGTTCATTTGAAACAATAATATCTGCAATAGGCTCGATAACTAGAACGTAAACACTGTTATCAGACCTTGAATTTCTTGCTTCTGAGTGATACGAGAAACAAAGGTGGTCAAAACCAATTTTGTCAGCCGAGATTATAACCGAGTTATTTTTCGCAGACTCAATATCTGTATATCCAGCAGTACGACCTAGAGAAAGTTCGTAAGTGCTGTTGTCAACAGGTCCATAGAAAGCATCGTCGACAAAACTAGTTGCATTTCCATCTTCGTGCATTCTCCAATATTCAGAACCTTCAATGAAAGTGCTTAAATAATATCTAGGATTTGAATAAATTTGATAATTTTTACCCAATTCGATTATATAAGGAGAGTCATAACTGCCTGTACCATCGATAGGTTGGTGGAATTCAACAGCTACGTCATCGATATGTGGAACATCTCTTATAGCAAGAGTTTCTAAAACAGTATTGGAACTACTGAATGTAACTGTTTTGCTCGGTAGGAAAAAGCTTGTCCAAGTTACAGGGCGATACCAAGCACCAAGATATCCATCACTTTGAGGGAGAATATAGTCGTTTGGGTCGTCTGTGTAATTCGGGTCGTCACTAACAGTGTACGCTACACCGATTTCAACTTCGATAGTAGTGTCTAGTGCATCGTCTAGGTAGTCCAGTGTGATAGAAATTTTTTCTGGAGCAGGTTCCTCTACTGGCATAATATCTTCAGTTTCCGATGTAGGCATAGGTGTTTCCACTAGGGGTTGTGTTGCAATGATTTCATCACCTAAATCAGGTGTGATAGGTGTATTTTCAGGTTGGTTTTCGTTTGCAAAAGCTATTGTGTTTACCGACGATATTGTCACAAGGCAAGCTACAAGCAAACAAAAGTTTTTTGTGAAAATACTTTTATAAAATTTTCTCATATAAAATTCCTCCTCGTTGAAATTTATAAATATACATACAATTATACAACATATATATTACATATTAGTTACATTTTAATCATTTTGCAAAGAAATTTTATATTCTACATATTGCACAACTTATTTAAGTAAAAAATGTTAATAAATATGCTGAATGATGATTTAGTACGATTATTTTGATAAAAATATGACAGAAAAAATGTGCATTAAGCTAAGTTGCCAATGCACATTTATTATTTAATTAGTAATTTTTGAGCGTTTACAACCTCTAAAATACTCTTGATGACATTCTTGTCCCTTTGCTTGCCATTTTATCGTCATACATTTTGTGGTCAACAGTTTTGAAGAAATCATTATATTCCATCATACTATGGCCTATAAATTTATCATAACCTATTGCAAGTGAATATTTATAGACTGCATTTTTATTTGCCTTGGAAATATGAGTTATTACATCGGTAATCATAAGCTCGACATCTTCTTTTGTACAGCCTTTTAACAGAGAAACAAATTCATCGCCACCGATACGGAAAGTCTTGCCATATTTACTAAACTCGCTATTTAGTGCATAATATGTGTTTCTTAATGCATTATCTCCTTCGATATGACCTAAGTTGTCATTGATTAACTTTAAATTATTCATATCTGCAATAACACACCAAATTTCTTTTTCTACATTTTTATCATAAAAAACTTCGTTAAGTTCTTCGTGATATGCTTTTGCATTATATCCACCAGTTAAAGTGTCGTTGAAAGAGTATTCAAGGAGCATAGTTTTCATTTTGTTTGCAACATTAGCAATTCTTCCGACTTCATCATTTGTATATAATTCGCTCGGTATTGCTATTTTCATATTTCCTGTTTCGGCTATTTGCGACATTGCTTTTTCAAGTTTAATAAGGCTTGAACTCATACTTTTTGAGAAAAATCTTGTAAAGAAAATAACTCCAAGGATTATAAGTGCATTTACAATTATACCACAAAATAAAATTGAGCTAACAAGAGAATTATTATTGTCTAGGGCAACCTGCATAATAGCTTCTTCTTCGGCCGAAAAGGCATCGATACTTCCAAAAAATGCATTAGCAATAGGAGTAACTGCTTGTAATGCGTAGAGTGCATCGTCATAATCACTCTCTGCAATCCATATATCTGCCGAAAGTATCATACTATCTTTGTATTTATTCTTTTCTTCAATAATTCTAGTGAATTCTGTTAGCTGAGACCCTGATAAATACTTTGAGTAATTATCCATTTTAGAGTCAAGATTATTAAAAGCATCTATGTAGTCATCGTAATATTCGTTTTTCACAGTTTCGTCTTTAGCAAATAAAATATCTCTGCCTAATACACGACATTCGTACATATTTCTCGTAATAGCACTTAGTTCTTCTTTGTGTCGTACATTAGTGTCGATGATGTTTTGTGTGGAAGTATTAATCATAGCTATTGATAAAAACGAGAATAGAGATATTATTAAAACACACATTACCACGAATAATTGCAAGGGTAAAAATTTCCTTGTAATAGTAGCATTATTCAGCCAAGTAATAAAATTTTTCATAAAGTTAGACTCCTTATATTAGGATAAATATGTATATAAAGTATTTTATGTGAAAGTTATTTTGTTATGATATAGTAACTAAGTTTGAGTTTTAAAATAACAATTATGTAACTGTCCTAATTATTATTATATCACAATAAAATCAATAAATCAATATTGGTTATGAAATATATACAAATTTATTGCAATAAAATCAATAAATCAATATTGGTTATGAAATATATACAAATTTATTGCAATAAAAAATGCGAAACTTGTAAGAACTTTGCTTATTTTTTTAAAAAGTGAGACGGTGTATCGAAGAATTTGGTCTGTTTATAGGGTGAAAAAAGAGGCTGTGAAAGCCTCTATATTTTTTTATCTCTTCGATTATATCCACAAGATTCTCGTATTATAATATCAAACGGCATCTCTACAATAGACACAGAAGACGATTTACCTTCGATTCTATCGATTAACATTTTAATTGCAAGTGAGCTTAGGTCTTTTTTTGGAACATTAATAGTTGTAAGGCTTGGTGTTAAGTATTGAGCCATTTTTATGTTATCCATCCCAACTATCGCAATATCTTTAGGGATTGAAACATTATTTTCTTTAGCAGCGCGAATTACACCAATGGCGATATTATCACCAGCACAAATAATCGCATCAGGCAAACTTTCGTTGTTAATCATACGATACATAGCAGTATAGCCTTCTTCTGTTGTGTCATAAGATGCTTGAACCATTGACATATCGACTTCGATTTTTTTGCTTGCAAGGCTTTTCAAATAGCTTATGTATCTAGGGTGGACAACACTATTGTTAGCAGTTTTTACAACAGGGCCTATGTATGCGATTTTTCTATATCCTATCGAATAAAAATGCTCATAAAGAGAAGTTATAGATTTTGCACCATTACAAATAACTTCGTCGATATCATATCTCGTGCTATTTACTCCAGTATAGATTAAGTTTGCGATTTTGCTTTTTAAAAATGCAAATGTATCGTCGGTCACAGGTCCTAAAATCACAGCCCCAGAAACTGGAGATTCAGAGATTATCTGACGAAATTTTTCTTTTGATACGCTACTTTCGGCGATTACATATCTTAGTTTATAGTTTGAATTGTGGACACAAGCTTGTAAAAAGTCCATCATTTCTGCAAATAGGTAATGCGAGAAAGATTTCGTGCCTGTTAAAATTACTGCAATTGAATTTTCTGTTGGAATTTTTTTAATAATTTCTGAGTCGGGGATATATCCAAGCTTGTTCATAGCTTCGTTTATTTTAGCAATTGTTGCAGGTTTAACCTTTGAGGAAGTTTCGGGATTTACAGCTCTTGAAACTGTTGCGATAGAGATTCCGACTTCTTTAGCTATATCTGATAAAGTTATACGCATGTTAACACTCTTTTCTTGATTTTGATTTTGTAATATATTAGTAATCATATTATAACATATATTTACAAAAAATGCAATGCAAAAAATGCAAAGAACATAATCGTGAATTTACACAAAAAAGTAATATATAATTTAATGATACTCACAAAATTACTAAAATGAAGTAAAAAAATGTTGACATTTAATGTACGCAGGAGTATTATATGGTTATTGAAAAACATTTTTTGCATTGTATTTTTGCATTTTTTGCATAGTTAGGAGAGGAAGAATGAAAAAACCAAACGTGATTCTAGTGTATCCAGACCAAATGAGATTTGACACACTCAATGTTAATGGCAACAAAGTAACAAACACTCCAAATCTTGACGCACTAGCAAACGGTGGCGCGAATTTTAAAAAAGCCCACACATCATACCCGCTTTGCTGTCCGTTTAGAGCTTCTATTATGACAGGGCTTTATCCACACAAAAACGGTATGTTCTCGAATCACTATCCGTTAGCTACTGATTTACCACATTATTTGCCAAAGCTTATGGGCGATAATGGCTATAAAACAGCGTGGATTGGTAAATGGCATTTAGATGGAGGTAAAAAATTCCGTCGTGTTCCAAAAGAATATTGGTGTGGATTTGATGAATTAATTGGTTACGGTAGAGGTCATCACTACATAGACAGTCTTTATTACAGAAATGAAGACGAAACTCCGTATAAATCAGATAAATTTGAGCCAGTTTATCAAACTGAGCATTTAATGGACTTTATGGAGCGTTCAATCGAAGAAGATAAACCGTTTATGGGCATGATTTGTTACGGTTTGCCTCATCCGCCAGTAGAAATGCAACCAGAAGAATTCAAAAACAAATATAACAAAGACCAAATCGAACTACCACCGACAGTTCCTCCGCATTTGCACGAAAAAGCGAAAGAATATATCGCAATGTATTATGGAATGGTTGATTTTGTTGACGGTGAAATCGGTAGACTTACAAGTTTCTTAAAAGAAAAAGGTATTTTTGATAACACAATTTTCATTGTGGTGTCTGACCACGGAGATATGTGTGGCGAATACGCGATGTTTGAAAAATCAATCTACTACAATTCTTCATCTCATGTACCACTAATTATTTCATATCCAGATAAAATCAAAGAAAACACAGTGGTTACACAACTTGTAGACCCTTTAATTGACATAACTCCAACGATTTTAGACTTATGTGACATAGAAGTTCCAAAAACTATGGACGGTTACAGTATGAAAAAAATCGTTGAAACAGGAGCCGACAAAGACTTTAGAGATTATGTTTACTACCAAATTATTAGAGTTCCAGAAGAAATTTGCGATGTTATGGACAAACCAGACAGAAAACCATATAACGAGCGTGGTTTTAGAACTGATGATTATTTATATGTCGAAAAGGCGAATGTTCCGTTTGCACTTCACGACTTATCTTATGACAAATACGAGATGATAAACTGCGTAAATAACTTTAAACAATATCCTGAAATGAAAGATTTCAGAGTAAAACTTGCTAGTATTATGGAAGAACTTGGAGATAGTTGGGACACTCAAAGAACAGTGCTACCGCCAGATTTCCAAACACAAAAAGAGGCTATAAATGACTATTCGGATATGTATAGTCAGGCAAAATATGAGAATATTTAGGAGGTAGTGTATGAAAAAACTAAAACAAGCAGTCCTTTTAGGTTTAAGTGCTTCGGTGCTTTTACTTTCAGGGTGTCAAAGCGAAACAGAATATCCAAACAAAGATGTGTCTGTAATTATCGGATTTAATGTTGGTGGTGGTATCGACGTTTCTGGTAGAGCGATTTTTACAGAAATCGATGAGCAATATGACATAGCTTTCGTACCAACAAATGTTACCGGTGCATCTGGTACAATTGGTGCGACAGAACTTTTAAACTCTGATCCTGATGGTTATACATTAATGGTTGCAGGTACTGGGCTAAATGCTGCCCACGTTGCTATGGGTTATGAAAATACTTTCGAGGATTTCCAACCAATCGCACAATATGCAACAGCCGAGGCTGGATTATATGTTAATGCAAATTCACCTTATCAAACTTATGAAGACTTAATAAATGCAGCACGCGAAAACCCAGGCGAAATTAAAATGGGTGTTCAAAATGGTACAATCAACCACTATGGTTCGCTTGCGATAGAGCAACACGAAGGCGTAGATTTCCAAGATGTGCCTGTTGGTGGTGACCAACCAGTTCCACCAGAACTACTTGCAAACAGAATTGACGCTTATGTTGTAGGTGTTCACCAAAATAAAGCATACATAGAATCAGGCGACTTTAAATGTCTTGGTGTATTTGCCGAGGAAAGAGTTTCTTCTATACCAGATACTCCAACTTTTGCTGAGTTAGGATATACAAGTAACTACGGTTTATCTTTTGGTATATGGGCACCAGCCGAAACACCAGATGAAATCGTATCTGAACTTTCAAAAGCTGTTGAAACATCTCTTCAAAATGAAGAATTCGTAGCTGACCTTGCTGTTTTAGGATATACAGCTGCCTACCTAGATACAAATGATTACGAAGCATATTTAAGACAAAATTTAACAGACGTTATAAACCTAAATAATATTTTAAATGCTGGTGGCGACGCTGCTAATCTTGACCCTTATGTTGGGGCTTATGGTTTCCCAATTGTAATAGGTAGTCTGATTGCAATACTTGCAATTGCAGAAATCATCAGAAAAATTGTTAAAAAAGAAAAGTTTGCACCAAAAATAATCGAACTTTTCAAAGGCAAAACACTTTACTTATTACTTTGCATTATAGCTTATGCCGTTGCTTTTGAATTCTTAGGATATGTTTTCTCGACTGCAATTTTCTTAATCGGTTCAACTTGGATATTACAAACAGAAGGTAAAAAATCAATCGTTAAAATTGCTCTGATAAGTGTTATTTTTACAATTTTTACATTCTTGTTCTTCACAGAAGTAGCTGGAATTATTGTTCCAACAAGCTTCTTAGGAATTATATAGGAGGGATTTTTAGATGGATTTAAATGTATTATTAGTTTTCTGTGACCCAGTGCTATTATTATTAATGGTAGCAGGGGTTGCTATGGGTATTATTTTCGGAGCAATTCCTGGACTTAATACTGCAATGGCACTAGCACTAGCCCTTCCTTTAACTTACGATATGGACATGATTGTAGCTATTGCATTCCTGCTTGCAGTTTATTGTGGGGGTCTATCTGGTGGTTCAATCGCTGCGATATTACTTAATATCCCAGGAACAGCAGCCTCAATCACGACTACTTTCGACGGTCATCCAATGTCTAAACGTGGCGAAAGTATGAGAGCTTTAAGCCTTGCTATTATTTCATCTTTCGTAGGTGGTATCATTTCAGCGATTATTCTTGCATTCTTAACAGGTAGCCTTGCTACATTTGCTTTAAGCTTTGGACCTTGGGAATACTTCGGTGCGGCTGTGTTCTCGCTTGCATTAATCTCAACTTTAATCGATGGTTCAATCATCAAAGGCTTTATTTCAACAGGTATTGGTTTACTTCTTGCTATGGCAGGAACAGACCCTATCGTATCTTCTGAATCAAGACTTACATTTGGTTTCTTCGAGCTTCAAGCGGGTATTAATATCGTAATCGTAATTATCGGTTTATTCGCACTTTCTGGCATTTTATATTCAGCAAGCCAAAAAGATATCAAAAAAGATTATCAAGATGATTTTTCAACAAAAGAATTCCTTAAAGCTTTTAAAGAAGTTGGAAGTCATAAAGTTAATTTGATTTTATCAAGTTTAATTGGTACTATTTTGGGCATACTTCCTGGTTTAGGTGGTGGTACTGCATCACTTATGGCATATTCAAGAGCAAAATCTATGTCTAAAAACCCAGAAAAATTCGGAACTGGTTGTCCTGAGGGCATCATCGCTCCAGAAGCATCAAACAATGCCGTTTCTGGTGGTGCTATGATTCCAGCTATCGCTTTAGGTGTTCCTGGAAGTTCACCAGTAGCACTTATTATGAGCGCATTCGTAGTTCATGGCGTTACAATTGGTCCTTTAGTTATCACAGAAAGACCTGACATTTTACAATCAATCTTTATCGCACTTATTATCTCAAACATCTTTATGTTATTACTACAAGGTGGTTTAATCAAATACTTCGCAAAAATAGTTACAGTTCCAAAGCATATTTTATACCCAATCATCGCAGTTTTCTGCTTAATGGGCGCATTTGTAGTAAATACTACAATGTTCAATGTTTACTTAATGTTAATTTTAGCAGTAGCAGGTATGCTTCTTTCTAAAAATGGTTTCCCTCTAGCGCCTGTAATTATGGGATTTGCTTTAGGTGACACTGTTGAAACATTTTACAGAAAAGCAATGGTTACATTCGAAGGTTCTGTTGTAGACGCGTTTTTAACACCGTCTTTCGGTACAATTTTTGTTGTTCTTGCTGTTGTTACTCCAATTTATGTAATTACAAAAAAAGTTCTGAAATCTAATAAACAAAAAGCATAAAATATGGGCGACCTAGTGTCGCCTATATGATTTTGGAAACAATCCTCAGTCACTGCATGACAGCTCCTTTAAGAAATGAGCCAAATCCAAATGTACGCATAAGTCCAAAAAGATAAAGCCTCCTTTAGCAAAGGAGGTGGCAAACGAAGGTTGACGGAGGATTAGAAAATACACTTTAAATATAGCGAAACGGAGAAAAAAATGAAAAAACAAGTTATTTTTATTATGGTAGACACCCAACGAACTGACATGCTCGGTTGTTATGGGAATAAAGATATGAAAACACCAAATATCGATAAACTAGCATCAAAAGGTCTTATGTATACAAATGCGCAAACGTGCCAGCCAGTATGTGCGCCTGCTAGAAGTACAATTTTTACTGGATTATATCCACATTCGACAGGCGTTGTTACAAACTCTGTTGCGATGTATGCTGATGTTAAAACTGTCGGAGAGCGACTTACAGACAACGGATATAATTGTGGTTATGTTGGAAAATGGCATTTAGACGGCACTGATTATTTCGGAAATGGAAAATGCCCTAACGGCTTTATTGATAAATATTGGTATGATATGAGAATGTATCTTGAAGAACTTACAGAAGACGAACGCCGTCGTTCTAGAAAAAGCAAAACTTCGTTCGATGATGATTTTACTGAAGATATGATGTATGCATATCGCTCAACAAATAGAGCATTAGAATTTATCAACGATTTTGAGAACGAGGATTTCTTCTTCACACTATCTTACGATGAGCCTCACGGACCTTGTCTTTGCCCAGCACCGTATAACACGATGTATGACGGATATAGTTTCCCATTTTCTGAAAACTACAACGACGATTTAAACACAAAAACACAGATGCAACGTATGTGGTCAAAAGCTGGCAAAAACAATGAGCTTACTGCCGAGGAACTAAACGCTCCAAACGATAGTTTATCACTATTTTTAGGGTGCAACTCGTTTGTTGATAAAGAAATCGGTAGATTTTTAGAAGTAGTTTACGAAAAATGCCCAGATGCAATGATAATTTACACTGCCGACCACGGAGATATGCTTAAAAATCATAAACTAAACTCAAAAAATTCTTGTGCGTATAAAGAAGTGTTAAATATTCCATTTATAATTAAAGGTGGAGCGACAGGTGTTTGCGATTATCCGACTTCGCATATCGATATTGTTCCTACGATTTTAGATTATATGAATGTAAATATCCCAAAATCAGTTGATGGTGTTTCTATGATGCCACAAATCAAAGACGGTGTCACAAAAGTTCGTGATTATGCGTTCTCAGAATTTACAAGATATGAGTTAATCCAAGACGGAAACGGTGGTTTCCAACCGTATAGAAGTGTTTTTGACGGCAGATATAAACTGGTTGTGAATATGATTGACTCTGATGAATTTTACGATTTAGAAAAAGACCCAGAGGAAATTTATAACGCTATAAATGATGAAAATTATGCAGAAATTAGAAACAAACTTCACGATGTATTACTAAACGAAATGAATGAAACACGCGATATTTACAGAGGTTCTCATTGGGCTACTCGTCCTTGGCGACCAGAAAAAACACCATCTTTTAGAAACGAAGGCTATGTAAGACAGGCAGAAAACGAGGAATATGAGCCTCGCCAGCTAGAATATGACACTGGTATGCCTATGGCTCAAGCAACAAGAATTAAAATAGTTGGTGCTGATAAAAAATAATAATCGAGGTGAATTTATGAAAGCAATAATGGTAATGTTCGATTCTTTGCGAAAAGATTTCCTTTCAGCTTATGGGAACGAGGAAATGATAACGCCGAATTTTGATAGACTAAAAAAGTATTCGGTAACTTATGATAGTTGCTATATGGGCAGTATGCCTTGTATGCCTGCAAGACGTGAACTACACACAGGTAGATATAATTTTTTACATAGAATTTGGGGTCCACTTGAACCATTTGATGATTCTTGTCCAGAAATATTAAAGAAAAATGGTGTGTATTCTCATTTAGTAACAGACCACGCACATTATTTTGAAGATGGTGGTTGTGGTTATCATACTCGTTTCAAAACTTGGGATTTCATAAGAGGTCAGCAAGGCGACCCTTGGAAAGGCGAAGTTAAAACACCTGAGCTTCCACCACATATAAGCACGCGTGACGGAATGCCTGTTTTTATGCAAGATTGGGTAAATCGTCATTATGTAAAAACCGAAGAAGACTATCCGATTTACAAGGTTTTCTCTTCTGCGTGCGAATTTATCGACACAAATGCAAGTGAAGACAATTGGTTTTTGCAGGTTGAAAATTTCAGCCCACACGAGCCATTCCACGCACCACAAAAATACATCGATATGTATGAAAAACGCGAATACAAAGGTAAGCATTTCAACTGGCCTGATTATGCGACAGTTAAGCAAAATGAAGATGAAATCGAAAATTGCTTAGTGCATTATAAAGCGTTAGTTACTATGTGTGACGAGTATTTAGGCAAAATTCTAGATAAAATGGACGAGCATAATTTATGGGAAGACACAATGCTTATCCTAAATGTCGACCATGGATTTTTACTTACTGAGCACGACAGATGGGGAAAACGTGTTTGTGCAAATTATAATGAAATTGCAAATATCCCATTCTTTGTTTGGAATCCAAAAGATGGCAAAAAAGATGTTCGTTCAGATAAACTTGTTCAAACTATCGATATTGCTCCAACGATTTTAGACTTCTTTAATCAAGCAATACCGAAAGATATGGAGGGTTTCCCTGTTAGTTCAGATAAAACTCGCGACGGTGCATTATTTGGGCTATTTAATGCGCAAGTTAACTGCACTGACGGTCGATATGTTTATATGAGAGGGCCTGTCGATGATACGGTTCACGCGTATAATTACACATTAATGCCTATGCACATGCATAATAGATTTGATGTGTCAGAACTACAAAATGCAGAATATGTTGACGCATTTTCGTTTACAAAAGGTTGCAAAGTTTTAAAAACTATTCCTAAGAAACTTATGCAAAAAGAGTTTATTGAATATGATACATCAGCGACTATGCTTTTTGATTTAGAAACTGACCCAAAACAGCAAAATCCATTAAATAACCCAGAAATCGAGAAATATATGAGCGATTTAATGGTGAAACTTATGGAAGAAAACGACAGTCCGAAAG
>CAYJLC010000025.1:0-30207 GCA_964370735.1 uncultured Oscillospiraceae bacterium
TCATAATCAACTTCGTTTGTCAACAACTTTTTTTGATTTCTCTCAAGTTATTTTTTCAAACTAACCGAAGCATTTCTGCGACAGTTATTATATTATATCATAACTTTCATTTCATGTCAAGAACTATTTTTGATTTCTCTCAAGTTCTACTTTTCACTTTCCTAATCGTTATCACCATCGCCTCAGCGACAGTTATTATATAATACCACAGTTGCGACCGTTTGTCAACAACTTTTTTCGACATTCTTCAAGTTTTTTTCTTTCGACTTATTGTCTTAGTTTCCCTCTCGAAGAGTGCTCACCTATATTATCACATATATACCCCATTGTCAACAGTTTTATTGTTATTTTGTCGAAAAAGTTTTCATTGATATTTTATACTACTTTTGCTATACTTATAATAACAAAAGGAGGAACTTATATGCCTATTAATGTATCTGAAAATTTACCAGCAGTTAAGACCTTGCAAAATGAGAATATCTTTGTTTTAACTAAATCACGCGCCATCCATCAAGATATCCGCCCTCTTAATATGCTTATTTTAAATTTAATGCCTACCAAAATTGAAACTGAAACCCAGATTTTGCGTTTATTATCTAATACCCCCCTACAAATCGAGGTTGACTTTTTACAGACTAACACTTATAAATCAAAGAATACTTGCGACGAGCACCTTGCTACCTTTTATAATGTATTCGACGATATAAAGCATAAGAAATATGATGGTTTCATTTTAACAGGTGCACCAGTGGAACAAATGGACTATTCCGATGTATCTTATATAGATGAACTTCGTGACATATTAAATTGGTGTGAAACTAATGTTTACTCTTCATTATTTATATGTTGGGGAGCGATGGTTGGTCTTAATCATTATTATAATATACCAAAAGAGAATTACTCTGATAAATTATCAGGTGTTTTCAAGCAATATATAAAGAAAGACTTCGAGCCTATTTTCCGTTGTTTCGACGATGTATTCTTAATGCCTCATTCTAGGTTTTCTGGAGTTAATCGAAAAATAGTAAAATCCACTGAGGGAATAGACCTACTTGCAGGTTCTGATAAAACTGGTCCTTCTATAATAGCAAGCACCGACAGACGTAAGTTTTTTATAACTGGACATTTAGAATATGATATGGAAACCTTAAAAGGTGAGTATTTTAGAGATTTAGCAAAGAATGAAAATACAAAAGTCCCAGAAAACTATTTTCTATATGATAACCCAGATAATAATATTGCTGTTTCTTGGAGTTCGCACGCAGGTTTATTCTTTTCAAACTGGATAAATCTTGTTTATCAAAACACATTATTCAATCTTGATGATTTACCTAAACTATATGGTGATAATAAATGAAATTTGCCTTCTTAACAGATATACATGGAAATTACGCTGCTTTTAAAGAATGTATACATTATATAGAGCAGAATAATTATGATAGAATTTTTCTATTAGGTGATTATATCACCGACGGACCATACCCACAAAAGACTATGGAAATTTTATATAAATTAAAAAAAGATAGTCGTGTGACTATCCTTCGTGGAAATCGCGAGGAGTATATGCTTGATTTCGATAAGTCTACTGAAAAAAACTGGTCATATAATACTCAAACAGGTTCACTTTTATATACCTATAATAATTTAACTAAAGAGGATTTAGATTTTTTCAGCAGTCTGCCATCTTCTTTAGAGGTAGAAATTGACGGTATAAAGCCTTTTACAATTTGTCATGCATCATATTTGAATAGTCGTGAACTTTTATTTAAAGGCTTTGACAATACAAACACAATGCTAGAAAACCTTAAAACCGACTATGTTTTCGCAGGTCATACTCATAATCCTTTTATATATGAGTATAAAGGCAAAATTTTTGTAAAATGTGGTTCAGTAGGTCAACCGACAAATTACCAAACAAAGGCGCAGTTTACCGAGGCAATCTGGAACGGCGAAAGTTTTGATATAGAATTTATTTATATAGATTATAATGTAAATGCATTTATCGGCGATTTTTTTGCAAGTGGCTTTGTAGCTAAAAGTGGATTTTGGGGTAAAAGTGTTATTAAAAATCTAGAAACCGGCGAAGGATATCCGAATTTTATGCTAACACTAGCAAATTCCATTGCATTAAATGAAGGAGTAGTAACAGAAGAACGACATTTTATTAACGCTGCTGAAAAATTAAACATAAGCACCACCTGACCACCTGACCACCTGACGTGGACGCATTTGCTTCGCAGAGTTTCGACGAATTTTTCGGAAAATCAAAATTGCCTGTCGGTGCTACCGACCCTGACGTGCACGCAATTGCTTCGCATAGTTTCGACGAAGTTTTCAAAAAACCAAATTGCCTGTCGGTGCTACCGACCCTGACGTGCACGCAATTGCTACGCAGAGTTTCGACGAATTTTTCGGAAAATCAAAATTGCCTGTCGGTGCTACCGACCCTGACGTGGACGCATTTGCTTCGCAGAGTTTCGACGAATTTTTCGGAAAATCAAAATTGCCTGTCGGTGCTACCGACCCTGACGTGCACGCAATTGCTTCACGATAGTTTGTCTGTTATTTTGTGAAATTTAAAATCAAACAAGGGACGTTTACGTTACTTGCCAATAGCAGCAAGTAACCAAGTGCCATTTAAGGTGTTCCCCCTTAAATATCTCCCCTGTTCGTATTCCTTATATGGCGAAAAATACTTTCGGCACTCCTTAACCTATGCGTTTCATATCGCAAATTCGCTATCGCTATTTTTTAGAAAATGAGAAATTTCAGTATGCACTTGGGGTGCCTTAAATTTAGCAAAACCTAGTTTGAAAAAGCCCAATTCCCAAAAACTAAAGCACAATTACTTCGCAACATTTCCCTACCATCTTCTATAAAACACAAAAAGGACACTGCCAAAAAGGCTGTGTCCTTTATTTTTACTCTACCGAAATAAAGAAATAATAAACTGGCTGACCACCATTAATAATAGTTACTTCTAAATCTGGATTCATTTTTGCAAAAATTTCTGCAACAGAATTTGCAAGTTCCTCATTTGAGTCTTGTCCATAAATAACCGTCACAAATTGACTATCTTCTTTAACCATATCTTTTGCAAGTTTTTCGCAAACGTGCTCAATTTTTTTATGGCTAGCATTTAATTTGCTTTCCAAAAGCGATAAATATTCGCCTTCTTTAATTTTCTTGCCATCAAATTCAGAATTTCTTGCAGCATAAGTGATTTGTCCAGAAGTCACTCGTGAAATCGCAGAATTAAACACTTCTGTAAGGTCATCTAATTCCATAGACTCATCATAATTTAATAACGCAGAAATCCCCTGTTGAATAGTTTTCGTTGGGATAACAATAACATTTTTCGTATCACAAATCGCTTTCGCTTGTTCTGCAGCCATTATAATATTTTTATTATTTGGGAAAACAAACACGTTTTCAGCAGGAACAGAATTTATAATATGAACAATATCGCCAGTAGATGGGTTCATAGTTTGCCCACCATAAAGAATTCCTTCAACGCCTAAATCTTTAAATATGTCATTAAGCCCTTCACCGGCAGATACCGAAACAAAACCATATTTATTATCATTTGGTGCAATTTCAGCCTTTAATGTATACGTTTCAGCTTCTTTAACAACTTTTGTGCTATGTTGTTCTCTCATATTTTCAATTTTAATAGATAAAAGCTGACCGAATTTCAAACCTTCGGCAAGAGCGATATTCGGCTCATTAGTATGCACATGTACCTTAACAATTTCCTCATCGTCGACAACAACGATACTATCGCCTATTTTCTCTAAAACAGAACTTAATTTTGACACAGAACGTCTAGCGTCCTCTTTTTGTGCAATAAATTCTGTACAATATGCAAAAACAATATCTTCTGGATTTATTCCAGCAAAATTCTCATTATTTTCAACATTTTCAGTTTTTGTAGGCGCAGTATATTCGATTTCTTTTCCTAAAAATGCAGCTTGCATTCCTTTTAAAATTTCGATATATCCATAAGCACCTGCATCAACCACGCCTGCTTTTTCTAAAACACTATTTTGAAATTGAGTTTCTTTTAATGCAATATCTGCCATTTCTAAAACAATAACAAATACTTCTTCAACCGACATTTCTGGATTTTCATTGCACATATCAAGTGCTTTTTTCGCAGAAACACGCGAAACTGTCAAAATAGTACCTTCGGCTGGTTTCATAACAGCAGAATAAGCCGTTTCAACACCAGATACTAAAGCTTTTGCAAAATCAATACCCGTAGCCTCGTCTAATTCTTTCAAATGCTTTGCAATACCTCTAAATAATAGAGATAAAATAACACCTGAATTCCCTCTAGCACCTCTTAATAATGCTGTCGCAGTTTTACTTACTGCATCTTTTAATGTAGGCTCTGAAATATCTGACATAGCTTTTAAAGCCGAAGACATAGTAAGCGCCATATTTGTACCTGTATCACCGTCAGGAACTGGGAAAACGTTTAAATCGTTAGCTATTTCTTTAATATTTTCAATAGAAACAGCTCCACCAATTAACATTTTTCTATAAAGTTCACCTGTAATTTTAACCAAGATTAGATTCCTCCGACTTCGTCAGTCTTAATAGTTTCAACATAAATATCTATGTTGTTAACATCAATACCAGTCATTTTTTCCACATTATATCTAACTTCGCTGATAATTGATTTACACACCTCATGAATATTTACGCCGTATTGACACGCAACGTGCAAAATAATATCTATTCCACCATGTTCATGTTCAAAAATAGAAACACCTTTGCTTTGAGATTCTTTTTTCAGAAGCTGGATAATTCCATCTGAAATACTTTTAACAGTCATTCCTTTAACACCAAAACAATTTGTAGCAGCATATCCTGCTATTTGAGCGATAACTTCATTAGTTACAGTGATGTTACCTAATTTACTTTTTACATTCATAAATTTGCCCTCCTATATAATATTATATTTTAACTCATTTTATTGAAATTTACAAGTCTTTTTTGAAAATTTACTCATCATTTACAAAACTTTTATATTTATTAAAAACATTGTTTATCGCGTATTTTGTAAGTTTTCAAGATATTTCGCTTAGTAACCTTATATTTTTCTGTATTTTGTCATTAAGTGCGGCAAGTAAACACAATTATTTGACGTTTTTTTGCAATTTTTTCTAATAATTCCATCATTTTTTCTTCTCTTTTTTTATCATAAAACACAAATGGATCATCTAAAATAATCGGAGTATCTTCCTTTAATAAAACATCGCAAATTGCAAGCCTTAAACACATATAAAGTTGGTCTTTTGTCCCCTGTGATAACTTCAGCTTATTTAAGAAAATATAGTCGTCTTTCGGTCTTAAAGAGGCATTAAAGTCTTTTTCTAATATAATATCACAATATTTTCCGTCTGTTACAAAAGACATATATTCCGACGCTTTCTTCGAAATTTCTGGAGATAAACGCGCAGCTAAGTTCTCATTTGCCTCGTTTATAACCTCGCTTGCAATTTCTATGCTTTTCAGTTTATTTTCTACATTATATAGCGTATCGTTTGCAATTTTCAGCTTATTTTCAAGTTGATTTAGTGGCAAAATCATTTCATATTTAAGCTCACAGCGCGAAAGTTCTCGTTTTAGCACATCATAAGAATTTTGCAAATAAATAATTTCATCGTTCAGATTAGAAAGTTCTACTTCTTCAATTTTAACACTTTCATCATAGCTTAAATCATTTTTTTCTATCGAATATAGAAATTCAAGCGCTTTTTTATATCTTTTATTCACATCATAAGAGTATTTTATATGATGAAAAATTTCGTCTTTATTCTCGAGCGAACCCCCACCAATTTTTATAATATCCTCTACCATTAAATCATATTTTTCTTTAAGATTTTTTGCAAAAAGTGAGTGACTTTGCTCAAGTTTTGCGATATCTTCTTTAAGTCTTGCGATTAATTCATCATATTTTTTATTAACATCAGTATTTTTCGGTTTAGACCCAATAAAAGCTGATATAAGCGAAATAATCGTAAGTATCGATAAAATCAACGGAATATACCACGAAATATTTGAAACAAATGCGCTAAGTGCCGATAAAACACCAAAAATCAGCGCAATAACAAATGATAATTTATTGACTTTAATGTTGGAATTTTCTGAAATCTCCTTCTCTCGTCTGCGATTTAGCTCGTCAATCTCACCGTTTAAATTAAGCATTCGCTGATTTGCCTCGACGCGTGTTTCATATTCGCTCTCCAATATTTTCGAATAATTCTGATATGAAATCTCCGCATTTTCGATTAAATCCACTTCAAAATAATCACTTTTAAGACTTTCTAAAACTTCCACTGCATCGGCTTTTATAACGTCTGCCCTTGTCTGTGCCTCAACTTTTTTTGCAGCAACAGCGCGATATCGTTTTTCATATTCTTCCTTTTTGGAATTCAAATTTAAAAAACTAACTTTTTTGCTTTCTGCAAGCTTTAAAATCTCCGTTTCATAGATTTTCACGTCTGAAATGTCCTTTAAGATTAACGATACTTCTTCGTTAATCTTCTTCACATCATACTCTTTTGTAATTGCAGATTTCATATTTTTTAAGTTTTTCATCGCATTTTGATAAGATTTTTCGCTATCACCCGTAGTTGTCAGCGACAAAATCAGCTCATAAAGTTCCTCACTGCTCGAAATTAGTCGATTGTCGTTCTCGATAAGCGCACTATTTTGGTATGCCTCTTCCGAAACTCCCAAAATCTCACGTCCAATATCGCGTATTTCAAGCTTTTTCTCGCCTAAAAAAATCAAAACTTCTTCTTTTTTGCCGCTTTTTTTACGAATAATGGTTAAATCTTCGTGGTCGATAGACAATGTCATCTCGCCTGCATACTCCCCAGAATACACATATTTCGTTTTTTCCGATAAAAAGTCTTTTCGGTCACGTTTTGATGTATTCAGCCCATAAAACATAGTTTTAAGCAGTGAAATAAACGTGGTTTTTCCCCATTCATTTTCCCTGCAAATAACATTTAACCCATTTTTAAAAACCAATTCTTCGTCTTTTAAAATGCCAAACTTCCCTCTAATTTTTTTTATATACATAATTCACCTAATTTTTTAAAGCGTCTAAGCCAATTCTGAGCGCATCAAGCACCTCTAACGACGGCTGATTTCTATATTTTTCATACATAATTCGCGAAAATTCCCCAAGCAAATTTTCTTCGCCGAGATATCCCCATAAATCTTCTTCTGTTTTTGTCATATCAAAAATCTCAATATATAGTGCATTTATTTCGTTTTTTAATGAATTTATATCAAAATCAAAGGTTTTTATACCCTCTAAAGTTAAATCTAAATATATATTTTCCTTTGCAATTAGCGAAATTTTCGAAATTAATTCAGAAATATTCGAAATATTAGAAATATCCATTTTTTCCTTTAAAATCATGGCACCTTTCGACGTTATAAAGCTAAAAATGCTATTTTCCTTTGAAATTTCACCATAAATAAAGCCTTTTTCACCAATTTCATCAAAACCAGTAGCAGAAATGCTACCAGAACAAGCGTATTTTGTGTTAGACGCTTTTAAAATCTCCGAAAAACTGTGATTATGCCCTGTCGCCACATAGTCAAATTTACTTTTCGAAAAATCTTCCTTCGATAAAGGGTTATATTCGCTTTTTGTCAAAATATCTGAATGCAAAACCGCAATATTTATCTTGTTTTCATCTAAATCTGCGTTTTTAATGTCGATTTTCTCATAAATATTCGTAAAACTCGCTCCATAAACCGAAACATCTCCTAGCGATATCTCGCAAAGTTTATTCTCCCTAAAAAGATGTACATTGCTCGGCAAATCCATCTTATCCCAAAAAGAGCCTTTGAAATAATAGTCATGATTTCCTGTCGAAATATAGATTTTTCCACGAAAATTCCCTAAAATCATCATGGTTTCATGTCGAATTATCCCGTCAACTGCGTGACCATCAAACAAATCCCCTGCAATAATCATTATGTCTACTTCACGCAAATTCGCGAATTTCACCATTTCTATAACGGCTAAAGTGTGATATTTTTGCAAATCAAGCTTATTTTCAAACGAATTGAAAGATGCCCCAATATGCAAATCGGCTGTATGTATTATTTTTATCATTATATTTTCCTTATTTTTCATTTTTCGTATTTCCAGACACATTTTCCAACAAATATTTTTGAAACTTTGTTGTATAATGCTTAAAAAAGCCACCAAAAGGAGAGTCTAAAAAATGCAGAATATCAAACGCAAGTTACTTACTTTCATAAATATCGACATTTATTTGTATTTACTAACATTTTTAGTCGGTTTTATCCTGTCAAATGCAGAATTTCTATCTGTTTCACTCCCAATTTCCATCCCATATAGCGTCGCATCTTATAAAAAAAATAAGAATATCTTTCCACTAATCGGTAGTTTTTTAGGCTATATTTTCCTTGAAAATTCAATTTGGGGATTTTTATGCGCTGGAGTGCTCTTAATCACGATTTCACTCACAAATTTACTTAAAATTAGCGATTATTTCATACTTTCCATCGTTTTTCTGTCTGCATCTGTCGCAAACGCAATCGGACAAGCTTTCACTTTGGCATTAGTTTTAAACATCTTTCTTCAAACTGTAATCGTAGTCGGTAGTTTATATTTATTTTCCGAACAAAAAAGTGATAAACATAAGCTAATTTCATATATTTTCTTATTTTCTTCAATAATTTTATCTACTTCAAATATTATCGTACTAAGTGTTTCTCCGATAAGAATTATTTCAGTTACGCTCATTTTATCCGTTTGTTACTATCTAGGCACGTCTTTTGGTGCAATAATCAGCGTAATTTTGGGCGCATGCCTCGATTTATCGCTAAAAACAAATATTTTCACGATATCATATAGCTTTTCTGCAATAATTTCGTCTACATCATCATTTTTACAACGCCCTTATTTCAGTATAATTTACACAATTTTATTTGCGCTTTTCGGTGGATTTAATTCCGAAAGCACCCTATTATATAATACAATATTTGAGGTACTGATTGCAAGTTCAATTTTTTGTTTAATACCAGAAAAATATTTCGAATTCATCAAATCTTATAACATTAGCCATCCAAAAGCCGCAAAAAACACCATAGATATCTTAAATGACATGTCAAATATCTTAAATGTAGAAAAACCTGCAAAACAAAAACCAACATTCGATGACCTTAGATATGTCTTTTCAATGACAGAAGAAAAAGTTTGCAAAAACTGTGTTTTAGCTACAAATTGCCATACTAAAGACTATGAAAATACACTAGATGCATATAATTGTAGTTCGATGAAAATTATCGAAAACGGCTATGCTAGTCTAAAAGATTTTCCCGAATATTTTTCCACAAGGTGTTTAAATTTTTCAAATTTTCTAGCATCTGTGAACAGTGGACTTTCCACAATTAAGGAAAAATATCGCACTCACGACCGTCTTCACGAGCAAAGAAAGAACTTTTTTGAACAATATAAGGCACTTTCCGAGGTTTTGCAAAGCCCTGAACGCCCCATTGTAAACGAATCTTTTTTAGACACTGAAATAGAAATTTCAAGGGAAATAAAAAAATTAGGTATACTTTCGAAAATTTTTGTCTATACTAATTTGAATAGTTTGCAACATGTTCGTGTCACAATTCCTAGCACACACAAAACTCACCGAAATGAAGCTATGATTTTAGAAATTATAAGTAAAGTTCTTAAAAAACGGTGTGAAATTATCTCTACTGAGCTAAAAAACAAGCAATTTATTATAAATATTAAAGAAAATGCAAGATATAAGACAAGTTTCTCGACTGCATATTCTGCCAAAGAGAAAATTTCAGGTGACAAATTTACAACTTTTACAAATGATAATGATATCTTTTATTCGCTAATAGCAGACGGCATGGGTTGTGGAAAAATCGCATCAAATGAAAGCCAAAACATATTAAATTTACTTGTAAAGCTATTAAAATCGAACATTTCTCCGTTAAAGTCCATGCAAGTTATAGAACCATTGTGCAAAATTAAAGCAAACGAAGAAGTTTTTGTAACTTTAGACCTTTTTTCGCTAAATCTCGCAACTTTAGAGGCAACTTTTGTTAAATATGGTGCCTATTCTAGCTATATTTTGCGTGGCGACAGCATTGCAAAGGTTTCTTGCGAAAATTTAGCTCTAGGATTTGACACAAAGGGCGAAATTTATCGCTATAAGCTTAAATCAAATGACAAGATTTTAATGATTTCCGACGGAATTTCACTCTCAGACAAGGAAATTAACAAGCTTTTACTATCAAAAAGTGATGATATTTGTGAAAAAATCATCAAATTCGACAAATCTACAAACGATGATAAAACTGCTATTTTGATTAATATCTTCGAATAATTATCAAAATTTATCGCATAATATTCCTATGGAGGGATTTATGCTTAGATTTAATAATAAAAATGATATTACACATAAAGCAACTAAAGTTGCAAATAATTACCTAAAAAAGCAAAATCTAAAAAGTTTTCCGCAAAAATCTTTGCTCTTTGGTGTAGCTGGGCTGGGTTTTTTGTGGTTGATTTTAATATTCGGCGGTTTCTTCTAAAAATGGATAAAGGACGACTTCGGTCGTTCTTTTGCATTGTTTAATAAATTTTTATAAGCATGACAAAACCCTGCTTACCAAAAACAGGGTTTCATAATATCTATTTTGTGCCGAAAATTCTGTCGCCAGCATCGCCTAATCCTGGAAGGATATAGCCTTTTTCGTCTAATTTTTCATCGATTACGCGACATAAAATCTCTACGTCTGGATGTGCATCACTAACTTTTTTAACACCTTCAGGTGCTGCAATAATACACATAAACTTGATGTTTTTAACACCTTCAGCCTTGATTTCATCGATAGTTTTAACAACCGATACACCTGTCGCTAACATAGGGTCAACAATAATTACATCACGCTCTGCGATATCCACAGGCAATTTTTTGTAATATTCAACAGCTTCAAGCGTTTTAGGGTCACGATAAATACCGATATGACCGATTTTCGCCGTTGGAAGTAGGCTAATAATTCCGTCAACCATTCCTAAACCTGCCCTCAAAATTGGGATAACTGCAAGTTTTTTACCAGAAATAATCTCAACTTTTGCAGGTGCAACTGGAGTATCAATAACCACTTCTTTCAGTGGTAAATCTCTAGTCGCTTCATAACACATAAGTGTCGAAATTTCATCAACAGCCTCTCTAAATTCTTTAGGACCAGTTGTTTTGTTGCGAATTAATGCAATTTTATGCTTAATTAACGGGTGATTCATTGTAATAACTTTGCTCATAATATATACTCCTTAATTTTTAAACTCATTTTCTATTGCTTGAATTTTGTCAAGTCTTGCTTGGTGTCTTCCACCTTCATATTCTTCATTTAAGAATACTTCTACCATCTCAAGTGCTTTATAATTACCTAAAACTCTTGCTCCTAGGCAAATTATATGCGAATCATTATGGATTTTCGTATATTTCGCCATAAAATGGTCCGTACAACATGCTGCACGTATTCCAGGAACTTTATTTGCAGCGATTGAAATACCAATTCCAGTTCCACAAATTAAAATGCCTCTTTCATGTTCTTTTTTCATAATACTTGTCGCGACAACACGCGCAACATCAGGATAATCAAAAGGGTCTGTTCCGTTTGCTCCAAAATCAGTAAGCTCAAAACCTTTTTTTAGAAGCTCTGATTTTAAAAATTCTTTAAGCTCAAAACCGCCATGATCACATCCAATTGCAATTTTCATATTTTACACTCCATTTTTTTCTCTCTCAGCCTGTGATGGTCTTAAATACGAGGGAATTAATTCACAAGCGTTTTGAGATTGATATTTTTTTGAAACTACTGCGACCGAAACTGCCAAACTATCTAAAAAATTTTCAAAGGGAAGCTTTACTGAAACTCCGTTTTCTTTTAAATAGTCATAATGTATTTTTGCACCATCTCCGACTAAATAATATGATTTTTCTGTCATTTCTTTAGCTAAATCTTCGATGGTAATCGCCCTATCATCAGAAATTCGTTTAATTTCGCCATTATCATTATAAAATATTGCATTATAAACTTGTCCTGCTCTTGCATCCATTATAACTGAAATATAAGAATTTTCACAAAGTATCAAGTTATATGCAAGGCTTTCGAGAGTAGAAACAGCGACGCATTCCAAATTCTTAGCAAGCGCCAAACCTTGTGCAACAGACACTGCAATTCTCACACCAGTATACGAGCCAGGACCGTTATTCACTGCGATATAATCGATATCATCCAGCGAAATTTCCATTTTTTCAATCATAGAAAGCAAGGTCTTGCTATGCGTTTCGTTAAAATTTCTAAAACTATGCGCAAGCACTTTGTCATCTTCCATAACACAAACACTAGCAGTTTTTGCCGAAGAATCAAAAGCTAAAATTTTCATATTTGCCTCCTAAAATAATTTCTCGCGTATCATCGCCTAAATTTTTCATATCGATATAAATTATGTCTTTTGGTAGTGAATTTATAATGTTTTCACTCCATTCGATAATCAAAATGCTATCAGAACTTAAATAATCATCGAAACCGATATCATAAAGCGCATCGTCGTCCAAAATTCTATACATATCAAAATGGCAAACCGAAAAATCATCAAGCAGATATTCGTGCACAATAGCAAAAGTCGGACTCGTAACCCTATCTTTATATCCTAGTCCACGCATAATTCCACGCGTCAAAGCAGTTTTTCCTGCCCCTAAATCGCCACTATATGCGATAATATCTTTTCGAACTAGATTTTTTGCAATTTTTTCGCCGAGAAGTTCCGTTTCTTTCGCGGAATTAGTAGTAAATTTCATATTTCCCCCAAAAGTAGTATGTTTATAGTATAACACTTTTGTACAATTTTGTAAAGATTTTAAGCGGTAAAAAGTGATATTTTTTTGCATAAAATTAAAATTGGACAACCGAAAAAGGCTGTCCAAAATTTTATATATCCGAACGTTTATAGCATGTTCCCATTTCGTTTAAAGTCCAGAATAATTTTTCGTTGAATTCATCATAAAACGCTATATCTTTTTTGCCGAATTTTGTTAAAATTGGCTGATAATATCCGTTTTTGTCCATCTCAAGCACAAAAAAGCCTTCATACTGCTTTAAAAACTCACATAATGAGCTGTCAAACTTATAAGAAAGAAGCGTGTAGTCTTTCCCCTTACATGTTTTTTCTTCTGATTTAGATAGCAAAAATGGTTCTAAAAATGAAACAAGTTCATCTTTTTCATCAAAATTTTCAAAAGTAAGTTCGATTTTTGCTGAAACAGGCTCAAGTTTATCTAAAATATCAACATACATATCTTTCGATGTTAAATAAATCGTATTATAAGATATCATAATTCCTCCAAATTTTTTCTTATTTTCTTAAATATTATACACTAACTTATGCAAAATTGCAATATATTAAATTAGCTATTATGCTAATAGAAAAGTTTCAAAATTTGTGTTAAAATTAGATAAATAACATAAAAGGAGCTATTTATGATAGATTTTAATGAACAAATTTTAAGAACAACTATGATAGTCGGCGAAAATTCTCGCGATAAAATCAAGGCTTTGAATATTCTTGTTGTGGGGCTTGGTGGTGTCGGAAGTTATGCACTTGAAGCGATAGCGCGCGTCGGTGTTATGAATATTTCGATTTGCGATAACGATGTTGTTGCACCGACAAATATAAACCGTCAACTTTGCGCACTGCACTCTACTGTCGGAAAATACAAAGCAGATGTTTTAGCTGAAAGAGTTCTCGATATCAACCCAAATGTTAATTTAACTGTGTTTAAAGAATATTATAGTGATGAAACTAAAGATATTATTATAAACCAAAACTATGACTATATCATAGATGCAATCGACAGTGTTACCTCGAAAATCAACCTAATTCAAACAGCAAAAGAACGAAATATTCCGATAATTTCAGCGCTCGGTACAGGAAATAAATTTAACCCTGCACTTTTTGAAATCACCGATATTTCAAAGACTTCTGTGTGTCCTTTGGCTAGAGTTATGCGAAAAGAGCTTAAAAATCGTGGAATTTACAAGCACACTGTCGTTTATAGTAAGGAAATTCCGAAAAAACCTGAAAATTTAGACGAAATTCCTGAAGGAAAGGGCAATGTGCCTGGTTCTATTTCATTTGTGCCACCCGTTTGCGGTTTTTTAATGGCAAGTCACGTTATTAATTCAGCTATTTTTGAATAATTTATGAAAGTGGTAGCAAATTAATCTCGGAAATTTCCAAAGTCGACGCTTCCGAAGTTATTCCACTTTCAGTTAATACTTCGATAAATATTTCAGCTTGTTTGAAGTTTGCAATATTTGAAATCACACTATCCGGCAAATAAAAGTTATAAGACACCTGTGGAAAAAGTTCTAAAAATTCACCAGTTTGTCCAATTTTATCGCCATTATCATCATAAATATTCAAATTTAATCCACTAATATTAACAGTATAATCGCCCTCAAACTCAATGTCTGTCAGCATAAAATACACTTTTTTGTTTGCATCGCTAATATTTATCGACTTCGATGCCCAAGTATCGCCATTTGATTCAAGCAACGCAGGGATTAAAAACGACGAAATTTCCTGTTGCTTTGCATTCACAAAATTAACTGTCGGTGGGATTTCTGGTGGCTCAAACGATGAAACTATCGCATTTGCAACCGATTTCGTGTAATTTTCAATAGTTAAATTCTGATTAGAAATAAATACTGCATTATTATAAATAGTTGCAGTTTTTTCTATTTTATACGGAAATTCGTAAACTAAACTGTTATTTTGTTCTTGAGTTTGATAATTTTCATTTAAAAGAGAAACCGCATTACTATCATTTAAAAATACAAAGGATTTTCCCTGTTCTATCTGCTCATCAAAAATAACATTCAAACTCGGCAAAACATCATTTATTTTGCTTAAATCCACAAATATTTCATCGAATAAATCGAATTTTAGAACTATTTCATCGGTATCTAACGCTAATAATTCTTCGATGGTTATAGAAGAAATTTGTATCTCAAACAACTCGTTTTCATATAATTCGTCAAATCTATTTGCCATTTCTTCGCCGTCTAAAACAGTCAAATCCTCGGCATTTTCGATAATTTGTAGTATTTTAATCGGTAAAATTTGCATGTTTTCTTTGTAAAAAACACCTGTTTCAGATGCGTTTACGCTGTCATTTGTCGCGTCATAAAGCTTAAATTGCCAGCCTAAAACGCTACTGTTTAGCTTTCTCAAATCGACTTCGACAGTATAATTCACGCCTGCAACTAAATCTCCATTTTCAACTATTTTTCCGTCATTCTTAATTGAAATATCGAGATTTTCGCTGTAATCACCGTTTTCTTCGCTCAAAACTGTTACAAAATAGCTTGAATTACCTTCAATCTCAAAATTAAATATCATTTCACCAGGAGATTTATTTGCTAAATTTCCATCGAATTCCGAAGGTTTTTTAACAAAAATAATCTTCGGTTTTTCTGTGTTTATCTGCGAGTTTAGCTCATTTGTTTGATTTTTTGCAAAGCTATGTGTATACACATTTTCACGCTCAATCACTTCTTCTAAAAATCCGAATATATTTGATGCACTATCAATGTTATTTTTGTAAATTTGCGTATTTTCTGTCGATTTTTCTGCTAAAACATCGCTAATAATAAGTGGAAAACCCGCATTTGAAAACTCGATAAGCTCTGCTATTTTTATCGCAGAAATATCGATTGGCAGACCCCTCTCGTACGAATTTTCATCCAGTAAATCGCCGATACTAGTGTAAAATAATCCGTCTAAATTATCGTCAATTCTATCTGTTACGCTATAAATATCTGCACTTATATAGATTAAATCGTAAACTTCTGCTATATTTTCATTATTTTTATTAACTTCTTCGCAACTTTGTGTGATAATTTCGATATTTTTATCAGTGGTGTCCATCTTAATAAGATTTTTCACATCATCTACCGAAATCACGCTATTTTGTTCTAAAGGAGTGATTTCAAGTACCTTAATACTGCTTTTTTCAGCTTCCTCTTCATGGTTTAGCAAATGTCTGATAACTGTACCTAAAGTTAGAGTTTCAGGCATTTTTTGTGTATTTTCTTGCTCTCTACTGTAATTTTCTTCTGTAATTTGTTCTAAAACAGCCTCGTAATTATTGGTACCATCGACATCGAAAGTTTTCATATTATCAAACAAATTCCCATTGAAAAAATATGAATTTCCGTCCACTCTCTCGTGGGGATTTCCTCCGATAATCTCATCGAACTGACTGTGATTTTGACCTGTTTCAATCGGAATTACAAGTGCTTTATTTTCAGAAATTTCTGTTTTTAGCTGAGAAAAACTCTCCTCACTAAATTCCGAAAATTCACCTTCTCCTAAAACAAAAATCATATCTGAATTTACAAAATCTTCTGGCAAAACTTCGTCTGCCGTCTTGGTTTTAAGTGAAATTTTAATTTCATCGTCAATATTTTCATCTAAAACATATTGCTCAAACCAAGCGTTTTGGTTATTTTTTTCTACAAATATACTATCTGTAAATACATTTACGATATTTGCATCTTCGCTTAATGTGATATTATGTGTGCCATTATTCGCTCCAACGTAGGTCAAAGTTTCATTTAAAAAACGAAAATATGGTTTAGACACATTAATTTCGCTTTCAAAATCTTCGATAAATCCAGATGAAATCGCATAATAACTCCCACTTAAATACTCATTAGAAGGCACGCCATAGTCGTCCACAACAAAGTATTTCACACCGTCTGCAAACTGGAATTTTTCATCGAAAATCCCTAAAAACTCCTGCTCACCACTATCATTTTGTGCGTAAATTGCCTTGCCTAGCCCTTTGTGTGGTTCACTTTCATTCAGCACAAATTCGCTAAAAATCGGATTATAGTAGAAGATATTCTCGCCTGAAATATCTGACGTAGCATACACGAGCTGGTTTATTTTTTGCGCTAAATTTTCGTCATTTTCTGCCATTATTTCGTAATTTTTATGTAAAGTATACGCGCCATTGCTATTCAAAACGTCGGCTTTTACCGAATATCCCTCATATCTGGCATTGCCATTTTCATCTATGAGTTTCACCTCAAAATACTGCGAAAAATCTGTAATTTGCCACGTATAATTTTCAAAATAATCGCTCGATTTTAAAATATTTCCATCGTCCCCTAGAATATTTTTTTGCTCAAGTTTATCATTTATCTCAATAAATTTTGCCTCTCTTGCATTTTTAGACACAATTTGAGATAGTTCTTTTTTCAAAAATTCTTCGGTTTCACTGCCTATAAAATAAGTAAGTGTGCTTTCGCTATCTTCCGAAATAATTTCCAAAATGTTTAATTCACTGCTTTTATACGTTTCTATCGCATCAAAAGAAAGAAACTCAGCATATCCATTTTCGTCATAATAGTCAGGAAAAAGCCCTGTCACGATGAAAGGTGACGACGCTATTACAGTTGTGATTGCAAATAGCGATAATATTAATGCGACTTTCACGCCTTTTATTTCACCTTTTTTCACAATCCACTCCCCCTTTTACGATAATTTTGGTTTATTTCTAAGACCAACAATCTGACTAGATGTAAGTTCCCTTTGGTTTTTTTCCATCGTGATATAAACTTCAATCTCGGTCGCATTTCCATCACTGTTCGAAGAAATTTTTACATTAAATTCGGATATATTTTTTGCAACTATACTGCCATTTTCAGCATTTACACTGTCGTTATAATAAAGTATTTGCTCAGACATCCAATAAGAATGGGCATTATCTTTATTTGTTATCGTCAAAATTCCATTATTAAAACCAATACTCTCGTTGCAATCTATTGTGTTTTCGGAAATTTGTGCCATTGTAATTTGCATATCAATCTGCAAATCTGATTTCGTGTTCATAGAGCTATAAGTCGTTGCACTAAAAGACATAAGCGACATCGCAGCGATAGAAACCATGCCTAAAATTGCAATTGTGACGAGCATTTCCACCAAAGTAAATCCTTTATTATTCAGTTTCAAATCCTCACCTCGCTTATTTTATCTCATGGTATCCTGTTTTCGGCTCTAATATTATTTTATAACTATCTCCAAAATATATCGTCTGAACTTGGTCACTACTTTCGCTTAAAGCACCTGTTGATTTATCAAAAACTAACGTAATATCGTCTGAACTCACATAATTTTCGCTTGAATTTTCAAGGTCATATTTAATTTCTGATATATTATCTGCTATAACTTCCGTAGAATTTGCGATATTTTCGTCTTTTGTATATAATTTTGCGATATATTCACGCGTGTTGCTGTCATAGTTTAAAACTAATTTTGGAGTGCTTTTTCCATCACCTTCTCCACTTAAAGCAGCAATTTGGCACGCAGAAATCATGCCTGAAAAGTCCGAAGCTGCTTCTTTTTCCCTTGCATTACTAACTATATTAAGCGAATAAGTAACACCACCTGCAACAACGCCCATAATTGCAATTACAACTAAAATTTCCACTAAAGAGAAACCTTTATTACCTGTTTTCATAGTTTCCTCCATTATGATTTAGTCCAATTTTCATAATAAACCATGTCTTCTATGTCCCAAACCACTACTTCATCGCTTGTATTTCCAACATAATCATTAAAAAACGTTCCAAAAGTCCTTCCGTTGTTTGTCGCCTCAAGTGCTTTTGCTGTTATGTCTGCATTGCTATTCATACTATTTACGCTAAGATTTATTTTCCCAGTGCTTATAATCGTACCATCAAAATCACCGAAAACATACATCAAACCTTCATAATCAGGAACTGTCACAATCAGTGACACCGATGGATACCCTGTGCTGCTAAGATATATAGTTCCACTTTGCACTAAAAGAGCCACAACTTCTCCAGAACTATCTTTAAACTCATAAACGCTTTTACTACCGATAAAATCATTGATTTCTTCTTCATTTATCAAAAATTCATACGGATTTTCGGCATTATTATGTTGCGACGAAACAGTTTTAATCATATTTTCATAATATCTTTGGCTTTGTTCAATGATATAATTATCACTTTCATTCGGTGCAATATATGAAATTTCACCGTCATTTATAGCAAAAGAACTGCCTTGCGACATTATATTTTCATTGCTCGAAGAACCTTCAATGTCTAAAAACGGGCTATTGTCTATTGATATTTGTGACTCATTTTCATTAAAATAATCTTGATAAAATTCGTCTTTATCTTCCGTAGAATTAAAATCATAGAAGAAATATTGAATAAATTGCCCACCACCGATAGGGTATATTTCCGATACAATATCGCTACTTGTCAAATTATAACTCGCAGGTGTTTTTCCGTTTAAAATTGTACCAGTAGTGTCTAGCGAAACATCTATTCTCTCGGTAGTAATAATTGGATTTTGCGTGATTATCGAGCCACTGATTATAAGCTCTTTTGGCACTAAATATGCTGTTTGACTTCCTCTAATCGAAATAGATTCCGCCGTTTTAATATCATCGCCGACAAACGCATATCCTGCAATAATTATCTTTTGCGCCTCGTCTAGTGCGAGTGTATTATTTTCGCCATTAATAATAATAGCAGAACTTTCTTCTTTAGTGTCAAGGCTGTCGCCAAATCCGATATACGAACCTGAAACATTCATATATGCATTGTTTTCAAGAATAGTATCATCACCGACAAACAATTCGCCTTTTACATTTATCGTTGATTTATCATTTATATTTGTTGAATTAATTTCAAGATTATTCGTCCAAACTTCCGATGATTTTTCTATATTTAATACCGAACCACCTTGAATGCTAAACAAATCTCTCGAAACAATAACACCTGTTATGCTTTCTAATGTAGCGTTTGAACCAACAAAAATATTATCTGCAAACATACTACCTGCTATCTGCATATTTCTACTAATTGTTATATCATCCTCAGATATAACAGAAAAATTGAATAAACTAGTGTCACCTGTCGCTTGTTTTAAATTAAAATCTGGAATTTCAATCGCTATATCTGTCGACACTGTCGTTAAAAATCCATTATCTTCATAGCCTATCGAAATCCCATTTAAGATAATTTCTTCTTCTGTATACGACACAGTATCTTCTCCTGAAACATAGTATCCTAAATCCTCAAGAGCATTTTTTTCATCACTTGTAATGCCTTTAACCGACGCTAAATCGCTCAGTATATCACTCGATTCATATTCATAAATAACAGATGTGCTAGGGGTTGAAAGCGTGTTATTACTAGTGCTTAATTTATTAAGTATTTTCTTTGTATATAAATTTCTAAACGCCTCGTTTATATTTCCCTCTTCGCTCAACACAGCGTAATTTACAAGGAATTCGTCATAAGTTTCCTCGATAGCCTCGTTTACTATTTCAGAAATATTTGTTTTAACTACTATCATTGCACTTTCTGCATCATAGAAATTCTGCTTGCCTTGCTTTTCCGTAGATTTAGTTAAAACACCTATATAAGACGTAAACATAAGCGCCGAACCAATAACCACCACAAACATCATGGTAATCACCACTAAAATGATACTCGAGCCTTTATTCGACTTAAATGAACTATTCAGTTTTTTCAAAAAATCTTTCATAAAAGCCCCTTTTTTTTAACTAAGTTTTACGGTATCAAGTGTAAATAAATGCTCGTCGTTTAAATCATAAATCTCAATGACTGCATCATAAATTCTGTTTACTTGCTCTTTTCCAAACAATTTTTCGTTCTCGTCCGACCATTTTATCTCACTATCACTCGACTTATATTCAACAAAATTATCTAAATCAAGCTCACCTGTCGTATAATTATAGGTGACATTAGAAAGCAATTTAAACCCTGTATTTGATTCTGTTTGAATTAATTCTATCGAAGTGCCATGTGTAACTTCAGGTATAATCTGCGTGTTTGGGTCGTTTTGCTTGATAAGATAAAGGTTTACTGGCAAATTATCCTCATTATAAATTTCGATTTTTTCATCATATAATTCGTTCTTCGGAATTTTAATGTAATAAGGATGGTATATAACAAATAAATTCGGATAAACTCCATTTTTCACTTCAAAGTCTTTGATTAACTCAAATTCAATGCTGTCATAGTGTTTTTCTGTCCCTAATACGAACTCATAATCATAAACAACTTTTGCGCTTATAATATTCGGCGAAGTTTCCTCGATTATAATTCTCATAGTACGGTTTTTTTTGATAAATGTATCATAACCTGTTTCTGCATAGATATCTTTATCACCAGTAGGTGGTTTATACCAAGTAGATTCAATCGGAAAGTTTTTATATGACAAAAAATCGGGGTCACTAATGCCTGATAATGGTATATTGTTTATATCATCATAATCGTCATAAATTATCCTGTTTTGCGCAAATACTCCGTCCATAGACGTATATTCTAACACCTCAAGTGCATTTATCTCCTCAAAATTAATATCGTCCGTATCGCTATTATTTGGGTTTAAAATGACTTTTGCTTTATAATCCGAGCCACCACTCGTGATACTTTCAATATCAATGATATACGTTTCTTCTTCTAATGTTGTATTAGAATTTAAAAAAACTTGATTGGATATGATGTCATCAAAGTCCGATAATTCTAATTTTTCAGAAATCGATGTTGCAATAGTCGTCGCCTCGCCAGTTATTCTGCTTTTTTCAAGTGTCTTAGATGCAGAAACTAGCGAATTTAAAACAGGCACAATAATTATCCCTAGCATAGTAACGCCGACTAAAACTTCAATAAGGGATAAACCTTTATTGCTTATTTTTTTCAAGTCCATCCCTCCTTATTTACTCGATAGAACCGAAAATATTATCTGTGCCAATATCAACCGTAGGCATTGGCTCTTTGTTATAAATTCCACCTTCATAGTTTAAGAAATATTTTGAAATAGTAACATTTGTTAAAATATTTCCTGTACTTGCATCATAAGATAATACTATATTTTCAATTTCTGTATTATTTTTATCGGAATTTGCACTATTAATTGCTTGTTTAAGTCCATCATAAGAAAAAACAGTAGCCGTAGTCATAGAAATCATTCCTGGTGTTACCATTGTCTTTTGATAATTAACTTCGCCCTCTTCGTTTGCAACATCTGCATATAATTCAATAGGCTCAAGCGTGCTTGCATCTGAAAGCGAAATTGTAGTTACTTCCGTTTGTGAAAGCCAATCTAATGTCCATAAAATAAACTCTTCATCCTCGATATATTGCGGGTGAGTATCAAGCTGATTTTTTATATTTTCTTTAAAAATTGCAGTATGCTCTTCGTATTTAGAAACATTACTTTCAAGTTCTAAAAGTTCTGATAAAATGGCTTTTTGTTCGCTAAGTGATTGTTCTAATTCTTCCGAACGTGATGAATAATCGTTATATCCGTAAATATAAAGTAATATAAATATCAAAACGCTTATTAAAACTATCAATAGTTTTGAATTTTTAGTTGAATATTTCATATTTACCTCCTACTCTACTATTCCGCTATAAAGCGATCCCGTAGGTAACTCTTCTAAATCATTACTTTCTATTGGTTCATAAGTGCAAGTAACCGAAAAACTAACGGTATTTCCTGCTAGTCCTTCTTGCTCTGTTGCACTGCTAAAATCTACTATCATAATAGACTCAAACGCCTTTAGATTTTCTAAAGTTACAGCAACTTCTTCAAACGTATTTACCTCAATATTCATAACAACAGTATTCGCCGTACACACAACAGAAAGTGCTCTAAAATTTGATGGCATCTTTTGCTCTAATTCTTCAATCAAAGCAACTAAATTATCATTATAGCTAAGGCTTTCGTTTATAAATACATTTAGATTATCGTTCATTGTTTTATATTCGACATATTCATCACGAATAGTTTCGACATAAATTAATTCCTCGATACGCGAGTTTACTTGCTCTAGTTCTTGTTCAAGCATTAAATTCTCAAGAATAGCAGTGCCAGCCATTGCAACCCCAATTAAAAATAGTCCTACACTAACTAAAATATAAAGCGATTTTGATTCTGGTTTATATTGTCTTTTCTTTTTACTTTTCTTTGTAAATTCGTCTGGAATTAATTTAAGTGGCTCGATTAAGCTACCTACTGCCGAAATTAAATCAGAGGCATTTTCAAAACTTTTTACAAGATTTTTATTGATAATATCTGCTCTAAAAACAGAACAAGGAGTATCTACTTCTCTTGTCACCATAGCATCTAGCGAGAATATTTTCGCACAGTCGCCTAATAGATAGATTTTATCTACAAGCATTCCGCGTTGGCTAGATTTAAAAAACTCCATACTACGTTTAATACCATTTGTAAAACGAGCAGTATTTTCTATAATTTCATCTTCTGATAAAATAGACATAAGCCATTCGCCATCAGAACATCTGTCGAGAATTTTTAAGTATTCGTGGTCGTCCATTTCATATTTTTGCATAATCGCAGAAAAAAGTTCATCACCACCGAAAGGCAAATTACGTTGCAATAATAATTTTCCGTCTTTAATAAATGTCGCTGTTGTGCTTTTAACATTAACATTTACATACATTATAACTTCTTCGCTCTTGATATTTTTAAGAATTTGGTATTGACCATTTGGTGCATAGTCAATAGATTCAATCCAAATTTCCAGCATATCACCAAGTTCGATATAGCTTCTTAAAATCTGCTTTGGAACTGCTGTAACTAAAACTCGAATACCACTTTCATTCTTGTGGTCTTTTCCTACAACTGAATGTGCGAGTTGATATCCAGAAATATCAACTGGGAAATATTCAGACGCATTTAATTCTACTAAAGAGGCAATTTGATTAGGTTTAACTTCTGGCAAAACTACTTCTCTTGTTGCAACTTTACCCGATGTAAATGTAAAAATACCACGTCTAATATTTGCAATATCATGCTCTTTAAACGCTGCTTTAATTTGTTCTGCAAGCGCATTTACATTAGTAATTTGACCATCAGAAATCAAATCTCCGATTATTTCAAACTTGATATTTTGCAAAATTTTCGCATTTTTCCCACTACCTAGTGTAACACACGCTTTTACAAAGCGTTCGTTCATCTCTATAACAAGAAGTTTTTGAGCCATCTTTTTTCCCTCTTTTCAATTAATTTATATAAGTTATTTATTTTCAATTTAATAGCGACATATAAAAATTTATTAGATAATCGCCGAAAATAAGTGTTATAAAAACACCTATTGCAAGGTACGGACCTAGTGCTAATTCACGTCCCGTTTTGAGTACAATCATTTTGGTGATATGAATAATTGAGCCTATAAAACACGCTAAGAAAAACGCTAAAAGAGTATTGGTTAGACCTAAAATAAGTCCACAACCAAACATCAGTTTAGCATCGCCACCGCCCATAATACCCTCTCCTGAGAATATTACTAAAAGAAACAAAAATCCCGAAACTATTACTCCACCGAGCAATAAATCGAGCCAATTATGATGATTTATTATTACATTAATAATGCCTAAAACGGCAATAAAAACCGTATTTTGTATAGGAATTTCGCGAATTCTGCTGTCTATAACAGACAAAACAATTAGATTTGATACTAAAAGGCATGCTATAATTGTTTCATACGAGAAACCAAATCTAATATATGATATTATCCAAAGAAAACCGTTTAACGCCTCAATTAATGGATATTGAGGCGACAGACGGCATTTACATTCTTTGCATTTACCCTTTAAAAAAAGGTAGCTTATAATTGGAATTAACTCATACCACGCAAGTTTTTTGTGGCATAAATTACAGTGGGAAGACCCTACGACAACACTTTCTCCTTTTGGAATTCTAATTATGCAAACATTTAAAAAACTGCCTACAACTATTCCTAAAATACCTATAAATAATAAATTTATAATTTCTAGTGTTGCCATATTATCTCCTTTACTCCCAATCAGCTGGGTTATTTGATTCTTCGGTGTATCTAACTGCACCACTACCGACATCAAGCGACCAAACAAAGTTTTTAGCCTTTCCTTGAACCGACTCGGCAGCAACAGCATCTTGACCAACAATGTCAATAATGGCATTTAATGCGGCAGAATCTGTTCCCGAACCTGCTGAAATTTTACCACTACCAGTTGTTTCCCAAGTAATTTCTGTAACACCAGCGAAATTTTGCGAATTATCTGCAACAGCAATAATAATTGATTCTTCGATTAATGCAGCTGTTTGAATGTCGTTTGATTCTCTAGAATCTTCAACAAACCTTAAATATTGAGGTGCTAAAACGGCTGCTAGAATAGCTATAATTGCAATTACGATAATAAGTTCTACCATTGTAAAACCTTTGTTAAATACTTTCTTCATATTAATTCTCCTTAAAATAAGATTGCAACACTAATAGTGTTTCTTATTTTAAGACTTATTATTCGAAAGATATTTTTATGGTGCTGTTACTATGATACTGCAACACCTAAATTTGCAGTATCATTAGAACCCGTAGCCAAGTCTACTGAACCATTTGCAATATCTACTGTCCAAGTAAAGTCAATTTTTTTACCGTTAGCTGATTCAGCTTCAATAGAATCTTCACCAATGATGCTTTGAATAGCAGGAATAGCTGCCGTATTTCCTGTGCCTGCATTTGTAGAAAGAGCACCTGTGCCATTTGAGTCCCAAGTAACTGAAGTAACACCAGAAAATTTAGAAGAATCATCTGCAATTGCAATGATAATTGCTTCTTCAATTAGCGCAGCAGCTTGAATATCATTTGACTCTCTTGCATCTTCAACGAAACGTAAGTATTGAGGTGCGATAACTGCTGCTAAGATTGCAATGATTGCGATTACGATAATAAGTTCTACCATCGTAAAACCTTTGTTCGATTTTTTCATGTCTTTTGCGATGTTTTGCATTTTGTTAAGTAATTTTTTCATTTTAATTTCTCCTTAAAATTAATTTTTATGTATATTAATTCGGAAGTTTCCCTCCGAAGTAATTTAAAGATTTCCAAGACTATTCATAGTTTCCATCATAGGAAGCATAACAGCCATAACAACAGAACCGACAATTAACGCTAATACAACAATAATCAGTGGTTCTAAAACTGCCATAACAGATTGCACTGCATCTTCTACTTCTTCTTCATAATAGTCAGCAGTTTTATCCATCATAGCCTCAATATCCCCTACTTCTTCGCCGATTTTTATCATGTGACGAACCATAGGAGGAAAAAGCCCTGATTTTGAAAGTGGTTCTGAAAAAGTTGAACCCATAGCCACATCTTCTTTCGCAGAAATAAGTGCATCTTTGAAAAAGATATTTTGCATCGTGTTCGATACAATTTCAATCGCCTCTATAATGGGAATACCAGCTGCAAGCAATGTCGACATTGTTCGACACATCATAGCCGATGCTGTTTTTATCGCAAGATTTTTAATCAGTGGTATTTTTAGTTGAATTGCCGAATATGTGTATTTACCACTCGTGGTCATTCCATATACCCTTAAACCAACAACTATTCCTATGATTGCAGCAATTACAATATACCAAAATTCAATGATAAAATCGCTAAGTGCAATTACAATAACGGTGATTAACGGTAAATTTGAACCTAAATCTGTAAGCATACTTTCAAATTGAGGTATTACAAATGCTAATAATAGCGCTACAACTATTGTTGCAATGACTAAAATAGTCGCAGGGTAAACTGTTGCTTTTCGCACAAGTTTTTTTAATTTAGCATCATTTTCAAATTGCTTTGCCATTCTTGTAAAAGCTACATCTAAACTACCAGAAACCTCGCCGGCTTCAACCATAGTTATAAAAAGTGATGAAAATATTTTTTTATGATTTGACATCGCCTCTGATAAAGCAGAACCCGATTGAATTGCTAGTTTACATTCATTTAATGCATTTTTCAGCATTTTATTTTCCGTTTGTTCTGAAAGCATTTCAAATGCCGAGCTAACAGGAACACCAGCGTTTATAATACTTACAAACTGTCTACAAAAAACCGATAAATCACGCACAGTAGGTTTTTTATCTAAAAAAGAAATATTTATTTCTTGATTTAAAATACTACCATGTTTAATTTCTACTGCTGTTAAATTTTCTGATTTTATATACTCTAAAACTTCTTCACGTTCTTTTGCTTCATAAGTCCCCTTGATTTGCTTACCTTGCTCATTTATAGCAACATAAGAAAATAACTCCATTTATTCACCTCAATTCTAAAATGCAATACGCTTAGTTAGTGCTGTTCTGTCTTGCGCATAAGCGATTGCGTGCTCGCGAGTAATTTGCCCTGTTTCAAAAAGTTCATACAAGGCATCGTCCATGGTTTTCATACCAAATTTTGCATTCATTTGCATAACCGAAGGAATTTGGAATGTCTTTCCTTCTCTAATATGATTTCTTATAGCACTGTTTGTAACCATTACTTCAAATGCAGCAACACGTCCACCACCGATTTTCGGTATTAATTGTTGCGAAACTATGCATTCGATAACTTCTGCTAGTTGTGTTCTTATTTGTTGTTGCGAACCTTCTGGGAAAACATCAATAATTCTATCAATCGTGTTTGCAGCACCTATTGTATGAAGTGTTGACATAACTAAATGCCCTGTTTCTGCTGCTGTTACGGCAATAGAAATCGTTTCAAGGTCACGCATTTCTCCTACTAAAACCACATCTGGATCTTGTCTTAAAGCTCCTCTTAAAGCCTGCGGAAATGATTGTGTATCACTGCCTACTTCACGCTGATTTATCATAGATTTATTATGTGTATGAAGATATTCTATCGGATCTTCAAGTGTTATAATATGATGTGGATGTTTTTTATTGATAAGGTCGATAACACTTGCAAGTGTGGTCGTTTTACCCGAACCTGTTGCCCCTGTAACAAGGACAAGCCCACGTTTTTTGTCTACCATAGAAAGAAGTGACTTTGGTAAACTCAGTTCTTCTGGCATAGGGATTTTAGTGTTAACAACCCTTGCTGCAAGTGCATAAGAACCACGTTGTTTAAATGCATTTATACGAAATCTTCCTACACTTGGTGCCGAATATGCAAAGTCTATTTCGCCTTTTTCTTCAAGTATTTTAAATTGTTTTTCATCTAAAAGTTTTTTACAATATCCTTCTATTTCTTCAGCACTTATTACCTCTTCAACAATTTTAATAAGTTTACCGTCTACCCTTGCAATTGGTGCTGAACCAATAGTTAAATGCATATCAGATGCGCCTTTATCGAGTGCTGATTTAATAAGTTCTAAAAAAGTAATCATAAAATCCCTCTTCTTTAATTTTCTATTGAAACTTTTAACATCTCTTCAATAGTTGTTATTCCTTGTAATACAAAATCTTTAGCACCCATTCTTAATGTTTTCATACCATTATTCATAGCCATTACTTTAATTTCCTCTGTACTACCTTTTTTTGTGATAATTTGTTTTAGTTCTGGTGTCATTTTCATAATTTCATAGACACCAATACGTCCATAAAATCCACTTTCATTACATCTAGGACAACCTTTTGGGGTAAATACATTTTCATTTGTAGTGATTTCAAGCAACTCTTTTTCAGCCTCTGTCGCTGGCCTTTCTTGTTTACAAGAGTTACATAATCTACGAACTAATCTTTGTGCTATAACACCAACAACTGAATCGGCAAGTAAGAATGATTCAACGCCCATATCTAAAAGTCTTGTGATAGTTGCTGCCGAACTATTTGTATGAAGTGTGCTTACAACTAAATGCCCTGTTATCGAGGCTTGAACTGCAATAGATGCCGTTTCATAGTCCCTAATTTCCCCAATCATAATAATATCTGGGTCTTGACGAAGAATAGATCTTAATGCACTAGCAAATGTTAAATCGGCTTTAGGATTAACTTGTACCTGATTTATGCCTGCAACATGTGCCTCTACTGGGTCTTCAACAGTTATAATATTAACACTTTCATCATTTAATTCTGATAAAGCTGTGTATAAAGTTGTAGATTTACCAGAACCAGTAGGTCCTGTTACTAAAATAATTCCATTAGGATTTGCAAGAATTTGTTCAAAAACTTCTAACTCATTGTCACCCATACCTAATTGTGCTTTTGTTCTTGTTAACGCTTGTGAAGAAGCTAAACGCATAACTATTTTTTCACCATAGGTAGAAGGTAAAATAGAAACCCTTATATCATAATCCGTTTTATCTACTATAATAGAAATTCTACCATCTTGTGGTTTTCTTTTTTCTGAAATATCCATTCCACCCATAATTTTTATACGAGTAACAATGGCTGGAAGTAGTTTTAAATCATATAGCATTTTTTCTGTTAAAACGCCATCTATACGATATCTTATACGAACTTGTTTTTCAAGTGCATCAAAATGGATATCCGACGCTCTTTGTCTTGCTGCTTGTTCTATAATAGAACGAACTAATTGAACAATTGGTGCATTTTCTAAATCGGCAGTATTCATCGCCTCTTGTTCTTCTAATTGCTTTAATTGTTCTTCACGTTCTTTTGCATATTGTTCGGCAGCAGACATTGCTTCGCCTGTACCAAAATATTTATCTAAAACAGAGTTGATTTCTGAAAGAGTAGAAATTTTTGGTTCTATCATACAACTAGTGATAAATGAAATATCATCTTGTGCTACGATATCAAGTGGATTTGACATTGCTAAAATCAATGTAGTTTTTGTATCATCAGAATATCCAATTGGAAGAACATTATGACGACGCAAAACCGTACCATTCATTGATGTGATAAGATCTGCATCAATTTTAATCCCCCTAAGGTCAATCCTTGGGATATTAAGCTGCATTTCTAATGCATCGGCGATATCACCATCACTTGCAAAACCCATAGTAATTAAACAATCCCCTAGATGGGTATTGTATTTCTTTTGCATTTTAAGGGCTTCTTCAAGTTGTTTATCCGTAATAACATTTTGGAAAACTAGTAAGTCACCCAGCCTATATTTCTTAACATCTTCTCTATTCATCAAAGGCACATCCTTAGAATTTTTTATTTTAACTAAACAATTTTACAGTTGTTTCGTTACATTTTGGTTACATTTGAACAAATTGTACAACTATATTACTTTTATTATACACTGTTTTTTTTCCTTTTTCAATATTTTTTTATAAATTAAT
>CAYJLC010000026.1:0-2736 GCA_964370735.1 uncultured Oscillospiraceae bacterium
ACGAATAATTTTTAATTATAGTTATATAAAAAAATCCACCCTATGGGTGGATTTTTTTGCGTGTAAATTTGTATCGGACTTTTGTAGGGGCGATCATTGGTCGCCCGTTCTAACGTTTACATTTTCATTTGTGATATAAGTTAAACGAAACGACGAGGGCGTCGTTCCCTACAAAGAATTTACGAAAACGGAATTTTAATAAATTGACAAATTATGTAGGGAATCGAGCATTCCGTTACGCAAGATTTTCATTTTTGGTTGATGGGACGTAAAATCCGTCCTGTACAATTTTGCTATTTATCATTATTTTGAATTTCGGAATTATTAACAGCATATTCAAGCAGTATTCCGATGAGTTCATTTCTTGAGTGACCAGTTTTGCTTGCAATATCTTCGATGTCATTTAATAATTTAGTTTTTACTCTTATAGAAAAAGTAGAGTGACCATCTTCGCCTTTTGGTAATTTGGGTTCTAGTATAAGTTTATTCTTGTCCATAAATGCCTCCTATGCATATATTATATAACTTGACATATAACTTATTATATGTTATAATTTATGTTATATTAATAAACATAAGGGGAATCTATGAAATTATATCAACAAATGATAACAGAATTTGATTTAGAACAAATTTTAAAAGATAAATGTTATAGTGCATTAGAAGAAATTTGTGAAATTATAAAGAATGAAGAATATTCCGATAAAGAATGTTTTGAAAAAATCGAAAGAATAATTTCTGTATATAATAAAATTGGTGTTAGTTGTGGCACAAGGCACGATTTCTAATCAAATTAAATCCACTCAAAAGGGTGGATTTTTGCGTGTTTTAATAAAAAATAATTGTAAATATGTAAAAAATATGATAGAATATAAAGTGACAAAAATTTATCGAGGTGAAATTTGAAAGATTTATTATATTTATTTTTCGCGTTTATGCGAATAGGTGGGCTGACTTTTGGTGGTGGATATGCTATGCTGCCGATGCTACAAAAGGAGCTTGTAGACGAGAAAAAATGGGTTACAGAAGAGGAACTGTTAAACTATTATGCGATAGGGCAGGTGACACCTGGAATTATTGCGATTAATACGGCATCTTTTGTTGGACATAAGAGAAAAGGCATTCTAGGCTCGATTTTTGCGACGGCAGGAATTGTAGCGCCATCACTTGTGATTATTACGATTATTGCAATGTTTTTAGAAAATTTTAACGATAATCCCTATGTAATCCACGCATTTAACGGCATTCGTGTTGCAGTTTCTGCATTAATTTTGCAAGCTGTGATAAAGCTGTTTAAATCTGGTGTTAAAGATTATTTGCAAATAGCTTTATTTATTTTAGCATTAATTTTAAGCATTGTCTTTAGTATTTCACCAATAGTTGTGGTTGTTTTAGGTATTATTAGTGGGATTTTCCTTAGAAAAGGGGGTAAATCATGATTTATCTTATACTTTTTTATGAATTCTTTAAAACAGGGCTATTTTCAATCGGTGGTGGACTTGCGACTTTGCCATTTTTATACGATATCGCCGATAGATATGATTTTTTCACGCGTGATGATATTGCGGATATGATAGCAATTTCCGAGTCGACACCTGGCGCTATTGGCATTAACTGTGCAACTTATGCAGGGTTTACGGCTGGTAGGCTTTTAGGGGCAGTAATTGCAACGACAGCACTCGTGTTACCGTCGCTTATAATAACTATCATCATAGCAAAGTTCTTGCAAAAATTCAGCGAAAATAAAGTTGTGAAATCAGCATTTTATGGAATAAGACCAATTGTGACAGCGCTTATTGCGAGTGCATTTTTCGAAGTTTTGAAAATATCAGTAATTACTTTAGAAAAATTCTATGAATCAAATAACTTTTTAGAAATAGTTTCTGTTCCAAATTTACTATTATTTGCAATTTTATTTGCATTAATTATGAAATTTAAAAAGCACCCTGTAATTTATATTGCAACAGCTGCAATCGTTGGAGTAGTTTTTTCTTTATAATAAAAAATGACACGCTTTCGGCGTGTCATAAATTTTAGTCTTTAATGAATTTCATGATGAATGGGAACATATTACAACCAATTAAATTACCTACACCTACGATAAGTGTGAAAATTAGTGTATCCATATCCCACATATTTGTAAGCGAAATGTAAAACATATTCGCCACAACGTGTTCTGCTTTGATGATTATGAAAACCATAACTGGTAGTGCAATAATCATTGTTCTACCAAAATCATCTTTTTGTTTTTTATATCCTGCAACAGCGACATATAAAAGCATACCACAGAAAATTGCCATTATAAATGATGATATGTAAGAGTGGTCGAGTTTTCCTTCAACTGCTTTTTTTGCATAGTCAATAAATGGAACTTCAGCAAATCTAAATAACCAAGCCATTATAAATGTACCAACGAAATTTCCTAAAAATGCAGTTAGCACTAACCAGCCATAAGAAGGAGGGCTTGTTACCACAAAGCATGCTTTACCTGTGAATAAATTCCATTCAAATGCATAAATTGCAACAAGTCCGATACTAAATAAGAAAGCACCTACAAGTCCACCTTCTAGTGATAGATATGTACCTGCACCGAATGATACTGCAACGCCTGCAAGTATACTTTTAATAATTGTATTTTTGTTCATAATATCTCCTAAGTATATTAATATATTAGTTAAGTTTTAAATTTTGGTCGCCAAATTGACAACCGAAATTTGTAAATTTTTGTCTGAAACA
>CAYJLC010000026.1:2836-29462 GCA_964370735.1 uncultured Oscillospiraceae bacterium
CGACCGTCCACGTCAGGTGGTGGTTATTGTTTGTAAATTTCAGTCTGAAACATGCCGAAGCAAGAGCCTGTCGGTGCTACCGACCGTCCACGTCAGGTGGTTATTGTTTGAATATTTTTTTCATAAGGTTTGATAAACCAGAATAGCCATTTAAGCTATCAGATGAAAAATCTACTTTTTTATCCCATTTTAAACGTTTGTCATCAAAATACAAAGTTTCACCATCGATTTTAGTTAATTTCTTTGGTAAAACATGTTCTTCAACACCCATTTCAAACGGTTTTTTGTATTCAATAGAACCATCTTCTAATAATTTACCCCAAACACCATAGACAAGGCAAGCACCTTCTCCATAGCAAAAACGTTCAAAACGAATATTTTCATCGAAATAGAAAATTATACAATCGCGAAACTTGTCCACATATTCTTGTTCATAACGAGTTCCACATTTTTTGCCTGAAAAATCAGATGCTTTCATATTTTTACCTCTTTTTTTATAGTAAGCTTCTTTATAAAGGAATTGTCACGCTAGTGATGGAGGATTTTTTTGTTTTAATCCTCCGTCAAACTGCGTTTTCTACATCCTTTTAAAAGGAGGCTATTTTATTTTGTATATGTTTGCATTACTTTTTACTTGCGATTTCGAATAAAAGGGCGCCGAAGGCTATTGTCTGTCGCTGTTAGCGACCAAATAAACCTGTGAAATCGAATGTTGCGAAGTAATCTGCTGGTGTTTCAGCACGTCTGATAAGTTCAGCAGTACCATCTTCTTTAAGAAGAACTTCAGCAGAACGTAATTTTCCGTTGTAGTTGTAGCCCATAGCAAAGCCATGTGCACCAGTATCGTGAAGAACTACGAAATCACCGATGTCGATTTTTGGAAGCTCTCTATCGATTGCAAATTTATCATTATTCTCACAAAGACCACCAGTAACATCATAAGTTTCAGTTAAAGGCGCATTTTCTTTGCCTAAAACAGTAATATGATGGTATGAACCATAAAGTGCAGGACGCATTAAGTTTGCAGCACAAGCATCTAAACCGATGTAATGTTTATGAGTGTTTTTCTCGTGAAGTGCAGTAGTAACTAAACAACCGTAAGGCGCTAGCATATATCTACCAAGTTCTGTGCAGATAGCGATTTCCATTCCGTTTGGAGTGATGATTTCTTCGTAAGCTTTTTTAACACCTTCGCCGATTACGAAAATATCGTTTTTAGGTTGTTCTGGTTTATAAGGAATACCAATACCACCTGAAAGGTTGATGAAAGTGATGTTTACACCAGTTTCGTTTTTAAGTTCAACAGCAAGTTCAAATAAAACTCTTGCTAGTGCTGGGTAGTATTCGTTAGAAACAGTGTTTGATGCTAAGAAAGCATGAATACCGAAGTTTTCAACACCTTTTGATTTTAAGATTTTAAAAGCCTCTACCATTTGAGGGCGAGTTAAACCGTATTTTGCGTCCCCTGGCGTGTCCATAACATTGTTTGAAATGTTAAAAGTACCACCTGGGTTAAAACGACAGCTCATAGTTTTTGGGAATTTGCCTACAACTTTTTCGAAGAAATCGATATGAGTGATATCATCGAAGTTTACAATTGAATCAAGGTCAGCTGCAAGTTTAAAATCTTCGGCAGGAGTTACGTTTGAAGAAAACATAATCTCAGAACCTTTGAAACCACAAGCATCACTCATTAGTAATTCTGTGTATGATGAACAGTCAACGCCACACCCTTCTTCTTTTAAGATTTGTAGAATTTTTGGGTTTGGAGTAGCTTTAACTGCGAAATATTCTTTGAATCCTTTGTTCCAAGCAAAAGCCTTGTGTAAATCTCTTGCATTCTCTCTAATACCTTTTTCGTCATATAGATGAAAAGGTGTAGGGAAACTTTCTACTATTTTAGTAACTTGTTCTAAATCTGTGAATAATTTTTTCATTTGTACCTCCTAAAATTAATGCCTATAAATATCTATTATCTATTATACAAAAAATTTTGCGAAATTTCAATAAAAATCTACAAAAATTTCTAAAAGTATGATACAATAGGAATATACTATTTTTACGAGGTACAATTTATGAAGCACATTATTGATTTAGCTAATCTTTCAAAAGAAGAATTCAACGAAATTTACGACTTAAGTGTTGATATGATGGAAAATGCAGACAAATATTCAAAATCCTTAGAAGGAAAAATTCTTGCAAGCTTATTTTTTGAGCCAAGCACAAGAACAAGTCTTTCATTTACAACAGCAATGTATCGTCTAGGTGGCAAGGTTATCGGATTTTCAGACCCTGGGGCGTCGTCAGTATCAAAAGGCGAGAGCTTAAAAGACACAATTGTGATTGCATCGCAATATGCTGATTTAATAGTTATGAGAAACCCTTATGAAGGTAGTGCACTTGCAGCATCATTATATAGTGAATGTCCAGTTATTAATGCGGGAGATGGTGGACATCTTCATCCAACTCAAACTTTAACAGACCTAATCACAATTAAAAGATACCTAGGCAGAATTAATACATTTAAAATCGGTCTTTGTGGTGACTTAAAATATGGGCGTACTGTTCACTCATTAATAAAATCGCTGTCTAAGTATAAAGGTGTAGAATTTGTGTTAATTTCACCAGTGGAATTGCGCGTTCCTACTTATATTACGAATTTAATGGACGAGCTTAATATTAATTACGAAGTATGTGAAAATTTAGACGAGGCGATTCCTTCTCTTGATGTATTATATATGACAAGAATTCAAAGAGAACGTTTTGACGATATCTATGAATATAATCGTTTAAAGGATGTCTATGTTTTAACAACTGAAACACTAAAAGCAGCGAAAAAAGAACTGTTAATTTTACATCCGCTTCCTAGAGTAGACGAAATTGCATTTGAAGTAGACGATGATGAGCGTGCATTATACTTTAAACAAGCAAAATGTGGTATGTATGGCAGAATGGCACTTATGTATAAATTACTAAAAGAACATGAGAAAACAGCATCTGAAAAAATATCAAACAACACTGAAAAAGCTTGTTCAAATCCAAAATGCATTACAAGAGTAGAGAAATATTTACCGAAATTAGGACAAAATTCGTGCACATATTGCGAAAAAGCCCTAAAAGACGAGAAATAATATCGAACACCATAAAAAGTTAATAAATAGATATAATATTATTTGAATATATCTTTCATCAAGACGACTGCTTTTCGGTCGTCTTGTTTTTGCTTTTTCGGTGAATAATTTAAAAGCATTTGTAGCAATTAATAAAAAACAAGGTATATGTACAAGGTTTAATAAAACGCTTTCAAAGATTATCGCGTTGTCAAAAAAGGTTTCAGCGCTACTATAAATTGCAGATATTGAAAAAAACAAGCAAAAACCTCTGAAACCAACAAAAAAAGGTATTAAAAATCCGAAAAACTTACTGAAAAGCAAGAGAAAAATATTGTATTTAATAAAGTCAAATAATGCATATAGATAAGAATTGTTTGAAGTTTCTAAGAGTGCGTTTGAAAGTTCTAATTTTGGGGCATAAGAGCCAGAAAATGACCCTAAAACTGCACCACACAGTAAAAAAATCATCATAACAGTGAAAGTAGGCGACAAATCGCTTGATTTAAAATGTTTAGCTTTCATAAAAATCCTCCCTTTTAATCTAAGTCTATGTATACAAAAAAAGATTTATTACAAGGGGGGGAGATTTTCCAAAGGCTGTGCAAAAAGATTAAAAATAGAATAACTAGTTATATATTTTGTGAATATTACAATTTGTTAAATAAAAAAACAGCTTATAAATATTATAAATTTAGAAATATTTTCTCGAGTTTGACAAAAGATATAATTATAATGTATAATAGAAGTAATATTTATTTGAATGGTGATATATGAAGAAAAATAACCTTATAATGGCATCTTTTGTGATGCTTGTTTTCTCGATAATCTCGAAATTATCAGGATTTGCTAGAGAAATTGTTTTTGCCCATTTTTATGGCTCGTCAAATTTAACGGACGCATATATCATTGCGACCACTATTTCGACGACTATTTTTTCTGGAATAGCTGTGGCAGTTTCGACAGGATATATTCCAACGATTTCGGCAGTTTCTAAAGAAAAAGTTTCGAAAATTACGTCTAATATCATAAATATAGTGTCTGTGCTGATTATTTTAGTATCAATTTTAGGCATTGTTTTTATAGAGCAGATTATTCCGTTTTTTGCAGTCGGTTTCACCGAAGAAACGCGTTTACTTACGGTAAATATGGCGAGAATTATCCTTCCATCATCGTTTTTATATGTAATTTATAATATTTTGAATGGATATATGCAATTTCGTGGAGTGTTTTTCACTGTCGGAGTAGCAACAGTTATCTATAACTTTATAAATATGGTAACTTTCGGAATTTCTTATGGAAACACTGATATTTTAGCAATAGGATATGTATTTTCGTGGGTGATTTCGGCAGTTTTCTTGCTGATTATGGCTTTTAGGAATAAATTTAGTTATAAATTTACATTAAATCCGAATGATGAAGTTATAAAATCTATTGTGAAACTTGGTATTCCGATATTTTTAGGGCAGTTTATCTTTCAATTTAACTCGCTTGTCGATAGAAATTTCGCGTCAGTTATCGGCGAAGGTGTCCTTACGAATATGAAATACGCAAATCAGCTTATTTTATTTGTTGTGACAATTTTTGTAATTTCAATTGTTACAGCGCTATATCCGACACTTTCTAAGCTTGCAAATGACAAAAATTTTGAAGAATACAAGAAAATATCAACTACTAGCATGAAAACGATTTTGCTTTTTGTGCTCCCTGTGACAGTTGCATTCATTATGCTTTCGACTCAAATCACAGAATTTGCGTTTCTAAGAGGTGAATTCACCGAAAGTGATGCAAAAATTACATCAGAAATTTTGATGTTTTATGCGATTGGTCTTCCGGCTATTAGTTTAAACGAGGTTCTGAATAAGCAGTTTTACTCATTAAAAGACACTAAAACGCCTGTTTTGAGCAATATGGTGTCACTTTTAGTGAATATAGTGTTTAATTTTATCTTTGTGACATATCTAAAACATATCGGGCTTGCATTTGCGACTTCGCTTGCAAATACTGTGCTTGCACTGATTTTATACTATCGCCTACAAAGAAAAATCGGAAATTTAGGCACTAAATTACTTGTTAAATCTATTATAAAAATGCTTATTTCATCGGCAGTTATGGGTGTTTTTGTGTACTTTACTGTATATTTCTTGACACCTTATACGGGTGATTTAGGAAACACAGGAAATCTAATTGAAATTTTCGCTTCGGCAGCAGTTGGTGCGACAGTTTACTTTGTTTTCGCATATATTTTAAAAATAGAAGAATTAAATATCGCAATAGATTACGCAAAAGGTAAAATTCTGAAAAAGAAAGCTTAATTGAGGATTTATTATGAAAAAGTTTATTTTAGCAATACTTTCAGTGATGATATTTAGCACAATTTCTCTTGCGGCAAACGAGCAATACTTTGGGTACAATATGTCGGTAGAAACTTATGATTATAATGGTCGAATTCTTGAAAGTCATATCGAAACCATAGATGGTGATGAAATTTGGTTTATGTATGAAGACGATAACCCAGACGGAAAAGAATTTTATTATTTGAAAGTAAATCAAGACGGCAATACTGAAAAGTTTATGACAGAATATCAGCTTCATGGGCAAAATTCACAAGGTTTATATATTATCACAGAAGATCAACTTGTTAAAACGTCTGAATTTGATGCACATGCAGGTGAACCACAACTTTTTTGGAAATATGGCTTAATGGACGAGCAGTTTAATGTCATTTTTGAGCCAATTTGGGATAAAAACGATGTAAACTGGGAACCTTATCGCTTCGATTTTACAGATGGTTTTACAGAGAGAGTATATGATGCCGAATATTATTATTATGCAAATCAAGAATTCCAATGGCAACCATTTAATAGTAAAAAAATGCTTATAAACTCAAATTATGATACTTATAAAGATTATGACACTTTTTACAACACATTTATAACTGAAAACCGCTATATAGTTAAAGATAATGTACTTTCTATAATGATTGATTTCGATATGGATGTGATTTCTGATGAATATACTCATATAATAGAACTTGATGATGGAAAGTTTTACGCGTCAAAAGACCCTTTGCAAGAAAATCCATTATATAGCTATGTAATAGACGAAAATGGCGTGGAAATTGACGATTTTAACCCAAAAATTGCTGATGAAATATCACCTTGGGCTGAAAGCTATGTGAAAAAGGCTAGAGAACTTGGAATTACTGAGGAAAGTATACACGTCGCATTTAGAACAAGCTTTTTCAAAGAAGAAATAACTCGAATTGAGTTTTGTAGACTTTTAGTGAATACTTTGGGGTCAATAGGTTATGAACTTCCAGAAATCGAAGTATTTGATGTGTTTTCTGATACCGAGGACTTAGATGTGCTTATAGCGAACAAATTAGCGATTATCGATGGAATAGGCGATGGAAAATTTGACCCTTATTCAAATTTAACAAGGGAACAAGCAGCAAAAATGCTTGTAAATGTAGCAGAAATTCTGGAAATAGATACGAGTATGATGACGGATGAAAGTGAATTTTCTGATTTAGCGACAGCGTCTAGTTGGGCAATTGAGCCAATACTTAAAATTTCTAGCCTTAAAACAAACGCTTTAGAGAGCGTTATGGGTGGCACTTCGGAAGATGAATTTTCCCCAAAAGATGTTTATACGGTTGAGCAGGCGCTAACAACGCTTGTGCGATTGAGTGATATCAAAAATGAGCAATAAAAAATAGAAAGAAAGCTTGACAATAATATTATACTATGATATAATGTTCTAAGCCGCATTGATTGGGTGTTTTAAAAGTGACTAAGAGTCCACCCTTAAAAGCGTGACTCATTAAAGAAAGAGAGGTGCTTACATGTACGCAATTTTAGTAACTGGTGGTAAGCAATACAAAGTGTCTCAAGGTGACACAATTTATGTTGAGAAGTTAGACCTTGAAGCTGGCGAAACTGTTGAATTTACAACTGTTCTTGCTGCTCATAATGGCGAAACTTTAAACGTTGGTGCTCCAACTGTTTCAGGTGCAAAAGTAATCGGTACTGTTGTTAAAAACGGTAAAGGTAAAAAGATTATGATTCACAAACACAAACCTAAAAAAGGTTACAGAAAACGTCAAGGTCATAGACAACCTTACACAAAAGTAGAAATCACTGCAATTAACGCGTAATGACTACTATTAAAATTCACAAATGTGATGGCGAAATTTATGGAATAACCACTGTTGGTCATGCAGATTATGACGATGAGGGGTTGGATATCGTATGTTCTGCTATTTCTAGTGCTGTGATGATGGTTCATGTGTATTTAGACGATGTTTTAAAGATAAACTTTGAAACGGAAATCGACCCTACTATTGCACTTATTGCAATAAAAGTGAACCCAAAAGATAAAAAATCAATCGTGCTTGCAAAGCCGATTTTTGAGACTTTTTGTCTTCATTTATATAATCTTTCCGAAGATTACAGAGAAAATATTGAAATTATGGAGGTGTAGAACGTGTTAAGAATTAGTTTACAGTTTTTTGCTAGTAAAAAAGGTGTTGGTTCGACTAAAAACGGACGTGACTCTGAGTCAAAAAGACTTGGTGTTAAACGTGCTGACGGCCAATTTGTTAAAGCTGGTAATATATTAGTTAGACAACGTGGAACAAAAATTCACCCAGGTACTAACGTAGGTAAAGGTAGCGACGACACTTTATTTGCTACTGTTTCAGGTAAAGTTAAGTTCGAACGTTTAGGTAAAGATCGTAAGAAAGTTTCAGTTTACGAAATTGCTTAGTTAAATACTCAGAAAATCTCTATGTTTTTTAGAGATTTTCTTTTTTTAAATTAATAAAGAACTAAAGTGGTAAATCGGAGGTGTTTTATGCAAATTTATTATTTCACGAGAACAGGAAGATGCAAAGATTTAGCAGAAAAACTAGCTAAAAGAGAAAATGCAACATCACATTTCATCGATGACGGAAAAGACTGGTCAGGTCCAGTTAATTTCGTAAAAGGTGGTGGAGCTGCAGCAAAAAAGCAAGCTTTAAGCGTAAATTATACGCCTGTATTAGAAAATGAGCAAATTGTACTTATTTTTCCAGTGTGGGCAGGAACTTTTCCTCCTGCAGTTCGTACTTTTTTGAGTGAAAATCCAAATAAAGATATAATTGCGATACCAACATCACTCGGAACGAAACTAAAAGAGCGTGAGCACTTTGTTAAAATATACGATTTAGTTGGAAAAGTAATCGATTTACCAGAAAAAATAAGCATTTAGGAGGCTAATTATGTTTATAGATATAGCCAAAATTAAAGTAAAAGCCGGCGATGGTGGGCATGGAAAAGTAAGTTTCCATAGAGAAAAATACATCACGCATGGTGGTCCAGATGGTGGAGATGGTGGTCGCGGTGGAAATATTGTTTTCAAAATCGACGATAATCTTTCTACACTTATGGATTTTAGATATAAAAGAAGATACGCTGCGAAAAACGGCGAAAATGGTGGTTCTAAAAAATGTTCGGGCAAAAGTGCCGATGATTTAGTAATCAAAGTTCCTCGTGGAACGGTAATTCGTGAGCAAAATTCAGGTCAAATCATCAAAGATATGTCTGATAATGAGCCGTTTATCGTTGCAAAAGGTGGCATTGGTGGCTGGGGAAATCATCACTTTGCGACACCGACAAGACAATCACCACACTTTGCGAAAAATGGTATGCCGGGAAAAGAATTTGACCTTACATTAGAGCTTAAATTGCTTGCCGATGTTGGTTTAGTAGGGTTCCCTAATGTGGGTAAATCTACTTTACTTTCAGTAATTTCTGCTGCAAAACCAAAGATTGCAGACTACCATTTCACTACAATTACACCGAATTTAGGTGTGGTTTACGTTGAAGAAGGGAAATCATTTGTTGCGACAGATATCCCTGGTATCATCGAAGGTGCCCACGAAGGCGCTGGTTTAGGACATGCATTCCTGCGTCACGTTGACAGATGTAGACTTCTTCTTCATTTAGTCGATGTTTCTGGCAGAGAAGGCAGAGATCCTATCGAGGATTTCAACACGATTTGTCACGAACTTTCTTCATACAACCATATTATCGCGACTAGACCGCAAATAGTTGTTGCATCTAAAACCGATTTAGTTGATGAAGAAAATGATAATATTGAGCGTTTAAGAGAAGCTGCGACTGCAAAAGGATATCTGTTTTTAGAACTTTCTTCTGTAACAAATACCGGTGTTCGTGAGCTTATCTACACAACTTGGGACAATTTAAAGGACTTACCTCCAATCGAGATTTTCGAAACTGAATATGTCGAAGAAGAGAAAGTTTTAGACCCGAAAGATACTGTTATCACACGCCTTGACGATACAACTTACACAGTTGAAGGTGACTGGATATTCAGACTTATGGGTAGAATTAACCTTGAAGACTACGAATCTCGTATGTATTTCGAAAAAATGGCTAGAAAAGCTGGTATTTTCGATATGCTTGTTGAAGCTGGTGTTAAAGAGGGCGACTCTGTATACATCTATGAATTCGCATTTGATTTTGTAGAATAATATTAAAAACGGACTGTTTAGTCCGTTTTTTTTGCATAAAAAAGTGAAATATCAGAGGGCAATTCTAATATTTCACTATAATTTATTTATTTAACAATATCGTCTTTTCTAGAAAGTTCTGAAAGCGAAGTCGCAAGACCTGCTAAACCTTGAATTTCTGAAGGGATGATAATTTTTGTAGCCTGACCATCAGCAGCTTTTGCAAAAGCTTCTAAAGCCTTTATTTTGATGATTTGTTCAGTTGGAGATGACTCATTAAGCATTTTTAAACTGTCTGCAAGTGCTTTTTGAACCGTCATTAAAGCTTCAGCTTCACCTTCAGCTTGAGCGATTTTTGCAAGTTTTTCGGCTTCAGCGCGTAAAATAGTAGACTCTTTTTCACCTTCTGCAAGTAAAATAGAAGATTTTTTCTTACCTTCAGCAACAAGAATAGATTCACGTCTTTCACGTTCTGCTTTCATTTGTTTTTCCATTGAGTCTTGAATTTCTCTTGGTGGAATGATATTTTTAAGCTCAACACGATTGATTTTAATACCCCAAGGGTCAGTAGCTTCGTCTAAAATCGCACGCATTTTTGTGTTGATAATATCCCTTGAAGTTAGCGTTTGGTCAAGTTCTAAATCACCAATAATGTTACGAAGAGTTGTCGCAGTAAGGTTTTCAATGGCAGAAATAGGATTTTCAACACCATAAGTGTATAATTTTGGATCAGTAATTTGGAAATAAACTACTGTATCGATTTGCATAGTTACATTATCTTTTGTGATAACTGGTTGTGGTGGAAAATCGATAACTTGCTCTTTTAACGATACACGTCTTGCAATTTTCTCAATAAATGGGATTTTAACATGAAGACCACGCTGCCAAGTAGAAGAATACGCTCCTAAGCGTTGAACAACATAAGCATGAGCCTGTGGTACGATGATAATATTTGCTGAAACTATGATTAAAACAAATATTATTAGAACAATTAGTGGAATAAATAACTCTAACATAAAACTCTCCTTTAAATCTTTTTAATAATTAATTTAACACCTTTTATCTCAAGAACTTGAACTTTTTGCCCAATTTCAATTTCTTCATCAGGTGAAATATTTCTAGCGGTCCAAATTTTTCCGTCGATTCTTACCTCGCCTTTATTATATTGTATTTTGTCAGTTACAATGGCGAGTTCGCCTATCAATCTATCGACATTTGTATCAACACCCTTTTTAAAAATGAGTTTTTTTGATATCGGTCGAAGAAAAATAAGACAAATGATAGTGAAAATCGAGAAAATAATGAATTGTATGAAAAAATCACGAATAAAAAGTGCAGAAATCATACCAAATATACCACCGACAGAAAACCAAATTGATGATAAATCTAGAGTGAACCCTTCGACGACAGCGAAGATAATGATGACAGCTAACCATAAAAATAGGTCGAACATTAAACCTTGTGGCATAAGAAAACCTCCTTATTTTGTTGTTGAAAACTTGTATGAAATATAAGCGAATATTATCAGCAAAATGATGCCGATTAATAGTTCGAAATTTAAAATAGGCGGTGGAATAAGCACATAAATCGAGCCAAACATCAGCCCTAAAATGCCACTATAAGTGTGATTTGGGAACTTTTCGAATAATTTGTCAATAATTTTAGCACACACTAAAATACCATATGCCATACCAATCCCCACAGGTATTAAAATAGGCAGATTAAAGTTCGAAATTGCCGCTAAAACGGAGTTATAAATTCCAAGAAGTAGCAAAATAAACGACCCCGAAATCCCCGGAATAATCATCGCGCCAGCTGCAAGAAAAGATGCGCCAAAAAGTATTATAAAATTTGAAACAGACAGAGTGTCGATTATTGTGGCAGCTCCGACCGTATCTTTGAAAAAGTCCATTGCAAACATAATTGAAATACAGATTATAAAAATCAAAATTTCAGAAAATTTAATGGATTTTGTATTGGTTTTTTTAAAAATTAACGGAATTGAGCCGATTATAAGTCCGACAAATACATAACTTGTAGCGACAGGGAAGTATAAAAGAGCCCATTCTATGATTTTCGAAAACAAAATAATCCCAATACCAGCACCAATTCCAATGGGAATTAAAAATTTAAGCGAATTTTTAAAGTCAGATTTTATATTTGAAACCGAGTGGATTAATTTATCATAAATTTTTAAAACAACAGCAATAGTGCCACCAGAAACACCTGGAATTATATTTGCAATACCAATAATTGCACCGAATAAAATTAATTTAATTGCCAAAATTCACCTCTAAATAAAAACTTATATAAATAGTATATATCAATTGTCGATAAAAATCAATAAAAATTTAAAATATTGTTAAATTTTGCTAAAAGCAAACTGCATAAATAATGTAGGCATTAGCCATAGTAACATATATGCTAAAATGTTATGTGGAAGCAAAATATGTGGTGAAAAAGCGACACATAGGTAGCCTAAAAGTGAGATTCCCACAGCTAAATTTATTACTCCGATTATAAGATTTCTTTTAAACAAAGTGTTGATTTTTCTAGAATATAAAACGGAAAGTATAAATGATTTGCCGGAATATTTTTTCAACATAATTGGTTGCTCATTCGAAATTTTTTGATGCTTTAATGAATATCTTTTTGAAAAATCAAGATATTTTATCTGTTTTAAGTCAAATAAATCGCAAATCATCTTATCATTTATATTAAAATCAACTGATGCGATGATAATTTCGATAGATTCTTTTTCTAAAATACCCAATAAATCATAAATTTCATTTAAAGCAACGAATTTTAATGTTATATTTGCAACAATTTGATGATTTGCAACCACATACATAGAATTTTCAACAGAAATTGGACAATTTAGTCCTAATGATTGAATATATGATTCATTACCGATAGAAATTCGTGTATTTTGCAAAGAAAAAGTAAAACCATCGGCAGTTTCATCGGAAATTTCATCTGCTTTAAGTGGTGCGATATACATTTTCTTCATTTCTGACTCAAAAGCATAGTGCGAAGCGCTGTTTTGAGCCTTAAAACCAGCATCGCATATAGCAATAACTTGTTCGGCTGAATAAGAACTAAAAAGGCTGATTGTGTCTATAAAAACAGAGTTTTCGTCAAAAATATCAGTGTCAGACAGACAAACTGCCTCGTTTTTAACAAAAATCCTTAAATCTGAGAAGTTTTTAATCGCAATTCCATCTCGAAATAAGAGTTTTGCGATTTTTCTGTATGGCATACAAAAAATGAAATTTAATGGCAAAGTTATCGGCAAAATTACGCTTAAAATATAAAAAGCGAGCGAAAAATCTCCGTTTGCAGTGAAAAGTGAGAACAAAATCGACATAAAAACACATACATATACATAAATCGATATAAAAACGTCGTAAGATTTACTTTTTATAAAATTTTGCTCATCGCTCTTTAAAATATATCCACCATTGCCTTTTTGGCTGTTTGTAACATATTTGATATCACCTTGCGAGGCAAGTATTTTGTGCAAAAAAGCGTGGTTTTTATGCTTATAAGACAGGTTTTTAAGGGATAAAAAGTGCAGAAATATGCAGACAATAGTAAGTGGAAAATATCCGACAGGTCTAGGAAGAAAAATTACACTTAGCATGTATAAAAGTGATGAAAATGTAATAAAACACACTAAAGTGTTCAAATTAGCCTTTGGGAAATGATTAAATCCGTCATAAAAGACATCGAGAGAAATAATTGATGAAAAAATTAATAAAGCAATGTTTAAAAGTGTGAAAATATAAGGATTTATATAAAAAACAAATAGTTCTGGCAGAGGAAAGTTGTAAATATTTCCTAATTGCAAATACATAGACAGTGCAAAAATCATCAACACCATTAGCGAGTTTGTGGTCATTTTTTTTGAAAAACTCTTATGTTTTATGAATTTTACCGAATTACTTGTCTGCTCGTTTTCATCGAAATCACCTGTGAATTTTTCACCTTTATAAGATTTTTTAAACGACGATTTTTCTTCTCTTTCGTAACTTTTTTTGATTATATCCGAACTAACTCCCATTTCTGACAGGATATCGGAAACTTTATCTCTTTTTTCCGACATAAATTATACACCTCTTTGACGCACTACTTCATATAATAAAACTCCACATGCAACTGATGCATTTAGTGAATTTATTTTGCCTTTCATAGGGATACTTACAATAAAATCACAATTTTTACGAACATTTTTAGAAATTCCTTCGCCTTCAGAACCAATAACGATTGCTGAAGCACCAACGAAATCTGCATCGTAAATATTTTTATCTCCGTCTGCATCTGCGCCAAAAATCCAAACACCACGCTCTTTTAATTCGTCGATAGCTTGCGAAATATTTACAACTTTACACACGCCAATATGGTGCAAAGCTCCCGCAGATGACTTAGAAACCACAGAATTTAAGCCGACAGCACGTCTTTTTGGAATAATTATGCCATGAGCACCAGCCGATTCGGCACTTCTAATAATCGCACCTAGGTTATGTGGGTCTGTAATTCCGTCACACACAATGATGAAAGGTTTTTCGCCTTTTTCTTCTGCAACTTTCAAAATATCGTTAATTTCGACATAATCTACCGATGCAACCGATGCAATTACACCTTGATGCGACTTAGTTTCAGAAAGTTGGTCTAGTTTTCTTCTATCAACCGAAGAAATTACGATACCCTTTTCTTTTGCAATTGTGTTAATTTCTTTAACTTTTCCGATTAAATCGGATGCAATGTAGATTTTATCGATGCATTTGTCAGTTTTTAGTAGTTCTAAAACGGCATTTCTGCCTTCTATATAATTTGTGTTCATAATTTTACCTCTTATTTTAATATTAATTTAATTATAGCAAAAAATAATACAAAAGACAACAAAAATATATAGACAAAGCGTTCTCTATATGATAGAATTAGCTGAACTAAATTTTAGGAGTATTTTATGACACATATTTTAATTTTAATTATTTACGCTGCGTTTATAAGTTTAGGCTTACCAGATGCACTTTTAGGGTCTGCATGGCCAGTTATGCAAGTAGAAATGAATGCACCTATATCGTATGCAGGACTTGTTTCGCTTATTATTTCTGGAGGAACTATTGTTTCAAGTCTTTTTTCTGATAAAATGACAAGAAAATTTAGCAGTGGTACTATAACTGCATTTAGTGTGCTACTTACTGCGATTGGTCTTTTTGGATTTTCTGTATCGAATTCATTTATAATGCTTTGTATTTTTGCAATACCTTATGGTTTTGGTGCTGGTGCTGTCGATGCGACGTTAAATAATTATGCAGCACTTCATTATAAGGCAAAACACATGAGTTGGCTACACGCTTGCTGGGGGATTGGTGCTGCATTAGGACCGTATGTAATGGGTGCGTATCTTACTAATAATATGGCGTGGAATTATGGATATTTAACAGTTGCTATCTTGCAAGTTATACTAACTGTTATAATTTTTGCTAGTTTGCCTCTTTGGAAAAAGCGTGATAAAGCAAGTGATGAAACGGAAGCAAAAGAATTATCGTTTAAAGAAGCACTACAAATCAAAGGTGTTAAACTTATTTTGATTTCATTTTTTTGCTACATAGCAGTAGAAGCAACGGCTGGACTTTGGGCGAGCTCTTATCTTGTTAGTGTACACGATATTGACGAAAACACAGCAGCATTTTTCGCATCGCTATTTTATTTAGGTATCACAACAGGTAGGATTTTAAGTGGATTTATCGCCGATAAAGCAGGGGATAAGAGATTAATTCGTTATGGATTGGCAATAGTTTTATTAGGTGCGATTTTAATTCCAATAAATGAAAGCCTAGCGCTAGCAGGGATTTTAATAGTAGGTTTTGGTTGTGCACCAATTTACCCTGCGATTATTCATTCGACACCATCAAATTTCGGAAAAGAAAATTCAGGTGCTATAATCGGTATTCAAATGGCGTGTGCATATACAGGAATGATAGTGGCACCACCTTTATTTGGACTTATTGCCGAATATATAACAATAACATTGTACCCATATTATTTAATAGTATTTGCAGTTTTAATGATAATATTAATCGAAATATTAAATAGATATATCAAAAAAATACATTAATAACGAGAAAGTATAAAAATGCGTCCACGTCAGGTGGTCAGGTTTCCAAAGGGTGAAACCCTTTTGGTCGACCTCTCAAGGTTGAAATACACCTTTTCGTCGAAATTTGCTTGCTTTTTAGGGAGAACGCAGTTCTCCCCTACAAATTCGACGAAAATTTAAAAGTGTGACGTAGTCACAAAATAATGTTTTTGTATAATATGAAGAAGAACCCTGTTTTAAAACAGGGTTCTTCTCTATTTTATCACTTTTACAGGTCTAATTATATAAATTAAGTCTATATCCAGCGCCCCAAATTGTTTCTACAATTTTAGGTTTTTTAGGGTCGTTTTCAATTTTTTCACGAATACGATTAATATGAACTGTCACTGTTGCACTATCGCCGACATAATCATATCCCCAAATTCGCTCGAAAAGATGGTCTTTTGAGAAAACTATATTCGGATTTTCGGCTAAAAATAGAAGAAGTTCGAATTCGCGGTTTGGCAAGGTGATTTCTTCGCCATTTTTTAAGACTTTCCAGCTACGCGTTAAAATTTTGATTTCGCCTAGGTTAATTTCATCACTTCCAACCTGAGCATCGCTAGATGTAAGCCTTTTAAACCTCGCAAGATGGGATTTTACACGCGCTACAAGCTCTGAAGGGTCAAACGGTTTTGCGATATAATCATCGGCACCAAGCCCAAGACCACGCACTTTATCTATCGACTGATTTCGTGCAGTAACCATTAAAATAGGCACATCGATTTTATTTCTGATGGCTTTGCAAACTTCATATCCATCCGTATTTGGTAGCATTAAATCTAGTAAAACTAAATCAAATTCACCGCTTAATGCTTTAGTACACGCTAAATCTCCATCGGCTACGATTTCAGTTTCATAACCATGAATTTCTAGATAATCCTGCTCTAAGAATGCAATTTCCTCATCATCTTCTACAATTAATATTTTAGCCATTTTAACCGTCCTTTCTTGGGAATTTCAATATAAATTTTAATCCATTATCGTTATATGCATCTATCGTCGCACCATGAGAATTTACGATATATTTGCAAATATATAAGCCTAAACCACTACCGTCTGTGTCTGAACGAGCCTTATCTCCACGCCAAAATCTGTCAAATAAATGAGATAGTCCATCTTCAGAGATGCCATTTCCGTTGTCTTGATATATAACAGTCACGAAATTTACATCGCTTTCTAATGATATTTTGATATTTAAGTTGGAAACATTAGCATATTTAACTGAGTTTTCAACGAAATTTGATAAAACACGCTGAATTTGACCATAATCTAAATGTAACATACAAGGTTTCTCGGTTATTTTTGTTTCGATACTTGCATCAATAGTTTCTAGTTCTGGTGTCACTATAAATTTAAAATCGTCAAGGATTTTAGCAAAATCAACATATTCTTTATTGATAGGCAAAGTACCAGTTTCTACTTTAGAAACATAAAATAGTCGTTCGAGCAAAATATCCATGTCACAAGCACGTCTATAAGCTGTGTCTAAATAACGTTGTTTTTTTGCTTCGGTATTAGCAACACCGTCTTGAAGACCTTTTATATAGCCTTTTACTGATGTTAAAGGTGTACGCAAATCGTGAGAAATATCTGCAATCATGTCTGTTCTTGCTTGTTCTAAAGCCTGCGTTTGTTCTTGTGATTTCATAAGCCTGTCTTGCATTTGATTAAAAGCTTTACAAACTTCACCAAATTCATCATTGCTAGTATATTCAATAGGGAAACTAAAATCACCATCACCGATGCGTTTTGCACCTTTTGTAAGCTCGGAAAGTGGTGTTGTTATTTTTTTAGCTGCAAAAAAAGTGAAAGCATTACTAAGCAAAAGAACGATTAAAACACATGCTATCATAGTGCCTAGTGAACGACTAAGTGTTTGGTTTAAAATATCCTCACTATTTTCAAACTCACGTTGAACAGGAATGAGCCTAATGTTGTACATTTTAAGTTGTTCATCAATTTCAAGTAGCTTTTCTTCGTTTTCAAGAAAATACTCAATAACTTTTGATGGAGTTTCGGGAGATTGCTTTGAAAAATTTCTGAAAGAGAAGAAATTTATAGAAACCACTAGAATTAGTCCGATGGCGACCAGTGCTGTACTTGAAATTAATATTTGTGTACGAATTTTCATAAATTGCTCCTCCTTGCCTTTATACTATTATAATATAATTCCTATATAAACTTCAAGTGTAAAATTAATAAACATTTTATAAACTAATTAGAAGTAAATGCGTCTATTTATGTGTAAAATTTGATACAAAGCAAAAAGAGCTGTCTAAAAGACAGCCCGATATTAAAATTATGTAGCTAAATACCTAAAAAATAGAGTGCTGCGATGATTATTATGAGCTCCATATCAAAATCATCATACAGGCAAAAAGCAATTATTGCAATTAAAATGATAGTTTCTTCGTTTAATTCAAAAGAGCGTAAATTTCCGAAAACACCATTCTTTTTTTCGACTTGGGGTAATAAATTTTCTTCTTCGGAAAATTGGTTATGATAAAAATTGCTATTTTCATATTCATTAAACATAAATCACCTACAAACTAGTACCCATCGTACCTAGCATTACTTTTATTTTTTTCGCAAGCGACACGATTTTTACACCATGGTCGATATGGGGCATAAAACTATCGCCTAGAAATGGCTTTGCAGCAATTAATAAATTTGTTTTATCATCATAATTACTATTGGATAAAAAAGAGCTGAGATTATTTAAAATACCAGAAAAATCAGTGGAATTTTGTGTAAGTTCTGGGGAAACAGCTTGGAAATTTGCAGTTTCTTTGCCTAAATTATCAGTATTAATATTATTTGATTGCAAAGCGCCCATAACATTTTGAATAATATTCGATAAATCTGGGCTATCATTACCTAAATTTTGATTATTTTGCGAATTTGAAGAAAGACCACTTAGCAGCGACACAAGTGAATTTAAGTTATTTTCATCCATAAAGCACTCCCTTTTTATTTATTTCCTAAAATTTTTGATAGTTTTTCTGCCATTTCTTTGCCCTGTTTGGTATTTAAAGCAGAATTTACAGAGTTTTTTGCAGAATTCATATCACCTTTGCTTGCAAAATTTAGTGCATTTAAAAAATCAGGGTTACTACTTGCCATCTTGGATAAATTTTCAGCAAGCATTCTGCCCTCTTTTGTGCTTAATAATTTCCCGATTTTTTGTTTTGCATTAGGGTCGTTTAATAATTTGTCAAAATCTTGATTTAGCATACAAAACCTCCTTAGTTAAAATGTTGGCTACTATCATTATATGAGAAAAAATTAAAATGTGTTACTTATTATTGAAAAAATATTGAATTTATTGTATAATTAATATAGACGGAGGTATTTATGGAAAATAAAGTTTCAGAAAATGTTAAGTTTTACAAAGAAAAAGTTTCAAATATAAATAAAAATGCAAAAATAGTTGCTGTTACGAAATATACAAGTGTAGATTTTGTGAATATCGCCTCTAAAATGGGAATAGATACACTTGGAGAAAATAGAGTTCAAGAATTTTTGTCTAAATACGATGATTACGAGTGCAAAAATATACATTTTATCGGACATTTGCAAACAAATAAAGTGAAATATATCATAGACAAAGTTAGTTTAATTCAGTCGGTAGACAGTGTGAAATTAGCAGAGGTTATCGATAAGGAAGCAAGGAAAATAGACAAAGTTCAAGATATTTTAATTCAAATAAATGTGTCAAATGAGGACACGAAAAGTGGTATAAATATTTGTGATACTTTAAAAATAGTAGACGAAATATCGGCGTTTTCAAACGTAAATATTCGAGGGTTTATGACAATTCCTATGAAATATTCAGGGTTAGAACTCGAGCGTGATTTCGAAAAAATGTACCACGAATTCAGTAAATTCAACGAATTTGATATACTTTCGATGGGTATGACAAATGATTTTGAATTAGCGCTGAAAAATGGTTCAAATATGGTTAGAATAGGTTCAGGATTATTTAGATAAGAGGTTAATATGAAGATTTTTTTTGATTTACACAGTCATACAATAGCGAGTGGTCACGCATTTAGCACACTCAAAGAAAATATTAAGTCGGCAAGTGAAAAAGGGCTTTATGCATACGGATTTTCAGAACACGCAGAAGCTTTGCCGGGCGGTGTTACGAAATATTATTTCCTAAATGTAAGAGTTGTGCCGAAAATTATCGATGGTGTGCATATTTTTTGTGGTGCAGAGGCAAATATCATAGATTTTGATGGGAATATTGATATTGATGAGTTTACTTGCAAGCGACTGGATTATGTGATAGCAAGCCTGCATGTGCCATGTATCGCCCCTGGAAATATCGAACAAAATACAAATGCTTTGATTGGTGCTATGAGAAATCCGTATGTTAAAATAATCGGACACCCAGACGATTCTAGATATGCGATTGATTTTGACAAAGTGCTTCCAATAGCAAATGAAACAGGCACGATAATTGAACTTAATAATTCGTCATTAAATCCGCTGTCAACTAGGCATGACGGTGGCGAAAATATGCGTTATGTTATGAAAAAATGCATGGAATATGGCACAAAAGTTATACTCGGAAGTGATAGCCATATAGATTTAGACGTTGCGAATTTTTCGCGCCTAATTCCAATTTTAGAGGAACTGAATTTCCCACTAGAATTAATTGTGAATGCGTCAATCAGTGGTTTAGATTTAATTATCGATAAAAATTCACCAAGAAGTCTTATGAGTATGTAGTTTTAAATATATAGACGTGAAAAAACCACTATTTCTAGTGGTTTTTTATTATTAATGAATATTTTGAGCTTTTTTGAACTCTAAGAACTCATCGAAAGTACACATTTTATCTAAAGTGCCTTCTTCTCTGATTTCTATAATACGGTTACAAACAGTTTCTAAAATCTCATGGTCATGAGTTGAAAGAAGAATATTTGATTTATATGCGATTAAACCGTTATTTAAAGCAGTGATTGACTCTAAGTCTAAGTGGTTTGTAGGTTGGTCTAGCATGATAACATTTGCATTTCTCATCATCATACGAGATAACATACAACGAACTTTTTCTCCCCCAGAAAGAACATTTACAGGTTTTGATACATCATCACCAGAGAATAACATTCTTCCTAAGAAACCACGCAAAAAGTTTTCGCTATCATCAGTAGAATAACCTTTAAGCCATTCGATAATAGGGTCTTTATTATCTTCGAAAAATTCTGTGTTGTCTTTTGGGAAATAAGATTGAGAAGTTGATACACCCCATTTAAAAGTACCTTCATCAGGTGTAATTTCACCAGCAAGGATTTTATAAAGAGTAGTTGTCGCAATTTCATCACCGACTAAACCGATTTTGTCGCCGTTAGAAATTCTAAAGCTTATATTGTTTAGAACTTTTACACCGTCGACAGTGTGGCTGATGCCTTCGACAGATAAAATTTCTTTACCACACTCTCTTTCGATTTGGAAGTTAACATAAGGATAACGTCTTGTTGATGCTGGCATATCTTCGATAGCAAGCTTATCTAATAATTTACGACGAGAAGTCGCTTGTTTTGCTTTTGATTTGTTAGCAGAGAATTTTGCGATAAATGCTTCAAGCTCTTTCTTTTTCTCTTCATTTTTCTTGTTTTGGTTTTTAATTAATTGTTGAACAAGTTGAGAAGATTCGTACCAGAATTCATAGTTACCAACATACATTTTAATTTTTCCGTAGTCGATATCAACGATATTTGTACAAACAGTGTTTAAGAAGTGACGGTCATGCGATACTACGATAACAGTGCCAACATAGTCTAAAATGAAATCTTCAAGCCAGTTTACAGCTTCGATATCAAGATGGTTTGTAGGCTCATCTAGTAGGATGATTTCTGGGTTGCCAAAAAGCGCTCTTGCAAGTAAAACTTTCACTTTTTCATCACCAGAAAGCATGCTCATTTGGTTGTATAGAATGTCAGAAGTAAGTCCTAGACCTTGAATTAATTTTGAAGCATCTGAATCAGCTTCCCAGCCGTTCATCTCAGCAAATTCGCCTTCAAGTTCAGAAGCTTTTATTCCATCTTCGTCAGAAAAATCTTCTTTTGCGTATAATGCGTCTTTCTCTTGCATAATTTGGTATAAACGAGCATTTCCTTGAATGATAGTATCAAGAACAGTGTACTCGTCAAATTCATAGTGGTCTTGTTTTAAAACAGACATACGAATATTTTTAGGTATAAATACCTCACCGGTTGTTGGTTCTAGGTCGCCAGATAACATTTTTAAAAATGTAGATTTACCAGCGCCGTTAGCACCGATAACGCCATAACAGTTGCCAGGTGTGAATTTTAGGTCAACGTGTTTGAAAAGGTCTGTGCCAGAAAAGTTTATGCTTAAATTTGAAACTGTAATCATATTTCCTCCGAAATTAAGTTTATTAATCATATTATACCACATTTTGTAAATTTTGTCACCTGTTTTAGACAAAAATTATAATTTTAAAAATAAATTATATCTTTTTACAAAAAAAGACTTGAAATTTTCCGCATTTTAGTGTATATTAAATATTATAGAGAGGGAAACTATTGATATAGTAGATCGGAGTTAAGTATGAGCAATGAATATGGCAACAACATCGTGGTTTTGACAGATGAAGACGGAAAAGAGATAGAATTTGAACATATCGACACTGTGGAAATCGAAGGCGAAACTTATTTATCTTTCATTCCTGCAAATCTTGATATTGAAGAGGATGCAGAACTTATCATCTTAAAAATTGATGATAGTGGAGATGAAGAGTTATTAGTTTCTGTTGATGATGAAGAATTATTAATGGAACTATACAACACTTTCATGGACAGATTGGAAGATATGTACGAGTTTGATACATCAGAAGAGTAAAAGTATTCCCTGGGCTTCGCGTTAGCTTCCTTTTTAAACCTACACTACTAATAAGGGATTTCTTAATTGTTTTTGACGAGAGATGCAGGCCTCCCGATATGGCTCGACCATTATTGGATGTTGGAAGCACAGACCGTTAAAACGGAAAACCCACCTGCATTTACTGCGGGTTATTATTGGGAAGCGACGGATTTTTGGGGTTTTACAAAAGAATAATCGACTGTTTACCAGTCGATTTTTTTATGCCTTTTTTTAATGTGTGAAATCCTACTATATATATGTATAAAAAATTCTTTAAAAAAAATCAAAACTTTTTTGAAAAAACATCAAAATGTAACCAATGTGTAACATTGGGGTGTTAGAATAGGTTCATAAGGTTACACAAGAGAAGAAAAACAAATAAAAAATAAATTTGAAAATTCTTCAAAATGTAACCAAGATGTAACAATGAGATGTTATTATTAGTACAGAAATTAGGTAGGAATTAATTTAAGGAAATCTATTGAAAATAATATTAGGTTATTTGGATAGACATTTGACAAGGAGAATTATATGAACAGAAGATTATCACTAAAAGTTATGAGCGTTTTATTATCTTGCACGATTGCAACAAGCACAATGATGCAAATTGCGTATGCATCTGACGAAGAATTAGGAACACCAGCAAATACTCCAGCAGGTATTGATAACGGTGAAAACTCACAAGGCAAGAATTTGAAAATCGCAACACCAACAACTTTAACTTTTGCAAATTACAATGGCGAAGAAATAGATTTACCAACAGTACAATATGTAAACAATGGTGAAGTAACTACTCAGCCAACTGAATTTGTAGTTGGTGGGATTTACACAGATAGTAATGCTAACGCATACCAATTCTTAGGATGGGTAGATGATACTTATGCACCATTTGCGTTTGGCAATATTTTAGAATCAGACCAAACTATCTATGCAAACTGGAAAGTGTTAACAGCAGTTAGTTCTACATATTATTCAAACTACCCAACAGTGATTGACCCAAACAATGACGAAACTTTCGTTCAAGACACTTACTTAGATGTGCAAACTGATGTTTTAACTTTGGGCGAAACAAGTTTTGAAGCTCCAGCGGGTTACATGTTTGACTATTGGATGCTTAGAGATGTAAATGGAATCTCTCATGGTACTGCATCATATCACCCAGACGGTAAAGGAAATCGTCCTTCTACTTACGAAGTAGCAAGCGCTGAAGGTGTAAATACAGGTTTATATCTTAATGCAGAGTGGGAAGCTATCGACATTACCTATAATTCAAACTACCCAGTTGTAGGTGGACAAATGGAAAATGCTGATAAAACTGATGTGCAAACTTATAGCGAAGGCGAAGATATTTATAGCACAGACGAAGCAGATTTTGTAGTTCCAACAGGCTATGAATTCTCTCACTGGGCGCTTACATCAAATGATATAGGTACTCAAAAATACTACGCAGATGATGAAATTGAATTTGGAAATGACACACAATTATATGCTATATGGACTAGAACAGCACCATATGATGCTGATTTCTATATTTTGAAATTTGACAAAGAAGTACCAACAGACGGTGGACCACAAGCATCAAATCACTATGTTTCAATCGGTTCAGGCAAAGTTTCTCCAGAAGCGTTAGACATGACTTTAGACTTAAATGCGACACGAGATCAAGAAAAAAGCTATGATGCAGACGGTCAAGGAACAGAATTTGATACAGTAACTTCAGGTGTTTATGCAGATGGCAATGATTACTGGTGGATTTTCAGAAATGATTCAATTGAAGGTTCAGAAGGTAGCGTAGCAAATGGCGGTATCGAAAGCTATATCCAAGAATACCCAGCGGATGGTGTATTAAAAGAAGAAACTTTAAAAGCGTTATACCCAGCATATGAATTAGACGTATCAGATTACTTAGTGCGTTTCCATGTTGCTAAAAATGAAGGTAAAGCAGTTCACGTTGATGGACATTTAGTGGTAGCTGATACTGGTGAAATATTCGAAACAGCAATTACAGAGTCAAAAGTATATGACGGTGAAGCTTGGACACAAGAAGAAATCGAAACTGCAATTCTAAATGGCTTATCAGAAGGATACAAAGGCTATGATTTAGTTATTACTTCTATTCCAGAAGATTTAACTAGTGATGCAAATGCAACAGAAGAAGCTTATGTTGTTGAATTCACATTAAAAGATGGCGGAAATATTAAACATATCGGTACAGCAGAATTTTCAATCGCAAAAAGAGTAGTAGCTGTTAAAGCGACTAACGAAAAAGTTTACTATGATGGAAATCAACATTTATTAACTTACACTGCAAAAGAAGCTGAATACAACAAAAAAGACCAATTAAAAAATGATACTGGCTTATTAGCAGGTGATGTTTTAGATTTAGAAGAAGCACTTAAAGGCTTTGAAGCAATAGATGCTGGTACTTACAAAAATAAAAAATTAATCAACAAAGATTTAATCGAAATTGACAATGCAGAAGGCAAAAACATTACAAGTAACTATGAAATAAAATATGATGGTGCAAAATTAACAATCTTACCAAGAACAGTTACATTAACACCTAGCTACACAAACGAAACAAGAACATACACAGGTCAAAATTTAGCTCCAACTTATAGCTATGTTGAAAATAAAGCTGCAATTGAAGGTGCGGGCTTTGTGACTGGCGAAAATTTTGCATACGGCACTGATGGAGAAATCGTAGGATTAAATGTTACAGAAGCGATTGACGCTGCTAAATATACTTTCAACAGCTCTATTAATGTTAATACAACTAACGTTGAATACGCAACAGGTGTTACATCTGGAAACTATAATATAGTAGTAGAAGAGGCTACATTAACAATCGAAGACCCAACTAGACCAGTAGTAACATATTATAGCGTTACAGTGAATTATGTAGACCAAAGTGGCAATGCTATCGCAGAAGCTTATGTATTAAGTGATATTTCTGAAAATTCAAATTATGATATGAATTCATCTATAATTGATATCGCAGGTTACACTTATTCAAGTGCAAACGGTGATGCAATTTCTGGTACATTAAGTGGCGATGTTGTTATCAATCTAGTATATGCTGTAAATCTTGAAGAAGAAGGAACTGACAACGGAAACAACAATGGAAACGAAGGCGAACCAGAAGTTGAAGGCGACGTAATTCTTGACATTGAAGACGAGCAAACACCATTAGGCGAGCTTCCAGAAGAAGTTTTAGCTCCTGTAATTGAAATCGAAGAAGACGAAGTTCCACTTGGAAATCTTCCAGAAGTAGAAGTTCCAGTAGTAGAAATCGCAGACGAAGAAGTTCCATTAGCAGCAACTCCACAAACTAGCGACAGCAATAGCTTAATGTTACAATTAACAACAGCATTAACTTTATTAGGCGCTGCAACTGTTTCTTTATTTTCAAAAAAAAGAAAACATAACTAAGATATCTGGACTTAAAATAAATTCCTAACCAAAAAATCTCATCTTCGGATGAGGTTTTTTGCGTGTTATGGTTATCTGTAAAGTTTTATGATGCATTAGGTGGTTAAAAGGTGAAAAAGTGCCGTTATATGCAAAAAAACGAACTTTTAGTAGTAGAAGTAGGGTGAGAGCAAAGTGGGTTTATAGGGTGCGTTTTACGCGAAAATAGAAAGCGAAAATAAAAATAAAAAAATTTTAAAAAACTATTGACATTTAATATTAAGTATAGTATAATAAATAAGCTGATTAACACAAGCACAGCGAAAAATAAATAGTTTTGAAAAAATAAAAATTTTTCTTGACAAAATAATTCAAATGTGTTATAATTAATCTTGTCGCAACACTTAATATGGAAGCATAGCTCAGCTGGGAGAGCATCTGCCTTACAAGCAGAGGGTCACAGGTTCGAGCCCTGTTGTTCCCACCATATTTTGGCCCATTAGCTCAGTTGGTTAGAGCGCTAGCCTGTCACGCTAGAGGTCGTCG
>CAYJLC010000027.1:0-252 GCA_964370735.1 uncultured Oscillospiraceae bacterium
TTATTTCTTGCAAAGTATTTTTTTCATCGTTTATAAAAATTTCTATTCTATCAATTTCGCTAAACGGTATTTTTTTTATTAATCCCAAATCTCACCCTTTCTATCTCATCTCTCATATTTATAATACACGATATGTGTAGTTTTGTCAATAAAAAAATCCGCACAATTAAGTACGGATTTATTTTAATAGAAGTAATCTAATTACTTAGCGTCAACGCCGTTCATGTAAGTGATTAAGTCAAGAACTTTGTT
>CAYJLC010000027.1:262-741 GCA_964370735.1 uncultured Oscillospiraceae bacterium
AGTAACCCCACTCGTTGTCGTACCAAGATACAACTTTAACGAATGTGTCAGTAAGAGCGATACCAGCTTTAGCATCGAATACTGAAGTACAAACTTCACCGATGAAATCAGAAGAAACAACGTCTTCGTTAGTGTAACCTAAAACGCCAGCTAATTCATTTTCAGAAGCTTTTTTCATAGTTGCACAGATTTCTTCGTAAGAAGCAGCTTTACCTAAGTTTACAGTTAAGTCAACAACAGATACGTCTAGAGTTGGAACTCTGAAAGCCATACCAGTTAATTTACCGTTAAGTTCAGGGATAACTTTACCAACAGCTTTAGCAGCACCAGTTGAAGAAGGAATGATGTTACCAGAAGCAGCACGTCCACCTCTCCAGTCTTTTTTAGATGGGCCATCAACTGTTTTTTGAGTAGCAGTTGTTGCGTGTACAGTAGTCATTAAGCCATCTTTAATACCAAAGTTATCATTTAAAACTTTA
>CAYJLC010000027.1:751-1383 GCA_964370735.1 uncultured Oscillospiraceae bacterium
TTTGTAGTACAAGAAGCGTTAGAAACAACGTTCATATCGCTAGTATATTTATCGTTGTTAACACCCATTACGAACATTGGAGCGTCAGCAGATGGAGCAGAGATAACAACTTTTTTAGCGCCGCCTTCTAAGTGAGCTTGGCATTTGTCAGTTGTAGTGAATACACCAGTTGATTCAACAACGTAGTCAGCACCAGCAGTACCCCAAGGGATGTTTTTTGGATCCATTTCAGCGAAGAATTTCACTTCTTTACCGTCAACAATGATAGAGTTTTCAGTGTAAGAAACCTCACCTTTAAAACGACCGTGAACTGAATCGTAACGTAACATGTAAGCCATGTAGTCTGGAGTCATGAAAGGATCGTTGATTGCAACGAACTCGATGTCAGGGTTTGATAAACCTGCTCTGAACACTAAACGGCCGATACGACCAAATCCATTAATACCTACTTTGATTGCCATAATTTGAATTCCTCCTAAATATTTTATTCAACAAATTCATTATACACCATATTAAATAAAAAAACAAGATTTTTTTGTTAAATTTATGTCGAATTTTTAAAATTAATAAATTTAAACAAATTTCCTCTTTATTTTATGTGAAATTTATAGTATAATGTATATATTGATATA
>CAYJLC010000027.1:1393-5829 GCA_964370735.1 uncultured Oscillospiraceae bacterium
TACAAAGAAGGTGAGCATAAGTTTGACTTTAGAAAATAATTCATTAAACGACAATAGCATAATGGCAATTTGTGGAAATGACCTCGATATTTTGGTTTCTTCTGAAAATTTCAAAGAAAATTTCTTAGGCATAGAACAAAGTAACTTTAGAAATATTTTTTCAAATCAGTTTTGTGATAAAATTCGAGATATTTTTCTTAATAAAAAAGATATAGATTTTATAGAGTTTGTTTCTGACGATGAGTACCATGTTCGTGCTACATTTTTGGCAGATTATTGCTATATTTCGCTTGAAAAAACCATAAGCGTCCCTAAAAACTTCAAAAAATCATATAAAGAACATATTGGAAATGTTGTCACAAAAAACCTACCTAGACACTTAGATATACTTTCTTCAGTGCTTGAAAATTCATATTCAAAGGCACTTACGACTGAATATTTTGATGTATGCAGGCTGAAGGTTTATTTTGATATGCTCGAAATTGTTTATGGAAAAGCTAAAACTGATATTTTCAATGTTTGTATAACTGATTTCATCGAAGATTTTGTAAAACTATCTAATTTATCTAATATTTCGGTAGAATACAAAGAGAAAATCCATGCCGATATTAGTATTCACGAATTTTATATCTTTTTAGGTATGTGTCTGCTTAACTCCAAAGAAAATATGAACACAAAGCTTTCAATCCATCATAATTTCGGAAAAGTGCATATATTTATTAAAAATATCGATAATATCGAAATTGTTGACGAAGAAAGTTTCCGCCCACAAGGTGGTATTATGCGTGACATAAAACTGCTTTCACTCTCTCTTGCAAAACAAGTTGTCGAAAATCTAGACGGACTTCTTCTAGTTAGCCCGAATGAAAACGGCGAATGCAATCTTAATATTTCGTTTGTTTCAAATTCTAAAAAAGAAATTGCAAGTGAAAATGATTTAAAACCAAATTACCTGCAACATATTTTAAATTCTTTTAAATAAAAAAATCCGTAGAGAAGTAATTCTTTACGGATTTCATTTTTTATGTACTATATTTCTTGCATGTCACCTGCAAAATACGGCATAAATACTATTTGCGCAATTTTTTCACCTGGTGTTACTGCTTGTGGTTCTGGCGAGCTATTATGAAGTGCTATAACGCATTCACCATGAAAATCTTCACATAAAATCGCTACTTTGTTCGCAGGCGCAAGCCCTTTTTTCGAAGAAAGACCATTTCTCGCAAAAATCGCGCCGAAATAGCCTTCTGGTGCATTAATAGAAATGCCTGTATTAATTTTTACTGTCAAACCCGCAGGAATAAGCACAGCTTCGTTAATATCTGCGTATAAATCCCATCCTGGTGATTTTCTTGTGTCTTTACTTGGAGCTTTTGCTGATGGTGTTAGTTTTTTGAATTCAATTTGCATAGTAAACATCTCCTTTTGTAAAAAATTATTTTATATACCTTATATTCATTATACCAAAATATTTCAAAAAATCAAGAGGAATTAACAAATTTGTTAAAATATTTTTTTCTTTTTTATTATATATGCATAAAAAATAGTGCACCAGCATAAGTGATGCACTATTACTTTTTGTGTTAATCCATATTCAAATCAACGATTGCAGTGGTCTTCTCACCTGTTTGAGCGTTCATAAGTGCTGCATTTGCAAGCATTTTAAACATTTGATTTTCTCGTTCCCCACCTGTTATTTCCAAAACCATATCTACTGTTTGGCTTTCTATAAGCTTGTCGGAATACATCCCCATCAAATCTTCTGGTGTGGTCTGATAATCTTCCTCGTATTTAGTTCTAAGTTCTTCATCATCACTTTTAAACTTACCAGTTTCATCTAAACCATCAAATAAAACTTTTTCTATTTTATTTTCCTTAATCGTAATTTCAACATAATGTTTATATAGATTTTCGTAATCTTTCGCCTCAGCTTTATAAACTCCGTCCATATACATGGTTGCAACTTGTGTATCATCACCCGTTTGCATATCGTCCATATTATCCTCAGGAATTTTTGATGTGTCTTCGGTAGTTGTGTCTGGCTTGTTTTCATCAGTTGTCGTGTCGTTATTTGACATACAGCCTGCGAAAGCAAACAAAGACAATGCTAAATATAGCGCAATATATTTTTTCATATTAAACCTCCTCCACACTAATTATTATTAGCGATTAGGTTTAAAAAATGCTTATTAAAATAATGTAATTTGTGTTGATTTTGGAATATTTGTAAGCGCACCAACCTTGTCTAAATTTTCAATCACTGTTTTCGACACCTTGCTACAACGCATCTGCATTTCTTCCACCGAGATAAATTGTCCATTTTTTCTCTCATCAACAATAGATTGCGCAGCAGCTTCGCCCAAACCAGGCATCGATGTAAACGGTGGCAATAGCGTGTTTTCAAACACCAAAAACTCATTTACTTCCGATTTATAAATATCAATCGGCAAAAACTTAAATCCACGTCTATGAAATTCGTGACAAACTTCAAGCGTTGTCAGCATATCTTTCTCAACTTGTGAAATTTTTTCCTGCTCACTTAATTCTTTCATTTTTTCTAAAACTCGCGAGTGTCCAACGGTCATAACGCTAGCATCAAAGCTTTTTGCTCGCACAGTAAAATATGCCGCATAAAACTCTATCGGATGGTGCACCTTATAATAAGCAATCCTAAATGCCATTACAACATAGGCTGCTGCGTGGGCTTTTGGGAACATATATTTGATTTTTTTGCACGAATCGATATACCATTCTGGCACTTTTTTCGCTCGCATCTCATCTTCCCACTCTGGCTTTAAACCCTTTCCTTTTCTAACGCTTTCCATAATAGTAAACGAAAGTTTTGGCTCAAGTTTCATCGCGATAAGATAGTTCATAATATCATCTCTCGCACAAATTATATCCTTAAGGCTTGCTACATTATCACGAACTAAATCTTGCGCATTTCCAATCCAAACATCTGTACCATGTGAAAGTCCTGAAATACGGATAAGTTCATCCATAGATTTAGGTTTTGTTGCCAGTAGCATTTCACGAACAAATTTTGTTCCAAATTCGGGCACAGCCACTGTTCCTGTAATACCTAAAATATCATCAGGTTCTATTTTCAAAGCACCGATATCGGTAAAAATACGCATAGTTTCTGGGTCGTCAAGAGGAATATCGCGACAATCTATTCCAGTTGAATCTTTAAGCATTTTAACGATAGTTGGGTCATCATGTCCTAATAAATCGAGTTTTAACAGGTTATCGTGGATAGAATGATAGTCAAAATGAGTAGTTATTACATCTGAATTCACATCATCAGCAGGTCTTTGCACAGGGCAAAAATCATATATTTCCTTATCCCTCGGCACAACCATAAGCCCACCTGGATGCTGTCCTGTCGTTCTTTTTACACCTGTGCAACCAAGAGAAAGCCTATTCATATCAATCGCGCTAGGGGTCATTTCTCGCTCTTCAAAATATTTTTTAACATAACCATAAGCAGTTTTTTCGGCAACTGTTCCAATAGTTCCTGCCCTAAAAACATGCGTGCTACCAAAAAGTTCCTCTGTGTGTTTATGCGCTCTTTCTTGGTATTCACCAGAGAAATTTAAGTCAATATCTGGTGCTTTGTCACCATCAAATCCCAAAAATGTAGCAAATTGTATATCAAAACCGTCTTTTGTATATTTAGTATTGCATTTTGGACAAATTTTATCCTGCATGTCGCAACCACAAAGACCTTGATTTAAAATAAATTCTGTGTGTTTGCAATTTTTGCAACGATAATGAGCCGGAAGTGAGTTTACTTCGGTAATACCTGCTAAAAATGCAACAAAAGAAGACCCAACAGAGCCACGCGAACCAACTAAATAGCCATTTTCGACGGACTTATGCACTAGTTTTTGTGCAATGATATACATAATATCAAAACCGTTTCCGATAATGGATTTAAGCTCATAATCTAATCTATCTATGATAAGTTGCTCTGGATTTTCACCATAAATTTCATGCAGCTTGTCCATAACAATTCGCTTTAAATCTTCAGCCGAGCCGTCAATTGTGGGTGGGAAAATTCCATCTGGAATTGGGTTGATATTTTCGCACATATCTGCAATTAAATTCGGATTTGTAATAACAACTTCTCGAGCTTTTTCGCGTGATAAATAGTCAAAGTCTGCAAGCATTTCATCTGTCGTTTTGAAGTATAAAGGCGCTTGGTCGTCTGCATCAGAAAAGCCTTTTGAAGCCATTAAAATTCTTCTAAAAACCTCATCATGTGGTTCTTTAAAATGAACATCGCCAGTAGCCACCACAAGCTTATTAAATTTCTCACCTAAAGCAATAATTTTCTCATTAATTTTCATAAGGTCGGCATTTGATTTAAGCATTTCATTCTTTACTAAGAACTGATTATTGCCAAGTGACTGAATTTCTAAAAAATCCATATA
>CAYJLC010000027.1:5839-28343 GCA_964370735.1 uncultured Oscillospiraceae bacterium
ATTTTACAATTTTTTCAATATATTCATCAGATTTACAATCTAAAATAGCACTGTAAAGCTCACCTGCTTCACATGCAGAACCGATAATCAAGCCTTCTCTATGGGCATCTAAAACAGATTTCGGCACGATTGGTCGCCCATGATAATGCTTTAAATGTGAAATGCTAATGATTTTATAAAGGTTTCGAAGCCCTTCATAATTTTTAGCATAAATGATTAAATGATAGTTTTTAAACGGTTTTTTAATGCCTTTATCAACCTTCATTTTTGCAATGATTTCATTGATTTCGTTCACATTTTTCAAGTCATTTTCTTGCTTTAATTTAGCCATAAATTTTGTAAATATCATCGCTAAAATTCTTGTATCTTCACTTGCTTGATGATGATTAAAAGTGCCTAACCCAAGTTTTTTTGCGATATTATTTAGCCTAAATCTCGAGCTATCATCAAGTATATATCGTGCCATTTCTAGCGTATCGATAGAGCAAAATTCTTTAGAAATTCCATGATTTTTGCACTCGCGATTTATGAATCCCATATCGAAATCAGCATTGTGCGCTACGAGCGGTCTATCGCCTACATATTCGACAAATTCGTGTATAACCTTGTCAATTTTCGGCTTATTAATCAACATTTCGTCTGTGATTGAAGTAAGACTTGTAATTTTCGCGCTAAGACTACGTTCTGGGTCAATATAAGTATGAAATTCCGAGATTTTATTTCCATTTTTTATAGTCGTAGCACAAATTTCAATAATTTTTTCCGTTTCATTTCGAAGACCTGTTGTTTCAATATCGAAAACAACTATTTCTTCGTCAATATCATAAGATTTAACATTTTTAACCACTGAAATCGGAGCAGTATCGTCAAAATAATATGCTTCAACGCCATAAATTATCTTAATTCCATTCTTTTTCCCTGCATTCATAGCAGATGGAAATGCCTGAACCACGCCATGATCTGTAATCGCAATTGCCTTATGACCAAAATCTTTAGCCATTTTCACATATTCCGATATGTCTGAAATTCCATCCATCGAGGACATATTCGAGTGCAAATGAAGCTCCACTCGTTTTTCATCCTCAAGGTCACGTCTAGTCTTTTTAACACCCTTAACAATAGATGTAGGGCGAAAAGTACACTCTTTCTCGAACTTATTGTACTGATATGTGCCTTGAATTTTCACATACATCCCTGATTTTATCTTAAATACAAATTCCATATCGTCCGTCTTGAAAAGACGATTACACCTAACAGAATTTTTAAGATCAGTTACATCAAAAGTACACGCAAAAAGGTCCTTATTCGGAATTTCACGAATTTCAGTCGAGAAAATCTCACCTTCGATCATAAAATACCCCATATCTTCGACTAAATCGGCTATTGCAGTTGTTTCATTGTCATAAAAATTACCAAAAATGATTTCCTCACCAGTTTTAAGATCAAATTTACCCTTGCTTTTCTTATATTGCGACGGCTGAGGTGGTTTTGCCTCTTTTTTCTCTGTTTGTTGAGGTCTATATTCGCTCGACGGAACGTAATTTTCGCTGATTTCAACTTTTGGTTTTTGTGTAATTTTATCATTTTTATTTATTATAAACTCAATATTTACAGCTTTTCCTGTTTCATTCATAATAAAATTGCATATTTCAATCGAAATGGACTTATGAAATAACTCTATATCGTTATTTACAGAAATTTTCAGTACATTTTCGTCTAAAACCCAATCATTTTTTGCAAAATAGCCTATAAGTGACGGTCTTTTATCGACAAAATACGCTCGAACTTCTTTGAAATAATTCTCATCAATTTCGGTGTATGATAAAACAATTTTCACTCTAGCCAAGCTATAAATTTCTGCTAAATTCTTTTCAATTTTGCTAATTTTTGCACGTTTAATCGTCTTTTTAGCCTTTAAAAACAGATTTAGTGCAGTTTTTTCTTTATTTGTAATTGCCTTAGTAATCTCACAATTACCAATACTGCTATCAAATTTTATATCACTAAAAAGTTCGCATAATAGCATATTTTTTCACCTATTTTTCATTAATTAATTCAATTAGTTCTGAAACCAAACTTTCTTGAGGTGCTTTCTTGATAATTTTCCCTTTTTTAAAAATTATCCCCTCATTTGTGCCACCTGCAAGCCCAAAATCGGCTTCTTTTGCTTCTCCTGGGCCATTTACTGCACAACCCATAACGGCTACTGTAATTTTTTTATCAATATTCTGAACTTTTTCTTCCACTTCACTGGCAATTTTGATTAAATCTATGTTACATCTGCCACAAGTAGGGCAAGAAATAACATTAACACCCGCATTGTTAAGTCCAACAGCTTTCAAAATATCTTTCGCAGCAAAAATTTCACGAACTGGGTCTGCGGTGAGCGAAACGCGAATTGTATCACCAATTCCTAGCGCCAAAAGTCCACCAATTCCAGATGCAGATTTCAAAATACCCATTTTTTCGGTACCAGCTTCTGTCACACCTAAATGTAACGGAATGTCTGATTTTTCGTGCATCAACATATATGATTTCATCATCGTTGTAACATTTGACGACTTAATTGATATGCATATATCTTCAAAATCGTATTTTTTAAGCAAATCAATATGAAAAAACGCACTTTCCACCAATGCCTCTGGCGTAGGCGCTCCGTATTTTTTCAGAATATTTCTTTCTAACGAACCACTATTTACACCAATTCTAATCGGGATATTTTTGTCCTTGCACTTGTTTGCAACAGCCTTAACCCTATCTTCTGACCCGATATTTCCAGGGTTAATTCTAATTTTTGATACGCCCATATCTGCTGCAATAAGTGCTAGTTTATAGTCAAAATGAATGTCTGCAACCACTGGAATAGGTGAATTGTTGCAAATTTCTCCCAAAGCTAAAGCCGACTGTTCACTCGGAACAGCCAGCCTAACTATGTCACAACCTGCATTTTTGAGGTCCATAATTTGCTTAATCGACCCTTCTATATCCACTGGATTTATCGTTGTCATCGACTGAATGGCAATTCTATTTTCGCCACCAATTTTCACGCCACCAATATTTAATTCACGTTTTAATTTTCTCATTTCAATTACGCTCCTGGTATTTTTACAAAAAGGTCATGGAATGTAACAACAATCATAAATCCGAACAAAATTAATAGTCCAACTCCATGAATTATGCCTTCGACCTTAGGATCTATTGGTTTTTTTCTAATTGCTTCGATTATCAAGAAAATAACTCTACCACCATCTAGTGCTGGTAATGGTAATAGGTTCATAACGCCTAAATTCACTGAAATTAGCGCTGCAAACGTCCACATTTGTGACATTGATTGTTCTGCCGCTTGCCCTATCATCGATGCCATTACAACAGGTCCGCCTAGGTCTTGAATGCCGACTTCCCCTGTCACTAACATGCCTAAACTCATCCAAACAATTTCCACGAATGATACGCATGAACGGAATGCATACTCTACACTTTCGCTAAAGTTTGCACGTTTAGTTGCAAGTTCAATTCCAAATCTAAATTGTGAATTTCCACTTTCATCTACATATTCATACGGTTTTAACTCGAAATCTTCTAAAATCACTTCATTTTCATCACGAAGTAATGTGAAATCATAAATTTGTGTTTCATTTGCGTTAAGTGCTGTGCTTATATCGCTTACCGTATTTATTTCCATTCCATCAATTTCTATGAAAGTGTCGTTTGGCAATAGCCCATTTTCGCTCTCATAAATAAACTCATCAGAAAAGTCTGCAATAGTCGTCGTTTGGAAATCTGTCGACATTCCTACAATTAAAACAATCACAAACCCTAGCACGAAATTCATAAAACTACCTGCTAATAAAATCAGTATTCTGTTTAAAATCGGTGCTTCGCCAAAACTTTTTTGACCAGTTATCGCCTCTGTCAAATTATTTGTGTAATTTCCGTCTTCACCTTCCATCACAACAGCCCCACCAAAAGGCAATGCTTTTAGCTTATAAACGGTTCCTTTGAACTCCTTTTGAAGTAGTGTAGGTCCCATTCCAAGCCAAAATTCATTCACTTGCACTTTTGACCACTTTGCAAGCGCAAAATGCCCTAATTCATGCCCAATTACAAGCAAACTGAACACAAGAAGCGCTAAAACAATACTTAAAATATCCATTAAATCACCTTTTCTCTACAAATTCTAAAACTGCATTTCTAGCAAGTTTATCATAATAAAATACGTCTTCTACCGTCATTTTTTCTTTAAATTCAACACTTTTTAACGCATATTCATTTGCAAGAGCGATTTCATAAAACTCTATTTCATCGGCTAAAAATAATTCAACTGATTTCTCATTTGCAGAGTTTAAAACACATGGTGCATTACCTTTTTTTATCGCACTTTCTTTAGCAAGTTTTAAGCACTTAAAAGTTTCATAATCTGGTTCAAAAAAGGTTAAACTGCCTATTTTTGCAAGCTCTAGTGGCGATACGTCGCATGAATATCTATCTGGATACGTCAGCGCATATTGTATCGGAATTTTCATCGATGGCACCCCAAGTTGTGCAATAACACTATTATCAACATATTCTACTAAAGAGTGAATTATGCTCTGTGGGTGGACAACTACGTCGATTTTGTCTGTGTCAAAAAGAAAATATGCCTCAATATATTCAAGCCCTTTATTCATAAGCGTCGCTGAATCTATTGTAATTTTCGCTCCCATAGACCAATTTGGATGCTTTAAAGCCTGTTCTTTCGTCACATTTTCGATGTCTTTTCTTCCTAAAAAAGGTCCTCCAGAAGCTGTTAAAATCAGCTTTTTAACTTGCTCTTTTTTGCCATGAAGTGATTGAAAAATCGCACTATGTTCAGAATCAACAGGCAAAATTTTAACCCCATTTTCGCGTGCTAAATCCATAACAATTTCACCTGCACAAACAAGTGTTTCCTTGTTTGCAAGCGCTATGTCTTTTTTTGCTTTAATCGCCTCAATCGTCGGTTTCAAACCTATCATACCAACCACAGCAGTCAAGATGATTTCAGCGCCCGAAACTGTCGCACAGGCAATCAAACCTTCCATTCCACTCATAACTTTTATTTCAGTATCAGCTAGGTTTTTTCGCAAAATGTCTGCTTTTTCATCATTAAATGCACACACAATAAGTGGATTAAATTCCCTTGCTTGCTTTTCTAAAAGCTCGATGTTTGTATTTGTCGAAAGTGACAAAACTGATATATTTAGGTTTCTACAAACTTCAATTGCTTGCGTTCCAATCGACCCTGTCGAGCCTAAAATTCCAATTTTTTTCATAATTCTCCTTAAATTGTTATCTGTAAAATTGCGAAAGTGATTAGTGATGTGAAGATTATGCTATCAAATCTGTCTAAAATCCCACCATGTCCAGGTATAAGCTTTGAAAAATCTTTGATATTTGACTGTCTTTTAATCATCGAGAAGAATAAATCCCCTGCTTGGCCGAATATCGACCCTAAAATACCAATAAATATTGCTGAAATAATATCAATTTGCAAAATATCTGCAAAATAGTAAGTATATAAAATGATTACCGTTGTGCAACCGATAATCCCACCGATGCTTCCCTCGATAGTTTTATTTGGACTAATCACTGGCGCAAGTTTTCGTTTTCCGAAGTTTTTTCCTACTAAATATGCAAAAATATCCGTAACGCTCGCACAAATAACAGGAATTACAATCATATATTTCCCATTTTCTAATAAATATATATTTGTAAGCGAATTTAATGCATACGGCAAAAGTGTTATGCTAGATAGTAAAATTACAAAATCACTCAGTTTTATCTCATTAAAATGCCTTAAATACATGCAAATTGCAACAAAAACACCTACAATTTGCACTAAAACCCCAAATTGAAGGTCGTAAAAAATTGTTATAGGGGTGAACGCCGAAAAAAGTGCAAATAAATGTACTAGTTTGTTAATTCTATCGTTTTTAGCCGAGCGAATTAGTTCCATTGTTGCAAAAAAGTTTACTACAATTATAAGTAGTAACCCTATTTCTGATGGCGCAAAAAGCATAATATATATGCCTGCTAAAGCCATCAAAACTCCCATTAAAACTCTCACCTATATCCCCCCAAACCTTCTACTTCTTTTATTATATTCCAAAATCGCTAAGTCTAGTTCTTTTTTTGTAAAATCTGGCCATAAAACATCTGTATAATAAAATTCCGAATAGGCACATTGCCAAAGCAGAAAATTTGACAGCCTCATTTCGCCACTTGGACGAATAATTAAGTCTGGGTCTGGTATATTTTTTGAGTATATATTTTTAGAAATATCCTCTTCGGAAATTTCGGTTTTTCCCTCTTTTATTAATGCATTTACAGCCGATACTATCTCTGATCTTCCGCCATAATTTATGCATAAATTAAGTGAATTCCCTGTGTTTTTCGCAGATAATTCCTTTGTTTTGTTTATAAGTTCTAAAAGTTTCCCTGAAAATACCGAAGTATCACCAAAGAAATTTATCTTAATATTTTTTGCTGTAATACTTTTCAAAACCTCGTTTAAATAGTTTTCAAAAAGGTTCATAAGACCTTCTACTTCGTCTTTCGGTCTGTTCCAATTTTCCGTAGAAAATGCATATACCGTTAAGTGTTCGACACCAATGTCGTTTGCATATTCTGCGATTTGTTCTAATGTTTTTGCCCCTGCTTTATGTCCTGCATTTCTTGGAAGAAACCTTTTTTTTGCCCATCTTCCATTTCCGTCTAATATAATCGCTATATGCTTTGGTATATTTCTGTCCATAAACTCTCCATATTACTTAAAAAGGTGGCATAAAACCACCTTTTTTGTAACAATTTTATTTTTTAAAAATATGATATTAAACTTCTAAAAGTTCTTTTTCTTTTTTCGATGTTAATGTTTCAATTTCTTTAACATATTTATCAGTAACATTTTGAACGTCTTTTTCGCCAGATTTTAAATCGTCCTCAGTAATTTCTGATTTTTTCTTCATATCTTTATATTTGTCGATAGTATCACGACGAACATTTCTAACAGCAACTTTTCCTTCTTCAGCATATTTATGAACAAGTTTAACCATTTCTTTTCTTCTTTCCTCTGTTAGTGGTGGGAAAGCTAAACGAATGATTTTACCATCATTTTGAGGGTTTATGCCCAAATCAGATGCCATAATCGCTTTTTCAATGTCTTTTAAAACAGACGTGTCCCAAGGAGAAATAACAAGCGAACGTGGGTCTGGTGAAGATATTGAACCTACTTGATTTAACGGAGTTTGAGTTCCGAAATATTCGATAGAAATTCTATCTAATACTGCTGGATTTGCACGACCAGCTCTAACTGTGTCAAACTCTCTTTTTAAAGCGTCGACGCTTTTCGACATTTTTTCCTCACATAATTTAAGTTGCTCTTTCATATAAATACCTCTCTTTTATATTAAAATTTAATTATCAGATACTATCGTTCCGATTTTTTCGCCACAAACAATTTTATAAATATTCTCTGGATTTTGAAGTGCAAACACTAAAATTGGAATATTATTATCCATAGAAAGTGATGTTGCCGTCGTATCCATAACGCCTAAACCTTGGTTTAAAACGTCCATATAAGTAAGGCTGTCATATTTTTTTGCCTCTGGATTTTTTGCAGGGTCACTATCGTAAACACCATCGATGTTTTTTGCAAGTAAAATTACATCAGCATTAATCTCAGCAGCTCTTAAAACTGCACCAGTATCTGTTGAAAAATATGGATTTCCTGTTCCACATGCAAAAATCACTACATTGCCTTTATTTAAATGAGAAATTGCTTTATTTCTTATATATGGCTCTGCGATTTTATTCATTTCAATGGCTGTTTGAACACGAACTTTAACGCCTCTTTGCTCTAAAGCATCTGCTAAAGCAAGCGAGTTTATAACTGTTGCAAGCATACCCATATGGTCTGCTCTTGTACGTTCCATTCTGCCACCGCCATCTTTAACGCCACGCCAGAAGTTTCCTCCACCAACAACAATTCCGATTTCAACGTCCATTTCCGAACATTTTCTGATAACGTCACATACAGGACCTATCACATCAAAATTCAAACCGAATTTATTTTCGCCAGCTAGTGCTTCGCCACTAATTTTAATCAATACTCTCTTATACTTAGAAGTACTCATTTGAACCTCCCTTTGGTTGCTACATTTTTTCACACTCTATCAATTATATCATTTATCTTTAATAAAATCAAATACTTTTTTCAGAAAATATGAATATTTTAATTTTCATTCACAAATACTTTAAACTCTTCTTCTGTTAATACATTAATGCCTAAATCATTTGCTTTTTTAAGTTTGCTTCCGGCATCTTCTCCTGCCACTAAATAGCTTGTCTTTTTTGAAACCGAGCCTGATACTTTTCCGCCTAAGCTTTCTATCAAATCCGACGCTTCTTTTCTAGTAAATAGGCTTAAAGTCCCTGTTAAAACAAATGTTAACCCATTTAATTTATCCGATTTAATCGTGCTTTCTTGCGTCATATTAACTCCCGCTTTTTCAAGTTTTTCAATTATAATCGTCGAATATTCACTTTCAAAAAACGCTTTTAAGCTATCTGCAATCTTGGGCCCTATCTCGTTTATAGCCGTAATTTCTTCAAAACTTGCATTTTTAATATTCTCCAAACTTCCAAAATTATTCGCAAGAAGTTTGCCTGCTTTTTGCCCTACATGACGTATTCCTAGCCCAAAAAGCAATCTTTCAAGTTGGTTTTCTTTAGATTTTTCTATTTCACTTAATAAATTCGTTGCAGATTTTTCTCCGAAACGCTCAAGCGCTACTAATTCTTCTTTATTTAAGAAATATAAATCTGCCTCATCACGCACAAACTCTTTTGCAATTAGTGTTTTGACAATAGCATCACCCAAACCTTCTATGTTCATAGCATTTCTCGACGCAAAATGAATAATATTTTCCTCTAGTTGTGCTGGACAAGACGGATTTACACAACGAAGTGCAACTTCACCTTCTTCATAAGTAACATTCGCATCACAAGAAGGACATTTTTCTGGCATTTCATAAGGAACAAGACCATTTTCACGTTTTTCTTTATTTACAGATACAATTTCAGGAATAATTTCGCCCGCTTTTCTAACATTTACAAAATCACCGATACAAACGCCCAAACCATCGATAAAATCTTTGTTGTGCAGTGTCGCTTTTGATACCGTCGTTCCAGCAAGTCTAACAGGTTCTAATAAAGCATTAGGCGTTAAAACACCTGTTCTGCCTACTGTTATAATGATATCTAGCAGTTTTGTTTCTTTGATTTCAGCAGGATATTTAAAAGCAGCTGCCCATTTAGGAAATTTCGACGTACTCCCCAAACTATCGCGCGCATTTAAGCTATCGACCTTAATTACTGCACCATCGATATCAAAATCAAGTTCTTTTGAACTTTCATAGATTTTATCGATTTCCTCGGTAATTTCATTAAAATCAGAAAATTTATTTAGCGATGGGCTAACTGGAATTCCTAGTTTATCTATATATATTAAAGCCTCTATATGTGATGAAAACGTGAGTTCGCTTGCGTTTTGCACATTAAAGCATAAAAACGAAAGTTTACGCTCGCGAACTAAATTCACATCAAGCTGTCTTAAAGAACCTGCTGCTGCATTTCTCGGGTTTGCAAGTAGCTTTTCGGCATTTAATTCTCTCGCTGCATTAATCTCCTCAAACACCGATTTTTTCATATAAACTTCACCACGAATGATGATATTTCGCGTGTCTTTTATTGTGTGGGGCACACAGCTTATTTGCATAACATTCTCAGTGACATCTTCACCAGTCGTTCCATCGCCTCTTGTGGCTGCACGAACAAGTTTTCCATTTTCGTATTCAATAGTCACAGAAAGTCCATCGATTTTATACTCTAGTACATATTCGCAAAAGCCTATCTCCTTTTCAGTTTTCATTAAAAAGTCGACAAGCTCCTCTTTTGAAAATACATCTTGCAGGCTTTCCATTTTATATTTATGGGCTACTGGCGAAAATTTCACCGAACCCCCTACTTTCATAGTTGGACTATCCTCTGTTCTATATTCTGGATATTTGCCCTCAAGTTCTTTTAATCTATTCATAAGATTATCAAATTCACTATCAGTTATTAAGGGGCTATCTTCATTATAGTATCTATTACTATGAGCCTCTATTTCTCTTATTAGATTTTCTATTTCAAGTTTGATAATTTCCACTTTGTTCTCCTTTTTTGTTTCCTACTCATATTATATCAAAATTTTTCTACAAAATAAAGCTTTTTTTATTCTATATTTATATATGTGTACGATTCTGGCACTTCTCCTAACACGATATTTTCCGAAATTATAATTTTATGACTTACTTCGAAATCCGCTGTGTCATAAGGTATTAAAATCCGTACTAAAACTTTGCACTCTATAATTATCCTATGTATACTCTGATTTATCCCCATACTTTCGACTTCGCTGATAAAATCCACCTCTGTCGTCGTCATTGGTTCTATTTTAAACGGAACATCAAATCCTCGCATAAAATAAAACGCATTGTCCGAAGTAGCGCCGATAGGTACATTTATTATATTCTCTACATTTTTATCAATAATTTCATCGCACGATTTCATAACACGCGTCTTTATGCTATTTATTTTATATGTATCTGTTGTAATTGCAATAATTTCGTCGCTAGAATTCTGTTTTAATGTGCATACATCTATATAATCGCTTGCGTGTGCCTCCATATCATAAATAACTGCCTCATTCATAGAATTCAGTGCCAAAAATTCTGCCTCATTAATCGCATATTCTTTAATATATGGTATAATCACCTTGCTAATCATCGCTTGCATTATAATTATAATCGAAAACATAATTATTATCATAATTTGAATTTTTGCACCCGTAGTGAATTTTCTCATTCGCATAATATCACCTCTCAATATATAGTGTATGAAAATAATGCACAAAATTATATTAATAGCTGAAAAGTATTATATAATTTTAGACTTTTTTATAATTTTATATTTTTAACTTCGCACATAACAAGCATTCAACCACTACATCTAGTGTCAAGCACTTTTTAAATATACTATAAATCGTGTTTTTTAGTAATATTGTATATTGACTTAATTTTGAAAATAAAGTATCATATTATAAGATAATTTTAAGGAGGATGTATAAAAAAACATGATTAAATGTATTGTTAAAAGAGATGGTCGTGAGGTATCTTACGATGCAAACAACATAGCAAACGCTATTTTCAAAGCAGCAAAGGCTTTAGGTGGTAGCGATTATAACACAGCTGCAAAGCTTGCTACAAAGGTAGAGGCAGAGCTTGCTGATATAGAAAAACCAACGGTAGAACAAGTTCAAGATGTAGTTGAACGCGTTTTAATTGAAGAGGGGCACACAAGAACAGCAAAAGAATACATCCTATATAGAGCATCAAGAAGCAGAGTTCGTGAAATGAACACAAAGCTTATGAAAACTTTCGAAGATTTAACTTTTAAATCTGCTGCTGATAACGAAATCAAAAGAGAAAATGCGAACATCGATGGCGATACTGCCATGGGTACTATGCTAAAATATGGTTCAGAGGGTGCAAAGCAATTTTACGAAATGTTTATACTAAACCCTGAGCACGCGAAAAATCATCAAGCTGGAGATATTCACATTCACGACCTTGACTTTTTAACACTTACAACAACGTGTTGCCAAATAGATCTAGTAAAATTATTCAAAGATGGTTTTTGCACTGGGCATGGTTTTTTAAGAGAGCCTAATGATATTTCTAGCTACTCTTCTCTTGCGTGTATCGCAATTCAATCGAACCAAAATGACCAACATGGTGGACAATCTGTACCTAATTTTGACTATGCAATGGCTATCGGCGTTAAAAAAACTTATGCTAAAAACTACTATAAAAACATAGTTAAAGCATTAGACCTTTTAACTGAAATCGAAAATATCGATGATGTAATCGATGAACTTAAATCAAGTGATTTAAGACCTACTTTAGAAAGTAATGAAGAATACCTAGCTTTCGAGCGTGAAATCCTTTCTAAATATACAGATAAAGTAGAAAAAATACAAAAATTCGCGTTAAAAACTTCTTTTAACGAAACTGACAGAGCTACTTTCCAAGCAATGGAAGCTTTAGTTCATAACTTAAACACAATGCACTCTCGTGCTGGTGCTCAAATTCCATTTAGCTCAATAAACTATGGTACAGACACTACTCCAGAAGGCAGAATGGTCACAAAAAACATTCTTTTAGCCACTGAAAAAGGCTTAGGCAATGGTGAAACTGCTATTTTCCCTATCCATATTTTCAAGGTAAAAGAAGGCATCTCTTTCAACAAAGAAGATAAAAACTACGATTTATTTAAACTTGCGTGCCGAGTATCTGCAAAAAGATTATTCCCAAATTTCTCTTTTATAGACGCTCCATTTAACAAAAAATATTATGTTGAAGGACGCCCTGAAACAGAAATTTCTTACATGGGTTGTCGTACTAGAGTTATCGGAAATTATCACGACCCTGAAAATGAAATCGTGACTGGCAGAGGAAATTTAAGCTTTACATCTATAAATTTACCTAGACTTGCACTTTTAGCAAAAGGCGATATTGATTTATTCTACTCGTTACTTGATAATAAATTAAAATTAGTTTGCGACCAATTATACGCAAGATATAAAATCCAAGCCGACAAAAAAGTTAGAAATTACCCATTCTTAATGGGACAAGGCATTTGGATTGGTTCTGATAAATTAGGTCCTGACGATACTGTTGGCGAAATATTAAAACATGGTACTTTAACTATCGGTTTCATCGGTCTTGCTGAATGCTTAAAGGCATTAATCGGCGAACACCATGGCGAAAGCGAAAAGGCTCAAAATATCGGTTTAGGAATTATTTCTCACATGAGAAAATACTGTGATGATTTAGGTCTTCAAACTAAAATGAACTACTCTTTAATCGCAACACCAGCCGAAGGACTTTCTGGAAGGTTTGTTAAAATAGATAAAGAACGTTTCGGAGAAATCGCTGGTGTTACTGATAGAGATTATTATACAAACTCATTCCACGTTCCTGTTTATCATAACGTTTCTGCTTTCAAGAAAATCTCTCTTGAAGCACCATATCATAATTTAACAAACGCAGGACACATTACATATATTGAACTTGACGGAAACCCTTCACAAAACCTAGATGCTTTCGAACAAGTTGTTCGTCACATGAAAGAATCTGGAATCGGTTACGGCTCAATCAATCACCCTGTTGACCGCGACCCTGTTTGTGGCTACACTGGAATTATCGAAGATGTTTGCCCTAAATGTGGTAGAACTGAAGACGATGGACAAGGTAATTTTGACAGAATTCGCCGTATTACAGGATATTTAGTTGGTACTTTAGATAGATTTAATTCTGGTAAAAAAGCCGAAGAAAGCGATAGAATTAAACACGTTATCAAAAAATAGTTTTGTAAGTTTTATTTATATAATCGGAAGATTGAGAATTATGAAAAAATTGTCATATATTACAACAATGATTACAGTTTTATCTGTAATTTTTACATTGTTTTCTTTTGTTATGGTTGCAAACATCGAAAGTATAGAAATGAATTCAAGTCCGTTTTTATACCTTGCTGTTCCTATAATATGTGTTCTATTATCGGTTTTATTTTTAATAATAACTTTAGCCTTAAAAATTTGCAGTAAGTATATGAATGAAAGGTAAAATGAACATTTATTGAGGTGCAATTATGGATTTGCCAAAACGAAAATCTATCAGGTTGAAAAATTATGATTATTCGCAAAATGGAGCGTATTTTGTAACGATATGTGTAAAAAATAGAGAAAATTTATTATGGAATGTAGGGGCGACCTGTGGTCGTCCGTTCACCGATAACCATTTGTCTAATTATGGAATAATAGTTGATAATGAAATCAATAAAATGCGAGATACATACGAAACGGTAATTGTTGATAAATATGTAGTAATGCCAAATCATGTTCATTTCATTATCATTTTGCAAAATGAGATAGACGGACGACCACAGGTCGCCCCTACAATATCTCGCATAATTAAACAATTCAAAGGTTCTATTTCCAAACAAATTGGTTTTTCTATATGGCAAAAATTATTTTACGACCATATAATTAGAAACGAACAAGAATACCAAAAAATATGGGAATATATAGACACAAACCCATTAAAATGGGAGCAGGATTGTTACCACACAAAATGAGCATAACACGAAGCATAACAAAGGAGTGATTTTATGGAACTTAGAGTAAATGGAATAATTGAGGAATCAATTGTCGATGGACCTGGTATTCGATATGTTGTTTTCACACAAGGCTGTTATCACGACTGCGAAGGGTGTCACAACCCTGAAACCCACTGCCCTAACGGTGGAAAAGTCAAGCGTACGCGTGAAATTCTAACCGAAGTAAAAGAAAACCCTCTTATTTCTGGAGTTACATTCAGTGGTGGTGAACCTATGCTCCACGCTGCTGTTTTATCCTCGCTTTGCGATGAGCTGAAAAAAATTGGTAAAGATATTGTCGTTTATAGTGGGCATACTTTTGAAGAAATTACAAGCTGTCCAAATATGCTAGATTTTGCATCAAAATGTGATATTTTAGTCGATGGAAAATTCGAAGTTAGTAGAAAAAACTTACTTTTAACCTTTAAAGGCAGTGAAAATCAACGTATTATAGATGTTGCTAAATCACTAGAAAATAATGAAATTATAGAGATTGAATTCAATGAAAATTAGACTAGCAAATGAAAATGAAATCGATAGAATTATGCCACTTTATGCGCAGGCTGTCGAATTTATGAAATCCACTGGAAACCCTACTCAATGGAAAACGATACCTGAAAAATCGATAATTCTAGAGTATATTACACAAAAAATGCAATATATTTGTGAAGATAATGGCGAAATTATTGCAACTTTTATGTTCCATATAGGAAATGACCCGACTTATGATATAATTTATGACGGAAAATGGCTTAATGATGAAACTTATGGTGTTATCCATAAAATCACGTCTAACAAAAAAGGTGCTGGCACTGCTTGTCTAGAATTTTGCTACGAATTATGCAAAAATATTCGAATTGATACGCACGACAATAACAAACCACTTCAAAATTTATTAAAAAAACTCGGTTACAAATATTGTGGAATTATTTTGCTTGAAAATGGCGAAGAACGACTTGCTTTTCAAAAGGAATAATCTGCTAATTGACATTTTTCAATTTTAATGTTACAATGTTTACAGTTTAACTAATAAAATAGAGGTAGTAATGAAATTTTTGAAAAAAAACAAAGGCTTTACTATGGTAGAGCTTATCATAGTAATTGCAATAATTGCAATTTTAGCAGCGGTAATCGCTCCACAATATCTAAGATTTGTAGAAAGTGCGCGTGAATCAAACGACTTACAGGTAGCGTCCACACTAGTAGAAGCTACAACAGTGATGATAGCAAGCACAAATGTTGATATACCAGCCGACGCTAATGTCGTTATTCGTTGGGATACAAGCACAAATTCTTATGGCAGAGGTCCTGGAAAAGGGGCTATAACAGTTGAGGATAGGAACACATTTGAACAAAAGCCTTGGATGATTGAGCTTCAAAATGAGCTTTATGAACTTTTAGGTTTCGATTCAGATGCAACTTCAATAGGCGAGCCACAATCTGCAATTACTCGTGAGCAAGATTTATTGTTTAGAATTAACCCTGTAACTGGCCAGGCAGAACTCCATACATCTTATGAAAAAGTTTGGAAAACCGGTTTAGGACTAGATATCGATGTAGTTAGCTTTTAATTAAATAAAAACGACAGATATTCAAAATATCCGTCGTTTTTTTATGCATTAATCTTTGATTTTGCTACTTTATATGCCTTATATTCCAAAGACAAGTCATATTCATCTGTGCAAAGTTTCTCTAGCACATATTTTAAAACACATGGATTTTTCACCAAAATCGGTCCACAAATATTCGCACCTATGAAATTTTCATTAAAAATTCCATAGTCATAATTTGCAAACATAGGATTCAAAATATTGCTAATTTTCGATGATTTATTGACAAAACCTATAATTTCATCTTCAAAAAATTCAGATTTTTCAAAAATATCTTTTGTCTGTCTTTTTCTTGTGTCAATTTCTACTGAAAAATCGAAAATTTCAAGTCCATCTGCTATTTTTCCATCAATAGAAATAGTTTTCCCAAGCATTTCGAAGCTATTTCCACAAAAAATCATCAATTTATCAAAATTCATCAGCTCTTTTTTATACGGTCGAAGCCACTGAAGCACCGAAACCATTGCTTGTTCTGTCCCTGCACCAATATAAATCATATCATATTTTGAAAAATCTATAATTTCACCTTTAGAAATATAGCTAACTTCCACGTTATTTTTCAGGTGATGTTTCAGAATTTTTATATTACCACTATCGCCATAAAGATTCATTAAATCATAGGCTAAATATGCAATTTTAATCATTTTTTCACCTCGCAAAGCACTTTATCTCTGTCTGAAAAGCACGTTATTACAACTAATTGCTCGCTTTCATTTTCATCAAATTCTGTAATCGCTTGATGCACATTTTCGTATGTTTTATAGTTTAGCCCACTATCACGAAACCTAAGTTCTAGGTCATAACAATATGTTCCTACAAGCTGAATTTCCTTTATATTTTCATTTTGAGAAAGTCTTTCAAAATCGATATCCCACAGCCAAGAAGTTTCACACGTATAATATTTTCGGCTTATTGCATCGACTAACACCATAATTGTAGACGATTTTTTCTCAAATAGAGCCATAGTTATCGACTGATTATATGACACTGAATTTTCATGCTTTGATGTAAATAATTTACCACTCTTTTTCTCTGTCGAAAATTCGGATATTCTGTCATTTTTCATCACATAATTATTCAAAACATCGACAATTAATTTGCTCTCAACCGAAAGTTCTCTACAAAGCGCATATACTGCTAAAATATTGTATGCGTTATATAAACTAGAAAAAGCTAGGTTAATTTTGTGTTTTTCATCAATAAAAAGTTGCATTTTTTCTAAATCTACATTTGTAATTTTGTAGCTTGCATCGTGACTTTTAAATGCACATTTTTCACAAGAAAATTTTCCGATTTGATTGTAATGATAGTATTCATAATGCATTTTTTCCATACAAATCGGGCAATATTCGCCATCGCTATATGCATAATCTTGTGTTTTGCTAGATAAATTATTTTCGTCCATAGAAAAATAAACTGCGTCAAACTTCTCGCCAAACGCCGAAACCAAAGGGTCATCTGCGTTTAAAATCAGCTTTCCACCATGAATACTCTCTAAAATCGCATCAAAAACGCTTGAAGGATGTCCATTTCTTGTTAATTGGTCACGATAAAGATTGTTTATCACATAATGTGTCGGTGTGAAAAATTTAAAACTATGCCTTGCATAACGTTCATCACTCTCTAAAACCAAAACATCTGCCAAAACTCTTCCAGAAAGTGTAGCATTTTTTAAAATAAGTGTCGTAATTCCTTCAATTTGATTACTACCCTCTTTATTATGAACCACTTTCATACCATTTTTACGCAAAACTTCGGCAATCATCTCGGTCGCCGATGTTTTTCCATTCGAACCTGTAAACGCAACGACATATTTCGGAAGCTTAATTTCCCCTAATATATCGGGGCAAATTTTAAGTGCGATTTTACCAGGAAGACTACTTCCTTTGCCTAAAATTTTGCCTATAACACTTAAAATTTTACAAACAATAATTGCTATTCGCTTTCTCATTTTTTCTCCTTTTATTACAAATCACCTACCTAAAAATAGGCAGGTGAGTTTTTTATAAGTTATTTTGCAACTTATACGCCTTGATAGCATTTTGCATAAGTGTCGTTATTGTCATAGGACCTACACCACCAGGAACAGGTGTGATATACGAGCATTTTTCGCTCACATTCGCATAGTCAACATCGCCACAAAGCTTACCATTTTCATCTCTGTTCATGCCGACATCTATAACAACAGCATCTTGACTTACCATATCCGCTGTTAAAAACTTTGCTCTACCAATCGCCATCACTATAATATCAGAATTTCTAGTGATTTCCGCCAAGTTTTTTGTTTTAGAATGGCATATAGTTACCGTCGCATTTTTATGTAACATAAGCATTGCCATTGGTTTGCCTACTATATTTGACCTGCCAACAACACAAACATTTTTTCCTGTCACATCAATTTTATACTCCTCGAGCATCGTCATAATTCCAGCAGGTGTGCACGGCAGAAAATCAAAATCTCCCGTCATAATTTTGCCAACATTTTCGTTATGAAATGCATCAACATCTTTGATTTTCGAAATATTTTTGATAATTTCATTCTCATCTAGATGTTTCGGAAGTGGTGATTGAACCAAAATTCCGTTTATATCTGCATTTTCATTTAACTCCGATATTTTTGCTAAAAGCTCTTCCATAGTAGTGCTCGCAGGCAAAATATATTCGTAATTTGTGATACCACATTCAGCACAAGCTAGTTTTTTGTTGCGTACATATACTGCCGAGGCTGGGTCATCACCCACCAAAACCACTGCTAGAGCAGGTTTTTTTTCTAAATTGTTTGTGTATTCTAAAATTTCTTGTCTAAGTTTTTTAGATAAGTCTTTTCCGTTTAAAATTTCCATTAATAATCTCCATCACAGCCTAACTATCGTCATCATCAAAGCCACCACGACTATAAGTGACGAAATTTTACCAGCGTGAGTTTCTTTTTTACTTTTTTTAGGATGTACAAGTCTTTATAGTGTATGCAAAGCATTTAATAAAATAAAGATAATATCAAGTATTTTTCGCTTAATGTTTTGATTAATCGTCGTCGCAATCGAATCCTCCATCACTATCGCTATCATTGTCATCATCTGCATCAAAATTATCTTGTCCATAGTATCCGTCGTCAGGGTTGTTATATGTGCTATTGCTGTTTGACTTGCCTTTTTTTGACTTGTTTACAATAAAAACTATACCACATAAAATTAATAGTATTATAATATATTCCATTATTTTTCACCTCCTGTATCTGTTTTTTGTTCTTTTAAAACTTCCGTTTCGTTAATTTCATTTTCTAGGCCTGAAAGAATTTCTTCTGTTTCTTCGGCTATTTTATTGATTTTTTCTAACTCTTTATAAGTTTTATCCTTGCTAGTTTTCACTAAAACAGCTATTAAAATAACAATACTTATTAAAGAAGTTGCAAATCCTAAAACTTGAGAAACTCTAAAGTCACCCCACCATAGGCTGTCTGTTCTCATTCCTTCAATAATCCCACGACCAAAACCATACCACGCAGCATAAATTAAAGTAATTTGTCCTGCGAACTTATATGCTTTTTTCGAAATGAAATAAATTATAACAAATCCAATTATATTCCATACACTCTCATATAGAAAAGTTGGATGTTGTCCGATAGACATATCGGCATCTGGGCTTAAAACCATTCTGAAAATCGAAGTCGTTTCACCACCAAACGCTTCAGCATTTACAAAATTCCCCCATCTTCCAATACTTTGCGCTAAAAGAAGCCCTGCTGCACCAGAATCTAAAACCGAAAGTAAATTCTTTTTCTTCCATTTACTATATATAATGATACCAATTGCACCACCGATGACACCACCATAAATAGCGATGCCACCTTCCCAAATTTTTATCGCGTCAATCGGGTTGTCTTTATACAAATCCCAACTGAAAATAACATAGTAAATTCGTGCACAAATAAATCCGATTGGTGCTGCTATTAAAAGCATATCGATAGGATCGTCTTGTGTGCTATAACCAAAAGTTTTATACCTTCTCATAAGATAAATTGTCGCAAGCAAAAATCCGATTGCGATAATCACACCGTACCAATAAATCGGACGGTCAAAAACTTCAAATGCGACAGGGTTTACATTAAATTCCAGACCTAACCCTGGAAACGCTATATAATTCATTACTTTTCCTCTAAACTTTCGGCTTTATTATAGAAAGAGCGTTATTTTCTTTGATTTCACTTAAGAAATTATAAATATCCTCTTTCGAAATTTTTCTGTAAATTTTTTCAAAATCATCGTATTTCGCACCTTTAAAATGTGCAGAAACTTGAATTATGCAAAGTGAATCAAAATCATCTCCAGCAGAAATAATTTCACCGAAAAATGTGTTTTTAGTGATTTCTAATTCTTCATCGCTTATGTTTAAATTGTCAAGTTCCTCTTTAATAATTTTTGAAACAAGCAAAGGATCCGAGCTTTCGCCAGAAAATTCTAGCACTCCACCTGCTGGAAACGACTGATAATTCCCATGGAAACTTCTATTTATTAGCCCCTTATTATACAGTTTTTCATATAATTCCGATGTTTTTCCGGCAAAAAGGTTAGACGCAATTTGTCCTAAAACTTCGCGGTCTAAAGTCCCATCTGCATTGTTATCTTTAAACCCTAGTCTAAATAAAGGTTGAGAAACTTCCATTTCTTTCGAAATAATCTCCATTTTAACATGAGAAGGTTCTTCTTTATAATCACGAGAAATCAGTGTAACTTCTGGCTTTGGATACATTTCTTCAGCAGTTTTTAGTACAAAATCCATATCTAAATCACCAGCTACGCATAAAACCATATTATTCGCATTATAAAATGTCTTTTGGCAAAGGTATAGTGTTTCTTTAGTAATTTTCGAAATGCTCTCAATTGAGCCTATAATCGACTCTTTAATCGGATGATTATGATATAGCGCCTCAAACATATTAACATAGCAAACCCAATTTGGTGTGTCCTCGACCATACGAATTTCTTGGCCTATAATCCCCTGCTCTTTTTCAACATTTTCATCTGTAAAATAAGGGTTTGACACATAATCTAGCAAAATTTTGAAGTTTTCTTCGAATTTATCTGTGCACTCAAAATAATACGCCGTCATTTCTTGGCTTGTAAACGCATTCGGTGACGCCCCTGTTTTTGCGAAAAGTTCTAATGCATTTGTGCCATCTTTTTGCTCAAATAATTTATGCTCTAAAAAATGTGCCACACCTTGTGGAGTTTCGAATTCCCCCTCGTTTGTTGTAAAAATACTGTCAACAGAACCATAATTCGTCGCTAAAATTGCGTATTTTTTCATATAGCCTTTTTTCTCAAAATAGCAAACTGTAAGTCCGTTATTTAAAACATTTTTTTGCATTAAACCTGTTCTCCTTTCAAGAAATAGATAGTATCTAAAACTATTTTAGAGGAAACATCCATGATTTCGTGTTTTGATACTTTCTCGATTGCCTCTATTAACTCATCAATATTTGTATCACTATTAGAAAGTTTATCTGAAAAATAATATTCTTCTAATGAGTACGACGTGTCTTTCATAGTTCTAAGCGAGTTTATAACCGTTAATTTAGCAGATTTTATGTCGTCTTCTGTAAAATTCCCTTGCTTAACATCGTCAAATTCTTTCAAAATCGCAGTTTTTGCAATTTCAAAATTTTCGATTTCTATGCCAGAATTTATGCTCATAACACCTTTTATTTTTTCTACATTAGAAGATGCATAGTAACAAAGCGACATTTTTTCTCTGATATTTACAAATAATTTCGAACTTGTAGACGCTCCAAAAAGAGTGTTCATTAAAATTAATGCAGGATAATCGCTGTCTGTTGCTACTGTATTTGTACGAAGTCCAATCGAAAGCTTCCCTTGGGAAATGTCTAGAACTTCAATAACTTCTTTCACATTTTGCACTTTAAAGTCAGTTTTTGTTTCATAATTCATCTCTTTTCTCTCTGTGAATTTCGAGAAGTCAAGACTGTTTATATCGCCTGCTCCAATATAGCAAATATCAACTTGTGACGTACTTATAATGTCTAGATATGCTTGATATAGGTCTTTTGCATCGATTTTTTCTGCATTTGAAACCTCACCAAACCTATTTAGGCTATATGGTTCATTTTTGCACATAATTTCAAACATACGCGTATTTGCATACACTCTTTTATCGTTTTTAATGCCATTTATTCTATTGACAAGATTTATTTTTTCATTTTTTAATATTTCTTCAGAAAAACCATCGTCATTAATAAGTGGATTAAATAAAATCTCGCAAGCTAAACTATAAATTTCTTTCAAAATGTCAATTTTTCCAGTAAACTCACCAGTTATAAACTTACAAGCAAGAGAAATCGACAAGAATTCTCCTTTTTTTCTTACTAAAGGTTCTATTGATGCGCCAAAAAGCGAACCTAGTTTTCTTTGTAAAATTTTTGCTGAAGGAAAATCTTTCGACCCTGCAACTAATATATATGGTAAAATCGCCATTTTCTCTGGGGAAACTTCTGATATAGGCTTTGTAAAAGTTATAAAAAATGTTTCACCATTGAATTTTTCGGTGTTTAATGTCTGCAAATATACGCCATTTGCCAATTTAGTTCTTTCCAAAATGTA
>CAYJLC010000027.1:28353-29210 GCA_964370735.1 uncultured Oscillospiraceae bacterium
ACAATAAATTTATATTTAAAAATAAATATTCTTTATAATTATACCACATTTTTCATATTTTTTTCAAGAACTTATAAGATTAATTTTTTAATATTTTTATTTCACACTTTTTATTCACATTTCTCACAAATTTTGACGCGATTTTTGTAACAAAAAGAAATTTTTTATTTTTTCTTTACAATTAGTATTTTCTTGTGTATAATAGATTACAAAGTATATTTTATTATATATTATAGGAGTTCTGTTATGCAAAGTGATTTTTCAAGAGTTATCTCTAATCTTAGAAAAGAAAGAGATTTAAGTCAAAAACAAGTTGCCGACGATTTAGAAATTTCTCAAGCCCTTTTAAGTCATTACGAAAAAGGTGCAAGAGAGCCAAAACTAGCTTTTGTAGCAAGAATTGCAGATTATTATAATGTTTCTTGCGATTATCTATTAGGTCGTACACTTGAAAAAACCGGTGGTGCTGTTAAAGCTTCACAAATCGAAGACACATCTTTGGAAAAAGATAACCTAGTTACAGGTACGGTTTCTTCGCTAATACAAAAAAAATTATTGGTAAATTCTATTGGTTTACTTATGGATATAGCTGGTTCTTCAAAAAACAGCGAGCTTATATCTAATGTTTCTTCTTACTTATACTTCCCTATCTACAAATTGTATAGATATTTTGCAATGCAAAGCGACAACGAAAATGTATTCCAAGTTTCAAACGAATACTTCGACGCTTTATGCGATGCTGAACAGAAAATTAGAGAAGTAAAAATTAAATCTTTATCAGGAAATGATTTTGGATACACTCCAAACGAGAAAGAAGTTTCTATCCCTGATATTTCTCCGGAGGCTTTAAAACAAGC
>CAYJLC010000028.1:0-3912 GCA_964370735.1 uncultured Oscillospiraceae bacterium
ATGCCGATAACGTATATAAAATTTTACGAATTTCATTGTCTTCCTCTATTTGTAACAAATTAAGTTCCGACTGAATTTTTCCTACTGAAGACGGCTCTATAAAAACAGTTCCACCTGTATTTGATGTATCAATAACCGAGCCTGAAATTTGATTTTTATGCTCTTTTTTTACTGGAATTGCATATCTTCCATTACGAATTACGATAGTATTATCCGATAAATACGATTTTTTACTACGAAGTACAGCTTCAAGTTTGATTTTGACAGACGACTGAAGATTTTCAATCTTTCTACGAATATCTTGTAATGATTTTGACGCACCACTTTCGACCTTATCACTTTTTATACAACGCTCAATTTCAAATGAAAGTTCTTCTAAATCGATAAAAGAAACTCCGTAATATGCAAGATTTACTTGCAAACCTTCTGCTTTTTTCAAAAATGCAACCATTCTTTTACAAGAATGACTAAAAGTTGCCACCGTTGTAAGCTGTTCTGGAGCAAGCATAGAACCTTTTTCTGCAAGAACTAGAATTTTATCTAATTCTGTCATAACTGAAATCGGTGGTGTTCCGATGCTATCGATTATTTTTTTAGCTTCAGTTGTGTCGCGCAAATTCTTTTTAAGGTCACGCTCGTTTAAAAAAGGCTTTAATGCAAGTATTTTTTCCTTTGCGTTTTCTGATAAAGCAAATTCGCTTAAATTTTGTAATATTGTATTAAATTCTAGTGTTTTATATGTGTTCAACATTTATTTTGTCCTCTTTCGGTATATTTTTTATGTGCGGACAACAAAAAAGCGTATAGGTACACCTATACGCATAAATTATGTTCTTGAAAATATCAAAAATATATTAACGATAAGTGTATTTCAGTTTAGATGTAGCCCAAAAATATGCTCAATTAATAAACGGATTTAATCCGCCTACGCATATATTGATAACCTGATTTAAGCATTCGCAAAAATCAAAACTATGCTACATTTAACAAAAAGACACTCCTCTCAAAATTTCATTAACAATAGTATAACATATTTTTTAAAATTGTCAAGTATTTTAATTAAATATAACTATTTTATTTCTAGCGCATCATACATGTTCATCATCGTAACAAAGGCTTGCTCACGAGTATATGTGCCTTTTGGTTCAAAATTTTCACCTGTTCCATTCATCACTTTTCCTGCTGTGATAAAAGAAACTGCATCTTTTGCCCAATCACTAATCGTGCTTTCATCATTAAAATTCGGCTCTGAATTTTTTTCTATTTCACCCATCAAATCAACCATACGTTTAAGCATAGTTGCAGATTGTTCGCGAGTTAACCCATCTTTTGGTGAAAATTCTCCGTCACCTGTTCCGTTGACAATTCCTAATGCAGCGACCGAACGCACAAAGTAATTATCGGTGTCTGTGAAAGTGAAATCGTCATAAGAAATTCCTAATGACCCACGATAACTATCGATTGATTGCCCTGTTTTTACCTCAATAAATTTAGTTATCAACACACAAAATTCTTCGCGTGTTATCGGTGTTTGATAATAAGATTGCATCCACGAAGGAATAATTCCAAGCGCACTGCCTCTCGAAGTCGCATCGACTGCCCACGATGAAGGTGTATTCCCACCGGAAACTGTCGGAGCTGGTATAAAAACATCAGGCTCGTCTGGTTTAACTTCTGTGCCGTCAGACGGTTTTACAACTAAAATCGATGCAAGTTCACGTCCTGCATTCATTTGAAATCCACCTGAATAAAGCATGCTCGAAGCTCCACCATCTAAGCTAATCGCCTGTGTAACTCCTATCCCTATAAGATATTCCGAAACTTGGCTAAAATCGCTACTTCCTGTGCCAAAAACAACAGTTCCATCTGCTTTTACGCCTGCAAAACTTCTCATTGCAACAGAATTTTGTGCTTGTTTTGGGTCGCTATCGAACTGGCTATTATATGAACTGTCGCCAGATACATTTTTTCCATCGATTACAAGAATTCTTCCACCTGTAACAGCAGTTTTCACATCGCTCCAATCGTCATTTCCTTGTGAAGAAAAACTTGACGCAAATTGAACAGTATCTCCTATTTGTGGTGTCACACCTCTTAGGCTATTGTACACAATTTTATAAGTACCGTCAGCGACTGTTTGCATAGAACCACCGTTTGTTTGTTCTATGATTTTTTCGTCTTTTACAGTGAAAATCACAGCCGAACTAAGCGTGCTAAACGGCATATTAAACTCATCTGTCATTATAGTTATCGCCATTGTATCCGTATACACTTGATTTACTGCCCAAAGATTTACATTATACGAACTATTTAGCACAAAAGACGGCTGAGCCGTTACTCTATCCACCAAAACTTTGTTGTCATAGGTAAAACCTATCATATTATTCACACTTCCAGCGTTTACAATATGTCCGTCTTGAACTATTGCACCATAAATTCTCGGTGAATTATCTGGGAATGTGATTTCCTGCGCTGTGTTGTAATATGAATTAAAAAACCCACCATTAATTGCATATTTCACATCGCTTTCAATCATTGTACTTGCATTTTCATCAGAATGCATACTGTCATTTGCAAGTATTACGTCGGTAGTCATTCCATCCAAACTAAATTGAGTTATGTTGTAATCATTGCTTGCATAGGCATTTATGCCTAAAACCATTGCCGAAATAAGGGTAAGCGAAATAATTTTTTTCATAAGAGTACCTCCTTTAATAATTATAACATTCTTTTTAAAAAAACACAAGAAAAAGACGTGCTTTCACACGTCCTTTGATTATAAAATATAACTTGCGCATTGTGATGCCGCGATTGCACCATCTGCTGCCGCTGTTATTAATTGGCGTAAGATTTTTGTTCTTGTATCACCAGCTACGAAAACACCTTCAACATTTGTTTTTGCATCTTCGTTTGCGATGATGAAACCAGCCTCATCAAGGTCGATTACACCTTCAAAAGGACCATTGTTTGATACTTGTCCAACTGCTACAAATACTCCGTCCACTTCGAAATTTTTAACCTCTCCACGAACATCTACATCGATAGACGTAACAGATGCTTCGCCTTTAATTTCAGTGATTTTCGATGTATATAAAATTTCGATATTGTCACGAGTTTTAATTCTATCAACCAAAATTTGATTACCACGAAACTCATCTCTTCTATGGATTAAATACACTTTTTTGCAGTTTCCAGCAAGGAATAAAGCGTCTTCAAGCGCTGTGTTTCCACCACCAACAATTGCAGTTACTTTGTCTTTGAAAAAAGCTCCATCACAAGTCGCACAATATGAAACTCCACGCCCTGAAAACTCATCTTCACCAGTCACTCCAAGCTTTCTGCGTTCAACTCCATTTGCGATAATTACAGTTTTTGCTTCCAAAACTTGGTCGCCAAAATGAATACGCTTAACATCGCCTAAAAGTTCATATTTAGTAATGTTTTGATAGGTAATATCAACACCTAGTGCATTAATTTGTTCCATAAGTTTAAGTGCAAATTCAAAACCAGATACCTTCATAATCCCTGGATAGTTTTCAACATCTGGAGTGTTTACGATTTGCCCACCAGCCATATTTTGCTCAACCACAACTGTGTCAAGCCCATATCTTTTCGCATAAAGTGCAGCCGACATACCTGCCGTCCCTGCTCCTAAAATAATAACATCTTTCATAAATTCCTCCTACATCATTGGTGCAAATAGTTTCAAAATTGACTCTATTAATCGTTTAAAATTCGACCTTTTTCTAATTTCGTGCAAATTAATTTCCATCGATACCATTTGCGTTTCAAAAAAATCACGCTTAATATCCGAAATCACTGGACAGTTATATAAAATTGCTCCACACTCGAAATTTGTAAAAAAGCTTCTAAAGTCCATATTAATCGTCCCTACAACTGCTATTTTATCGT
>CAYJLC010000028.1:3922-13376 GCA_964370735.1 uncultured Oscillospiraceae bacterium
GAAACAATACTTTTCGCGTGGGTAAACCCTGGCGTGTATTCATATATTTTCACACCGTTTGAAAGCAAAATTTCATAAAATGACCTCGAAACTGTATGAACATAAACCTTGTCTGGGATATGTGGCGTGATAATTCTAACATCGACACCACTTTTTGCAGCATAAGTAAGCGCTGTCACCATTTCATTGTCCAAAATAAGATATGGCGTTGTAATATAAACATATTTTTTTGCCGAGTTTATTATATGCATATAAATACTTTCGCTAATACACTGAGCGTCTAGTGGGCTGTCGCCAAAAGGTTGCACAAAACCGATATTATCATCATTTTCTGCCACAATATACTTCTCAAAATTGCTTTCTTTTGACTCAGTTGCAAATTGCCATAGTTCTAAAAACATACATGTAAGGCTAGAAACCGAGTCCCCTTCTATAAGGATTGCAGTGTCCTTCCAATGGCCAAATCGCATCTCGATATTAATATACTCATCACCAAAATTTATCCCACCAATATATCCATATTTCCCGTCTACAACACATATTTTTCTATGGTCACGATAATTTAGGTACATATTTAATGTCGGACTAAATGGATTGAAGTTAATAGCTTTTATGCCTTTACTTTCTAGTTCTTGATAATATTTTGGCGTGAGAGTCGTAAGACATCCTGCATCGTCATACATAATTCGTATTTCAACGCCTGCTTTTGCTTTTTTCTCCAAAATATCAAGTATAGTGTCCCACATAAAGCCTTCTTTTATTATGTAATATTCAAGAAAAATATATTTTTCTGCACTATCAAGCTTTTCGATTAATGAGTCAAAAAATTCTTCACCCACTTTAAAATACTCACAATTTGAACCTAAATAAAGTGGATATCCACCGATACTTTCTACAAAATTCGCAAGCTTCAAGTGGTCTTTTTCAATTTTTATTCTACGTCTAAGGTTTACTTTAAGTTTGTTTATATTCAAATCTCTTCGATTAATACTCTTTATTTTTTGAACTCTAGCCTTATTAAATCTAGTATTTCCAAAAATAAAATAGAAAACAAGCCCAAATGGTGGAACCAAAGTTATAAAAAGAATCCACGAAATTTTATATGCTGGATTATCGTTTTTGTGCGCTACACGAATTGCCGTTATTCCACTTACTATGATAAGTATTTGTAAAATAACAGCGCTATATGAAAATAACCATGCAACAACGCCCCAAATTACAAGAATTTGGATTAACACTAAAAACCCATATACAAACATTCTGTTTGTTAAAATCCTTTTTAAAACTTTGCCCATAATTCACCCTCTACTCAACAATTATAACTCTAATTTGTTCACTTTGCAATGAGTTGCAAGTATAAATTGAAAATTCTTTAAAGTTTTGTCTTGCGAAAGAAATACTACCTTCACCATAAACTTGGTCTGTTTTCTTGTTATAAACCACTACATCTTCACTAATTTCAAATAATTCATCATTTAGTTTAATATAATCTAAGCCATAGAAATCGTCATTTGTCACTTTTCCTTGGTTTTCTATTGATTTTATAGCTTTTTCCAGATGTATTTTTCGGAATTCCAACTGGAATATTGCCTAGTCTAACATAATTTAAACCATCATAAGTAAGTGTATTACCTTCTGTTTTTAAAGTATAATCATACTCGTCATAAGTCGATGTGCCTAAATCAGCATCTTCTATCGATATTTCCGTTGAAGTTACTGTTCCAATTCCGTAATCATAATAATTACCTGTCAGGTTTTTAAATATGATTTTTGTAATTTCATTGCCTGTTTTCATAATACCGATGATATTTTCTTTCGGAATTATGTCTAAAGTTATATCATCAGGCGAAATTCTTATGTACCCTGAATTTTGGTTATGACCTTCGTAATATTCAACATCCGAAGAAACTTTCGTGCCACCCAAAGTGCCACTTTCCAAATTATAATCTGCATTAACTGAAACTAAATTGTCAATTTCAGAAATCTTAACTTTGCCACTAGATGTAAACGATAACTCCACAAATTGACCTTCTAATTTTGTGATATTAGAGATTTTTGTTCCTACATAATTAAAATAACCTGTAAGTTCTTCGTCAACTTGTATGTCAACTGTATGTAATCCATCGATAGTAACATTAGCACTGCCTTCTGAGTATGAGTTTAACAGTGCAAGTTGCGTGCTCTTTGCATCTTTTTTAACAGAAAAAACATCTCCACTATAATCTAAATAAAGGGTGATATTATCCCCTAAGGAAATGTTTGAAAATGCTGATTTTAAGCTTTCGTTTATATCAAATTCCTCACCCAAAACAGTTACTTCTGATGGATAAAAAACCGATGGTGTACCCATCTCATAGCTACCTGTGATAGTCTTATCAGACACGAAAACCATTTTATTCACTTCATCAATAGTTATGATATTACCATTTTTTATAGAACTACTTTCAATTTTTACCCCATTTTTATAAATCGGGTAAGAAGGAATATTCTTACCCGAGTCATACATAAAATTTGTTGTATTTATATCATTATTAACAGAGATAGATGTGATATCACCTTTGCTGTTTTTATTGATGAAAACATTAGAGCCTGGGAAAATTTGAAGCCAAGCTTCACCATAAGTTGAACTTTCGCCATCTACAATAACAGCTGTGTCCGTCTTAATGTCTATGTCGCCATTCTCCGTTACTAGTCTGTCGATATCTGCGTATTTTATAACAACAGTTTCATAAAAACCATCCATAATAAACGCTATTAAACTTCCACCATCATCGTAAATCGCTGTACCATTTGCGCCAACCACTAAGTCAGTTGCTTTATTAGAAACTGTCTTTTCGCTTTCGCCAGCCATAATTAAAACTTCGTTTGTGTCCGACTTAACTTCTAAAATAGTTGCATCTTCATCTTTATTACTAAACGATTTGTCCATCAAAGTTTCGCCTTCTTTAGCAGTCGCATCTAAAAGGTTATAAATCATTATCGCTGCTTCTCCACGAGTTACAGCCCTTGTCGCCGAAACCGAAACACCGTCTGTAATGCCAAGTTCACTAGCCTTTGCAATATAGTCTGCCGGCCATAAAGCACCAATATCAGCAATTTCATAGTCTAGCATATAAAGCATCATCGTGATAGCTTCGCCGAAATTAATCGTATTGTCTGGCTTAAATGTTCCATCTGGAAAACCTTTGATAATGCCTTCATTTACTGCCGCATTTACATAGCCTGACGACCAATGTGTGTGTGGCACATCAGGGAAAATCGTGAAATTTTTAAAGCTCTCTAAATTTGTTTCGCCTAGTGCTAGTACAGCCATTTTTGCAAATTCTGACCTTTTCACTGTGCCAGATGGGTTAAACTGATTATTTCCAACGCCGTTTACAATACCTAATGCCGTAAGTGTGTTTACGGCAGTTTTAGTATTCGCGTCAGAAATATCTTGAAAAGCAAATGCATTGACCACTAAAGTCATTGCAAGTGCTACACTTAAAATTACTTTTTTCATATATTCCTCCAATTATTGAGTTCTAAGTGCATCAATAGGGTTTAATTTTGATGCTTTTTGTGCAGGATACCAGCCGAAGAATATTCCCATTCCTACCGAGAAGAAAAATGAGCCTATTACGATATCAACCGATGGCATAAGTAGACTGCCGAGTATCATCGAGCCAAAGAACATCGTTGCAAGAGTTCCGAGCAAAATCCCCAAAAATCCACCGAGCGCCGATACAGTTGCAGCCTCGATTAAAAATTGAGAAATAATGTTTCTTCTTCTAGCCCCAATCGACATTCGAATACCGATTTCTCTCGTTCTCTCTGTTACAGTTACAAGCATGATATTCATAATACCGACACCACCAACTAAAAGAGTTATCCCCCCGATAGCTGCTACTATAAGTGTGAGCATTCTTTCTTGTTCTGCCATTTGGTCTTGCCACTCTTTGTTTTGATATACCCAGAAATTATTTGTGTCATTAAAGTATCGTGAAAAATCATTATTGAATGCATCTTCAATTTCAAATGTGTAATCACTATCTAATGCGATAATAGTGTAATTTTTCTCACCACGATTTCCATCTTCGTAAATATACGAATTTAGTGGTGCCAATACTACGTTATCCTCACTGTATTCGTGTCCACCGTATTTTTCTTCTAAAACACCTACAACAGTATATTCTTCACCTGCAATAACAAGCGTTTGACCAACAGGGTTAGACATTCCACCGAAAAACTCCTGTCTTATAAAACTACCGATAACACAAACTTTGCTACGGCTTTTTATATCACCATAGGCAATATTTCTGCCATGTTTAATATCTAAATCGCGTAATTTTATGTAGTTATGGTCGGTATAATACAAATTGCTATGGCTTAATACTTTATCAAGGTATTGAATTTGCCCGCTACTACGGATTTGCGCTTGTGTGTATTCGACTTTATCGCTTAATTCTTTATTGATAAATTCTTCAAAGGCTTCTTCAAATTCGCTTTGCTTTTCACCATAGTAATTCGCTTCTAGCTGATTTGCACCCATTTGATGATATGATGACATTGTGTAGCTTGTCAGCCCTTGCATAACAGAAACTAGAGTTATTACAGATGCAACACCAAGTATTACACCTATCATCGTTAAAAATGCACGAACTTTATTTGAATTTAGCGATTTCAGCGCCATTAATATTACTTGGAAAAAATTCATTCGTCACCTCCATAAACCGTAGGTACGTTTGCGACATCTGAAATAATTTTGCCATCACTAATAGTTATTGTACGCTTTGCCACTTTCGCTAATTCATTATCATGGGTGATAAGTATTACAGATGTACCTTTATTGTTCAACTCTACAAGCATTCGCATAACTTCGACGCCGGATTTTGAATCAAGGTTACCTGTCGGTTCATCTGCCATTATAATCGGTGGGCTAGATGCAATAGCTCTTGCAACTGCAACCCTTTGTTGTTGACCACCAGACATTTCCGAAGGTTTATGGTGAACCCTTTCAGAAAGTCCAACACTATCTAATGCAATATGTGCAAGTTCTTTTCTTTTAGATGGTCGAAGCCCTCTATAAATCAAAGGAAGTTCTACATTTTCAGCTGCATTAAGCATAGGAATTAGATTAAATCCTTGGAATATAAATCCAATTTGTTCATTTCTAATTTTCGAAAGCTTCGAAAGTTTCATCTCGCTTACATGGATATCATTTAACATATAGTCGCCATAAGTAGGAACGTCTAAACACCCTAAAATATTCATTAGTGTAGATTTCCCTGAACCTGACTGGCCTAAAATTGCTACAAACTCACCATGATCTATTTCAAGCGAAATATCGTCTAAAGCACGCACTTCACTTTCTTTGCCTTCGTTATATATCTTGCTAACATTTCTAATTTCAACTAATTTAGGCATATTTCCCTCCTAAATCTAACCATAGTATACTTCGGATTCGTATACAACTCCACCACCATAGCCCCATGGGTCCATACCTTCTTGTGTTGCAGTAGAATAAGGTACATAAATTGTTGCATTTTCTATTTCTGTGTCAGCAATTATTTCTGAATTATAGCCATCAGAGATACCAACTTCAACTGGGTACCCTACATATCCCGCTGGAATTGTTTCATCAATCACTGGATATGTTTCCACAGAATAATCTCCATCTTTTACATAAATCACAGGTCCGTTATCTGTTTGAATTACTGCTGATACTGGCACTGTTAAAACATCCATTTTTTGCGATGCTACCATTCTGTATTCAACATTCATATCAGGACGTAATTCACCTGGTTCAGAAATTTTAATTTTAGCTGGGAACATAGTTAAAAAGCTACCATATTGGTCAGAAGACTCTTTCGCCTCAAGGCTTAGTGCCGAAATAATACCAGACACAAAGAACATTTCACCTTCTGTTGTTTGATAAGTGATTTCAACTGGCATATCCATTTGTGCTTTTGTAATGTCATATTCTGAAATTTCGATATCAATATATAGCTCGTCTAAATTTGCAACAGAAATAGGATTTTGACCTTCTCCGCCTAAAAGTTCATCGCCGGCTACAACAGATATACTACTCACAATACCATCAAATGTGGCACGAAGTTCTGCATCTTCTAATGCTTTTGTTTTTTCATCAACTGTTTCTTGCTTTGCTTCAACTTCTCTCTCGGCAGATTTTAAAGTATCATCGATAGAGTCATCGCTTAAAGTAGCTAGCACATCGCCAGCATTATATGTATAATATTCACTCGCTCTAATATCTTCATAAATCGCATTTGACGATACTTCTAATAAGATATCTTGAGTTTTGCTATATTTAAGAACTCCTTGTTCAGCAGGCATAACTTCACCACTTGGTGTATTAATTACAGCAGTAGCAATCATATCCTCTGTAAGCGTTCCAGGATTTTTCACATCAATAACAACCTTAAACATAACAGCGCCACTTGTTTCCGATATTTTTCTAACATCTTCTACAAGAGAAACCGTACCTTCAAGCGTGCTTGTAGTCGCAGGGATAGAAACCATTGCCGTTTGACCTTCTTTAATTGTGTCTATATATCCATAGCTATAAAATCCTTCAAATTTCATAACTGAATCGTCAACAATAGTTGCAAACGTAGTATCAGCCACTTTCGAACCTACATTAGCTTCTGTTACTTTAATAATTTTCCCAGTAAAAGGAGCGTATACATTTAAGTTTTGTATATTTTCATGAATGTCACTTAGCGCTTTTGTTGCTGTATCTAATTCGTCAAGTGCCGCATTTAGTTCATCTCTTAAAACCGAAGGGTCAACAGACATTAATAAATCACCTGCTAAAACTTTATCACCAGTTTTAACATGCACATCTAACACTTCGCCTTTAAGGTCTTCGCCAAGAACTTTTCTCTCTTTTGCGCTAGTCATACCACGACCTGTAATCGTGCTTTCGACCATACCACGCATAACAGTAGTTTCATGTCCTTCTGGGTTTTGATAATAACCCATATTTGGGTCACCGTTAGCAATATTTTGATAAATTACATATCCAACGCCTGTCAAAGCTGCTACACCTACAATCGCTGAAATTGTAATTCCTACTTTTTTTCCTTTACTCATTTTTTTCTTTGTTGTCATATTTGCCCCCTTATTTTTTATATAAATTAATCATAACACAAATAACATAAAAAGGAAATAGTTTTAACTGGAAATTAAGAAAGTTTTAATAAATATAATGGAGGCTTTATGAATATTAACAAAAATTCTGTGCTATATACGTCTACAATTTTAGCACTTTCTAACATATTTCTACAAATACTCGGTTTTGTCTATCGCATTTTCCTTACAGATATGGCAGGAACCGAAGCATTAGGTGTATATAAGCTTGTTATGCAACTTTACTTTGTAATTCTTGCAATAACTACCTCTGGGTGCAATCTAGTTTCAGCTAATAAATCTGCCGAACTCTTTGGTCTTGGCGAAATTCCTAAGCTAAAAAGAACTATTAAAGCTTGCTTAATTTTGTTTTTCATTCTACTTTTTTCATGTTCAATTGTTATTATAGTATTAGACGATTTTATTGCCGAAAAAGTTCTCGGTGATTTTAGAACAAAAAATGCTATTTATATCGTCATTTTTTGTATATTTTTAACAGGAATAGAGAATATCATCAAAAACTCTCTCATCGGCATTAAAAAAGTTAAGTACACTGCTATTTCAGAAATTATAGAACAAATACTTCGTGTTGTAATAGTATTATCGTTGCTTTTTTTCTTCGCCGACGGTGATTATGCGAAAATCGCGTTTTTAATCATATTTGGGATGACTCTTTCCGAAATATTCAGCATAGTTTTTCTTACCTTTGTCTATAAAAAAATATACAAAACAAGCAAAACAACTAGCGATAAAGTGTTTGCGTCCGTTGTTAAAGTAGCAATACCGATATCAATTGCCTCAATTTTTACAAATATAATCTCGTCTGCAAGCACACTTGTGCTACCCGAGAGGCTAATTCTCGCAGGTTTTTCTCGTGACGAGGCTTTGTCTAGCCTTGGCGTAGTTTCCGGCATTGCAATACCAATTTTAATACTTCCAATTGCTATAATCGGCTCATTTTGCATGATTTTAATGCCAAATATCTCGAAAAGTCGTGCACTAGGTGACTCGCAAAATATCATAAGGAAAATAAATAAATCTTTCGAAGCGACAGGTTTAATAGGAATTCCTGCGACTGCTTTTTTAATATATCTTGCAAACCCTATCGGCAGACTTTTTTTTAAAACGGAATTTGAATACTTATATATTTTTATACTCGGCTACGGAATGTTAATTCTCTATTACCAAATAACTACATCAAATATTTTATACGGGTTAGGAAAGGAAAAAAAAACCGTAATTCACAGCATTATAGGCGAGAGTTTTCAATTTGCAATTACATTTTTACTATGCTCCATCCCTACTATAAATATCTATGGATATATTTTAGGAATTGCACTAAGCCCTACCATCGTAACTTTATTAAACTGCACCTATATTTTCAACAAATACAAATTCAATTTCATTAAATTTTTAGTAAATCCCCTACTTTTAGGAATTTTCGTATATGCAAGTGTAAAAGTAAGTTATGAGCTACTTTTGAATGTTTTTGAAAACGAATACTCGGTTTTAATATGCTCTTTTGTGATTGTGGGTATGCTATACGCACTAATTCTTCGTTTATTTGGCATAAATTACATACAATATATACGAAATTTGCACTCTTTTGAAAATTTCCAATTAAAATTAAAATAATGCTTTATTTTTTGAGAAGTTTAGTGTATAATTAATTATAGCTATGTATAAATTCAGGAGGATTAAATGACAAAAAGACATGCAAGAGAGATTGCTTTACATCTCTTATTTGAAAAAGAATTTAAAAAAGAATGGGACTTAAACGAAGTTTTTACTAAACGATTTAACGGCGAAATATTCACACAATGCGATGATTTCGAATTTTATGGAACAAAAATCCCAGAAGTTTTATCAAAATATATCAGAGAAGTTGTTAGTGGTTTTATCCAAAACCTAGATGAAATAGACGAAAATATTTCTAAATTTTCTAAAGAATGGGATATTTCTCGTATTTCAAGGCTAAATAAATCTATATTAAGACTATCAATTTGCGAGATAAAATTCATGGATGACATTCCTGTTTCAGCATCTATAAACGAAGCTGTTGAGCTTTGTAAAATCTATGATGCCGATGATTCTTCAAAATTCATAAACGGAATTTTAGGCTCTTATGCAAGATCAATTAATGAGTAATATTTACTCTGTAAGCGAAGTAAATGAGCGCATTAAATCGCTTTTAGATACCGATTTCACCTTGCAAGAGATTTTTGTAAGAGGTGAAATTTCGAACTATAAGAAACATTCATCAGGTCATCACTATTTTAGTTTAAAAGACAAAGATGGTGTTATTTCGGCTGTCCTTTTTAAA
>CAYJLC010000028.1:13386-28872 GCA_964370735.1 uncultured Oscillospiraceae bacterium
AATTTACATTAAAGGACGGCTTAAAAGTGATTTCTTTTGGGCGAGTTAGCTCTTTTGTAAAAACTGGTCAATATCAGTTATATGTAAAAGATGTTGTCCCTGACGGAATTGGTGATTTGCACTTGGCTTATGAAGAACTCAAACAAAAACTCTATAAAGAAGGCTTGTTTGACGAAAAGAATAAACAAACTCTGCCTCGTTTCCCAGAAAAAATTGCAGTTGTAACAAGTCGTACTGGTGCTGTTTTTTCTGATATAACGCGTGTTATTTCTGGCAGATATAAATGTGCAGAAATAAAGCTTTTCCCTGTAAAAGTTCAGGGCGAAGGTGCGGCTGAGGAAATTTCCGAGGCAATAAACCAAATTAATAACCAAAACGAAGCAGACGTTATAATAATAGGTCGTGGTGGTGGTTCTATCGAAGATTTATGGGCATTTAATGACGAAAATCTAGCATATACAATTTTCGCATCTAATATCCCTATAATCTCGGCAGTAGGACACGAGCCTGACTATACCATCTCTGATTTTGTAGCCGATGTTCGCGCTGCTACTCCATCAAATGCTGGAGAGATTGTTGTGCCTGATAGTGCTCATATCAAAAGCTTTTTGCAGTCTGTTACAGACAATTTAACCTCAAATCTGCACCTTAAAATGCAGAAAAATCGCCAAAAGGTCGATTTATTAAACGAAAAAATTGTAAATCCTCATAAACTAATTGCAGACAAACGAATTTATGTAGATTTTTTACAAAATAAATTAAAAAACCCTACCTTAATTACAAATGAATATCGTTCGAAAATTCATAATTTATCACAAAATCTTGAATTTTCTTATAAAAACCACCTGTCAAAAGACAAACAAAAGCTTATTTCGCTTATGGCGTATCTCGATGGATACAGCCCTATGAAAGTGTTGTCGCGTGGTTACGGTTATTCTTTAAATAATGATAAAAAAATAATTAAAAGCGTTTCGCAAATTAAAATTGGTGAAGAAATTAGCACTAAATTTAGCGATGGCAGTATAAAATCAAAAATTATTGAAATAGAGGACTAATTATGGCAACATTCGAAAGTATGATTAAAAAGCTTGAAGATTTGGTAAAACAAATGGAAGACGGCTCAATCCCCCTCGAAAAAGCAATTGAATTATATGAAAAGGGCACTGTTTTAGCAAAAGAGTGCAATAAAAAACTTGATGAGGCTGAGCAAAAAATCAAAATAGCTCAAGAAACATCGGAGAACGATGATGAATAGACTTAATACTTATAAAGAACTAATCGAAGGAAATTTAAGCAGTTTTTTTGATACAAAATCAAATTTACTTAAAGAAAGTATGCTTTATAGCCTAAATGCAGGTGGAAAACGTCTACGACCGATACTTTTGCTTGAGTTTTGCAATATTTTTTCTGGAGAATATAAAAACGCGTTGCCTTATGCTGTTGCTATCGAAATGATTCACACATATTCGCTTATACACGACGATTTGCCTTGTATGGATAACGATGACTTACGCAGAGGAAAACCTACAAATCACATCAAATTTTCCGAAAATGTCGCACTTTTAGCAGGCGATAGCCTACTTAATACTGCATTTGAGATAATTTCTAACCCTATTTATGCAAAAAACTTCCAAACAGAACAAGTTTTGCGTGTTGTCCAAGAATTTTCTTCTTGCTCAGGTATAAATGGAATGATTTATGGGCAAATGCTCGATATTCGTGGTGAAGTTTCAAATATTTCCGAACTTGAAACACTACATCTAAACAAAACCGGCAAGCTTTTAAAAGCATCTTGTGTCAGTGGAGCAATCCTTGGTGGTGCAAACGACGAGGAAGTTCAAAAAGTTGCAAATTTTGCGCTAAATCTAGGTCTTGCCTTTCAAATAAAAGACGATATTTTAGATAAATACGGAAATGAAGAACAATTAGGGAAACCTATCGGTTCAGACGAAGAAAATGACAAAAAAACTTTTCTTTCTTACAAAACAAAGGAAGAATGCGAGTTTTTAGTAGAAAAATACACAAAAATTGCTATTGAAAATATCAAAGATTTCAAAGGCTCTGATTTTTTAATAGACTTATCAAATAATTTAGTTAAAAGGAATTTTTAAATATGTTAAACTTCTTAAACACATCAAATTATGCAATAGAAACAGATTTTTTGTTTCAAAATTCAATAATAAATACAGCGTTAATTTCATGGTTTTTAGCCCAATTAATTAAGGTAATTTTATCTCTTTTCAAGGGAAAATTCGATTTATACAGATTTGTAGGCTCTGGTGGGATGCCATCGTCGCATAGTTCGACTGTTTTGGGACTTGCAACGTCAATTTTACTTATAAAAGGCTATCACTCAGCCGAATTTGCTATCGCTTTAATTTTCTGCTGCGTTGTAATGTATGATGCCTCAGGTGTTAGACGTGCAGCCGGCGAGCAAGCAAAAATTTTAAATTATATGATGTCACACTGGAACGAAACTACGCCTGAAAAATTCCAAAGCGAACTTAAAGAACTTCTAGGTCACACGCCAACAGAAGTTATCGCTGGTGCATTTTTAGGTATAGTTGTAGCATTTTTTGTGACAGGAATTTAGGTGATATATTGATTTACGATATTTTAGACGATATAGAAAAAATAGATTTAAACTCTCTCTCAAAGTCGCAAACAAAGCTATTATGTGCTGAAATTCGTGATTTTCTTATTCAAAATGTTTCAAAAACTGGCGGACATTTATCCTCTAATCTTGGAATAGTCGAGCTTACCTTGGCACTTCACAAAGTCTTTAAAAGTGACAGTGATAGATTTATTTTCGATGTTGGTCATCAATCTTATGTTCATAAAATTTTGACTGGCAGAAAAGGAAATTTCCCCACTTTGCGCAAAAAAAACGGTATGTCTGGCTTTACAAAACCTTCTGAAAGTCTCCACGATGCTTTCATTTCTGGGCACGCCTCAAATTCTATTTCGGTCGGCCTAGGGATGGCGCACGCTAATGCGCTTTTGAAAAATAACTCTCGTGTAATTTCTATTATCGGTGACGGCGCACTTAGTGGCGGGCTTGCTTTTGAAGCTTTAAACAACGTTGGCGAGTCGAAATTGCCTCAAATAATCATACTTAATGACAACGAAATGTCTATAAATACTAATGTTGGCGCTATGACAAAGCACCTTTCAAACCTACGCATAAGTGACACTTATTTGGACACAAAAAATCGTGTTCACGAGCTGCTTTCAAAAAATAAGTCTTCCGAAAAATTAGAACATTTTTTGCATAATTCTAAGCAAAAATTAAAGTCAGTGCTGCTAAATCCATCGATTTTTGAACATATAGGAATTACTTATATAGGTCCTATCGATGGGCATAATGTCGAACTTATGTGCGAAGTTTTGACTCGTGTGAAAACACTAAACAAACCTGTTTTAATCCATGTTTTAACAAAAAAAGGACTTGGTTATGAGTATTCGGAAAAATCACCGGATATTTATCATGGAGTGTCCCCTTTCAATCCTGAAACTGGAATAACGCCATCTATAAACAGCAGTAATTTTTCATCAAATTTCGGCGATACTTTAGTAAAATTATCTGCGACAAATAACAAAATTTGTGCGATAACTGCTGCAATGAGCTCTGGCACAGGGCTTACTCACTTCCAAAAATCCTATCCAAAACGTTTTTTTGATGTAGGAATTGCCGAAGGTCACGCAGTTACCATGGCTGGAGGGCTAGCATCTGCTGGTTTTACCCCTGTATGTGCAATTTATTCAACATTTTTGCAACGCTCCTTCGATAATATCATACACGATGTTGCATTAATGAATTTGCATGTTGTTTTTGCTATCGATAGGGCTGGAATTGTCGGTGATGATGGCGAAACCCATAACGGCGTTTTCGATGTTCCTATGCTTTTACCTGTTCCAAATATGACAATTTTTGCACCTTCTAATTATTTAGAACAAGAAAATATGCTTAAAATCGCAATTAATTCGATGAATTCGCCTGTTTCTGTGAGATATCCTCGTGGTAAACAAGGCAAATTTGTTCAAAACACATCGAATTCCGACTACAAAATTTATAACGAAAATGGTGTAATTACCCTTATAACTTACGGAATTTTAATGAACAATGTTCACAATTTTCTTGAAAATAAAAACATAAAAATTATTAAAATCAATCGTCTTACTATGGATTTAGATGAAATCATTGATAATTGTTCTGACAAAATTATTTTTATCGAAGATAGTGTTAATAATGGTAGCTTAGGTCAAAAATTAGCATGTAAGCTCGCTGAAAAGTGTATAAAAACAAAATATTTAAAATTATTAAACTTCGGAGATGATTTCGTAAAACAAGCGACGGTCGAAGAAGTTTATCACGACTACAATTTGTCTACCAGTGGTATACAAAAGCATATTGAGGAGGCTATGGAAATTGAGTAAAAAAAGACTGGATGTATTGCTTTTCGAAAAAGGACTTGTGCCTTCAAGAGAACGTGCAAAAACCACTATTATGAGTGGAATTGTGTTTGTAGAAAACCAAAAAGTTGATAAAGCTGGTGCTATGGTTGATGAAAATTCTAACATTGAAATCAAAGGCAGCACACTAAAATATGTAAGTCGTGGTGGCTTGAAACTTGAAAAAGCTATGAAACACTTCGATATTACCGCGAATAATAAAATTTGTATGGATATCGGTGCTTCGACAGGTGGTTTTACCGACTGTCTACTACAAAACGGCGCTTTAAAGGTCTATTCTATCGATGTTGGCTATGGTCAGCTTGCTTGGAGCATTCGAAGCAATCCAAAAGTTGTCCCTATGGAGCGCACAAATATTCGCTATGTAACGCGTGAACAAATCAGCGACTTCCCTACCTTGGCTACGATTGATGTATCGTTCATTTCACTAAAGCTCGTGCTTCCTGTTGCGTTCGAATTAATGGGTGAAAATGCCGAAATTCTATGCCTTGTTAAGCCTCAGTTTGAAGCTGGACGTGAAAATGTCGGTAAAAAAGGCGTAGTTCGTGACAAAAATGTTCATATTGATGTACTACAAAAGTTTTATGAAAACGCAAAAAATGCCGGTTTTTCTATTAAAAGCCTTACTTTTTCACCAATAAAAGGTCCTGAAGGAAATATTGAATTTTTAGGCCATATCACGAAAAATAATACAGATTTTAATTTAGATATAATCACAGAAGTAGTAGAAGAAGCGCATAAATCTTTGACGGAGTAATTTATGAAAAAAGTTCTTATTTACCCTAATATAACTAAAAATAATATAGAAAATGCCATTATAGAAGTTTCAAATTTGCTAATTTCATTAGATGTTGATGTGTATATTTCTGATTTTGCCTGCTCACATAATTGTGGCTTAAAATTGATTGATACTCGTGATTTTGACGGCGATTTAATCATCACTTTAGGTGGCGACGGAACAATTTTGAACCTTGTAAATCAAAATTTAGCGATACCAATTATTGGCATTAATTTGGGTCATACAGGTTTTTTAGCAGAGCTAGAAATGTCCGAGCTTGACTTTCTTAAAAAAGCGATTTCTGACGATTGTACTGTTGACCACAGAATGCTTTTAGAGCTTAAAATAGTTCGTAAAAACAATGAAATTTTGCACTCTTTAGCCCTTAACGATGTAATTATTAAGGCTGAGGATTCGTTTCGCATAATGTACCTTAAAGTACTTTCTGACGGTAAAGAGGTGTTTAGTTTCGGTGGTGATGGTGTGATTTTTGCAACACCGACTGGCTCTACTGCCTACTCTCTCGCTGCTGGTGGCTCGATTGTCGAGCCTGAGTGTAATATGATTTGTGTTACACCTATTTCACCTATTAATTTTCCTGCAAAATCGTTTGTTTTCTCAAAAAATCGCCAGATTAATGTCGAAATAATTAAGAGAAATGATATTCTTTCGTATGTTGCAGTAGATGGAAATGGACCGACTCATGTGTATCCGGGTGATAAAATCAGCATTAAATCTTCCAAAAAAACTATTCCGTTTTTACGCGTTAAAGATGAAAAATTTTATGATGTAGTACGACAAAAAATAGGAGGTAATTTCTTTTGAAATTTAGAAGACAAGCAAAAATAATTGAATTAATCGATGAAAATGATATTGAAACTCAAGAAGAGCTAACTTCTGCCCTTATTAAAGAGGGTTTTGACACCACTCAAGCGACAATTTCACGCGACATAAAAGAGCTTCAACTGATAAAAGTCGCTACAAAAAGTGGTCAGTCGAAATATGTTGTAGCAAATTCTCCTCTTGAAAGCAGTTTTTCCTCGCGTTTGACAAATATTTTCAGAGAATGTGTAATTAAAATTGATACTGCTCAAAATATTGTCGTTATTAAAACTTTACCTGGCCTAGGCTCTGCCGCTGCGGCTTCAATTGATTCGCTAAAAAGTGCTGAAATTGTCGGCTCTTTGGCTGGCGATGATACTGTTTTTGTTGCAATGAAAGACAACAAAAGTGCAGATATTTTTGCAAATGAAGCTAAAAAAATGTTAAATTAGGAGATTTATATGCTTTCACTAATTCATATTGAAAATATGGCTGTAATCGAAAAATGTGAGATAGAATTCTCTCAGGGACTCAATGTTTTAACGGGTGAAACTGGTGCTGGTAAAAGTATTATTATCGACTCAATCGGTGCTCTTTTAGGTAATCGTACATCTAAAGATATTGTTCGTTTTGGTAATAAAAAAGGCTCTGTATTAGGTGTTTTTACGGACATTTCACCTGAAATAGTTAGTGTTTTGCATAACTATGGAATTGAAATTGACGATGATACACTCCATATAAGTCGCGATATTTCTCACGATGGCAAAAGCGTTTGTAGGGTTAATTTCAAGCCTGTTACGGTGTCTGTTTTGAAAGAAATTTCGCCATATCTTATAAATATTCATGGTCAGCATGACGGTCAAAAACTACTATCAGACGTTTATCACAGCGAATATTTAGATAGTTTCGGCGAAAATTTCGAACTTTTATCTCTATATAAATCCAAGTTTAACGAGTATTATACTATAAAAAATGAACTTAAATCGCTTATTGATAGCAATAATAAAATCGAAGATAGAATTGATTATTTAAACTTTTTAGTTTCTGAAATAGAATCTGCGAATATTTCTCTTTCTGAGGAAAATGAGCTTAAAAATAAGCGTGATATCTATCTAAACTATGAAAAAACTGCGAAAACATTGTCCCAAGTTTACAAAAATCTTAATGACAACGATGGAAGTGCCTACGACCTTATTTTCAAATCTTCGCACGCATTATCTGGGATTTCGGAAATTTCTGGTTCTTTTTCAACGCTTTACGAAAAATGTGAAGACATAAAGTATCAAGTCGAAGAATTATCTTCAAATATTTCTGCATTTTTATCAGAAATCAACTATGATGAAGGTGAAATTGAATATATCGAAGAGCGTTTAGACTTAATTTACTCGATAAAACGCAAATATGGTGGCGATTTGTCGGTTGTTTTAGAAAATTATGATGAAGCAAAAATCGAACTTTCAAAGCTTACAAATATCGATAAATCTATCGAGGAACTTGAGCAATTATATAAAGAAAAACGTCTTGAACTTATTGAAATAGGTAAAAAACTTTCGAAAAAACGTAAAATTGACAGTAAAAACCTTGAAGAATGTATCATGAATGAGCTCAAAACGCTTGATATGGAAAATGCCATCTTCTCGGTTAGTGTTGAAAATAGTGGAAAATTATCTTCTAATGGAATCGACAATATTTCGTTTTTAATCCAAGCAAATAAAGGCGACAAGCTAAAACCACTTGCAAAAGTAGCATCTGGGGGCGAACTTTCGCGTATTATGCTTGCAATTAAGAACATTTTATCGAAAAACGAAGATGTTGGCACTCTTATTTTTGACGAGATTGACACTGGTGTTTCGGGCAAGGCAGGGCTTAAAATTGCACGAAAACTTTATGATGTTGGTACAAAAAAACAAGTTTTATGCGTAACTCACCTAGCTTCTATCGCCTCAATCGCCGATAATCATTATCTTATCAATAAATCTCACACCGAAGAATCTACATTCACAATTATTGAAAAAATGAACGAAGAAGAACGCAGACGTGAAATTGCTCGAATAATAGGTGGTGAAAATATCACCGAAACTTCGCTTAAAAATGCCGAAGAGATGATTGATAATGCGAAAAGTCTTAGAAACAAAAATTAATTTCTTGACAAATTTTGCGATTTATATTATAATAATTTTAAATACAGTGAAGAAAAGAAGTAAATTAACAAGGTTTAAAGAGATTTTGCGGTTGGTGCGAGCAAAAAGCTGAGTTTTTTGAAATACATTTCGGAGTAGCTACCTGAACTAATAGTAGGGCTAGTCGTTTGCGTGCGTTAAACGTGTGGCGTTTTTAGACGCCCTAAAGGCTTAAATCGTGAGGTTTAAGTAAACTGAGGTGGTACCACGAATTTTTCGTCCTCTGTCGTTATGGCAGAGGATTTTTTATTTTTCTGCACTTTACAATAAATTTATTTTAGGAGAAAAACATGACTATTTTTGAAGAATTACAAGCGAGAGGTTTAATCGCTCAAGTTACTGATGAAGATGAAATCAAAGAACTTATAAACACAGGTAAAGCGACTTTTTACATTGGTTTTGACCCTACTGCCGACAGTCTGCACGTTGGACATTTTATGGCTCTTTGCCTTATGAAACGTCTACAAATGGCTGGAAATAAACCTATTGCCCTACTTGGTGGCGGTACTGGTATGATTGGTGACCCATCTGGTAGAACTGATATGAGAAATGTTATGACAGAGGAAACTATTGCGCATAATATCGCTTGTTTTAAAAAGCAAATGGAAAGATTTATCGAATTTGGTGACGATAAAGCGCTGATGGTTAACAATGCTGACTGGCTTTTAAAACTAAATTACATTGAACTTCTTCGCGAAGTTGGTGCTTGTTTCTCTGTAAATCGTATGCTTACGGCTGAATGTTACAAACAAAGAATGGAAAAAGGTCTATCTTTCTTTGAATTTAACTACATGATTATGCAATCTTACGACTTTTTAGAACTTTTCAGAACTTATGGCTGTAATTTACAGTTCGGTGGTGATGACCAGTGGAGCAATATGCTTGGTGGTACTGATTTAATCAGAAGAAAGTTAGGAAAAGATGCTTATGCGATGACTATTACGCTACTTTTAAACTCAGAAGGTAACAAAATGGGTAAAACGCAAAAAGGCGCTGTTTGGTTAGACCCTAACAAGACTACTCCGTTCGAATTCTTCCAATACTGGAGAAATATCGACGATGCAGACGTTATCAAAGTTATGAAAATGCTTACTTTTATGACTTTAGAAGAAATCGCAAAATATGAAAATTTCGAAGGCGCTGAACTTAACCAAGCGAAAGAGCGTTTAGCTTACGAGCTTACTGATTTAGTTCATGGTAAAGACGAAGCTGAAAAAGCACTTGAAGCTGCAAAAGCTATCTTTGCTGGTGGTGGTATCTCCGAAAATATGCCTACAACGACTATTTCTGAAAATGATTTCGTTGATGGTGAAATCTCTGTAATCGACCTTTTAGTTTTAACGAAACTTGCACCTTCAAAATCAGAAGCAAGACGTGTAATCCAAGGTGGCGGTGTTTCTGTTGATTCAGAAAAAGTAGCTGATTTTTCTGCAAAGATAAATAAATCTGCTTTTGATAAAGGCGAAATCATCATTAAAAAAGGCAAAAAAATCTTCCACAAAGTAACTTTAGGTTAATTTATATCGCAAAATATTGACACAGTTCGCTGATATAAACTTTGCCATATACAAATAAAATTTTAAGACGTGTATCTTCGGATATTCGTCTTTTTTTGTGTAAATAAATTGTGTTCAATATATTACCATTTTGAAAATTCGCTTTGCACACCCTTGAAATGAACGCGTTTTTAATGTATAATATAAGTATACAATCTCATTAACACATCACATTTCTTGGAAACGGACAAATATATGATTGAAATAAACTCAATTGTGGCTCTAAGTCTTTTTGCCCTACTTTTTTATAGTTTTCAAGCAACAAGATTTGCCATAAGAATACTAGAAAATAAAAGCATAAGCTTTCTAAAAAATACTATTCTAGCCATTTTAAACTTTGTATTTTTTACATCCTCTTTTTACCTAAACGTTCCATATCACATAACCTACTTGCTTGTTTTTTTAGCTCTATTTGTAGAATTTAGGCTTTTTTCGAAAGCAAAAAACGAACAGGTGTTTTTTGGTGCGTTAACTTTTATGTTAAACATCGCTCCTGTCCACCTTGTAACGGTCAGTATATCTTCATTTTTCAGACAAATTCCATCTTCGCAGATTTTACTAAATCCTTCATTAAAAGCGCATAGTATATTAGTTTCATTTATTATTTTAAATATAACACTATTAATTTTCAAAAAAATTGTACCTATTTCCAGTGTATTGTCACTTTCTACTACCCGCCCCTATTCAGCCGTTGTACTTATAACTGCCTTAGTTATGTTTTCAAATACGCTCGTGGACGCATGGCTTTTTATTTCGACAAAATCATATTTCGAAATAGTTATAGTAGTTATTTCAAATGCATTATTCAGCTATATTTTCTTCTACTTCACTTTTTTATTCTCAATAAGTCTAATAAAACTTCATAAGTACAAAAGAAAATCTGACGAAATAGAAAGTGATTATCACAAAGTTATAGTCGAGAAAAATATTGTAAACCAAAAAATGTATAGTGACGACCTAACAGGCTTATACAACAGAAAATATTTAAATGAAAAAATTGACCTGCTCTTGCAGGATAAAAAATCAACTTTTGCTTTCGTTTTTCTCGATATTACTGGTTTAAAATATGTAAACGACACCCATGGTCACGATATGGGTGATAAATATATAAATATTGTGTCACAAGTTCTTCTTAAATCCATCAGAGAAATAGATTCGGCTATTCGAATTGGTGGCGACGAGTTCGTGTTAATTCTTGAGCATTTACTGGAAAGCGAAGTAGATATAATTTTAAATCGAATTAAAGCAAATTTAGAAAAAGAAAACGTAAATGCGTCGTTTTTAATAAATGCAAGCATCGGTAGTCTGTATGTTGATAACAGCAACTCAAATTACGACAAATCAAGTATTTTTGAAAAGGCAGATGAGCTTATGCGAAAAGATAAACAAAGCTTCTATCGAAAAATGGGGACATAAATATGATTTATTTAACAGTTATCGCATTTGTTATATATAATTATATGGCTTTTGATTATATTTCTAGTATTTATTGTATTAAAATAAACCTTAAATTATCTACACTAATTTTATCACTAATCAATAGTTTTTTAATATACCTGCCTATTTATATAACAAATTTTGAGTATGAGCATATCACAATGCTTCTATTTACTATTTTCTTAACCCTTGAAATGTTAATAATTTTCAGGCAAGAAATACTCAAAGTCCTTCTAGGGTCATTGTCTTTTGCCATAAACTTTTTTGCAATAAGAGTTATGATTCTTGCAGTAATCGCAATTTTAAACGATATGTATGTCTATGAAGTGACAGAAATACTAGAATTTCGAATTTTAATTACATTGATTAATTTTTTAATTTCAATACCATATATTCTACTTGTAAGAAAAATTCTTCCAGGTTCAGCATTTTTACTACTACTTTCAAGCAAAAAAAATCTCTACTTTTTGATAATTATGCTTTTTGCAATCTATCTAAGCCTATATATTACAGGTTTAACTTTGCTTTCGTCTGACCTAAACACAACTCATGTAAATACTTTTTCATACTCACTAATAAGATCTGGTTTATTTACAATTTCTACATTCGCTATTATGGTATCGAGTATTAATGTTTTTTCAAATTTACGTTTGAAGGCTATAAAATTCACTAATATTTCTAATGAAATTAAAAAAGAATCGTCAATAATTGAAAAACTACGTGAACAGTCTGACATTGATATTTTGACTGGATTTTACAAGAAAAATGTAGTTACTAACGTCATTGAAGAATATATTGTGAATAAAGATGAGTTTTTTCTCTCTTTTATTGATATCGATGGACTAAAAGTCGTAAATGACACTTTTGGGCACGAAGAAGGCGATTTCTACATTTTAAATGTCAGCAAAATAATCAACACCCATTTTAAAACTGCTATAAAATCTAGAATTGGTGGCGATGAATTCCTAATTGCTGGACTTGCAAAAGACTATAAAAGGATTGAAGAAAGTTTCCATAATTGCGACGCCGATATTGCACTCCTTTCAAAAAAAGCAAACAAAAAATATAATAGCTCAGTTAGTTTTGGTGTCGTATTTGTTCCGAAACACAACAAATATTCTGCAAAAGAACTAATTAAAATCGCTGATGAAAAGATGTATGCCTCTAAACGAACTCGAAATAAAGAACGAGTAATCGTTGAAATAAACAAATAAAAGACGACTTTAACAGTCGTCTTTTTATATTATAGTAGCATTACGCCAGCTTTTTCGCATTCTGTTACAGTTTTTTCATCCCATAAAGAAGATTGAACTTCTCCGATATGCACTTTGCCTAAAAGTAGCATACAAAGTCTTGATTGACCGATACCACCACCGATAGTTAACGGTAATTCGTCAGAAAGTAGCATTTTATGGAACGGAAGTTCTGCTCTTTCCATACAGTTAGCAGCTTTTAATTGCTCTTCTAGCGATTTCTTGTTAACTCTAATACCCATTGAGCTGATTTCCAGTGCGATACCAAGATTTTCATGCCAGAAAAGTAAATCGCCATTTAAATTCCAGTCATCATAGTCAGGCGCTCTACCATCGTGTTTCACACCACTATTTAATAACCCACCGATTTTTTTGATAAAAACAGTTTTATATTTACGCGTAATTTCTGTTTCTCTTTGCTTTGATGTTAAATTTGGGAACATATCTTCAAGCTCTTGCGAAGTTATAAAATAAACATCACGACAAAGCTCTGTATTAAGTTCTGAAAATTGCCATTTTAACTCGTCTAAAGTTCCACAAATAGCAGAAACTATACGTTTAACAGTGTCTTCAAGGTAGCTTTCGTTTCTTATGCTTTCATCAATAACTTTTTCCCAGTCCCATTGGTCTACATAAATTGAATGTATATTATCAAGCTCCTCGTCACGTCTTATCGCATTCATGTCAGTAATTAAACCTTTTCCTACATAAAATGCATATTTATGCAGTGCTAAACGTTTCCATTTTGCAAGCGAATGAACAACCTCGCCTTCGCCTTTTGTCGCTGGAATATCAAAACCAACTGGACGTTCAGTTCCATTTAAATTATCATTTAGACCTGTTTTCGGGTCTACAAAAAGAGGTGCTGTCACCCTTTTTAGTCTTAAAGCAGACGATAATTTGATTTCAAATGTGTTTTTTATAAGTCCGATAGCCTTTTGAGTATCATAAAGACCTAGGTTTGATGTATAGTTATTTGGTATCATAAATTACTCTCCATTTTTAAAATTTATCTATTAATTATACCATTTTTTAAGTAAATTTGCAATACTTATGGTTGATTTTTTTCTCTTTTTGTGTTAGAATATAGAAACAACTTAGGAGGTAGAATATGCTAAGAACAATAAACGAGAATGAATTTTCAAGAATATATGAAATTATGACCGAAAGTTTTCCTTATGATGAAATTCGTTCTTTCGAAGGCCAAAAAAACCTTCTTTTAAAAGAAGAATATCAAATTCTAGCTTTTGCTGAAGGTGATAACATAATGGGTTTTATCGCTTTATGGCAGTTTCCAAACTATAATTTCATCGAACATTTTGCAATAGATAAAAAGTTCAGAAATAAAGGTTTAGGTTCAAAAATTATCAAAGATTTTATAAAACAGAGCGATAAAAAGACTATCCTTGATGTAGAACCTCCAAACGATGATTTATGTAAGCGTCGTATTGAGTTTTATAAAAAAGAAGGATTTATTTTGCACGATTTTGACTATGTTATGCCTGCATATTCTGAAAATCAAAATGATGTCCGACTTTTAGTTATGTGTACCGAGAATATGTCGAATGACGATTTTGATAATTTTAATAAAAAAATTCACACTATAATCAATAATAAATAAATTAATTCCTCCTTTTTTGCATATATTATATGTAAATAAATAAGGAGGTTTTTTTATGTTTAAAAAAGCAAAATCTTTAATAATCGCTATCGCCTTGCCACTTTTAGTAGGATTTTTGTCGTCATTTGCAACAATGGGCAACATCGACACTTTCGACAAAATCATCAAGCCACCATTCACTCCACCTGCTGAAATTTTCCCTATTGCCTGGACATTTTTATTCATTTTAATGGGGATTGCATCATTTTTGGTCTACACTTCCGATTCTTCTGAAGAAAAAATCAACAACGCACTTTCAGTCTATGCAGCACAACTTTTCATAAATTTTTTCTGGTCGATATTCTTCTTTAATTTTGAACTTTATCTATTTTCTTTTTTCTGGCTAGTTTTATTATGGGTATTTATCGTTTTTACCATACTTTTGTTCTACAAAATCTCAAAAATTGCTAGTTTCCTTCTCTTACCATACTTATTATGGGTTAGTTTCGCAGGATATCTAAACTTTGCAATTTTCTTAATTAATTGACAAATTGCGACAAATATGTTAAAATTATGTTGTAATATTTAAAATTTTTAAGGAGGATGTAAAATGAAATATCGTATTATTGGTGACAGCTTACCCGCTGTTGTTTGTGATCTTGATGCTGGCGAACACATGATTAATGAAAGTGGTTCTATGTGCTGGATGACTCCAAACATGAAAATGGAAACTGTTGGTGGTGGCGTTGGTAAAGTTTTTGGTCGTATGCTTACTGGTGAGGCTATGTTCCAAAACAAATACACAGCTCAAGGTGCTCCTGGGCAAATCGCTTTTGCAAGTAGTTTCCCTGGTTGTATCAAAGCTATCGAAATCACACCTGACAGACCTATCGTTGTTCAGAAATCTGCTTTTTTAGCTAGTACTGCTGGCATAGAACTTTCTGTTCACTTTAAAGGAAAAGTTGGTGCTGGTTTATTTGGTGGTGAAGGTTTTATCATGCAAAAAATCAGTGGTAGCGGTGTTGCTTTCATCGAAGTTGATGGTCATGGTGAAGAATATACTCTAGCTGCTGGTCAGTCTATGGTCGTTGATACTGGTTATCTTGCTATGATGGATGCAACTTGTGACATAAAAATCCAATCTGTTCCTGGCGTTAAAAATATGCTATTCGGTGGCGAAGGCATCTTCAACACAGTAGTAACAGGTCCTGGTAGAATTGTTTTACAAACAATGCCTGTTTCTGGTGTCGCTGGAGCTTTACGCCCTTACTTCCCTGCTTCAAAATAATACATAAAATTAAACCGTAGGATTTTCTTCCTACGGTTTTTCTTATTGTCCAACTAAACCACCAGCTATGCTGGTGGAGGATAAAAAGCTTTAGCGATG
>CAYJLC010000029.1:0-5685 GCA_964370735.1 uncultured Oscillospiraceae bacterium
AGTTCTAGATTTTCCATAACGGTCATTTGAGGGAAAATATCTCTCCCTTGTGGCACATAAGAAATCCCTAACCTAACACGCTCGTGCGTCGGTATTTTAGTTATATCTTTTCCGTTAAATGTGATTTTCCCAACAGGATTTTTCACTAAACCCATAATGCTTTTAAGTGTTGTACTTTTTCCAACACCATTTCTGCCGATAAGCCCTACGATTTTCCCAGCCTCAACATCCATATTTAGGCTGTCTATAACCTTGCTTTCGCCGTAATATGCAGATAAATTTTCTATTTTAAGCATTTAGTCACCTCTTCCTAGATATACAGCTTGAACGGTTTTATCGTCTAAAATCTCATCGATAGACCCTTCCATCAAAACTTTTCCCTCGTGCAAAACAGTTACAATATCCGAGCACATTTTTACAAATTCCATATCGTGCTCAATAACAATTACAGTGCATTCTTTCTTGATTTCTTTTAAAATATCAGCAGTTTTAAACGTTTCTGGTTTACCCATTCCCGCTGCTGGCTCATCAAGCATAATAATCTCAGGTTTTTGAACTAATTGCATTGCAATTTCTAACCACTGTTTTTCACCATGCGCAAGCGAACCCGCTCTCACATCTTTTCTATCGAATAAATTTACTTTTTCTAATGTTTCATCGATTAATTTTTCATCTTCCTTGCTCATTTTATAAAAAATCGTTTGTAAAACACCTTTATTCCCCTTTAGTGACAACATCATATTGTCAAAAACCGATAAATTTACAAATACCGACGGAACTTGGAACTTTCTGCCCACACCTTCACGAACGATTTTATATTCTTCCATACCTGTCAAACGAACTTTTTCACCACTCTGTGGATAATATAGCACATTTCCTTCTGTGGGTTTTGTTTTTGCACAAATTATATCTAAAAGCGTGGTTTTTCCTGCACCATTCGGACCGATAAAAAAGTGAATTGAATTTCTTTTAACCTTTGCATTCACTTCTGTCAAGGCATAAAATCCATCGAAGTTTACAGAAACGCTTTTTATAGCCAGCACTTCTTCTTTTAATTTTTGCATGGAATTGCCTCCTTTTTCTTATCTAAATCCACCTGTTTTTTTGCTTTTCTACTTACAAAAAAGTCTGATATCGTGCCTATAATACCGCCTTTGAAATACAAGATTGTAATACAGAACATTCCTCCGAAAATATATTGCCAAATATCAACCATAACACCAGAGCTTAGGTTATATTCGCAAAGATTTATTAAAAATGCACCAACAACTGCGCCTAAAATCGTGCCTCTACCACCTATTGCAACCCAAATTACCATCATAATTGAATATTCTATGGTCATTTGCGATGGTGTGATACTCCCATTGAAATTTACAAATAAAGCACCTGCAACACCAGAAAGCATCGCCGACATTACATAAATAAAATTCTTATATGTACTAACTTTGTACCCTGAAAAATACGTTCTGTTTTCGCCATCACGAATAGCGACAAGTAGCTTTCCGAATTTTGTTGACTCTAAATATCTTGCACCAAAATAAGCTACAACCAAAATTAATGCCGAAAAATAGAAAAGCATCATCATATTATAGATATTTGAAGAACCTTTAATGCTTCCGAAGATTGATTTTATCTCGGTGATGCCTGTGTTTCCATTTGTATATGGTGAAAGTGCTATAAAAATTGAATAAAATGCCCATGTTAATGCCTGTGAAATTATTGAAAAATATACACCTTTTACACGATTTTTGAATATAAAATACCCAATAATTCCAGCAACTACGGCAGGAACTGCTAATATTAATATCGTGGTAAAAATACCACTTTGAAATGGTAGCCATACGATTGGTAGTTCTTCTAGTCCTCCGACACGCATAAAATCAGTGATTTTTCCATCGGTAGCCTGAAGCTTTAAATACATTGCCATCGCATATCCACCTAACGCGAAATATAACCCATGCCCAAGACTTAAAATCCCTGTATATCCCCAAATCATATCTATTGCAATTGCAACTATTGCAAACGCGATACATTTTCCTATAAACAAAACAGTAGAACTTGTGTTTATTATGCCGAAATTAAGCAAAATTGGAAGTGAGCATACTGCTATGACAATCAGTATAAATATTTTATCTAAATTATTTATTTTCATAAATATTCTCCTTAATCTAAGCTTCTGCTACGAACCACAAATAACCCTTGTGGTCTTTTTTGCAAAAATGCGATAACTACTAATAAAACTAGTGCTTTTGCGATTGATGATGATGTGTAATTTTCTGTGAAAATACTTGTAAAACCAATAAGTCCTGAACCTATCACTGTTCCTAGAATATTTCCGACACCTCCAGTTACAACAGCCATAAACGCATTGACAATATAACTTTGACCAACTGTCGAATCTATCGACCCTAAAAGTGCAATCGAGCACCCAGCAATGCCAGCAAGCCCTGAGCCTAATGCAAAGGTTACATTGTCAACTCGTCTAGAGTTTATACCCATACATTGTGCCATTGCTCGATTTTGCATAACAGCACGCATTTGCTTTCCAAAATTCATTCGATACATAACAAACCATAAGATAAGTAGGCATAAAAACACCATTGCTATTATGAATATTCTATTGTATGAAAACGTAACACCTCCGATATTAAGCCCACCTTTTAGAAAATCTGGTGCATTAACATTAACACCTTGTGCACCAAAAATCGTCCTTGCTAATTGTTGCAGGATAAGACTAATACCAAAAGTTGCAAGCAAACTGTCTATTTCACGACCATAAAGTTTCGAAATTACAAATTTTTCTAAAAGACTTCCTAACAAAAATGTCATTGCAAATGCTACTGGTATTGCTACGAAATAATATAAATCCATAATATTTTCTGGCAAAATACCTTTTAATACTTCTTGAACAACAAAAGTCATATAAGCACCAATCATCACAAATTCTCCATGTGCCATATTGATAACTTTCATAAGTCCAAAAGTAATTGCAAGACCGATAGAAGTAAGCAAAATAATTGAACTTAGACTTAGTCCGTTAAATAATGTTGTTATAAATTGTTCCATAATTACCTCTTTTACTCAGTAGGAAACTCATTTTATGCGTTTAATAAATGCACAAAATGAAGTTCCTAGTGGTTGGTTTTTTAAATTTAAGGCAAGAGCAGAACCCTTGCCCTACGGTTTTTCTATGGCTCCTTTTTAAAGGAGCTGTCACGCCAGTGACTGAGGATTTCACATAAATGGGACGGAAAACCCGCCCCATACAAGTTTTACTCGATAGGTGCTAAATCAGCCGCCCAATCGTAAGATGTAAGGTATGGATCTGGCTCAACTGGAGCGTCAGTAGAATAAATTTCGTAGATTAATCCATCAGCTGCAATTTCACCAACTCTTACAGGTTTTGCTAAATGTTGGTTTTCACCATTTAGTGTAACAGTTCCCTCTGGGGCATCAAAAGATACTTCGCCAGTTTTAATTGCATCTAAAACAGCATCAACTTCAAAGCTTCCAGCCATTTCACAAGCAGCAGCCCATAAATATACAGCGTCATAAGCAGCCTCAGCTGGGTCAGATGTCACTCTGTCTTCGCCAAACATATCTTTATAAGCAGAAACGAAAGCAGTGTTTTCTTCTGTTTCAGTCGTTTGGTAGTAGTTCCAAGATACTAAATGTCCTTCTAAAATTTCAGAACCGATAGTCGCAACTTCTTCTTCTGCGATTGAGAATGACATTGTCATATAATCGTCGCTAGTGTAGTTTTTCTCTGACATTTGTTTAAAGAAAGATACATTACCAGTACCGTTTAGTGTATTAATAATTACTTGTGGTTCTGCTGATTCAATTTTGCTAATGATAGCCGAGAAATCAGTTTGGTCCATGCTCGCATATTCTTCACCAACCACTGTCGCTCCTGCGTTTTCAAGTTGTGCTGTGATAATCATATTTGCAATTCTTGGGAATACATAGTCAGAGCCAAGTAGGAAAAATTCTGTATAACCTTGTTCAAGCAAGTAGTCAATTGCTGGAACGATTTGTTGGTTAGGTGCTGCACCTGTATATACAATATTCGGAGATGATTCCATACCCTCATATTGAACTGGGTAGAATAAAAGTGAATTGTAATCTTCAAATACTGGCTTTACTGCTTTTCTTGAAGACGATGTCCAACAACCAAATACAACAGAAACTTTCTCAGCATCAACTAATTTTTCTGCTTTTGTTGCAAAAGTTGATGGTTCTGATGCTCCATCTTCTGATACATATTCGATTTGTTTTCCTAAAACTCCACCAGCGGCGTTAATTTCAGTAATAGCTAAAACCTCTGCATCTAAAACAGCTTGCTCGCTAATTGCCATAGAGCCTGTTAGCGAATGTAATAATCCAACAGTCACAGTTTCTACTGTTTCTGTTGTTTCTTCGCCTGTCTCAGACGATGTGTCACACGCTGTAAGTGATAGTGCTAAAATACCAGCTAAAGCAAGTGAAATAAGTTTGTTTAGTTTTCTCATAATAATTCTCCTTTTTATTTTTATAAAAACAAAAAGTCAATCTACCCATTTAAGTAAATTGACCCCATTGTCATTATTTAATTAAGCCCTTTATTTTAAGGCTTTGTTCAATTATCTCTACACAATTGTCGCGTTTTAATCTACCTGTATTTAATGTCATATCATATAAAACAGGGTCAGTCCATTTTTTGCCTTTTGAATAATATTTAAAATAATCCGAGCGATATTTATCAGTTTTTGAGATTAATTTATTGGCTTCGTCTTCAGTGACTGCCATTTTATCTACAATACTTGCCGCGCAAACATCTCTTGGCGCTTCAACATAAACCGAAAGCACATTATCAAAATTTCGAAGTATGTAATTTGCACATTTTCCGACGATTATACACGATTTATGGTTTGCAAGTTCTTTAATAAGCCTTACTTGAATTTTATATAAATTATCGTCAGACACAAAATCTTTATTACTTGGTGATACGATATATTCCTCCGACGGAAAACCCTTAAATTTCTTTAAAAGAAATGGCCCACGAAGTTTTTCATCTACATTTGCAAAAAGAGATTTATTAATTCCTGAATATTCCTCAAGCATGGTATAAAACTCGGTGTCATAGCAAGGAATATCTAACATCTTTGAAAGTTTCGTTGCTATTTCTTTACCACCACTGCCAAAACCTCTAGCAATAGTTATAACAAAATTTTCCACAAATAACTCCTTTCATAAATTAAATAAAAAAAATAGAACAATGGTTTTTTAAGCCCCATTGCTCTATCTGTTTACTATTTTACACTAATGACGAGATAAAGTCAATGTAAAATGTATACAATTTTATTTTAAATTTAGTTTCAATTATAGTTATAAATACTGAAACCCTAGTCTGCACATGAAACTATGACCATAATTTTAGCATTATTGAAAGTATAATCACAGGTATTGATTTCAATGCGCATTAAATAATAACCAGTTTTTTGTGCAAAATGTATATGGTTTTAATGTTATTAATAGTGTATCATTTACTTATACTTAATTTTATAAATAGCAAATCAGCTTAAATATGTTACATTAATAAAAAGGAGGTTTTCTTATGGAAAATTTATATTCAAAGGCAAGCGAGTCTGCAAATTATGTTAAAAATATCATAAAAGGCGATATCGATGTCGCAGTTATCTTAGG
>CAYJLC010000029.1:5695-28637 GCA_964370735.1 uncultured Oscillospiraceae bacterium
GTTCTGGTCTAGGTGATTTTGTCGATAAAATAGAAAACAAAATCTATATTCCTTACAGCGATATCCCCCACTTCCCTGTTTCAACCGTTTCAGGTCATGGAAATCAATTAATTTACGGTGATATTAACGGAAAAAAAGTCCTAGCTTTGCAAGGCAGATTTCACTATTATGAAGGATATACAATGAAACAAGTCACATATCCTATTTATATGATGAAACTTCTTTCTGTTCCAAAACTTGTGGTGACAAATTCGTGTGGTGGTATGAACACAATGCTTGAGCCTGGTGATTTAATGCTTATCACAGATTTTATTAACCTTTTAGGCACAAATCCTTTAATCGGAGAAAACGATGAGCGTTTCGGACCTAGATTCCCTGATATGACAGAGCCTTATTGCATTGAATTTATGTCTTATGCCGAAAATATAGCCGAAAAACACGATATCCGTTATAAAAAAGGTGTTTATTGCGCTGTTACTGGTCCTTATTACGAAACAGCCGCCGAAATTCGTGCATATAAAAATATGGGTGGAGATGCTATTGGTATGTCAACAGTTCCAGAAACAATTGTTGCAAACTATTTAGGAATTAAAGTTTTAGGTATTTCTTGTATCACTAATATGGCAACAGGCATTCAAAATGCTCGCCATTCGCACGAAAAAGTTTTAGAAGTTGCGAAAAAATCATCAATAACTTTCAGTAGTTTCATAACTTATATTATAGGAGATATGTAATATAAAACATCGACTGTAATAAACTACAAAAAACCAGCCAATATACGGCTGGTTTTTAATATTTCTATCGGTATAGCTAAATATTTTTCACAGTATCTCTCACAACAAGTGTTGGTACAATATTTTTTTGAATGCTTAAATCTTTATTTTCAATTTTGTTCATCAATGCATTGAATGCTTCTTTGCACAAAAGTGTTTGATTTGGGTCTACCGAAGTTAATGGAACTTGAACATAGTTTGAAAGCGTATTATCATAAGATACGATAGATATATCCGTCGGAATTGTTTTTCCTTGTTCGTAGGCATACTTAATAAACCCGATTGACATTAAATCATTACTAGAAAAAACAGCCGTAACATCGGTGCTGAATATTTTTTCAGCAACTTCATATCCACTTTCAAATTTATAGTTACCAGAAAAAATATATTCGTCTTTTACTGGAATACCATTGTCCAAAAGTGCTTTTTTATATCCTTCTAGCCTAAGTTTGCCATTGTATACGCGTTCATTTGCAATACACGCTATTTTTTTATGCCCTTTTTCAATTAAGAATTCAGTGGCAATATATCCACCTTTTTGGTTTTCAAATCCAATAAATTCATGTCCATCTAATGTTCTATCGAGTAACACATACGGAGTTTTAATTGTTTTTAAAACCTCACTCATCTCTTGTTGATTTAAGTAACTTTCGTTGCTCATAATTAGAAATAAACCGTCTACGCCTCTAGCAACAATTTTTTTAATAAGCTCTTTATCTGCACTAAAATCATCATTTGTGTTAGTAATAAGCAAAACATAGCCATTTTCTCTACACAAATCTTCGATTTTTTTTGCAAGTGTACTAAAAAACATATTCTCTATGTCTGGTAGTATCAGTGCAAGCATTTTAGTTTTTTTTGTTGCAAGGCTTACTGCAATATTATTCGGTATGTAATTTAACTCTTTTGCAGTATCTTTAATGAGCTTTTTTGTTTTAATCGAAATATTATTAGGTTTATCATTCAAAACAAGTGATACCGAAGTGACTGAAATGCCTATTTTTTTTGCAATGTCTTTTATTGTAACTCTCATTTCACCCCTCCTACTTGTTAATATTATAAACTATTTCAGAGAGTTTTTCAAGTTTTATAAAAACATTACCATTGAAACTATAAACATAAACACTGTTCCTATTATCATAGGCATAGATGTTCTTTTAACAATTTCAATCGGACTTTGTTTAACAGTTCCTGCTACTATCATAACAACTGCTGAAACTGGTGATACTGCACGAAGTAGATTTCCTGCAAGTCCCATAGGAAGAGAAATCGCTAAAACGCTAATTCCTGCTGCCGCTGCAAGTGGAACCATTAATGGAACCATCGCATAGAATAGGGCTGTTCCACTACCACTTAGAAGAACAATTACTGCTGTAATTATTACTAATAATAATGGTAAAATAAATCCTGTGCCTTCTGTTTCTAGAAGAATTGTTTGAAGTGCGCTAATTAAGCCTATTGATTTTAAACCAACTACAAAAACTGTTGCTGCAACTAAAAGTGCAACGATTGGCATTGCTTGTCCCATTCCTTTGAAGAAGTTTTCTGTGCCATCAAGTGATTTTTTAACATTTCTATTTTTAATTATTTCACAAATAATTGCTATTAAGAATGAGAATAAAGTAGCAACTTCAACTGTTAAGCTAATGCTTGTTGGAAGTAGATATACTAAAAGAAGTAAAACTAGTGGAAGAAGTGGTAAAATTGCGTAAATTGTTTTGAATAATACACCACCAGAAATAGCTTTAACATTTGCTAAATCTACATTGTCAGACTCGATTTTATTTGATTTTTTATCAAGATATTTTTGCCAGAAATAATGAACCACTGCCATAACTAAAAGTGTAGGAACTGAAACTATTGCGTGGTAGCTGAAAACATACTCAGCCGCAGTTATTCCAGCAAATTCGGCAGTGTTTGCAAGTTCGGCAGCGATAGCTACATTATCCCCACCTAAAGGCGTTGGCATAACTGTTGCTGTTGTCGCTATAATACCTGCTGCTGTAAGTGTGCTCATTCCTGCTTTTTTAAGCACAGGATATAATGTTGCTAGTAAAATGATAGCAAGGTTTGATGCACTAGGTACTACTAAAGATAAAAGGTTACCAATTAAAAATACTACTGGCACCAAAATATATACTGATTTAATCTTTGCAATCGGCTTAGTTAATACACTAACAGTAACATCATTTGCGCCAATATGGCTCATATACGCAGTATATCCACCTAAAACTAAGATTATAAACCCTGATGAACTTAATGTTGCTTTAAATTGTGATGCAATTGCTACAAATGGGTCTAAAAGTACAACACCTGTGCTTTCAAAACCAGATAAGCTTATTTCTTTGCCCATTCCAATAGCAATGAACATTAATACCATACCCATAGCTAAAAGTGAGATTTTTATATCCATTTTTTTAACTAACATAAACCCTATTATAATAACCGAAACTATCGCTGATAAATACATTAAAATATCCATTTTTTCTCTCCTTAATTACAATTATTTATTTCTCTATAAAACCATTCTCTGAATTTTTCGCCATCAATATCTAACAATACCTTTGCATTATTTGGTCTTTTCATATATCCTTTAAGGTCGACTAGTGTAACTCCCCTTGTCATCTCACCACTAGTTTCAACATCTATATGTGTTTCAACAACTTCATACATCGATGGTTCAAGCAAATATGCAATAGCACAGCTATCATACATTTTAAGTCCCGTTTTCATACTTCCGCCTCTATATTTTGAAAACAGTGCAAAAATCATTTTGCCAACTTCGCCCATTTCAGGCAGTTTTTTTGAATCCTCTGGCAAAACTAAAGCTTTTAGTCCAACATCTAGCCCAGCCATTACAATATTTAGCCCACTATTAAACACAATTTTTGCAGCCTCTGGGTCTGTTGCAATATTAAACTCAGCCATAACCGTTCTATTGCCTCTACTAGCAGAACCACCCATTAATACGATTTCTTCAATGTGTGGCTTTACTTCTGGATAAGTTTTCAAAAGTAATGCGATATTTGTAAGCGGACCTATTGGCACAAGTGTGATTTTTTCTTTTGAATTTAAAATTTCATCTCTCATAGCTTCGACAGCGTGTTTGTCCATTAAAAGATGAGTCGCCTCTCCATCAAATTCAAAGCCGTCCATTCCACTAGCACCATGCACGTTACTAGCATCTTCAAATGTTTCTAAAAGAGGTTCGTGCGCACCTTTTGCGACTGGAATTTCCTTTTTAAAGAATTTTAGAAGTTTTAGGCAATTGCTAGTCACAAGGTCAATCGAAACATTCCCTGCAACAGTAGTAATAAGCCTTACATCTAAATTTTCATTAAACAGCGCAATAGCTATTGCAACTGCGTCATCGATACCTGGGTCGGTATCAATAATAATCGGTTTTTTACTCATTTTATTCTCCTTTAAAATTAATTATTTCTTCATATTTTGGTATCGCTTGCATAGCTCCATAATTTAAACAAGTTATCGCCGACGCTTTTGACGCAAACTCCATACTCTCTTTATAGCCTTCGCCTAGTGCAAGCCTAGATACTAATGCACCAATAAAGGTATCGCCCGCCCCTGTTGTATCGACTGGATTTATTTTGCAAGCATTTTTAAGAATAACTTCATCATCTATCAGTGCAAAGCTACCTTTACTTGAAAGTGTTATAATAATTTTGTTTACACCTAAGTTTTTAAACTTTATAGCAGCCTCTTTGCAGGTATTTTCATCACTTGGATATATTCCACAAAGAAACTCACATTCAGATTGGTTTACAATAAGTAAATCTATATCTTTATACGCATTTTGTGGTATTTCTTTCGCTGGAGCAGGGTTAAAAACAGTGATTAAACCTTTACTTTTTGCATTTTTTATGCTTTCAATCGTAGTTACTTCGTTGCATTCGAATTGAGAAATATAAAAGTCCTTTGGTTTTGCTATTTTATCTAAAATTTCAAGTACATCATTCGAATTCATCTCAAGATTGCTTCCATTATCTACAATTATTCTATTATCATTTTTAAATCTAACAATAACAGCAACGCCACTAGAGTGAGTTTTGCTTTTTGTTACAAAATCAGTTAAAACACCATATTCTTCAAGGGAATTTATTAGACTATTTCCAAAAGTATCATTTCCAACCTTTGCTATCATATAAGTTTTTGCACCACTTTTTGCAGCTGCAACAGCTTGATTTCCTCCTTTTCCTCCTGTGTTTAATAAAAAATCGTGCCCCATTATAGTTTCACCCTCACGAGGCAACACGTCACATGCTATACTTAAATCAGCATTAAGACTTCCAAAAACTATGACATTATTCAATATTCTTCCTCCCTTCGTTATACATAATCATACCAGCGCCAAATTTCTCATTCGGTCTTTGTATGAAACCATACTTTTGATAAAAACTTTCGCACCCACAAGTCGACATAAGCCCAATATAAGCATTATCGCACCCTGTTTGTTTTATATGTTCTAAAAGATTTTTCATAATCACATCTCCGAACTTTTTTTGTTGAAATTCTGGCAAAACAATAACATCTTTTATAAAAAATGCAATTTCCCCATCAGAAATAATCCTACCCATTGCAACTACTTCTAGGTTCATTTCTATATGAACCACATAAAACGAACCTAGAAGCGCACTTTCGCAACTTTCAAGAGAATATTCTTTAAATTTCACTAATTTTCGAAGATTTTTAAAATCTGCGCCTTTAAGAGAATTTATGCAAATTTTCATAAAACCATATCCTTATTAAATCGTAGTAAACCGTTTTATCAAAAAAAGTATAATTAAGGTTTACCGTCATCCGAAAATTTTAGTAAACCGTTTTACTTTTATTTTAAAATATAATACATTTTACCTCAAAAGTTATTTTTAGTAAAACGTATTACCTACATTTAAGATACCACTTTTAACTGCTAAAGTCAATATTTTTCATGTTATTTTTTTAATTTTTATGTTTTGCTCAAATTCATATACCTATTTTTATATACTTTCACTAAAACTTTACGAAGAATTTACCCAGAGTAAAACCAAAGACCAAGATTTATTTTTGCTCTATAAGTATCACCATATTTTTACATCAAATAATCCTTTTAGGTGAAAAGTTACTCCTTTAGTATTATGAGAGATGTAATATTCTTAAAAAATAATTTTTGTATGAATTACCAAAAAACTAACTTGACTTTTATGTAAGTTTATTATAACTAAATCCAAAAAGTTCACAATTAGGCTTTTGTATGAATTAACATATAAAAACCATAATATATTTTGTAAATTTAATTTTAAAAATATATGAAATATAACCAAAGACTATGATGTTCACAGAATGTCAAAAATTGACATTTACCCCTATTTATGATATTATTTTTTTATAGTAAAAACATGTAAATTACATCTAGCAAGGAGGCAATTATGAAAAAATTTATCAAGTCAATAATAGGGATATCGATGGCATCTATCATGATGTTTTTAACATTTGCACCTGTTATTGCAACCGTTGAAACACCAGTAACTCTGCCTGATATCACTTGGAATAGTGGAAATTCCCTTCTAGGATATGGCACAAATTTTAGCGCAGTGATATTTGAAAATTATACAGGAAAAGGTGGTGCATCTCACATTATCGGTCCTGCATTTATAGGTGGAAGTATAACTGATGCACAAACAATTGGACAAAAAGACGGAAATTCAAATGGTTGGATTACGCCTGATTTTCCAGCTAGCATAGGATTCCACAACATCGGTCTTGCAGTAGGTGGAAAAATTTTAAATTCACGCAATACAGCTGAAAGCACTATTAACTTAGATGTGTGGAGTGGAAATGCAATTGTAAATAGCGAAGTAACTTATGATGCTGACGAAACGGAGCAAAACGTAAATGTAGTAAGTCCTGGCACTACCATTAATGCTGATACTGATTATTTTACAGGCGAAATCACTGAAGCGGAATATTTCTATACTGCTCAACATACTTCTCTTTTAGCTACCGAAGCGACACCGCTTACAGAATCTGATTATACCCTATCTTACGCTGCTGATAAAACTTTAACTTTCGATGCAAATGAATCAAATTATTATGAAGTTTCTGTCAATACGCTTAATAAGGCAAATAGACTCGAGTACATAAATATCTCGGATGAAGCACTAGTAATTTTGGTGAAGGGTACAGACGAAGTTACCTTTAGCAATACTTTGGTTCAAAATTTATATTGGACAACAAGTGCAGATTTAGGCACAGAAGCTAATGTAGATAAAGCTCAAAAAATATTGTGGGTTTTTGAGCCAGAACGAATTAATATTTATAATGATTTAACAGGTGCTATTCTTGCACCAAATAGCCATATTTATATTGGCAATGCACAAAATGGTTCAACAAATGGAACTGTTATTGCATATTCGGTAGAAACGAATAGTACAAGTAGCGAAATGCACTGGCTACCGTTTGATGGCACAGACACAACAGACCCAACAGACCCAACAGACCCACCAACTGCTCCTGCCGACACAGGTAGTCTTACTTTCACAAAATATGATAATACTGACACAGATAAAGCGGTAACGTTAAAAGGCGCTGAATTCACATTGTCAAATGCTACTAATCGCTATACAATAACCGACGGAACAACTGTCGACGGAGAATACGCGCTTGAAGGCATAGCCTATGGTACATACACAATAACCGAAACAACAGCACCGACAGGTTATGAGAAAAATTCATTAAAATTATTAAATGATGATAGCACTGATGCTGATATTGATGCAGATTTGGATGGTGTTCAAATCCAAATTAATGGAACGACGGAATTATCTTTCATAGCCACAAATGAAAAAGAAACCACTAAAATTCAATTTTGGAAAAAAGACTATATTAATGTTAATCCAGAATTCCCAGCTGATAAAAATGATTATCTGGCTTTATTAGGTGCAGATTTCAGAATTTATGAAGGTGAAGATATTAAAATGAGTGGCGAGGATTATGCAGTTTCTGATATTCCACGAACTGGGGCAAACAATGTTTATATATTCGCTGGACTTAAACTAGACACTATTTACACAATAGTGGAAGTTAGTGCTCCAACGCAAACACAAGATGGCGATATAACCACTAATGTTACAAATTATGACAAAGATAGTTTAGAATTTTTTGAAACAGCAACCGAACCAGGTGACACCACAGTTTTCCCTAACTTAAACACAAACGGAGATATAAACCTAGATAAAGCTGGTGTTCAAATTAGAACAAATAACAGCACAACCACTCTCCAATTAATCGCTACAAATGATACATTTACAGAAGAAGAAGTTACACCACCTCCAACACCAAGACCTGACCCAACTGACCCAACTGACCCAACTGAGCCTGAACCAGAACCTGAGCCTGAACCAGAGCCTGAGCCTGAACCAGAGCCTGAGCCAGAAGACCCACCGACTCGTCCAAGACCAACAATAGACACAATTATCCCTGGTGATGAAGACACTCCATTTACAGATAGCGAGGGAACACCTCTTACTTTCGACGAATTATATGATATTTTCGGCGACGACATCCCTCTTTCAGCTTTTGAATTTATTCCACCAGAAGATATTCCAGATTGGTTTGAGCTTCCAGAAGACGAAACTCCATTAGGTGCAGCAACACCTCAAACAAGCGATAACAATAACGTAATGTTATTTGCATTTAATAGCTTTTTATTATTATCATTAGGTACATTTGTTGCGTTTTATAAAAAAAGAACAAACTAGTCTATATTTAATCGTTTAATAATTAAACCCCCATAAATCGAAAGATTCATGGGGGTTTATAACACTTTATACGATAAATTCACTTAATATATGGTAGGTTGTAAAAATGTTATTTTAGTTTTCTTTTTCTTTTAAATAAAACAATTGTTGCAAAAGTTGCAAGAGCTAATGCAGAAGAAAGATTAATCATTAAGTTGCTTGAATCTCTTGTTTCTGGAGTGCTCGAAAGCGGAACTTCTTCTTCTGGGATTATAACTTCTGGAACTGGAGCTAACGGAGTTTCTGTTTCAGGAACTTCAACTTCTGGAGTTGGTGCTAACGGAGTTTCTCCTTCAGGAATTTCAACTTCCGGAGTTGGATCTGGGTCTGGAGTTGGGTCTGGATCTGGATCTGGATCCGTGTCAGGATCTGTTGGTCTTGGAGGATTTGGAGCCGAAGTGATTTCGATTGTTGCTAGATAAGCATTTTCACCACTAAATACAGACTCCGTTTCTTCTTCGATTGGCATCCATATTAATTCGCCATTATCATTTTCTACTTGCTCTGCAACAAAGATTTTAAACGGAACTTCGTAAACACCTACGGCTGCCGGAGTTGTGTAAGATGTTTGATTAAAGTTTACACCAGAAGTTGCATAATCATCTTGGAAACGAACGATTAATTTTTGTCCTTCTTTAAGTGTATCTTCAACAGGTTGAATATTACCGTATACTGCTGATAAGAATTCATCAATTTCGGCGTCTGTATTTATTTCTGTGTCCATTGTATAACCTACGCCATCGTATACTTTGCTATCTTGGTAGTTATCTGCTGCAAAAACCATTAAAGCACCTTGATTTTGATATACATAGTAGTTATTATATTCACTAGTGTCCACCATTGTTACATTTTGAATTTGTTCACCAGCAATAATCTCAAATACATTTCCATCGCCTTTGTACATTACATTTAAACTCTCATGTGAAGCTGTGTTGTGGATATTTGTAAGGTCTACTGCATACCAATTTGTAAGTTCAATAATTGGTTGAGATGTATATTGATTAACATAAGAAAGTTTATAGAAATTTTCATAGAAAGAGCCTGTTAATTGCTGACCTTCAACTTCATCTGGTGAAAATTGCATGTAGTATCCATGTGGATATACTCCGTCTTCATCTTCATAATCAACCATTACGTTAGAGCCTTGAACAGCTACATGTGTATTAATTCTATTTACCATAATAGCACGAGGATAAATACGAGCATTAATGTTTTGTGCATCTCCACTATTTACTGTGAAAGTAATTTCTTGAATAGCCACATCTTCATCATTATAGCTACCGTTTACGTTTGGTTCATCTTCCCATTTTACATTAAATACAGCTGGTGATGTGATTTCAATTACATCATTATCACTTAAATTCATATCAGTGCGAATAGCCTCGATTAAATAATCTTCTGTATCTGTGTATGACCAAACAATTTCTACGCCTTCAAACGGAATAACTGGATTACCTTTTGAGAAAGTAATAGAATCCGTTAAGAAACTCAATGTAGGAATTTCTGTATCAGAATATTTTTCTCCATTGTATAACCATTCATAACCTAAACTACCTGCTTCCTCTGTATCAGGAATCAAGTGTGTCGATACAGTATATAAATTGTTGTTACTTCCTGAGAAATCAGTCCAAAGCCATGCTTCCGTTATATTAGTAACATGGTGGTAGATATCGATTGGGTTTCCATTTTCGTCGTTAAAAATAAGTTTCGAAAGAATTACAGGGTAAACATCTTTGCCGTGGCTTAATGCAGCTTGAGTTGTGTTAGCCTTAACTTCATTAAATCTATCGTCAGCATTATAATACCAGCTGTAAAGAGCATTGTTGCTCGCATCTTTTCCAACAGCAAGTTTTTGGTTGTCATCAAGTGTTACACCACTAGCTGCTTCATATTCATCTTGTGTTTCAGGCAGGATGTCCATTATTATTGAACCACTAAGTACATAGTAAGTGTCAAAAATCTCGTTATTTGGTGTGCCGTAATTGTGTTTATATGCACTTATTTCATAAACACTTAAATCTGTGGTTTCATCGCCTATTGCAAACGAGAAAATTTCCATACCATCATATTTTACATCACTTACAGGAATTGTAGCTTCCCACTCAGTATCCTCTACATTTCTTGTCATAGTGATAGTTTCACTCGCAGTACCATAAGTCATTGTAAGTGTCGGTGCTGTGGTTTCTTCGTCTTTATAAGTCACCTTGAACGCTTGATTTTCTACATCAAATACTGCTTTAAGAGTTGGAGCTCCAGGTGCATCAGGGTCTGTATCGATGGTCGCAGTTGCTTTGACTTGAACTGTACCTGTATTCTCTCCAGGTATGGTGTAATTAAATGACATTGATTTTTCAGTCGGGAGATAACCATTAAAACTTCTTGCAAATGTTCTGTTTCCATCCGCATCTGCTTCACCCTCGGTATATCCATATTGCAAAATCGTAGGCGAACGGAAAGCAAGACCTTCAACATTCTTATTCATATGAACAACAAGATAAAACTCAGCATAATCAGATGCTATCGTGTCACCGTTTGGAACTTTTTTGCTATATTCGATAATATCGATGCTTCCCCATACCACAGGCTCATATTTTGCTGTTAATGTAGTTGCTTCTGTCAGAGTTGTTGGATCAACTTTATTATCATTTTGATCAAACCATCCTGTGAACCCATAATCTTCTGGAATAGAAGTCGGTGTAAAGTAAGTGCTTACTTCTTTATTTGCTTCTGCTGCTGTTGTAAAATCTTCTAAAATTGCACCGTTATATGATTTTGCAACTTTAGTTTCATCACCATATTCAAAAGTAAGAGAAAATCCTCCAGTGCTTTCGTCGGGAGTTTCAACTAAACCTTCGCCTTTAACTGTAAACCCTGCATTGTTTATCCACATTGTTCCACCAAAGCCAGCTTCAGTGTATATTTGTAGGTCGCTATAATTTACATAACCATTATTTAATTTATTAAAATCTTCGTAATTAAATGTATAAGTCGCTGTAACTTCAGTCCAATAGTCGTCAGTAGGCACAATCCACTCTGTTTTGCTTTCAGTAGCTTGTGCTATTGTGTCAGGGATGTAGTAAATTCCGAATGTCTTGCCTTCAGGCAGATTGTCATTTGCTTTAAATGTAACATCGACTTTTACTTCTGTTTTATCATCACTTAGCGTTTCTTCTGTGCTGATTATATAGTAAGGTACGATTTCAGCATAAAAATCCATGCTTTGTGTTACAGTTTCTGGAAAATTAACTTCATTACCATCAACATCAGTCCATCTTAGGAAACTTCCAGAAGGCCATACTATATTTGGAGCTGCTGGGAATTCAGCGCCGTCTGCTATGTTTTCGTTTTGACTTAACAAAGTACCATTCGCATTATAGAAGTTAACTGTGTAAGTAGTTGGTGGTGGATTATTATTATCGCTGTCTGGATTTGTGTCATCATCTGCTAGTGGAGCAAGTTGTGATATTGGTGTTGTACCGTCACCCTCTACCGATGCGAAAGTAACTTGTTCTATCGAAGCGACAGTAACTAAACAAGCAAGCATTATGCAAAATGCTTTAGAAAAAATGTTTTTGTGTAATTTACCCATATTAATATTCCTCCTAATTTATTCGATACAATGTATCGTTTTTTTACTATGTATCTAGTATACTACATCAGCATTACATATCAGTTACATTTAGCTTTTTAAAACAATGTTTTTTTATTTTGTATAAATGCACAAAATAAATACTTCATTTTTTGCTATTTTATATTAAAATAAACTAATTGTACCCTAATTTATGTGGAACAAATCGAATATAAAGTTACTTTAATATTTTTCGTTTCATTTCTCCAGTTATTATAATTGCTTTACATCATATATTTCTGTATATTATGTAAAAATTTAGGTGTTTATTTTGTTGACTTTGACTGAATAAACTTGTACTCTAATTATTTACAAGGTTATTTGCTTATGCTATAATAATCGCAAGGCATTATTTACTATCAAAAAATGCAACTAAACCCTAGCATAATTTATTAAAATTATTATAAAGGAGAAAAAAATGAGAATTCTAATGTTCGATATCGATACACTTCGTCCCGACCACCTAGGTTGCTATGGATATAAGCGAAACACATCGCCTACTATTGATAGCATCGCAAAAGAGGGCGTTACTTTTACTAACTATTTTTGTCCAAACGCACCTTGTCTACCGTCAAGAGCATCGCTACTTTCTGGTCAATACGGAATTAGAACTGGCGTAGTCGGTCACGGTGGGACATCTGCCGATATGCGTCTTCAAGGAGAAACTCGTGGATTTACTAGCGATTTTTCGGAACATAATTTATTTATGCAATTTAGAAATAATGATATGCACACAGTTTCATTTTCATCTTTCCCTGAAAGACATTCTTCGTGGTGGTTTAATTCTGGTTTAAATGAATGCCACAACAACGGAAAACGTGGTCACGAAAGTGCCGAAGTAATCACTCCTAAGGTTTTAGATTGGATTGAAAAAAACGGTGAACAAGATAATTGGTTTATGCACGTTCACTATTGGGACCCACATACACCATATCGTGCTCCAGCAGATTTTGGCAATCCTTTTGAAAACGAACCACTATCGAATGACTGGATTACAAAAGAGGTTTTCGATGAGCATTTGCTACACATAGGACCTCATAGTGTAAATGAAATTTCTATGTGGGATAGCAATCCTAACCCTGAATATCCTCGTCACCCAGGTAGTCTTAGCAGTCATTTAGACGCAAAAAAATTCATAGATGAATATGATTGTGGTATAAAATATACGGACGATAATATTAAACAAATCGTCGATTTAATAAAAGCAAAAGGTCTATACACCGACGACCTTGCTATCATAATTACTTCCGACCACGGCGAAAACATGGGCGAACTTGGTATCTATGGCGAGCACGGAACTGCCGATGCTGCGACTTGTAAAATACCGATGATTATTAAATGGCCAAACGCAAAAAAAGGAACAACTTACGACGGTTTGCACGATAATGTCGACTTATTACCTACAATTAGAGAACTTTTAAGCCCTACCGAAATCGAAGAAAGATACGAGTATGACGGCGTAAGCTATGCGAGTTCACTTCTTTCAGACGAAGATAATTCAAAGGAAAATTTAGTTCTAACTCAGTGTGCACACGTTTGCCAACGCAGTGCGATTTTTGACAATTATTTATATATCAGAACAATCCACGGAGGTTACCATACGTTCCCAAAAGAGATGTTATTTGATATAAAAAACGACCCTTTTGAGCAAAATAACATAGCAAAATCTCACCCTGAACTTTGCGCTAAAGGTGCGAAAATAATACTTGACTGGACAGATGAAATGATGGAAAAATCATCGTTTGATGCCGACCCACTTTGGACTGTTATGCGTGAAAACGGACCTCAACACTGCAAAGACGAACTCGCACTATACCTTGAGCGAATTCGTGGCACAAATCGTGAGTTCGGAATAGAAAAACTAGCCGAAATATATCCAAGAGATTTTAAAAAATACAATATTAAATAATTTCAGATGATTAATTTAACAAAAAGACCTAACCTTACTTAAAATTCCAGGAACAGCAGCATCAGTTGCAACAACTTTTGATGGTTATCCAATGACACAAAAAGGTGAGTCGACAAAAGCGCTTTCAATCGGTGCATTTGCATCATTCTTCGGTGGTATTTTTAGTGCGATTGCATTACTTCTTCTAGCACCACCACTTGCAGAGCTTGCTATTCAATTTGGTCCTTGGGAATATTTTGGAACAGCAGTTTTATCTCTTTCGCTAGTTTGTAGTATGATGTCAGGAAGACGCTTAAAAGGATTTATCGCAATGCTTATCGGTATTTTACTTACTACGGTTGGCATGAGCCCTGTTGATGGCGTTGCTGCAAGATACACACTTGGTTTTACAGAGCTTGAAAATGGTTTTGACTTAGTAGTTATCATCATTGCAGTTTTCGCAATCCCTGAAATTATTCACTCACTCGGCTCAATAGCTGAAAAGCAAAAACCCGCTCCTGTTGAGAAAAAATTATTCTATATTCCTAAATTTCAATCAATTAAAGAAAACTTATGGAAGGTATAATTTTAGTAACTAAAAAAATTAGAGGTGTTTATAATAAAATTATTTGCGTTTGATTTAGACGGAACTTTGCTTATGGAAAATCAAGGCGTTTTAAAGGGAATTGCAAAAGTATTAAACGAGCAAAATAGCATTTTATCTTGAAAAAAATCTAAAAATAGTATATAATGTAGAAAATGCTTTTATGAGGTGGGAAAATGCTTACATTTAATGAAAGAGCCTATCAGCTCGAACTTAAATCTAATGATACCGACGACAGTATAATTGAATATATTAAAAACCATAGAACAGATATTGCACATATTTCAGTACATAAAATCGCAAGCGAATTATTTATTTCACCAAATTCTATAATAAGAACGGCAAAAAAACTAGGATATTCTGGTTTTTCAGAGCTTAAATTTTCAATTCAAAATGAAGATAATCCAGAGGAAATAAACACGGTTAGCAATAAAGTTTTAGATAAATTGCCACAAAGTGTTGCAAAATCTATCGACGTTTTTGATGATGAATGTATCGATAAATTGGTTTGTAAATTAGTTTCTTCAAATAAAGTTTTGATAGCTGGAACAGGAGATTCGGTCTATTTTTGTGAATATTTTGGTAGATACTTGCGTTGTCTTAATAAAAAAACAGAGTATTTTGCTCAAATTCACGATATTGAATATTTCTCAAATTTCTACGAAACTGATGACTTAGTTATAATAATTAGCGTTTCAGGCGCGACAGAAAGACTTGTAAAACTTGCGAAAAATTTAAAAGCTAAAAACCCAAAACTTGATGTAATATGCATTACCCATTATGGAGAAAATCCACTTTCGGAAATTTGCGATACACAAGTTTGTTTTTGGGGAGATAGACGCGTTGTTAATGGATATAATGTAACCGATAGGTCTGGACTTTTAGTTTTAATAAAATTAATTTGCGAAGGTTATCTTAAAAAAGTATGTGAATAAATATACATTTTTTATTTTCGCTGTGAATAAATAAGCGATTTCAATTTTAAATTAAATACGGTGATATAATATCGACATAAAAAACTAAGAGGTGAATTATGTCGATATTTATTTTAAAACCAGCGTATAAGGACTATATTTGGGGTGGCACAAATTTAGTGAAAAACTTTAATAAAGACTTTGAAGGTGATATTTTAGCAGAGTCTTGGGAGCTTTCTTGCCATAAAGATGGTCCATCTATCATAGCAAATGGAGAGCATCAAGGAAAAACATTGCGTGATTATATTGAAGAAAATGGAAAAAAAGTTTTGGGAACAAACTGCGAGCGTTTTGAGGATTTTCCGATTTTGGTGAAATTAATTGATGCACGTGATAATTTATCGGTTCAAGTACACCCATCTAACGAATATGCGTTAAAAAACGAAAATCAATATGGGAAAACTGAAGTTTGGTATATTGTAGATTGCAAAGAAGGTGCCGAGCTTTATTATGGTTTTAAAGAAGAAGTTTCAAAAGATGAACTTGAAAAAAGAATTAAAGAAAATACACTTTTAGAAGTTTTAAATGCTGTTCCTGTACAAAAAGGTGAAATTTATTTCATAGAAGCAGGAACAATACACGCGATTGGTAAAGATATTATTATAGCTGAAATTCAACAAAATTCTAATGTAACTTATCGTGTTTTTGACTATGGCAGAGTAGGCGTAGACGGAAAACCAAGAGATTTACATATTGAAAAAGCAATAGATGTAACGGATAGAACAGTTTTAACCAAAAGCAAAATTCCTGCACCACATCTTTCAAAATGTGAATATTTCACAGTGGATAAGCTTTATCTTGATGGAATTACGACAAGCAAAATCGAAGGAAATATCACTGAAAAAACTTTCGTGCATTTTCTTGTAATTGATGGCAAGGGTACGATTACAATGGGCAATCAGTCGCTTGAATTTATTAAAGGCGACAGCATTTTTATCGAAGCTGGACAAGGAAAATATACAATTGAAGGAAAATTAGAAGCACTTATTACAACAATAGATTAGGAGCATTAATATGAAAATTTTAGTAGCACCAGATTCTTTTAAAGGCTCGCTTGAAGCCTATGAAATATGCGAAATCGTAGAGAAATCTGCAAAAGAAATATTTAAAAACGCCGAAGTTGTAAAAATTCCTATGGCAGATGGTGGAGAAGGGACTGTTTCGGCTGTTTTGCCATCTTTAAATGGAGAAAAAATCGAAGTTACAGTGAAAAGTCCTGATTTTCGTGATATAAAAGCGACTTATGGCATTTTTGATGGTGATAAAGCCATTATGGAAATGGCAGAAGCATCTGGAATTACGCTTGTAGAAAATCGTGATATTTTGAAAATGAATACTTTCGGCACGGGTCAGATGATAATAGATGCGTTAAACCGTGGTGTTAAAACGATTTATATAGGCATTGGAGGCAGTGCTACAAATGATTTAGGGATTGGATTTGTGTCGGCTCTTGGCGTTAAGTTTTTAGATAAAAAAGGAAGTGAAATAGCGCCGATACCTGAAAATTTTAGCGAAATCTTTGATTTTGATATGTCAAACATAAACCCACTTATAAAAAACGCAGAATTTATAATAATGAGTGATGTGAAAAATCCGCTTTTAGGCGAAAATGGAGCTACACATATTTTCGGAAGACAAAAAGGTGCAACCGATGAAATTATCGAAAATTTAGAAACTGGTATGACACACCTTGCGAAAATTATTGAGAAAAACCTCGGCGTTTCAATTCGTGATACAAAAGGTGCTGGAGCTGCTGGTGGTTTAGGTTTTGCGCTTTTAGCGTTTACAAATTCAAAAATGCAGTCAGGAATTGATACAATTATCGATATTTTAGACGTAGAAAAGCAAATATCAGATGTCGATATCGTTATAACTGGCGAAGGTAGAATGGATAATCAATCAGCTTTTGGCAAAGTACCATTTGGCATAGGCGAGCTTTCAAAAAAACTTAGTATTCCATGCTTTGCGATTGTTGGAAGTTTGGGAAAAGAATATAAAGATATGTATAATCACGGGATAACAAGCATTATAACTTGTGTTGATAGTATTATTTCACTTGATGAAGCTATACAAAATGCACAACATTTATGTGAAAACGCAACTGAAAGACTGCTTAGGTTTGTTAGAATTCATATAGACTGTGAATAAATACACAAGCAAATTTATTTATGTATATTTATATCGGAAAAGCTAATATTTGCTTAAAAAGATATATAATAAGCACATAAATTAAATTTGGAGGACTAAATATGAAACTTTCAACTCTTACAAGTAGTAGCTTAATCGAGCTTAATTCTAGCATGACATCTAAAGCAGATGTTATTAAAGCTCTTGCTACAAAACTTTATGACAGTGGTAAAATAACATCACTTGAGGGCTTTATCAAAGATGTTTATGCGAGGGAAGCATTATCAGAAACAGGGATGGAAATGGGGCTTGCAATTCCTCATGCAAAATCATCGCATGTTAAAGAAGCTGCATTTGCTGTAATGTCAACAAAAGATATCGTAGCAGATTGGGAAAGTATCGACCCTGATAACGAAGTAAAATACATATTCCTTCTTGCAATTCCAGAAGCAGAAGCAGGAAGCACACATTTAGAATTATTATCAGCACTAATGACAAAAATGTCTGACGATGACTTTAAAGCTGCATTATTTGCATCTAAAACAGTAAAAGAGTTTGTTTCTAATTTAGACGCTGAAAAAATAGAGGAAACGAAAACCGTAGAATATACAAAAACAATCGTTGCAGTAACAGCTTGCCCTGCTGGTATCGCACATACATATATGGCAGCAGAAGCATTAGTTAAAGCTGGTAACGAAATGGGCGTTAAAGTTTATGTTGAAAAGCAAGGTGCTAATGGTATTGAAGATAAGCATACTGCTGAAAATCTTAAAAATGCTGACGCTGCAATATTTGCTGTTGGTGTTGCTGTTAAAAATTCTGAACGTTTCGAGCATTTAGCTGTAACGCAAACTCCAGTTGCAGAACCTTTAAAAGACGCGAAAGCTATTATCAAAAGAGCATTAGAAAAAGCAGAAAACTTTGAAAAAGGTGAGTATGTCGCAGATGCGTCTTCTGAATCAAAAATGGGTCTTGGCGAAGAAATTAAACAAGCAGTTATGACAGGTATTTCTCATATGGTGCCTTTAGTTGTTGCTGGTGGTATGATTTTAGCACTTGCAGTATTGATTACCCAACAATTTGGACTTCAAGATTTATATAACGAGCCTGGAAGCTGGCTTAATAATTTCCGTCTTCTTTCTGGTGGACTTTTAGGTACACTTTTAGTTCCTGTAATGGCAGCTTATATGGCGTATGCAATTTCTGAAAAAACAGCGTTAGTATCTGGATTTGCAGCAGGACTTGCAGCCAACATGGTAGGCGGTGGATTCCTTGCTGGTATGCTAGGTGGTTTAATCGCAGGTTATGTTGTTCGTTATATGAAAAAATATATCCCAGCAAAAGGCGCTTTCTCTGGATTTATAAGTTTCTTTGTATATCCAATTTTAAGTACAATTTTAGTAGGACTTATCATGTTCTTCGTGGTAGGAGAGCCAGTTGCTTGGATTAACGAACAATTATTCGAGTTCTTAAGAGGATTACAAGGAACAAATGCTATGATTTTAGGTGCTGTTATCGGAATCATGACTTCATTTGACTTAGGCGGACCTGTAAACAAAGCAGCTTATGCATTCTCAGTTGGTGCAATGACAGAAGAAATTCCAGTTTTATTACCTTATGCAATTTTCGCATCAGTTAAAATGGTATCTGGTTTCGCAATCACAGCGACAACTTTAATCGCTGGAAAATGTTACACACAAGAAGAAAAAGAAGCAGGAAGAACAACATGGTTACTTGCATTAGGTGGTATCACAGAGGGTGCTATTCCATTTATGATGAAACATCCACTTAAAGTTATATTATCACTTTGTACAGGTTCGGCAGTTACAGGTGCAATAGTTGCATACTTTAACATCGGTTTAGACGTTCCTGGAGCTGGTATTTTCTCAATGTTCTTATTAAACACAGATAATGCAATTTTATTTGCAAATACTTCGGTGGGCGCTGCTGTTGTTTGGTTTGGAGCTGCTGTAATCGGTGCTGCAATATCAACTTCAATGCTAGTACCTATGATGCTTAAAGGAAAAAATAATTATTAATATATTAAAAAGTTAGTTTTAAGATTTGAATAAGAAAAAGCTCTGATAATTCTGATGATACGAAGATATCAGGGCTTATTTTTAAAATCACGCAAAATAAGATGAATGGAGCATTAAATATGTCTAAAAATTGTCATATTGTCCCACATATACATTGGGATAGAGAATGGTATTTCACAACCGAAGAATCAAGAATTCTTTTGGTTAATAATATGGAAGAAGTTATGGAGCGTTTAGAAACTGATGAGAATTATCCTCACTACGTTTTAGACGGACAAACAGCGATTTTGGAAGATTATTTCGATATAAAACCAGAAAATCGCGAGCGAGTTAAAAAACTTGTTCAAAAGGGCAAACTTATCGTAGGCCCTTGGTACACTCAAACAGACGAAATGGTTGTCGGAAGCGAGTCTATTGTTCGTAATTTGCTTTACGGACTAAAAGATAGTAGAGAATTCGGCGAGCCTATGATGATAGGATATTTACCAGATTCATTTGGTCAATCGGAAAAATTACCACAGATTTTAAACGGTTTTGATATTAAACGTGCAATTTTCTGGAGAGGCGCTTCGGAAAGACACGGTTCGTCTAAAAATAACTTCTACTGGAAAAGTGAATCAGAAGGCGAAGTTTTAGTGCATTTAATGCCACTAGGATATGCAATCGGTAAATATTTGCCAGTAGAAGAAGATGCATTACGCACAAGAATGAGCAAATATATGCCAGTTTTAGAAAAAGGTGCTGTAAACGATGCGATTTTAGTTGCAAACGGACACGACCAAATGCCAATTCAACAAAATATCTATGATGTTATGGCTACACTTAAAAAAATCTATCCAGATAAAGAATTTTTCCTAAGCAAATATGAAAATGTATTTGATGAAGTTGAGAAAGCTCCAAACCTTGATACATTAACAGGTGAGCTTTTAGACGGAAAATATATGAGAGTTCACAGAAGTATTTTCTCGTCAAGAGCCGATTTAAAATCATCGAATACACGCATTGAAAATAAAATCACGAATATTTTAGAGCCACTAGCATCACTTGCTCATCATTTCGGCGAAGAATATCACGAAGGTTTAATCGAGGCAATTTGGAAAGAACTTATGAAAAACCATGCCCACGATTCAATCGGTTGTTGTTGTTCGGACAATGTTCATAAAGATATCGAAAATCGTTTCTATCTTGCAGAAAATAAAACTGACGAGCTTATTAAATTCTACAAAAGACGTATTGTAGATGCTATGAGCCAAGATATTACATTAGATAAATTGACTGCGTTTAACTTAGTTCCTTATGAAAGAACTGGTGTAATCGAAGGTGAAATTATCACAAAAATGAAGAATTTCGACCTTGTAGATGAAAATGGAAAATCTTATGATTTTGAAGTTTTAGAAACTGAAATTGTAGATGCAGGACTTATCGACAGACAAATCGTTCACTATGGCGACTACGACCCATTTGTAAAATTCACAGTTGCAATTTATGACACATTGCCATCAATGGGCTTTAAAACTTATCTGATAAAAGGCAAAGATGGCGAGCTTCAAGTGACTCCGAAAATAGCTGATGTAGCGGAAAATGAATTCTATAAAATCACAGTAAACGACAATGGTTCGATTGAATTACTCGACAAAGAAACAGGCAAAATTTTTAATGAAGTTTTGATGCTTGAAGATGGCTCAGACGATGGCGATGGCTATGATTTCTCACCACTTGCAGATGATTTCATCATAACATCTAAAGATGTTAAAGCGACATCAAAAATCACAGCTACAGAAAATAAAACTACTATTGAAATCGAATATTCTTTAAATATTCCAAAAGATTTAGATAGTCGTAAATTAAAAGTGATTGATGGTTCATTCGATTCAAAATTTGTAATAACTATGACAAAAGGCTCTAAAATTATCGATGTTAAAGTTACTATCGACAATAGAGCAAAAGACCACCGCGTTCGAGTTTTAATGCCGAATGGTGTAGCTTCAAAATTCTCGCTTTCAGACAACCAATTCGGAGAAATTTCTCGTCCAGTTTATGACTCGGCGATGGATGTTTGGGAGAAAGAAAAATGGAACGAGCGTCCAGATTCTATTTATCCATTCTTGTCATTTGTAAAAGGTGATTGCGAAAATGGAATCGGTGTTATGTCAAATTCTGTAAGAGAATATGAGATAATCGGAGATGATTATGACACGATTGCGATTACATTATTTAGAGGTGTAGGTTTCCTTGGAAAAGAAGAAATGCTTCGTCGTCCTGGTCGTCCTTCTGGTATAAAAATGCCAACACCAGACTCGCAACTTTTAGGTGTTCACACTTTTGATATTGCAATTACGACAGACACGAAAAATTTAGCGAAAAAAGCTAAAGAATATGTAACGCCAGTTGTTTTCTACAACAAAATGCCATATAATGCGATGAAACTTAACGATGCAAGCTATAAAATTCCATATAATTATAGTTTTATGAGCGAAAAATCAGAAGATTTCATTTTAACAGCGTTCAAAAAAGCACAAGGTAGAGAAGAATTTATCGTTCGTGGTTTCCAAGCGATTTGTGGTAATTTAGAAACAGAAATCAATGTTTCAGATTATAGCATAACAAATGAAACGAATTTAGATGAAAAAATAATAAAAAATGCAACTAACAAAGTGAATTTGCCAAAAAATGTTGCAAAAACTTACCTAATTAAATAATAATTTCGGTAGATTTTCTTTGAATTTCTACCGAAAAACAATTAAAAAGTATAATATTAAGGAGAAAAATTATGACAACTTTTAACTTTACAATCAAAGACCCAGTAGGAATCCACGCTCGTCCAGCAGGTTTGCTAGTTAAACTTGTAGGTACTTTAACTAGCACAGTAATGATAAAAAAAGGCGATAAATCAGCAGATGCAAAGCGTTTATTTGCGATTATGGGTCTTGGAATTAAGTGTGGCGAAGAAATTATCGTTCGCGTTGAGGGCGATAATGAAGTGGCTGACGCGAAAGCTTTAGAAGATTTCCTAAACGAGAATTTATAATCGGTGTACGCTATGATAAAAGGAATTAGCGCATCAAAAGGGTATGCTATCGGTAAAATCTTCGTACTAAAAGAAGAAGAAATTG
>CAYJLC010000030.1:0-27985 GCA_964370735.1 uncultured Oscillospiraceae bacterium
TATCGTTTTAGGTTATATTTGGCAATTAATTTTTAATGGTATATTAGAAAACTTCGACCTAGCACTTGCTTTAGATGAAAACATCAGTTTCTGGGCTTTAGTTATCTTAACATGTTGGCAACAAGTTGGTTATATGATGATTATTTATATCGCTGGTTTAGGAACTATTCCAGGAAGCCTAAAAGAAGCTGCTGAGATAGATGGCGCAACTCCGATTCAACGTTTAATATATGTAACAATCCCAAATATGATGCCTTCGTTTACAATTTGTACTTTCTTAGCGTTGACTAGAGGATTTAAATTATTTGACCAAAACTTAGCGCTTACAGCGGGTGAGCCTTCGCAAAAATCAGAAATGCTTGCACTAAATATTTATAACACATTCTACGGACGTGTAGGATGGGAAGGTGTTGGTCAAGCAAAAGCTGTAATATTCTTCTTTTTAGTTGTTGTAATCGCTTTGGGGCAACTATATATAACTAGATCTAAGGAGGTACAACAATAATGAAAAAGAAAACTTGGAGTACGATTGGAACAATAGCTTTCACTATAATTTCAATTTTATACATATACCCGATTGTAATCGTTTTACAAAACTCATTTAAAGGCAGACTATATATAAGCAGAATTCCGTTTGAATTACCTATGGGTGATAGTTTTGCAGGTATTGAAAACTACTTAAACGCGATTAATGAGTATGGACTTTTAGACACAGTTGGTTGGACTGTTTTTATAACACTAGGTTCAACGCTTGCTATTATTTTCTTTACATCAATGGCGGCTTGGTATATCGAACGTGTTGGTAGTTTATTTACAAAAATATTCTATTACTTATGCGTATTTTCAATGGTTGTACCATTCCAAATGGTAATGTATACACTATCATTTACTGCCGATAGACTAGGGCTTAATACTCCTTGGGGTATTATCATAGTTTACTTAGGTTTCGGTGCTGGTCTTGCTGTATTTATGTTTACTGGGTTTGTAAAATCAATCCCAATTGAAATCGAAGAAGCTGCAATGATTGATGGCTGTAATCCTTTGGTGACATTTTTTGGTGTTGTTTTACCACTAATGAAACCAACGTATATTTCTGTTGCTATTTTACAAGGTATGTGGATTTGGAACGACTTCTTACTTCCGTATCTAGTATTAGACTTAAAAGAATACAAAACAATTTCAATCATTATCCAACAAATGAAAGGTGGATATGGTAGAGTAGATATGGGGGCTATTATGGCAGCGCTAATTTTAGCGATTGTACCTGTTATAATTTTCTACCTATGCTCTCAAAAATACATAATCAAAGGTGTTGCAGCGGGTGCTGTTAAAGGTTAATTTTAGAAAAGAAGGTGGTTTTTATGACAATTAGGGATATAGCAAAAAAATCTGGTTGTGGGATATCGACTGTATCGCGAGCGCTTAATAACCACCCAGACATAAGCAAACAAACTAAAGAAAAAATCTTAAAAGTTGTTGAAGAAAATAAATTTGTTTTAAATAGCAACGCAAAACAGTTGAAACAAAGGCAATCTTACACGATATCAATAGTAACAAAAGGCATTAAAAATGCATTGTTTGCAAGCATAATTGAGTATTTAGAGCATGATTTTAAAAATTATCATTATGAAATAAATGTTCATTATTTAGATGAAAGTCAAAACGAAGTATTATATGCAAAAAATCTTTATAACGAGCGAAAACCACTGGGCATAATTTTTTTAGGAGGTTCTCGTGATAATTTTGAAAAGGATTTTAAGCATATTAACGTGCCTTGTGTATTGATTACCTTGGACGCAAGTAATTTGAATTTTGAAAATTTATCTAGCGTTTGCATAGATGATGAAAATGCTGCCTATAAAATAGTCAATGTTTTAAATGAGAATAACCATCACAATATCGGTCTTATTATAGGTAACACATCTATATCAAATCCTTGTCAAAACAGATTTATTGGTTGTAAAAAGGCTTTTTTAGATCTAGGACTTGAGTTTAATGAAGATATGTATGAAATTTCAAAGTTTTCATACAAAGATGCATACGACGCGATGATTAGGTTAATAGACAAAAAGCCAGATATAACAGCCGTTTTTTGTATGTCAGATATTATGGCTATTGGTGCTATGAGAGCACTTGAAGATAAGGGTAAAAAAATACCTGAAGATATTTCGGTGATTGGATTTGATGGAATAGATTTAGCTAGTTTTACAACTCCTAGACTATATACCGTAAAACAAGATGTTTCTCTTCTTGCAACAAGAGGTATTGATATTATGATTCGCGCAATAAATGGGGTAAAAATTACAGAACATCATCATGTTCCATTTTCAATAACAGTAGGACAAAGTGTAAGAAAAAGAGATTAAGGGGTTATTTTTATGACAAAAAAATGGTGGAAAGAAAGCATAGGATATCAAATTTATCCGAAAAGTTTTATGGATTCGAACGGAGATGGGATTGGAGATTTAGTTGGAATTACAAGCAAATTAGACTATCTTAGAGATTTAGGGATTGATTTAGTTTGGATTTCTCCGATTTTTAAATCACCGCAAGTAGACCATGGATATGATGTTTCTGATTATGAGGACATTGACGAGATGTATGGCTCGAAAGAGCAACTAAAAACGCTTATTAATGAGGCAAAGAAAAGAAATATCAAGATAATTTTAGACTTGGTTGTAAATCATACTTCAGATAAGCATCACTGGTTTCAAAAGGCATTAAAAAATCCAGAGTCAGAGTATGGTAAATATTATATATTTAGAAGAGGGACAAAAGACACTCCGCCGAATAACTGGAGGGGCATTTTTAATGGTAGCGCTTGGGAAAAGGTAGGAGGAAAAGATTCAGATTTATACTATCTTCACCTATTTACCAAAGAACAACCAGACTTAAACTGGGAAAATCCAAAACTTCGTCGCGAGATTTATGATATGGTCAATAGATGGCTTGATTTTGGCATTGATGGCTTTAGAGTTGATGCAATTAGCCATATTAAAAAAGATTTTACTTATAAAAATATAGATGTCGGACGTGCAGATGGTCTTTATGATAAGTTTGACTACTATAATAATTGTGCAGGGATTGAAGACTTTTTGCAAGAAATGAAGCGCGAAACATTCTCAAAATATGACTGTTTCACAGTTGGAGAAGTTAGTTTTTCTACAATAAAAACGCTTGCAGAATATGCTGGCGTAAACGGACATTTCAGCTCACTTTTTGATTTTTGCCATAATCAAATGAATACTAATACGAGTGATATGACACAAGAAGAATTTATAGAAAACTTAAAAACGAAAATTTTTGAAGTGCAAAATAATATAGATTCAGAAACAACGCTTACACATATCACAGAAAATCATGATTTGTGCAGAAATTATGAGCGTTTTATACCAAAAGAAGACCATAATTTTTATAGTAAAACACTGACGGGCACGTTTAATTTCTTTATGCGTGGAATTCCGTTTATTTATCAAGGGCAAGAAATAGGTATGTCAAATTATGTTAAAAAAGACATTTCAGAGTTTGCTGACCCTGTAACTGAGAGAAAATATAGCGAAATGCTTGCAGTTGGAAAAAGCGAAAAAGAGGCATTTGATTTTACAAATTTCACGAGTAGAGAGCACACAAGGACACCAATTCAGTGGAATTCATCAAAAAATGCAGGGTTTACAACTGGCGAGCCTTGGTTTGCTGTAAATCCAAATTACACAGAAATAAATGTCGAAGACCAGTTAAAAGACGCGAATTCTGTGATAAATTACTATAAAAATATGATTAAAGTACGCAGAAAATATAGCGAAGTGTTTTCTTATGGCCATTTTAAATCGCTTTTTGAGGATGTTAAAGGATTGCTTGCTTACAAACGTGGTGATGAAATCTATGTGTATAATAATTTTACACCGAATGAAATGACGGTAAAAGGTGATATAAACAAAGTGATTTTGTCAAATTACAGCAACACATCGCATACAAAACACGAAATAACATTAAAACCGTATCAAACATTAGTATTTAAGTAGCATTAAAATTAATAGAAATAAGTATAAAAGCACCGTTTTTAAGGGATAAAAACGGTGCTTTTTTGCAGCTAAAATTTGCAATTTGAAGTGTTAGTGTATTGAAAATGAGTGGTGAAAATAGCCTTATTTCGAGGCGTTTTTTATGATGGTGGAGCAAACTGCTTAAAGCATACATATTTGTGTAGTAAAAAGATGTATTTGTTGCATAAGTTTATAATTATTTTTAAGGTTTAATTATGCAAAAAGACGAAAAGAGTGTATTGGCACATTGTAATATTAACACGCGTTTACTTGTAAAATATAACTATTTGAAAATGTAAAAATTTAGTGAATTGTTATAAATGTGATGAAAAAATGTCTAAAAAATATAATTATTTTTTATTAAAATGGAAATCTTTTTTGTATAAAGTGCACTATTGACAAATCAAAAATATTGGTGTAATATGTGGATATGATAAATCAATCGAGTTAATCAATTGTAGATTAAACTAAAAATATTAATTTTAAATTATATTACTATTAGAAATCTACCAATGAATGATTGATATTAAGCAAAAAAAGATTTAATAATTATGAACAAGGTTTACGTTAGATTTTAAATACAAATATAATTTATAGCATATTTATGCAATGTTATGTATATATAAGTTAATTTTAATAACTTTACAAATCGGCAAATACACTTCAAATCAAAGCAAAATTTATTTTATATAAAGAAAAAATTTGGAGGATAAAATTATGAAATCAATGAGAAAAATTAGTGCAATGTTCCTAGCGTCTGCTATGGCTTTATCGGCTATTGCAGGATGTACACCAGCTGAGGAAACACAAAGCCCAGAGGTGTCTACTGAAACAACTGTGCCAACAGAACCAGGGTCAACTCTTAAAGATGGTGTAGAAGTTACACTTGATTTTCCTAGTATCTGGGTTGCAACAGACACATTAGCTTCTTCTTTTGCCGAGCTAGTAACAGCTTTTAATGAAGAATACGCTGGTGAAATCAAAATTCAAGTCGAAGAACAAACTGACTATGTTGCATATCGTGATAAAATCAGAACATTAGTTACAACAGGCAACGCACCTGATATCTTCTTAATCGAATCGCCTGACGATGCTACTTCTTTTGCTCAAAGTGGAAATTTACTTGAAATGACACCTTATGTGGACGACGCATGGAAAGATAGTTTCAATGCAGGTGTTATAGACAGTGCTTTAGTTGATGGAAAATTATACTCAGTTCCATTTGAAGTTGCTTATTGGCCAGTAATTTATAATACAGAACTTTTATCTGCTGCTGGATATGATGAATTCCCAAAAACTTATGATGAATTATGGGAATGCTGTGAGGCTTTAGTTGCAAACGGAGTAACTCCATTTACTTTAATGACAGGTGAAAATGCATATACAACTATGCTTTGGAATTCTCAAGCGGCTATTGCTGTTGGTGGTCAAGAGGGTGCTACTACTTTAGAAGGTGATGCTCCGATAGAAGCAGCAGAAATTATTGAAAAAATGTTTACTTATACTACATCAGATGCGATTGGCTCAACAGCTGTTGTTTCTAGAGGTCACTTTATGAATGAGCGTACAGCTATTTATATGAATGGTCCTTGGATTTTCGGTCGTTTTGCTGAAGAAGGCGCTGAAGGATTTGAAGACAAAATCGCACTTGCAACTGCTCCTACTGTTGATGGTGGTGCTGGCGAAGAAGGATTTGTTATGTCAAATACACAACAAAGAATTGCTTTTGGTGCACAAGAAGACCCAGCTAAAGCAGAAGCTGCTGCTGAATTCTTAAAATACATAACTCAAAAAGAATGGATAGAAAAATTCACAGTTGAATCTGGTCGTTTCTTCACAGTATCTACTGGAGAAATCGAAGGTTTAGGCGAATTCCAAACTGAATTACTAGGATTAATTGACGCGGCTCCATATTCTGCTCCTAACATGCAAATGTTACCGATAGCAGTGCAAAATGAATTACCAGCGTCTTATGACATGCTTGCTTTTGGTGATTACACACCTGAACAATTTGTCGAAGCTTTAAGTGCAATAGAGTAAAATCACTTAGGAGGGAGAAAATTCTCTCTCCTAAAAAAATACAAATTTATGAAAGTAGGGATTTAAGTGGAACTTAAAAGTAAAGATAAGATAGGAATAGCATTGTTCCTTCTTCCAGGTTTAATATTATTTACAACATTCTTTATTATACCAACATTTTATGTAGCAATAGTTAGCTTTTTAGATTGGGACGGAATTACAGCACCTACATTTGCAGCATTTGACAATTACACAAAAATATTTGCCGATAATTCATTTGTAGGAAGTATTTCAAACAATATAATATGGGCACTATGTGCAGCATTTATTCAAGTGCCACTAGCTTTACTTATGGCATTAATTTTAGCGAAAAAACCAAAAGGCTGGAAAGCATTTAGAACGATTTATTTCTTCCCACAATTAATTTCAGGTATAGCACTTGCAATGCTTTGGCAAGCAGTTTATAACAGTGAATTTGGAATGTTAAACGGGTTACTTGAAGTAATTGGTTTAGGGCATCTTGCAACAAACTGGCTTGGAAATCCAGACACAGCTTTAGGTGCAGTAATTGTTTATTGGTTATTTTATATCGGTTATTACATGGTAATCATTATGTCAGAAATTTCTGGTATCGACCAATCTTTATATGAATCAGCTGAAATCGATGGTGCTACAAAAATACAACAAGATATGTATATCACAATACCTTTACTTAAAACATCAATGCTTACTTGTACAACTCTTGCAGCTATTATGGGTCTTCGTACATTTGAACAAGTATATACGCTTACAAATGGTGGACCTGCAAATAAAACATCTGTTATGGTAATGTATTTATACAAACAAATGCAAAATTATAATTATGGTGAAGCAAATGCAACAGCTATGGTATTAATCGTTATAGGTACAGTTGTTATTTTAGCATTAAGAAAACTTTTCAATTTAAGAAAAGAAGTCGACTAAGAAAGGAAGAACATTCATGAGTAATATAAATCAAGAAGTGTTATCAACTAAAGCTATTAAAGAACAAACACAATTTCAAGTGAAAAGCAACCCAATTGTTGGTGTTTTGTTACAAGTAGTTAAATGGTTTCTTTTAATTTTCTTTGCAGTGTATGCACTATTTCCTTTGTTATGGTTAGGGCTTACGTCGTTTAAGACAAATGCAGAATTTATGGAAAATCCATTCTCTTTCCCAGCAGTTTGGCAGTTCCAAAACTATACAGCAGCATTTGAAGTGTCTGGAATAGGCACTATGATGCTAAACTCAGTATTTGTAAGCTTTGCAGCTATGGCATTTTGTGTGCTTATAGCATCAATGATTGCATATTGTATCGCTCGTTTTAAATTTAGAGGCAAAGAAGTTATTTTTGCATTATTTTCAGCAGGTATTTTAGTGCCACTTAATGCATTTATGGTGCCGTATTTTGTAATTATCAGTGAACTGAATCTTTATGATTCTTTGGGTGGATTAATTTTAGTGTATACTGCAATTGGTATCCCAATCACAACATTTATTATGAGAGGTTTTATCGAAACTATTCCAAAAGAAGTAGAGGAAGCGGCTTATATCGATGGTTGTGGTTTCTTTGGAAGATATTTCAAAATTATTCTTCCACTTTCTAGAACAGGTTTAATCACAGGTGGTATTTTACACTTTATAAACTGTTGGAATGAGTTTGTTTATGCGAATTTAATCATCTCATCTTCTGCAAATAAAACTATACAACTTGGTATCAGATATTTTACAAACCAATTTACATCAGACTATGTTTCGATGTATGCTGCAATTATTTTAAGCATTGTGCCTTGTGTTGTTGCATATATTTTATTCCAAGAAAAAATCGTATCAGGTCTTACAAGTGGTGCTGTTAAAGGATAAAATGTATAAAATTTCGCTTAAAGCTTGCAAAAAAACAATTTAATTGCTATGATTAGTAAAAATTAAATTATCAGTAAAGGTGTGTGGTTTTGTGCAAGGACATAATATGGTAGATGTAAAAAAGCAAAATAGACGATTGATATTGCAACTTTTACATGAGCAAAATGGTATATCAAGAAAGAGCTTGGCAGAAAAATTAAATTTAACAACAGCAGCTATTTCAGTTTTAGTAGGTGAACTTATTAAAGAAGAAGTGGTGTCAGTGGGGAAAGCAATTTCTAATAACAAAAATGCTGGTAGAAAAGAATTTATGCTTGAGCTTTCTAGAACATTATATGGAATTGGCATAGCAATACTTATCGACGAAATAGTGTGCTCGGTGGTAGATTTATATGGTAGAGTGATAGTAGAAGAGCGTTTGCCATATCCGAATGAAATGAAAAATCCACACGAAAGTTTACATTATTTAGGAAATAATTTGCTAAATATGATTGAAAGATGTGAAATTCCATACGAAAAAATTATTGGAGTCGGTGTATCTATTCGAGGATTTGTAAATAGTAAAACTTGCGTCAGCGAAGATTCCCTAGGCTTATGGGACTCACCAGTTGAGGTTAGAAAAATCTTAAAAGAAGTTTTACCGTATGATATAATCGTAGATAATAATGTAAGGGCACTTGTTTGTGCGCAGAACTATTTAGAAGAAGGTAATGCAACAGAAAATGCATTATTTGTTAGAAGTGAATATGGCATTGGTGGAGCTATTTTAATCGATTATAATGAATATAATGGCTCGCACGACCACGCAGGAGAAATTGGGCATACGCAAATTTTAGGGAACAATAGGCTTTGCCAATGTGGAAATCGCGGGTGCCTTGAAACAATTTCTTCAATAAATGGTATGATTGCACTTATGAATGAGTGTTATAGCAAAAAAGATACACCTAAACTATATGCATTAACAGATGGTGACAAGAGTAAAATCACGATAGAAATTGCCCTAAAAGCAGTTCGACTTGGTGATGAAAAAATTGCTAATATATTTAAAACTGGAGTAATGGCATTTGCAAATACTTTATCAAACGCAATTAGATTAATCGATGTTAAAAAAATTATTTTATATGGTAAAATTTTCGAAAGTGAATTTTATACCAACATGCTTTTTGATGAATTACTTCATTATAAAATCAGTAAAAACTCATTAAATAGCATAGATGTTAGTAGATATAATTGCAAACTCGAGGCAGTTGCAGCGCCAGTTTTAGCAATTCGCAATTTTATTAAAAGTGGTGCTGAAAATAATATGTCAAAGCGAGTAAGCGTAAACAGATAGTGTAGTATTTAGGTGATTAAATGGATTGTATGAATTATAAAACAGATTTTTTGAAAAAAATATATGAAAGCGCAGATCAGTGGGCGATAAATTATAGATATCGAGTTAGTATATTTGAGTGGCTGAATAAATTTAATGAAAACGTTGATATCGTTTTTGTTGGAGATTCGATAACAGAGCTTTATCCTGTGAATGAAATGTATTCTGGAAAAGTTGCAAACAGAGGGATTAGTGGCGATGTAATCGAAGGGTTACTTAATAGAATGGACGAGAGTATCTTTGATTTAAACCCTAAAAAAGTCGTGTTTTTAATGGGTACAAACGATATCGGTAAAGACTACACTGTAAATCAAGTTTTAGAAAATACTGCTTTGGTGTTTAAGCAAATCAAAGAAAAACTTCCAAGCTGTGAGATTTTTGCAATTTCTGTTTATTCAGTCAATCGTTCTAACCATCCTACGGTGAAAATGACGACGGTTACAGTTCGTACAAATGAAGATATTGATGAAATCAATGACAGGTTGCAAGTGTTGTGTGAAAAATCAAATATAAATTTCATTAATATAAACCCGTTTTTAAAAGATGAAACAGGAAATTTGAAAATAGAATATACGACAGATGGTTTGCATATAACTGCAAAGGGGTATGAATTTATTACAAAGAAAATACAAGATGTAATATATAGGAGCTAATATGAAAGTAGAAAAATGTTTCTTTCAAAATGGAACAACAAAAGCAATATCATTTACTTATGATGATGCCAAGACTGAGGATATAAAGGTTGTTGAAATCCTTAATAAATACGGATTGAAAGGAACATTTAATATTAATAGTGGTTTTTTAGGCAATGATGGTGTATTAAATGAAGAGCAAGTAAAAACTGTTTATGAAAATCATGAAGTTGCATGCCACACAGTAAACCACCCTTTTTTGATTAATATGAGCACTTTAGATGTGATTAAAGAGCTTATTTTAGACCGAGAAAATCTTGAAAGAATTACTGGGAAAATTATTCGTGGATATGCGTATCCTTTTGGAAATACGAATAAAGATATTCGCGAAATTTCTAGACTTTGTAATATGGAATACGCTAGAGGTATAGAAAAATCAGGGTTTGAACTTACAGAAGATTATTATGATTTGAAAATTACCTCGCATCATAATGACGAAGATATTTTCGAAAAATTAGATGTTTTTGAGGAGCTTTATAAAAAGCCTTGGAGAACACTGCCGTTTATGAATATTTTTGGGCATAGTTATGAATTTACAAACGATAATAATTGGGATAGATTTGAGCAAATTTGCAAAAAAGTGTCAACAATGAAAGACACATGGTTTGCGACTAATATTGAAATAGTAGATTATTTAAAAGCGCTTGATAATTTGAAGTTTTCTTGTAATAATAAGATGATTTATAATCCTAATGCAGTAGAAATTTACATTGGGGTAGATAGAAAGCCTGTATTAATCAAACCGAATGAAACGATTATATTATAAGGAGTAATTATGGAATATAAATTCTCGCCAATTGAAAATAACATTTTTGCAATAAGTGATAAAAATTTATATACTTCATACTTAATAATAGGCGACAAAAAGGCTTTTTTAATCGACACTTGTGCAGGTATTGGAAATATTGAGGAAGAAATTCGAAATATTACAAAAAAACCGCTTATAGTGGTGAATTCTCACGCACATCCTGACCATTGTGGTGCAAATTATATATTTGGAAAAATATATGCAAGTGAAATTACGAAAAAGGAACTTTTAAGGTATAAATTTTCTGAAATAAATAAGGCTTATGATTATAAAATTGATTTGCTAGGCGATATTTATGATGATAATCAAACAGAGGAAGATATAAAATACAATATTGAAGTAATAGATGAAAATACTATTTTTAACCTTGGGAACATTGAAATTGAGTGTATAAATACCCCAGGTCACACTATGGGATGTATGAGCTTTTATATTCCAAGCTTAAAAATAATATTTACATCGGATTTTATAAAGCCTGGTGTTTGGGTGTTTTTAGAGAATTCTGATATTAATTTATACAGAAAATCATTAGAAAAGGTTTCTAAAATCGAAATTGATGCCATATATGGTGGGCATATTTTTGAAAAGCAAGAAAAACAGATTATTTTTGATTTAATCAAATGCGTAGATGAGATTATAGATAATCCTAAAATAGGAAAAAAAGCAAACGTGAAAATAAACGAAAATGCACTTATACATAGATACAATAGTGGTGAAATTTTTTATATTTAATTTATATATGAAGGGAAATCGAAAAAATGTATAACGATAATCAAATTTCAAACGAAATTAAACAAAAATTCGAAGATTGGTGGCACCAAAAAAATACGGGACGTCCACTTATGCACATTTGCGTTAAAAAAAGCGAAGATATTAAAAGCCATAAAGAATTTTTTCTAAGTCCAGAAGATTATTTTACAGGCGCATCAAACATAGTCAAATATTATAAATATTACATGGAAAATTATAAATTCTATGCCGAAGGATTTATGGATTTCAAAGTAAATTTAGGGCCAGGCTCGCTCGCATTATATGTAGGCGCAGAGCCGTCTTTTAGCTGGGATACATTGTGGTATAAAGAAATTTCAGAAGAAGACTGGGAAAAATTGCTTGAACAGAAATTTGAAATAGATAGCTTTTGGATAGAAAAACATATAAAGCTAATTGAAGATATTAAAGCACTTACTAATGATGAATTCTTTATTCCTATGCCTGATATAGTTGAAAGCATTGATACAATGGCAGCTTTAAGGGGCGCACAAGAGCTTTGCTATGATTTAATAGACGAAGAAGAAAAAATGAAAGAATACATAGAAAAGTTTGATGATTACTATCTAAAAGTGTATAAAAAGTTCTATGATGTTGTTAGTGAAAAAACTGGTGGAACTGGCTATGCAGGTTTTAAAGTTTGGGGTGAGGGCAAAACTGCTAAGATGCAATGCGATTTTTGTGCACTTATGAATCCTTATCAGTTCGAAGAATTTGTAATGCCTTCTATGAGAAAAGAATGCGAGTTTTTTGATAGACCATTTTATCATTTAGATGGAGTTGATGCGATTAGACATTTGGATAATCTTTTAACTATCGAAAATCTTCGTGCAATTCAATGGACACATGGCGTTTGCAAGCCTGACGGATTATCGGAAGATTGGTATGAGCCAATTTATGATAAGGTAATTGCAGCAGGTAAATCACTTTATTTGCTTGTTGATGAAAGAGATGCGAAGAGCAGTATTGATGGTATTAAGAAATTAATTGATAGATATGGAACTAGTTCACTGTTCTTTAGGTTCTTAGACCCTATGACAGAAGAAACTGCACTTCAAATTCTAACTGAGATTGATAAGTATTGTATAACCTCTGAAAAATAAAAAACAACACTGCAAGGAAATTACTCCTTGTGGTGTTGTTTTTTATTAAAATAATGATATTTGATTTTCGATTACGCTGAAACTTTCTCGGTTTGTGATAATAGCAGAAGGATTTACCTCGCCGATTAGTACAGGGAGCTTAGGATTATGCTTTTTTAAATTAGAAATCGCTAGTTTTTCATTTGTTAAGGCATAACAGTAATTGCATCCGTTTGCACAGCAATTATATGTGCCGATATCAATACTTTCGATACAGCCACACGCGTCGCGTTGGTTTTTATCTTTTTTTGCATTTATATTTTGCCCAAGAATTTGCTCGATTAAATTTTTATCTATACAAGCACCATGTTTTATGCCAAATTTATCTAAATTTATAGCTTCTGCACAGGTGAAAAGTTCGATATTATTCTTACTAGCAATTTTAGAAAATATCTCCGATATAGCATAAATATTTTCATTAGACATTTGATAAGAAGGGTCGATGCCCATTCGAGTAGTCACATTTTTATAGCTATCAACAAAGCTAATAACACATCTTTCTGTATAGCTCGATAACTTTTTTGCCATATATGAAAAACGCTCGGTGTGATAATCCATCGTATAAATATCTGATAATATAATAGGGTCATATCGCCATACAACTCGCTTTTTCCCTATTTTTTCACTCAAAGTTATAAAAGTTTCAAGAAGTTCTTCTTTGTTTGGTAGACCACTTTCGGTTTCTTTTCCGTATGGAGTGATTGTGAACTGAAAATAATAAGGGTAGCCCATTTCGTCTATTATTGGCAAGTATTTTAGAAAAGGTTTTGGGTTTTTAGTCCAAAAGGCGATAATATCCACAGCTTCGCGCGTTAAATTTGCCTTAGAGTAGCGATTATTATTATATGGATTTTGAATGAGAACATATCCCGCCTTAAGTCTATTTACAAACCATTCACCATAATAAGAGGGGATATCGGTTCTTTTTGTCGCACTGATTATCATTTTATCACCCACCAATATTTTCTGTTATAAATTGATTTTCTTTATTATATAGTGTTTTATACCCTAGATTAAGCGATAAATAAACCGATAGAGAAACAACGGCTGCTAGGCAAATATTGATTGAGATTTGATATAATATTGCAGTGGTTGGTGATTCACCAGATAGCATTTGACCTGTCATCATTCCAGGAAGTGAAATAATTCCCATACCTAGCATGGAATTTATCGTTGGTAAAAGTGCTGTTTCCAGAGCAGTATTTACAAAAGGCTTTAAAATGTTTTTTGGTTTAGCACTTTGGTTTAAAAGAACTTCAATTTGTAATTTTGAGTCTTTTATTTTTGACATAAAAGTTCTAACACCAAGCGTAACACCAGTCATTGCGTTTCCGATTATCATTCCACTTATCGGTATTGCGTATTGTGGATTGAATATGCTCTCACGAATTACAACGGATATGAAAAATGCAACAATTGAAATAGCCGAAAGGGTGATAGATCCTGCAATTATCAGCTTAAATTTATGGTTTAACCCTTTGTTCACCGAAAGTATTCTATAAACTGCAAAAATACTCATAAGAAGTACATAAATACACACAAAAATAGGAGAGGGATTTTCGAAAATATACATTAAAACATAGCCTGCAAGTGTTAGTTGGAGCGTCATTCGTATGCTTGCTATAAGAAGTAATTTTGTTTGGTCAATTTTGCTTGCTTTCATAATAATTGCAACTATAATGAGCAGTAGATAAATCAGACCGAAATTTAAAATGCTAATTTGCACAGCGTTAGTCATTTTTTTTACCTCCAGTTAAACAAATAATATTTTCAGCGAATTTTTCTACAAGTTTATTGTCGTGGCTTATTATAATTAAGGTTTTTTCTGTTTCTTTTATGTATGAAACAATATTTTCAAGAACTTTTACCGATAAATTATAGTCAAGTGCCGATGTTGGCTCGTCTAGCATAATAGTTTCAGATTCCATTGAAAGGCAAATTGCAATATAAACTCGTTGTTTTTCACCACCAGATAAATTGTCGCACAGAGTATCTAGCGAGAAATTAGCCTCGGTAAGCTTTAGGAAACAGTTCATTTTTTCTTCGGTTAATTCGGTAGATTCACAATAATTATAGAAAAGAGTGAAATTTTCTTTTATTGTACCACTAAATAAGAAGGAAGTTTGCGATATGAGTTTTACTTCTTTGCGAAGTTTAATGCTGTCAATTTCGCAAATAGGCGAGTTTTTATATAAAATTTCTCCATTAGAAAAGTTTTCGGTTCTATTAAAAAGCTTTAAAAGAGTGCTTTTTCCACAGCCACTTTCGCCTGTCACAAAATTGACTTTGGATTTTATAATATGAATGTCATCATAGAAAATAAAATCTTTAAAAGCTAGATTTTTTGTTTTTAACATAGGTTCTCCTTGATTTTTATGATATATAAGTGTATAATATTAATATCGATTAAAGATAACGAATATCAATATCGGATTTCGATATAGATATAATACCACAGGGAGATAAAAAATGCAAGACTCAATTTTAAGAAAATTATTTTTAGGATTTATACAAATTCATATTTTACACCACGCAAAAAACGAGCCTGTTTTTGGCTCGTTTATGATAGAAGAACTTAAATCTCATGGATACGATATTAGTCCGGGTACGCTTTATCCAATTTTTCATAATTTAGAAAAAGCAGAACTTTTGACAGTTGAAAGCTTAAAAGTTGAAGGCAAAGTGAGAAAATATTACTCAATAACCCCAAAAGGCGAGGCAGTTTTAATAGAAGCTCGCAAAAAAGCAAAAGAACTTGTCGGCGAGATTTAATAGATTTGCTTGCCAGCATCCATATTTGCACCTTGGTTAAAGATTTTGTCTATGCTACAAGTCCAAACTGCACCTATTGGAGCTTGCAAAAAGGCAAATTTTTCTGAAAGAGCAGTATAAACATCGTCATCTGTGTGTCTTTTCGCATTTATGGCGTTCACTAAGTAAGAATCTTTTCCTTTTTCGGCTAGAATTGCTATTTTTCCATTGTCTAGCAGATTTTTTGAAGTAGTTTTCATAAATACTTCGGCGAAAGCAAGAGTATCATCATCCATAACAACAACTGTGCCAGCTACAATTGCATGTAATTCTCCGTCGGCTGAGATTGTTGTAATAATTTTTGCAGCAGCAGGGTCGGTGAATAGCGTTTTCACATTTTCTAAGTTTTTCATGGCAAAATCTCCTTTAGTATGTTTTTATTATTGACTTTGTTTTTCTGAGTTAGTATAATGATAGCATATAAAAAATATATCGTCAATAACGCACATTAATATGAGAAGGTAAGAAAAATATGAGTGAATGCAAAGCAGAACATTGCCCATGTGGACAAGTTTGTCCTTTACAAGCCGCGCTAAAACGCATTGGGGGAAAATGGAAAATTCCAATTCTCTGTGTGCTTTCAAAAGGGCAGGGTGTTCGATACAATGAGCTTTTGAAAAAGGTACAAGGGATTACAAACACAATGCTTGCCCTATCATTAAAAGAGATGGAGAGCGATGGACTAATAACAAGGGTTCAGTATAATGAGATGCCGATTAGAGTTGAGTATTTCATTACAGATAAATCAAAAAAACTACTGCCTACTTTGCATTCGCTAGCGATGTGGGGGATGGAATAACTTATAAAGCAAAATATGGGGATGTCACAAAGGTAATATATTTGTGAAATATGCCCAATCCTATTTAATGAATAGGACTAGTCTGTGAGCAACATTACGATGTTGCTTTTTTGTTTTTATAAATAAAAAAATCAAATTTATATTAAAGTAGCATTCTATATTTATTGATTATACATAAAAAGTAAAAAATGACTTTAAACACAGTTAAAAAAGGGAAAAATTACCTTATTGATTAAAATATTTAATTAATAAGGTAGCAAAGTCCAAAAATCTTATACAATTAGACTAAAATAAAAACTTAATTTTTGACATGCTAACGTCAAAATAACCAAATGAAGCACCTAAAAATTAGTAGTGTATACAAAAATAAAATAGGGTATTGCATTAAACAGAAAATACAGTTATAATGGTATCAAGGTAATTGATTAATTATTTTAATTTATTATTTAAGTCAATTACAGTATTTTTTATTTTTTAGGAGGAACTATTATGTTCAAGAAAGTATTATCGTTACTAATGGCATCGGCAATCTCTTTATCAATGCTTGCAGGATGTGCAGAGCAAGGTGGAACTACAAACGAAAGCGGCGAATTCGAAATGCCGAGTACAGTAAAAATTATTTGTGGATACGGAGTTGGTGGTACAGCCGACCTTATCGCAAGAAAATATGCTTTAGTTGCTGGTAAGCTTTATCCAGACACAAACTTCATCGTTGAAAATATGACAGGTGGTGACGGTTTCGCTGCTGCTACATATTATGCAGAAGAAGCTCCAGTAGATACTACTGATTTATTAATCTATGGTTATGGTGCAATCTATCGTCATGACTTAGGTAAACAATTCGGTACAGAACTTGTTGACTGGAACAGAGAAAACGTTCTTCCAGTTGCTTGTATTGATGACAGAACTTGGGTATTATATGGTACACCAGGAACAACTGTTGCTGATGTTTTAGAAAAAAGCAGAAACGGTGGTTTAAAAATGTCTGGTGGTAACCCACTATCTGACCCACACCTTGCTTTAGGTTCATTAATCGCTCAAGAGGGCGGAGAAGTTATCGTTGTACCTTACGATGGTGGTGCAGCTCAAAAGAAAGCTCTAACTGATGGCGAAGTTGATGTATTTATGGGAACTACTCAAGCTGCAATTGAAGACGTTGCTGCTGGTACTATCGTTCCAATCTTAACATTCAGCGAAGAAAAATTCGAAGGTTTCGTAGGTCCTGACGGTGCTACTATTGATATCGCAACTGTTACTGGTGATGCAAAATCTCCTGATTTAGATGCTAACTTAGATCATGATGCAAGTATCTTAACTGCTGGTGGATTTATCGGAACTAAAGTTGGTGCTGACGAAGAGTGGATTGCTACAATCGAAGAAATGACAAAAGCTGTTTGGGCTGACCCAGAATACTCTGATTGGATTGCATCAATCATGTTAAACAAAAAAGAAACTTATGGACAAGATTCAATCGATGATGTTGAAGAAGCAGCAGCTAAAGCAGTAGCAGCGTTTGAATTATTAAGCTAAATTATATTAATTACTTAGTGAGGAAACTCACTAGGTAATTATTTTACAAAAAAGGAGGGTTTACCTTGAAAATCAGAACTAATTTATGCACAGGTATCCTAATGGCTGTCTTTTCATCTATTATGCTTGCACTATTAACAACGCAAGTTAGACTTCCAGCCTACGATTCTGGTGCACCGAGTCCAAGAATTATTCCAGGCGTTGTTCTTGTTGGTATCTTAATAGCATCTATTTGCTTAATTGTACAAAGTTTAGTACTTAAAAAAGAGAAAATATATGTTTTTGATATTAAAAAAGAACTTCCAGCTATTATTTTAATTTTAATGATGTGTGTATTCACAGCTTTAATACTTACTTTAGGCTTTATAGCCGCAGTTATTATCACTTTCCCTTGTATGTTGTGGTATATGGGTGAAAGAAAGCCATTTATATACATCTTTACACTAGTTGCTGGTGTGGGTGTTTATTACTTATTCTTACTGGTACTTAATATCTCGTTACCAGGGTTTGGAGGTTAAACATGGGAGATTTTGACGTTATAGTTCAAGCCTTAGGGCAAGTTATGTCACTTACAAATATTCTAGTAATATTCGGTGGACTTATTTTAGGGGTTATCGTAGGATGTATACCAGGTTTATCAGTTACTCTAGGTATTATCTTATTTATGCCACTTACTTATTCATTCTCATCGCCTGATACTGCGATTATTTCACTTCTTGCAGTTTATGTTGGTGGTATGTACGGTGGTTCAATTTCGGCTATCTTACTTAACACACCAGGTACAAACTCAGCTATTGCAACGACTTTCGATGGTCACCCACTAGCTAAAGCAGGTAAAGTAAAAAAAGCGCTTGATACATCTTTATACGCATCAGTATTCGGTGGTATCTTCTCTTCTTTAATCTTACTATTATTATCATCTTTCATCACAAAAATGGTTGCAAGCTTTGCGTCTGTTGAATATTTTTCACTAGGTGTTCTAGGACTTGCTATCTTAGCTGGTGTTAGTGGTGATAGTTTACCAAAAGGTATTATTTCTGGTCTTTTAGGTATCTTCATTGCGTGTATCGGTCAAGACGCAGTAACTGGTGTTGCTCGTTTCGATTTTGGTTCTCCGATATTACGTTACGGTATCGATATGTTACCAGCGATGATCGCTTTTATCGCTTTAATCCAAGTAATCTTAAAATCAAAAGATTTCATCCTTGCAAAAGGTAAATTAGAAGACGTTACAAAAATTGATAAACAAGGTATGACTTTAAGAGAATTTAAGTCTATCTTACCGGCTTGTTTCAGATCTTCTGCAATCGCATCTATCATCGGAGCTATGCCAGGTGTTGGTGGTGGTGTTGCACAATTTATGTGTTACAACGAAGTTAGAAGAACTTCAAAACGCCCACAAGACTTCGGTAAAGGTAGCTTAGAAGGTATCGCGGCTGCTGAATCAAGTAACAACGCAGTTGTTGGTTCGGCTATGATTCCACTGTTAACACTTGGTATCCCAGGTGACGGTGTTACAGCATTACTTTTAGGGGCATTTATCCTACATGGTATTCAACCAGGACCTACAATGTTTACAAAACAAGGCGTTATCGCTTATAGCATTATTTTAGGTACATTAATAGCAAACGTTGCATTAATTCTTGTTGGTCTAGTATTCACAAGACTTATCGCAAAAATTGTACAAGTTAGATATACTTATCTAGCTCCAGTTATCATCATTTGTTGTTATGCTGGTGCATTTGCTGCAACAAATAACACAAAAGAATTAATCATCACTTCAGCATTATTAATCGTAAGCTACATTTTCGTATTATTCGATATTTCGGCTGTACCACTAATGTTAGGTATGATTTTAGCCGATATCATGGAGAAAAACTTCGTAACAAGTATGATGAGTTACGATAGCGATATCCTTATTTTCTTCAAAAGACCAATTAGCTTAGTTATTTTAGTGCTAACGGTTGTACTGATGGTATCTTTAATCAGACTTAACAAAAAAGTTAACAAGCTAAACGAAGAGCAAATAAAAGAAATGAACGCTGAGATGGTGCTTGAAGACGCTGAATAATAATTAGTTAAAAATATTAACCAAATATTGTATTAAAATTTTGGTTAATATTTTTTTAAAAAACACTTGCAATAAAAGCAAAAAAGGAATATACTATAAATAGTTAATTAATAAAATTAATCAATAAGAATTTAACATTTACATTATTAAGGAGAAAAACAATGAAATACTTTTTAGACAGTGCAAAAATGGACGAAATCAAATACGCTTACAAAACATTTAAAATCGACGGTGTTACTACTAACCCTAGACATATCATGGTTTCTGGAAAACCTTTCTTAACAGTTATTAAAGAAATGGCTGATTGGGTTAAAGAAGAAGGTATCGAAGGCGTTGACGTTTTCCCAATTTCTGTTGAAATTAATCCACATTTAGACGATGCTGAAGCTATGGTTGCAGAAGGTAAAAAAATCGCTGCTATGTCTCCAAACTTCGTAATCAAAATCCCTTCAACTGAATCTGGTATCACAGCTGCAAGGCTTTTAGAAGAAGCAGGCGTTAGAACAAATGTTACTCTAGTTTTCTCTTCAGCTCAAGCTATGCTTCCTGCTAAAAACAACTCACTTTTCGTTTCTCCTTTCATCGGTTGGAAAGAAGCTAACGGCGAAGATTGCAAACAATACATTCAAGATATCGTAACTATCTACAAAAACTACGGTTTCTATGGCAAAACTCAAATTATCTGTGCTGCTCTTAGAACACCAAAACAAGTTGCAGATTGTGCTATTGCTGGTGCTGATATCGTTACAACTAGCTTAGATGTTTTCAAAGACACTATGAAACATGCTTACACAAACCAAGGTTTAGGCGTATTTAGAGATGCTTGGGACAACACAATTACTGACTAGTTTTTAAGGAGTACATATTATGAAAATCGGATTTATCGGACTTGGCATTATGGGCGAGTCTATGAGTGAAAATATCGTTAAAAAGCATAACGATGAAGTTTACGTTTTTGACTTTGTAACTGAAAAAGTTGAGTTACTTGCATCTAAAGGTGCTATCGCTTGTGCTAGCGCAAACGAAGTAGCAAAAAAAGCAGACGTTATCATTTCTATGGTTCCAAAATCAGAGCACGTTAAAAGCCTATACGAAGGCATCGCAGCTGACATCGACGCTTCTAAACTTTGCATCGACATGAGCACAATTGATCCTTCAGTTTCTGTTGAAGTTTCAAAAATGATTAAAGCAAAAGGCGCTGAATTTATCGACGCTCCTGTTGTAAAATCAAAACCTGCTGCTGTTTCTGGTACTTTAGGTATCTATGTTGGTGGTTCAGAAGAAGCTTATGAAAAAGCTCGCGACATCCTATTATATATGGGTGAAAACGTAGTTAGAATGGGTGAGAACGGTAAAGGTTTAGTTATGAAAGTTTGTCATAATGCGCTTGTTTCTCAAATTCAAAACGGTGTTAACGAAACAGCTACTTTAGCTGCTAAAAATGGCATCGATATCTTAGATTACGCTAGAGCGATTTCTTATGGTGGTGGTCAAAACTTCTACTTAGACGGAAAAGCTAAACCAATTTCAGAAGGCAACTTCACTACTGCGTTTTCTGTTGAAAACATGGCGAAAGATGTTGATATTTGTATGACACTAGCAAAAGAATGCAGTGTTCCTATGGCTGGTCAAGAAGCTGCAAAATCAGTTTATGACGAAGCATTAAAAATGGGCATCGGCAAAGAAGATTTCTGTGCTACATATAAAGTTGTAAGAGGTAGATAAAATATGTTAAAAAAGTTAAATGAATTAAATTCTGTTGAAATTAAAAGTTTATCTGATGATAGTTTTAAACCTTTTGGAAGAATACTTACTGAATTTGATGTATCTGACTTAATAACATATATGGAAAATAATACGGCTATTCCCGAATCTGGGAATAGCTATATTCCAAGCGAAGAGGCTATGGAATGTTTTGAAATTTCAAAAAAAATTCAAAATACTATATATGGAGAAATGGATATTCAAGTTGGTTATTGCAACGGAAAAAATAGCACATATAATGGTTTTGAATACCATAAAGGTTCGGAGATAACAGTTGCTGTTACGGACTTTTTGCTGGTTTTAGGACACAGCTACGATATTAAAGATAACACATATAAAAACGAAGACGCAAAAGTTTTCTTCGTAGAAAAAGGAACAGTTTTTGAGATTTATCAAACAACTCTTCACTTATCGCCATGTAAAGTGGCAGACGACGGATATAAAGCGGTTATCATTTTACCAAAAGGAACTAATACTCCTTTAAAGAATGAAAATAAAAAAGACACAAAAGAATCTGAAATTTTACTACTTACTAATAAATGGATAATATGCCATAAAGACAGAGAACCACTTGTAAAAGCTGGCGCTCATATTGGTATTATCGGTGAAAACACAGAACTAAAATATAAATAAAAGAATTGTTTGGAGTTTAAAGCCATGAAAATTAATTTTAATAATAACGCATTCTCTTTTGAAGTAAATGGAAAAGTAATCTTAGAACACAGCGACAAAAAACCACTATTATATGTTGGTGTTGGTGAAGAAACTGTTGATATGTATAGAGGGAATTTCAATATTTCTGATTACGTTATCGAAAGAACAAAATTAAACATCAAAGATGTTGTAAACGATGGAAATAAATATACAGTTAACTTTGATGACAAAATTAAAGCTTATTTTTCAGTCAACGGTGATGTGTTAAACATTGACTTTGAAAAACTAGACGATACTATAAATCGTTTTTGGATTAGAGCTAATTCATCACAAGACGAGAAAATTTTTGGTTTAGGCGAGCAAATGTCTTACTTAAATCTTAAAGGCAGAAATTTCCCAGTATTCACTTCTGAACCAGGAGTTGGTCGTGATAAATCAACACGCATCACTTGGCTTTCAGATGTAGAAAACAAAGCAGGTGGGGATTATTTTAATACAAACTTCCCTCAACCTACATATATTTCTTCAAATATGTACTTCTTAAACGTTGAATCAACAGCTTATTCAGACTTTAACTTCAAAAATAATGATTTTACAGAAATCGAAGTTTGGGAAGTGCCACAAAACATCAGAATCGAATGCGCTACTGATTACTTAGATATGTACAGACGCGTAACAGGATTATTCGGTCGCCAACAAGAATTACCAGAGTGGGTTTATAACGGACTTATTATCGGTGTTCAAGGTGGTAACGAGCGTTCTTTCGGTCTACTTGATAAAACACTTGATAACGGCATTAAAGTTGCTGGTGTTTGGTGTCAAGACTGGTGTGGAAAACGTGAAACATCATTCGGTCTTCGTTTACAATGGGACTGGGTATATCACAAAGAAATGTACAAAGATTTACCGAAAGAAATTGAAAAACTTCACGCTAGAGGCATTAAATTCTTAGGTTATATCAATCCTTACTTAGTAAATGACGGTGAACTATATAAAGAAGGATGCGAAAAAGGCTACTTTGCTAAAAAACACGACGGAACTGAATATCTAGTAGATTTCGGCGAATTCTATTGTGGTGTTGTAGACCTTACAAATCCAGACGCTTACACTTGGTTTAAAGACGAAGTTATCATCAAACACTCAATCGATATCGGAATTGATGGTTGGATGGCTGACTTTGGCGAATATTTACCAACAGACGATATAGTGTTGCATAGTGGCAGAGATGCTATGATTGAGCACAATAATTGGCCAGTATTATGGGCAAAATGTAACTACGAAGCTTTAGAGCAAACAGGAAAATTAAACGATATCGTATACTTTATGCGTGCCGGTGGTGCGAAATCAGGAAAATATTGTCCACTTCTTTGGGCAGGTGACCAATCGGTTGACTTTAGTTTACATGATGGCCTTGCTTCAACAATTCCAGCAGCACTTTCAGCTGGTATGAGTGGTGTTGGTATTTCTCATAGTGATATTGGTGGATACACTTCTTTATTTGACAATACAAGAGATAAAGAATTATTCGAAAGATGGACAGAAATGTCGGCTTTCACACCTGTTATGAGAACTCACGAAGGAAATCGTCCATCGACAAACTTCCAATACTATGACAATGAAGAAACAATGAAGCATCTTGCTAAATTTGTTGACATCTATACAATGATTAGTCCGTATACAAAAGATATAGTTGCACTAAATTCAAAAGAAGGTATCGCGGCTCAACGTCCATTATTTGTGCATTATAGTGATGATGCAAAGGCGTATGAAGTTCAATATCAATACTTATTCGGAAGCGATATTTTAGTTGCACCTGTCCACGAAGCAAATAAAGACACTTGGAATGTTTATTTACCAGATGAAACTTGGGTTCATTTATTAACAGGTAAAGAATACACTAAAGGTGAGCATGAGGTTTTAGCACCAATCGGTGTTCCTCCAGTATTCTATAAAAAGAATTCTGCTTATAGCAATTTATTTGCAAGTGTTACTGAGAAATATGGGGTTTAATAAGTGGAATTTATACTATTTCTGATAGTAATTCTACTTGCAAACATAGTTCATGGAATTACGGGCTTTGCAGGTACTTTACTTGCAATGCCCGTTTCTGTTTTACTAGTAGGCTATGATGTTGCAAAACCTATTTTAAATTTCCTAGGTTTTCTATCAGGTGTCTATGTTTTCGTAGGAAGCTATAAGTATATTAACAAAAAAGAAATTTTAAAAGTAGTTTTGATAATGGGTGTCGGCATTATTTCGGCAGTATTTATAAAACCACTTTTTGCCAATAGCCAGCAAATATTATACTATATTTTAGGTGCAATTGTTGTTTATTTAGGTATAAATGGTTTGTTCCTTAAATTAAAACTACCACAAAATAACAAATGGTTACCAAATATAATTCTTGTAGTAGCAGGGATTATGCATGGGCTTTTTGTAATAGGTGGTTCACTTTTAGTTGGTTATCTTACAAATAGAATTAAGGATAAAAACGAATTTAGGGCAACAATTTCAACTTGTTGGATTTTCTTAAACGGACTTATTCTTATAACAGACTATAACGAAGGTCTTTGGTCGCTAGAATTAGGAATTCAAAGCCTATGGTCGATACCGTTCTTATTTTTAGGAATGTATATTGGCACAAAGTTATTTTACAAATTAAAAGCTGAAACTTTTATGAAACTTACTTATGTTTTATTAATCGTTTCGGGGATATCATTATTCATATAAAAAAATAAATATAAAAGGAGTCAAAATCATGAGAAAAGCATTTATCTGTCCATCAAAATACGTTCAAGGTGAAAACGAATTATTAAATTTAGGTTATTTTGTTCAGACTTTTGGAAAATCTGCATTACTTATCGCTCATAAAGACGACGTTTCACGCGTTAAAACTCAACTTGACAAAACAGCAGAAAAATTTGGTACTGTTTTTGTTGAAAGTAATTTCGGTGGCGAATGTTCAAGAGGCGAAGTTGCTCGTTTACAAGAACTTGCAAAAGAACAAAACTGTGACTGTATCATCGGTTTAGGTGGCGGTAAAGCTATCGATACTGCAAAATGCGTTGCTGAAGGTGGTAATTTAATCATCGTTCCAACAATCGCTGCGACTGATGCTCCAACATCTCACTCGGCTGTACTTTACACAGACGACGGTGCTTTTGATGATTATGCATATTTCAAACAAAGCCCATCAGTAGTTTTAATCGACACAACTGTAATCGCAAACGCTCCAACTAGATTTTTAGTTTCTGGTATGGGTGACGCGTTATCTACATATTTCGAGGCTAGAGCAACTTCGGCTGCATTTGCAAACGTAAACGCAGGACTTCCTTGTGGAGCTCGCGAAGGCTATTGCGACAGCGCTTTTAGCACAAAAACAGCATTAGCTTTAGCTACTTTATGCTACGAAACTCTACTTGCTGACGGTGTTAAAGCGAAACAATCTAACGATGCTAAAGTTGTAACACAAGCGTTAGAAAACATTGTTGAAGCAAATATTTTACTTTCTGGTTTAGGTTTTGAAAGTGGCGGACTTGCTGGCGCTCATGCAATTCACGACGGTCTTACAATTTTAGAAGGCACTCATAAATACTTCCACGGCGAAAAAGTTGCATTCGGAACTATCGCTCAATTAGTGCTTGAAAATGCTCCAGAAGAAGAACTTTATGAAGTTTTAGACTTCTGTGCAAGCGTTGGTTTACCAGTTTGTTTAGAAGATATCGGTGTTCCAGAAATTTCTGACGAAGAATTACGCGAAGTAGCTGAAAAATCTTGTATCCCAGAGGAATCTGTGCATTCTATGCCATTCCCAATTACGGTTGATGCTGTTATGGCTGCTATTAAAACTGCCGATAGAATTGGTAAAGAGTACAAAGGAATTTAGGAGAAAAATATGAAAAAAATTATAAATAAGCCAGAAAACCTTGTTTTAGAAATGGCAAATGGTATTGTTTCTGCGCATCCTGAACTTGAGTTAATCAGAAAATTTAAGGTGATAAAGAAGAAAAGTATCAATAAAAATAAAGTAACATTAATTTCTGGTGGTGGATCTGGTCACGAACCTGCTCACGCTGGATTTATCGGAAAAGGTATGATTGACTGTGCTGTTTGTGGCGACGTTTTTGCATCTCCATCACAAATTCAAGTTTACAAAGCAATCGAGGCTACTGCATCTGAAAAAGGCACACTTTTAGTTATTAAAAATTACAGTGGCGATATGATGAACTTCAAAAATGCTGCATTTTTAGCATCAGAAGACGGAATTTGCGTTGATTATGTTAAAGTTGATGATGATATCGCAGTTGAAGACAGCCTTTACACTGTTGGTAAACGTGGTGTTGCTGGTACTGTTTTAGTTCATAAAATCGCTGGTGCAAGAGCTGAAATGGGCGCGTCACTTGCTGAAGTTAAAGCATCTGCTGAAAATGCTATCGAAAACCTTGCGAGCATCGGTTTTGCATTCAGTTCGTGTACTGTTCCTGCAAAAGGAACGCCTACTTTCGAGATTGCTGAAGACGAAATGGAATACGGTGTTGGTATTCACGGTGAGCCTGGAATTAAACGTCAAAAATCAATTTCTGCTAAAGAATTGGCTGAAAGAATGGTAAATGACCTTGCAAATAATAAAAATTTAGTTGAAAATGATGAAATCACGATTTTAGTGAACGGTTTCGGTTCGACTCCACTTATGGAATTATATCTTTTAACTAACGATATTTTAAATGAAGTTTCTGCGAAAGGCTTAAAAGTTTACAGAATTTTTGTTGGAAATTATATGACTTCAATCGATATGTTAGGTGCTTCTGTTACATTTATGAAAATGAACGACGAGCTGAAAGAACTGCTTGATAAAGAATGTGTAACACCTGCATTTAATGTAAATGGTGCAAGTGTTCCAAATTTTGAGCCACTAGAAAGCACTGCAAAAGTAGACAATTTTGAGTATAAAATGGTTGAAACTGCAAACGAAATCGGCGAAAAAATCACACTTGATAACGTGAAATATATGGTTGACAAAATGGGTCAAATCATCATCGAAAACGAAATTCCATTCTGTGAACTTGATTCTTTTGCTGGTGATGGTGACTTCGGAATGAGCGTTGCAAAAGGCTTTAGAAAAGTTAAAGAAGACTGGGAACACCTAAAATCTACTCAAAATATGGGTGAATTTTTAGGCGAATGCTCTATGATTATTATGGAAAATTGTGGTGGAGCATCTGGTCCAATTTGGGGTTCTGCTTTTAGAGCTGCATCAAAAAATATCGGTGCGAAAACTGAAATTTCTTTAGAAGAATTTGCAAAAATGGTTGCAGCTGCTTTAGAAGGAGTTCAAAAAACTGGTGAGCGTTCGTTCGGACGTGGCGCTGTTGTTGGCGATAAAACTTTAGTTGATGCACTAGCTCCATTCGCTGAAAGCTTACTTGAAAATTCATCAAAAGACATTAAAACTGCATTTGATGACGCTGCAAAAGCTTCGGTTATCGGTGCTAAGAAAACCGAAGAAATCGTAGCAAGAATGGGTCGTGCTGGAACAGTTGGCGAAAGAAGTTTAGGCCATCCAGACGCAGGCGCTTACGCTTTAGGCGTGATTTTCACAGAGATAAACGAGAGTTTAAAATTTTAATTTA
>CAYJLC010000031.1:0-27371 GCA_964370735.1 uncultured Oscillospiraceae bacterium
AATAGCCGGGTCGCTTTTTTTTATCTATTTATCCCATAAAGTAAATTTTCAATCTGTTTTTTATGAATTTTTTTCAAAAGGTCTTGACGTATTCAAAAAAATAGGTTATCATATAGTAACAGATACTAATAAGGAGGTGTTATCCATGAAGAGCCAAGTTAGAAATACTATTCAGCGTTCAATCGTTTATGATATGGTCGGAAGTCTTAAAAATCATCCAACTGCGGATGAGGTGTATAGCGAAATCTACAAAGCCCACCCTACAATCAGTCGTGGTACGGTTTATAGAAATCTTAATATGTTAGCCGAAACAGGTCAATTATTAAAAATCGAAATACCAGACAGTGCCGATAGATTTGACCATCAAACTCACAAGCACTACCATATAAAATGTACTTCTTGTGGTGATTTTGCCGATGTTAGTCTTTCTTATATGGACGAAATAAACGCTTTAATCCAAAGCGAAACCGGTTATAAAATCGAAGATCATGCCATTGTTTTCAAAGGTCTTTGCAAGTTTTGCCAAGAATAATTTAAAATACTACGGGGATGTCAATTGCGACACTCCCCTTTTTTCATACTTTAAGATGGTTTTTATCTATATAATGTCGTTTTATGTCGAAATCTATTCTTTTAAAACGAATTTTTTAGACTTTGTCACTTATATCGATAAAAAATATGTATTCATCTTATTATTTAATGCAACTTTTAGACTATGCTTATCTTTCATTTATGTTACAGTTTAAAAATTTTATTGACATTTTTTAAGAAATATTATATTATAAATATATTATATTTTATTTAGGAGAGATTTTTTCAATGGACAGTACCGACGTCATGCTTATGATAGCGATAGCTATCTGTATACTTTTTTCAGCTTATTTTTCTTCAACAGAAACAGCTTTTTCAAGCCTTAATAAGGTTAGGCTTAAAAATTCTGCGAAAAACGGAGAAAAAGGGGCAGCGCTTGCTTATGATTTATCCGAACAATTCGATAAAATTCTATCGACTATACTTATTGGAAATAATATTGTAAATATCGTGTCAGCATCCCTATCAACAGTTTTATTCACAAATCTGCTTGTAGGAGTTGCAAATGGTGAATCACTCGCCGTTACACTATCAACAATTGTTATGACCATTCTAGTACTTATTTTCGGAGAAATAACACCGAAAACACTAGCAAAAGAATATCCAGAAAAATGGGCAGTGATTTCTTCACCACTTCTTAAATTTTTTATGGTAATTCTAGCACCACTTAATTTCCCGTTTACATTATGGAAAATGCTTTTAAGCAAAATTTTCACGTTTGACGGTGACAAAAGCATGAGTGACGAAGAATTAATCACGCTAGTTGAGGAAGCAGAGCAAGATGGTGGTTTTGACGAGCACGAAAGTAAGCTTATTCGTTCGGCTATTGAATTTGATGATTGTGAAGCAGTTGATATCATCACTTCGCGTCTTGATATTGTAGCTATTCCAAAATCATATTCTATGGAAGAAGTTAAATATGCCTTTGTAGACCATGGTTTTTCAAGATTGCCTGTTTATGAAGATAATATCGACCAAATTATTGGTTTTATACATCAAAAAGATTTTTATGAAATTCTATTTAAAGGCTACCAGAGTTTTGAAAGTGTTATTAAACCTATTCATTGCACTGTGCCTAAAATTAAAGTTTCTGAACTTTTCAGAGAGCTCCAAGCAGCAAAATCGCATATTTGTATCGTTGTAGACGAATTTGGTTCGACTATGGGTATCATTACTATGGAAGACATCATAGAGGAGCTTGTGGGCGAAATTTGGGACGAAAATGACGAAGTAATCCTTGAGTTCACTAAAATTGCAGACGATAAATATACCGTTTTATGCTCGACAGATATCGAAAACTTCTTTGAAGAATTCGAGAAAAAATATGACGAAGAAAAATATGACGATATTCAAACCGTTTCTGGTTGGGTAATCGCAGAAATAGGTCACATCCCAGAGGTTGGTGACACTTTTGACTTCGAAAACTTAACAATCACAGTTTCAAAAACTGATTATAGACGTATCTTAGAAATCGAAGTTTTGGTTCGCGAAGAAGAACTTCCGACAGAAGATACAGCAGAATAAAATTTAAAGCTTGCAATTTATATTGTAAGCTTTTTTGTATTAAAATATTCTATTTTAATGTGAGTAAATTATAACTCCGTTGCAGATTATTACTCTTTTTGTTTCACAAAAACACCTTCACTTGCGTGAAGGTATTAAAATATTCTATTTTAATGTGAGTAAATCTATAAGCCGAGTTCTGTATTTGACAGCCATCTATCTGGGAGATATGTCGCCATATTCCTCAAGCCACCCCTCTGTGCTATGCGAGCAGCTTTAAATCACACAAGCTGGTGTTGCTACGGATAGAGTTTACAGGAGATTATTGTTACCAATAAAATCAGTGAGCTCTTACCTCACTTTTCCACCCTTACCGAAAAAATCGGCGGTATATTTCTGTTGCACTTTTCCTATGGTCACCCACGGCTGACGTTATCAGCTATCCTGCTCTTTGTAGCTCGGACTTTCCTCGTAGTCTTTAAACCACGCGACTGTCTGATTTACTCACTAATGTATTATATACGTTTTTTAGTAAAAAGTCAATTAAATTCATTCTTTTTTTCTCGAGTTTCGAATATATTAATATATATTTAATATATTTAGGAGGAGTTTTATGTGTTCTATCTGTGGAATTTTAGATTTTAAAACGCAAAATATAGATGAAAAAGTTGTGAAATCTATGAATAATAGCTTAAACCATCGTGGTCCTGACCAACAGGGGATATTTTTAACAGAAAATATCGCTTTTGCGCATAATAGACTTGCAGTAATCGATGTTGAAAATGGTTTGCAACCAATGACACGCGTGCATAAAGGAAAATCATACACAATAATTTATAATGGAGAAATATATAACTCGCAAGAACTAACAAACGAAATCAAACGTTATGGTATAAATTTAACGACGACCTGCGACACCGAAGTCGTGCTTTACGCGTATATTTTATTTGGCGAAAAATGCTCCAAACTGCTGAATGGAATTTTTGCATTTGCTATTTTAGACGATGATAAAGTTTATTTATCTCGCGATAGATTCGGTGTAAAGCCATTTTATTATGCACAAAAAAATTCCAAATTATTTTTCGCCTCTGAGCCAAAAGCTATTTTAAAAAACCCAGAAATAAAACCTATCATAGATAAACAAGGACTTTGGCAACTACTCTTTTTAACTCCAGCAAAAATGATTGGTTCTAGTGTTTTTCGTGATATTTTAGAAATCCCACCTGCCCATCACGGTTATTTTGATGGCGAAAATCTTCGTCTAGAATGTTATTTTGAGCTAAAGGCTGAAATTTTCACTGGAAGTGAGCGTGACGCTGTTGAGCACACTAAATTTTTAGTAACCGATGCTATAAAAAGACAACTCGTGTCTGATGTTCCACTTTGCACATTTTTATCAGGTGGCATAGACTCGTCGATTATAACGTCGGTAGCTCAAGAAGAATATTTGAAAAAAGGTGAAATTTTATCTACATATTCATTTGAGTACAAAGGAAATAAACAAAATTTTCAAAACACTATGTTCCAACCAGACCCTGACGATGATTATGCAGTATATCTTGCCTCTTATCTGGGCACTAACCACGAAATTTTACAGGCATCGACCGAAGATATCATCTATCTTTTAGAAAGTGCCACAAAGGCGCGTGATTTACCTGGTATGGCTGATATTGATAGTTCGTTGCTTTATTATTGCAAAAAAGTAAAAAAGCGCCATACAGTGGCATTATCAGGCGAATGCGCAGACGAAATTTTCGGTGGATATCCTTGGTTCTATCGCTCAGAAATGCTCGACTCAGATTTCTTCCCTTGGATTCACGCCCCTCTAAAACGCGTTAATTTATTTAGAGAAGATAAAGTTTTCGCAAAAGAAGGTTATGAATTTATGTCAAATTATTATAAATCTGACCTAGAAAAGTGCCCTATACTTGAAAATGATAGTCATACTATGAAAACTTCGCGTCGTGCGACTTGGCTTTCGACTAGATTTTTCATGAGTTCGCTACTCGAGCGTAAAGATAGAATGAGCATGTGGAGTGGTGTCGAGGTAAGAGTTCCATTTTCTGACCATAGGATTTTGGAATATGTCTACAATGTCCCTTGGGAATATAAATTTAAAAATGGTGTAGAAAAATCGTTACTACGCGATGCTTTATCGGATTATTTACCAGAAAAAATACTTAAACGCAAAAAAAGCCCCTACCCTAAAACCCACGACCCTATGTACGAAGAAATCGTCACTAATATACTGAAAAAACGCCTAAAATATTCTTATCTAAATGAAATCTTAGACTTAAATTCCTTAAAACACTTTTTAAACTCGGAAAATTCGACTTGGTTTGGTCAGCTTATGTCAAAGCCTCAGCTTATTTCTTGGCTAATCCAAATGGATTATTTTTTAGAAAGTAATGATGTGATTTTCGAGTAAAGTTTTCCTTTTTATCTTAAAACTCTCCTAAGTTAAGCTTAAATTTTGCCTTTATTATCGCCTGTTTTCTATCTATAAACAAAAGTTTATATTTACTTTCAGATTTACAAATTGTTAGCGATTATTTATGCAATATATACAAATATACTAGTACATATAGAATTTATATATAATGCACAAAGCCTTATGGTAATTGTTGGTAATTACGCTGTTACCAATTTGTAATTTTTCGCAAAAAACTATTGACAAAGTAACAAAAATAGTATATTATAGATACAGCGTTACCGAAATGCAACTAAATTTTAACTTAGGAGATACTTATGAAACTGGCGAAAACTATGGATAGTGTAGCAAACTTTTTCTCAAAAAGACTATTAACCATAACACCTATATGCGTACTTATGCTGGCAATCGTGACTGTTTATGTAGCAAATCCTTCCGTTGCAATCTATGTGGATGGAGAGCTTTTAGGCACAACATCTAGCACAGAAGAATTTGAAACAATCAAAAGCGATTTAGAAAACTACGTTTCAGATATTTTAGACAAACCATATTCTCTAGATGTAGAAGTAGAATATAAATTAACTTACGAAAACCCAACTTTAAACCCTATCGATTTAACATCAGTTGAGCAAAATTTAGCTGCTGATATTAATGAAATCGATACACTTGCTGTTTTATACATAGACGGCGAACCAACTTATGCTTTAGACACTGTTGAAACTGCTAATGATGTTTTACAAGATGTTTTAGTAGCTTTAGTTGGCGAAGAATTAGCAGACAAAGCAAACTTCGTTGAGAACATTTATGTTAAAGAAGAAATCGTTCCTACAACTATGCTTTCAACTCCAGACGCTGTTAAAGCAGACCTTACAGCTACTGAAGTAGGCGCTGCTACTCACACAGTTGCTGCAAATGAAACTCTTTCTGCTATTGCAGTAATGTACGATATGCCTTCTTCTGAAGTTGAGGCTTTAAACCCTGAACTTGAACCTGCTAGAATTCAAATTGGACAAGAAATCGTTATCGAAAAAGCTCAACCTGCAATTTCTGTTGAGGTTTTAGAGCAAATTACTTATACTGAAGATATCGCTTACGATACAGAAACAACTTATGACGACTCTATGACAACTTCTCAAAAGAAAACTATCACTTCTGGTCAAGTTGGTGTTACTGAAATCGTTGCAAACGTTACTTATGTAAACGGTGTTGAAACTTCAAGAGAAATCGTTAGTGAAACAACTATTAAAGAACCAGTTACAGCTGTTGTTTCTGTTGGTACTAAACCATCTGTTACTACTGGCGAATTAAAATACCCTGTTTATGGTGCAAACTTAACTTCTAATTACGGCTACCGTTGGGGTGGATTCCACACTGGTATCGACCTTGCAGACCCTGTTGGTACTCCAATTTATGCTGCTGATGGTGGTACAGTTATTTTCTCAAGCTATAAAGGTTCGTATGGTAACCTAGTTATCATCGACCATGGAAACGGCATGACAACTTATTATGCTCACTGTTCTTCTAACTTAGTATCTGTTGGCGAACAAGTAAACCAAGGCGATTTAATCGCCAAAATGGGTAGCACAGGAAACAGCACAGGTTCTCACCTTCACTTCGAAGTAAGAATCAACAACTCACACGTTAACCCATTTAACTATTTACCGTAAAATTAAACCCTGTTTTAAACGACAGGGTTTTTCTTGCTGTACAAATAAATACTATATTTATAAACCAAAAGGACGATTTTTACATCGTCCTTTTTTTTATGTAGTTTCTACTCTAAATATTTCAAAATCATTTGTTTTGCCTTTTAGCTTAATATCACTGCCTAGCGAAGTTAATTTCACTCTGCCTTCTACTTCTCTAGCTACGTCAAAACTTACTAAAATCTCACCTTTTTTTGCGTTACTTTCCAATCTCGCCGCAGTATTCACCGTATCTCCGATTGCTGTATAGTCCATCCTCGTAGTTGAACCAATATTGCCAACAACAGCCTTACCACAGTTTACACCAACGCCAAAACCAATCGACACACCGTATAAATCTTCGATTTCTTTCGCTAGTTTTTCGCCACCATGAACCATGTCAATCGCAGTTTTGACAGCCTTATACACATAATCATCCTGCTTTAAAGGTGCACCCCAAAAAGCCATCGTACTATCTCCGATAAATTTATCAAGTGTGCCATTATTTTCAAACACACAGTTACCAGTAAGCGTTAAGTATCTATTTAAAATCTCGACGACAACAGGTGCCTTAATTTTTTCTGAAAGTGTCGTAAATCCACGAATATCAACAAATAAAACTGCAATATCCACTTCTTTTCCGCCTAATTCTAACGCTTCGGAATCGTCTTTTAAAAGCTCGGACACAACCTCTGGCGCAACATAGCGTCTAAAAGTTGATGTAATTTTTCGTTTTTCAACGATTGATAATGTGTAATTTGTGGCTATGGATAAAATGAATGCCGAAGTTATTGAAACAGGCACAAAAAGCACATTTGTCAGCACATATCCGTTATTAAATGCGAAAATATATGCATAAACCAGCCCAAAAGTCAGCCCTACCCAAATAATAAGCGCTTGCCAAACTTTTCTTTCATAAAACCATAGAAAAGTTGAGAATGAAATAGCTAAAATAAGCAAATCTTGAGGAAGTCTTGGTACAACTGTCTTTAAATTACCATCAATGAGCGCCGAAATAGCATTCGCCTGATATTCCACCCCATACATGTGCGTCGCACGATCGATAGCCGTTGGATATGAGTCCAAAAGCCCTGTCGTATATGGTCCTATAAGCACAATTTTATCTGCAAAAATATCCGAATCTAGCGTTTCATTATACAAATCTACTACGGAAATTCCGTCATCGAATGAAAAAGGCTTAGAATTAAACGGAACATACCAAAACCCTTGCTCATTCATCGGTGGAATACTCGTGGCACTTTCGCCTATATGAGCCATATATTTTTTGTAAATTATCTGATTAAATGACGGAATTTCTCGCCCATCTGGCAGATTTAATTGCCAAAGCGCGTGACGTAATATGCCATCTGAGTCGAGCATTGCATTTATATGTCCCTGTTCGGTGGCATCTCTAAGTGCCTTATATGGCTCTTCATACGCTAAAATCGAAAAGCTATCCATATATGCTGTACCGTCTGAATTTTCAACAAAAGATGTTCCAAACTCGGCAAACGAAGCTGTAACAACATTGCCATACTTACCAGAAACTTCTGCTAAATAATCATCAAACTCGGCATTTTCGCCTTCACCTTCATAAAGTGAGTCAATTCCTATTACTGCTGGACGTTTTTCTGGGTCGAAATTTAGATATTCGATAGCTTTCGCCATAACATCACGCGTCCAAGGCCAAGTATCAAACTCATTTAGTGCTCTTTCATCGATTCCTACGATAATAATTTCGCTATTTGGTGCCGAATGCTGTTGATATAGCGCATCTGATACTAAATTTAGTTGGCTTGTAAAGATGCCTGTTTCAAGTAAAATAAACATAATAAGCGAAAAAACCGTCGACACTATTAATTTTTGTGCCGTCTTATTATTTAATATTTTTTTCATTAAGCACCAACATTATTTTCTGGAGTATATTTTTTTATTTCGACACGTTCCCACACTTTACTTTCAATATAAAGTTCTAAAATCTCGGTGTCTAGCTTGCCTTCTCCAGCCATTTCACGTAATATAGCGATTACTTTTTCAATAGGCGTGTCTTTTTTATATGGTCTGTCTTTTGCAGAAATACCATCGAAAATATCAATTATAGTCAAAATTCTAGACTCGACATCTAATTCTTTTTCGGAAAGTTTATTCGGATATCCATCTCCATCTAAAAATTCGTGGTGACTACTCGCCCAAAATGGGATTTTTGCATATTCGCCAGTGAATTTCATTTGATTTAAAATTTCACCTGTCCTAGAGGCGTGTTCTTGCATTTTCAAACGCTCATTTTCTGTCAAAGTACCTGCTTTAATTAGCATACATTCGATTTCATCATCGGTGAACCATTTTTTCGTCGCACCTTTTAAATCGACATAAACTAAATCTTTCAAATAATTCACTTTTTCTTCTTTTTCTTGTGTCAAATACGACTGTTCGTTTATGCTATCGATATAATTTCGAACTTTTTCAATCTTTTCGTCAATAGCAGAAATATCTCCATTGTTTTTTATCGCATCAATTTGCATAATAAGAGAAATTTTTTCTAAACGTTCCATAATAATATCGTATTTTTGACCTAGTCTAGTGGCTTTATTCATAATTTCTAGCGGAATTACGATTTTTCCTACATCATGAAGCCAAATCGCCATAAGAAATACACGTTTTCTATCATCCGAGAATTTATATTTATCAGAATGCGTGTCTAGCCATTTTAAAAATTCTTCTGCATATTGCACCATATTCGCCGTATGATTTACATTATACGGTGTTCTTGTGTATATAATCGTCGAAAATGTTTCAACAACAGCCTGCATTATATCACGAATTTCGTTAGCATAGTTCATATTTGTAAGGCTAATCGCTGCCTGACTTGCAAAAGCACGCGCAAAAACTTCGCAATCTTTCGGAAATTCAACGATATTTCCGTCCTTGTCTTTCGCATTTATCAATTGCAACGCACCAACAATTTCACCCTTGTTATTTTCCATAGGAACAACAAGCATAGACGTCGTTTTATACCCTGTCATCGCGTCGTAATTTCTCGGTCCAGAAAAGTCAAATAAATTACTTTTATACGCATCTTTTATGTTTATTAACTCGTTTTTAATCACAGAATATGCACAAATATTGGTTTCAACCAACGGAACAGGTGGCAGAGTTATCTCTCCATTTTGCCCACCCTGCAACACATTTAATGTCTTGTTTATCATAATTTTAAACACAAGTGCCTTGCCATTATTGATATAAAGAGTTGCAGCATCGCATTCTACAATGTTCATAGCGTCTGTTAGTATCAGTTCAAGCAGTTTTTCTCCGTCTTTTTCATTCGCTAGGGCTATACTCGTATTGATTAATTTTTGCATTTTTCCATCATTCATATAGATATAACTCCTCCTTTCTTTGCAAATTCTGAATTTTCATCATATTTTTTCATATTTTCTTCTAATTTTTTCAATTTTTCGTCATTATTAAACGGGCTGTGATGAAAAATCACTGTTTTCTTTGCACCACACATTTTCCCTGTATGTAAAGCATCTATATAGCTTGAGTGCCCAAAACCTGCCTTTAAAGTCATTTCCTCGAGAGAATACTGGCCATCGCATATAAATACATCGCAATTCTTCGAAAATTCTACTAAATTACTACGCGTATTGTCATTTATTTCGTAATCTGTCGCATAAACCACAGATTTTCCATCATAATCAATACGATAGACCGAACATCCATCAGGATGAGCACCACTCATTGACGAAATTTTTATATCACCAATATAAAACTCGTCTTTGAAATTGAAATACGACACATTAGACGCGAAAATTTCCGTCGAAACTGGCCACAAAGGCTTTGCCATTAGGTAGTCGATTTGTGCCTTTATATCGCCTGTTATATGCGAAGAAATTATATTTACATTTCGTGATTTATCAAACATCAAAGGGAACATAGGCAACCCCATAATATGGTCGATATGCGGATGTGAAATCAGAATATTTACATCGCTTTTGTCCAAAATAAGCTTATCGGCAGATAGAATCCCTGTCCCACAATCTAAAATTATTATTTTATCAGCAATTTTTAACAACACACACGAAGTTGCACCGCCATAATAGTCAAATTCTTCGCCACTTACAGGCAACGACCCCCTCGTGCCTAAAAAATATATCTCAAAAGTCGACATTTTTAAACTCCTCTAGTTTTAAATCTTATATATAAATTGTATCATATAATAATAAAAACTGCAAATAATAAATGTGCTATTAAATTTTCACATAAAAAAACAGGCAGTTTCCCACCTGTTGATATTTAGCTCATGTGTTTTGATAAGAAAAGCGAAGACGCTTCTAAAACTTTCATATCTGATTCTTTTGCTTTTGCTAATTCTTCGTCAGAAATTAATAATACTGCTCCAGAAATTTCGCTTTCTGATATGATTGGAAATACTGCTTTTACTAGGTATTTTCCGTTTGAAGATACTGCTTTAACAGATGCTTCTATGATTTTTTCTTTTCTTGTGTTTATGATTTCTTCAATCTCTTTTGAAATCGACATATCAATTAAGTCTTTTTTGCCTAAACCAACTGCTGAAATAATTACATCTTTATCGCAAATAGCGCATGTAAAACCTGTTGTTTTCGCCACTGTACTGCTTATGTCGTCTGCAAAAGATGCAAGTTCACCTAAAGGAGAATATTTTTTAAAGATAACTTCGCCGTTTCTATCTGTAAAGATTTCTAAAGGGTCACCTTCTCTTATTCTCATTGTTCTTCTAATTTCCTTAGGTATAACAACACGACCTAAGTCATCGATTCTTCTTACGATTCCTGTTGCTTTCATACATTAATCCCTCCATAATAACTATATAAAAATTTGATTTAATTACCGTACAATTAGTATTATTTACATACTTTGTAGTTTTATTCTTTAAGCTCAAAATTTTATTACGCATACACTCTTTGCTACACTTTTATTATGAATTAAAAATATGAATGTGATATGAAAAAAAAGTAAAACTTTCTATTTATTTTAAAAACAGGGAATTTTTACAGGGTTTTGTATTAAAATTGTCAGATTTTTCATAATTTACAAATATAAAATCATTTCCAATTTTAGAAATCTTATCCACTGGGATAACTACATCTTCGCTTTTAAAAAACAATCTAAAAAAACTCAAATGTCCTGGCAATAAAATTGCCTCCAAAACGCCTCTCTCTATGTCAAACTCCAAATCATATACATATCCAAGACGCATGCCGTCGTTTAGGTTAATAACCTCTTTGTGCTTTAAATCGAATAACTTCAATGTCGCTCCTCCTATTATACAATATCAGAAATAAATTTGCAATAAAAATCTTAATTTTTTTTACTTTAAAACCTTGTTTTTTTGCTTTTTATGGTATATAATGGGATTATAAGCTATCTTTAAGGGAGAATATTGAATTAATGGAAAATTTTGTATTATGGGATTATTTGAAATCCACTGAAAAAAATATATTTGTATACGGTTTAGGACTAGGTTGCGATAAGCTTTTCGATGCTTTAAAAGAAAAAAATATCGACCCTGTTGGAATTGCTGTTTCAAACAACACTTATAAATTTCCTAAGATTTATAACGACAAAAATGTGATAAAATTAAACCAAGTTCCAGACAATTCCATCCTACTTTTGGCTTTTGGAACGCGTGCAAGGCATGTTTTAGACGAACTCTATTATATAGCCGAAAAGTACGAAATGTATTGCCCTGATACTCCTGTTTCTGGCGATGGACTGTTCGACAAAGCTTACTATAATGAAAACCAATCGCTTTTTGACATATCTTATTCATATTTAGAGGATGATTTATCGAAAAAAGCCTTTAATGATGTCATTGCATTTAAGCTGACAGGCAAGATAGATTACCTACGCTCATGCACAAGTTCGAAGGATGAAGTGTTCGAAAATATCATAAAATTATCTCCTGAAGAAATGTATGTAGACCTAGGCGCATACAACGGTGACACCATTCGCGAGCTTCTTCATTATGCTGGAAGTTTTAAAAAAGCCACTGCTTTTGAGCCGAGTAAAAAGAATTACGCAAAGCTTATGAAATACCTAGACGAGGCTAAACTCACTAACGTAAACGCTATAAATATCGGTGTTTCTGACGAGGAAAAAGTGCTTACTTTTAAATCTGGCTCGGGCAGAGGCTCTATGATTTGCGAAAACTCTACCGAAGAAATAAAGCTTAATTCTGTTGACAATATTTTAAACGGCGAAGCTTGCTCTTATCTTAAAATGGATGTCGAGGGTGCTGAATACGAGGCTATTTTAGGCGCTATAAACACAATAAAAACACATAAACCAAAGCTAAATATTGCGATTTACCATAGAAACGATGACTTTTTTAGAATAATTCATCTTATAAAAGAAATATGTCCTGATTATAAGATATATGTGCGACACCACGAATATATACCTGCGTGGGACACAAATCTATATGCTACAATCTAACACAAAACTTTAAGTATTTTTTCAAATATTACCTCATATAGTTAATTACATTAAAAAACTAGGAGGTACTAAATGAAAAAGTTTGCACCAGAGGGAATTTTAATAAATTCCGAAAAAAATAAAGCTTATCTTGCAAGTATTGATGGCCTAAAAATGGCTATGAACCAAAATATTACACTCGAGGCGTATGCAACACTATGCGACAGCAAACATAATCTTAAAATTGATATTAAAAACGTAAATGCTATTTGCCCACGCGAAGAAATCGCCTTTGGCATAAAAGAGGGGACTACTCGAGAAATCGCAGTCATTTCGCGCGTTGGCAGGCCTATTTCCTTTAAAATAACATCTATCGACGAGGAAACTTTTCCACCTACCGTAAAAGTTTCACGCGTTCTTGCCCAATCCGAAGTAAAACGCGAATATTTTGATAATTTAACTGCCGGAGATATTTTAAAGGCTCGTGTAACACACCTTGAAACATTCGGTGCATTTGTCGATATTGGCGCTGGATTTATATCGCTCGTTGGCATAGAAAATATCTCTGTTTCTAGGATAAATCACCCCAAAGACAGGTTTTTTATAGGGCAAGATATTTTTGTTGTTGTAACAGAAATTTTGGACGATAAAATAAATCTATCTCACAAAGAACTCCTCGGAACATGGAAAGAAAACGCCGAAAAGCTTATGATAAACTCGACCGTTACTGGTATCGTTCGAAGTATCGAGCCTTATGGAATTTTCGTTGAACTTTCGCCTAATTTATCTGGGCTTGCAGAGTATAAAGAGGGCTTAGCTATCTCTGATTGCGTGTCTGTTCACATAAAATCCATAAACGAAGAAAAAATGAAGATAAAGCTTAATATCATAGGTAAATTGCCACATATCGACAGTAATACTTTCGAATATTTTATCACAGAAGGTAGAATTGATGAATTTTTATACTCTCCAAAAAATTGTTTTTCAAAAATTATTTGCAGAAAATTCTAATATTTTTCTTTAAATTGGCTCCAAAATATGATATACTTACTATATAGGTGTGGGAAAGAATATGAAAGGGTAGCATTGTATGGAAAGTTTAATCTATAAAAAAGGTGTTGTAGTTTCACCTACCGAGCATTCTTTAAACGGAAAAGTCTATTTAATAGAAAAAGGCAAGGCTCTTGTTGTAAAAAACTATAACCAGCCAAATCAACAATTAGTTGAAACACTAATTTCTGGAGATCTTTTAGGTGCTGTCGAGATGTTTGCAAATATGACTCTTGATGTTACATACATCATGCTAGAAGATGTGAAAGTTACAGCTATGTCTATTAGCGAAATTTCTACAACTCACTATAACTTAATCGTCCGTAGACTATGCAGAAAAGTCATTGAAATGAACGATAAACTGTCTGTTTTAAACGATGATGCGCCAGTTTATATCCCTTATAGTGAATCTCATACGAATGCCGACTACATATTTCCAGATTGGCATACTAATAAATGCGAACATACTTTTGCACCAGAAACTTATTCATCATATTTGATGACAAAGCATTATACTTGCCTATATTGTGACAAAGATTTTCAGGCAAAAACTACATCGATTTCACAATTAAGATTAATTTCTGGCAGATTAAATTGTGATTTACGCCGTAAATATTCAGATTTTGAACCACTTTGGTATGATATCATAACATGCCCGCATTGTTATTTCACCACTTATGAGGACTATTTTAAGCGAAATATCCGTATAAATAAAATGTCTGTTGTAAAAGACCTTGTGACAGTTAAACACAATATTTTCCTTGATTTCAGAGAGCCTAGAACACTTTACAAAGTATTTGTGAGATATCATTTAGCGATGGCGTGTGCTAAGGCATTTGAAGATAAAATTAAAGTTTTATCGAAAGTAAGTGTTGATTTATACCGTTTATGCGAAGATTTAGACGATAAAGAGCTTGTTTCGGAAACACTGCGTTTTGCAATTACAAATATGAAAAAATATGTTGATGAAACTATATTAGACCCAAAAAGAGAGCAAGTTTCGCTCATGATATTAGGTTCACTGTTTCACAAAGCAAATGATTTAGATTCGGCGTATCATTATTTATATATGGCAAAATTTATACGCGATGGAAATATTATATATCATCAAATTATTTCTGCTGAACTTGAAGAAGTAATTAGAAAAAGAAATGAACTTTTGCAAAATACAAAATAATATGTTAAAAAGAGGCTGTCGCAATTGCGACAGCCTCTTGACATATTGTCTGAAATCTAAGTTTTGTGACTACATCACACTTTTGGATTTTGATAACTTTCTTGTGAAAAACAAGTTTTTCACACTGTATACTTTGGAAATTTATCAAAAAAGTGTTTCGCATTTGCGAATGCAACCAACCGACTCGGTTGGATTGAGCAAGTTTTTAGAAAACTTGACAAACACTTTGTGCAATATTACTTTAGTGCGACAGCCACTTTAGTTTTTATTTTTTCAAAAAATCATCCATAGCATGGAAAGTTTCCGAACTTATAATATGCTCGATTTTACATGCATCTTCTTCGGCATTTTCTTCGCTAATGCCTATTTTTAAAAGGAAGCTTTTTATAACTGTATGCCTAGTGTAAATTCTAACAGCAGTTTGTTCACCTAATTCGGTAAAAGTGATATATCCTTTATCGTCGATGATGATATAACCTTCATTTTGCAGATTATGCACAGCCCTAGACACGCTTGGTTTACTATATGATAATCTATTTGCGATATCGATAGAACGGACATTACCTTTTTCCCTTGAAAGCAATAATATAGTTTCTAAATAATCTTCACCTGATTTATGTAGCATAAAAAATCTCCTTTTTAAGTATATATTAATTATAGCATAATTTTTAAAAATAAGCAATAATATATTTTCAGGGGTGATAATTTGGAAGAAAAGAAGAAATTTCTAATACATTCGACATATTATATGGTGATAACATTTATGGTATTTATATTTTTTCGATATGTATTTATATTTATAGCGCCATTTTGCATTAGTTTATTTTTGGCGATGGTGTCTGAAAAATGCTCAAAAACGCGTGGATTTCGCACGCCAATATTTTATTTAACGCTGATATATATATCATTTACGGTAATTTCCCTGTTATTTCTCTATATATTATCACGAAATATTACAAATTTAGTCTTTTTAAGCAGTGAATTTTCTTTTGAAAACATCGAAATCCTTGATACGATAATGGCGTTTTTTTCTTCGGTGTATGAAGATATTGCGCGCTCGATTTTTCTACTAGTGTCCGATATATTTGCTTTTTTGCCTACAATAGCCATAAATGCTGTATTAATCGTGCTGTCTTCGTATTATTTCACGCTGAATTATTCAAAAATGCGAAAATTAATACTTAGTCGAATAAAATCGAAATCCACGCTGATACGCTATAAACGGTCGATATTAACGGCGATATTTTGCATAGTACGGTCGCATTTTATAACAGGGGGGCTATTATTTTTCATTACGGCAGTGGGATATTATGCTATTGCGCTAGACGATTTTTTAGGGCTTGCTATCATCACTGCTGCTTTGGATATAATTCCTATACTTGGGGTTGGATTTATTATAATACCACTTTGTTTATATCATTTGGCTATGGGAAGCCTATCGAAAGCTATTATACTTGTGGTGATATATATTATTTGCGTGGTTATAAAGCATATTATAGAGCCTAAAATCCTATCTAAGAGCATGGGACTTGGTGTTTTTGAAACTATAATCTGTATGATTATTGGTGGGCAGATATATGGCTTTTTAGGGGTTCTTATAGCGCCTGTGATATTTATGATTATTAAAAGCACCTTTGACACAAACGAGCGTGTATAAAAAAAGAAACCACTCGAAAGAGTGGTTTCAATTTATGTGATTTGAATTAAATCGGGGTTAGTTACTAAGCGATAGTAACATTGATAGTTGCAGCAGCAGTTACTTCTACTTCAAATGTGTATGCAGCAACAGTAGTAGCATCACCTTCTGCAGCAACAGTCCAAGTAGAACCAGTAGCACCTGAACCAGTAGCAGTTACTGTACCACCTGTAACAGTGATTGTATCACCAACTAAAGCAGTATGATCAGCTGGTAAAGTTACTGTAACAGCAATTGTGCTAGTACCTGATAAATCAGTTGTATTGTTAGCTGTTGTAACAGTAGCATCAGTAATTGCAGTTGTACCATCAGTTGTTACTGTACCCATTGTTACATCATAAGTAACAACTACAACAGGGTTAGTGTCAATGATAACATCAGACTCATTGAAGTTTTTGTATTCGTCAACTACTAATAATACTAAATCACCACCGTCTACATGAGCAAACGCATTTGTGTAGTATTCGCCGCTGTCGTATACGTCAGCAGTAGTAACAGAACCATCAACTGAACCTTCGTCAGTTTCAGTATTTACGTAAAGAATTACTGTATCATCAGTGATTGTTTCGTTTTTAGCAGTAGTATTGTTTTCGTAGTATTTGATGTTTGAACCACTTACACCAGTGATAGCATAAGCATCTTCAGCAGATACATCTAATAATACTACAACATCGCTGATTTCACCAGCAGTAGTTGTTGCTTTGTAAGATACGATATCACCAGTTTTGATTCCATCTACATTGATACCTTTAGCATTGTCGATATCAGTTTTAACAGTTACTTCTTCAGTACCGTTCCAAGCTGTGAATTGAATCATATCGTCAGCTACTTCATAAGAGTTAGCAGTTACGTAACCGTAAGAAGTATCACCAGAAGTTCCAGGAACATCAGCTGTAGCTCCGATATTAACATAAGCGATAGTTACATAGTCGATACCAGAAACTTCGTCAGCAACATAAATGAATTTATTGAAAGCAGTTGAGTAATCCCAAGCAGCAAACTCTTCACCAGTGATAACGTCGAAGTCTTCACCACCATTGTATTCAACAAAGATAGTAGCATCGTCAGCGATTAGAGTTACTTCAGCGCCAGCGCCTTCAAGTTTATCACTATCAACATCAATGTTAACTGCACCATTTGCAGTTTTACCAGCAACAGTTAATTCAACATTACCGTCATCGTTTTCTTCGTAAGTGTATAATACACCAGTTAAGCCACTATCAATTGTAGTTGGTACACTAGCATTAACTAAAATATTATCAGCATTATTAGTGCTTGCTGAAACTGCTTTATCACCAACGTTTGATACATAATCAGTTTTAGTTGAACCAGTAGAAAGTAACATTCTAGAGTAAGCTATGTCGCCATCTAAATCTGTTTGAGCTTTAAGGTTAGATTGAACGATAGTGTAATCTTCAACAGAAGTAGCTTCGTCAGTTACTTCTACGTAGTAAGCTAAACCATCAACGTTAGCAAACTCAATTGTATCTTCGATTTTTGGAAGAGTAGAGTTAGGGTTTTTGAAGAAAGTATCGTTATCTTCAATTCTGAAAGTGTTGTCACGGATAGCATTAACTTCACCTGTTACAGTTTCAGCTTTTTCTACCATATCGATAACTTCTAAGTCGCCATCTTCATCAGTACCAACAGTTTTAGAAAGAACTACGAAATCACCAGTAGCGATATCATCAGCTACAACGTCATCTTCGAAAGTAAAGTCAGTAGCGTTAGCACGAACTCTTTCGTCGTTTACAGCAGAAACTTCAGCAACATCTTTAGTGTAGATAGAAACTGCATCCATATTGCCATCATCGTTATTATCGATGAATTTGAATACAGAAGATGATTTGCTTGAATCTTTTAATAAATCATTGATATCATCGTTATCAACAACTTTAACACCATCGATGTAAGCAGTAACAGTTGTCATGTTTACAGTGTCGTCTTCAACTTCAAAGTTAGTTACATAGTCAACATCGTAAGCGATTTCTTCATAAACTTCAACGTCTTTGTTTGCAGTAGCACCGTAAACTTCGTCTTCGTTAGTGTTTAATTGTAAATCAACTTCTTGACCAACTAAAGCAAATAAATCAGTTACAACTGTGTAATCACCATTGTAAGAACCGTTTGTAACGTTTACAGTAACTTGATCAAATTTAGTTAATACAACGCCTTCAGCTTCACCAAGGTTCATGTATTTTTGACCAGCAGTGATAGTGTATCCAGTTGAACCTACACCAGCGAATACAGTGTTGTCAATGTATTGGTTGTTGTCTTCGTTCCAGATAACAGTGTTAGCATTTAACATGTTGAAAAGGATTTGAGCAGCTTGCTCTCTAGTAGCTGGAGAGTTGAACACGTTAGCATCTTTATGAAGTTGTTCGTCTTGAGCTAATCTAAGAACGTTTTGATCCCACTCAGAACCAACTAAGCCAGCTTTTTCATCATTGTAACCTAATACAACAAGAGCCATTTTCATAGCTTGAGTACCAGTTACGTTGTTTTCTGGGTTGAATACGCTTTTAGCAACGCCGTTTACGTTCTCAACAGAACCAACGATGATACCTTGGTATTCACAGAATTTGATGTAACCTTCAGCCCAGTGACCATTAACGTCAGTTAAGTCAGTGTCTAAAGAAGCCCATTGAGTAGCACCATCGTCTTCGCCACCATTCATGATAACGTAGATCATTTTAGCCATTTGAGCACGAGTTACTTCGCCCATAGGGTCGAAAGAAACTTCACCAGTTTCGGCATCTTCGATACCATTGATTACGTTTAACGCAACTAAAGCGTTAACTGCTTCTTCGTTTTTGCTTGAGATATCGTCAGCATCAACAAAATTCACAGCAGAAGCGAACATTGAAAGCGACGTAGCAGCAGCAACAGAAAGAGCAATAATTTTTTTAAGATTACTCATCTTAAACCTCCTTGAAAAATTTGTATTTCGGATTTTTTATCCATCGTTATTATATATTACTAAAATTGGAAATGCAAGTGTATTTGAAAATTGTAATATAACTGTAACATAAGGAATTTATCCGATGGTTTTTAATTACAAGCCTATTGTATCACCATTTTTTTCATATTGCAATAGATATTGACATTTTGTAACATAACTGTAATATTTGTTATTTTTCTACTTCTTCGGCATTAAATTCATAAGAAATCGTGCCGTCTAGGTCGGTTCGTATGGTTTTTATGCCATTTTCTTCTAATCTATCGATAACTTCGGCGTGTGGATGGCCGTATGAATTATCTTTTCCTACCGAAATCACTGCTTCTTTTGGATTTGCCTTTTCTAAAAATTCTATGCTAGACGAAGTTTCACTGCCATGGTGCCCGACTTTTAATATGTCCACTTCGTGCACTTTAGACAAAATTTCACGCTCAAGGTCGGATTCCATATCGCCTGTATATAGTATAGATGTTTCACCGATATATACCACGCACACGATAGAGTCGTTGTTTGTATTATTGCTTTCATAAGATGGGGGTGGGGTGATTAGTTCTAGGGTAACTCCGTTTTTAAATGCGAATTTTGTTCTGTCCTCTGGGTAGATTTGCAAAACATCGTTTTCATTTGCGGCAGTTATTACATCTTCATACGTTTTTGTGTTATATGGTACGTTCGGCATAAGGAGTTCTTCCACCTTGAAATTTTCCATCACAGCGTCTAGCCCTCCGATATGGTCCTCGTGACCGTGCGTGCCTATTATTAAGTCTATCGTTGTAATGCCTTCATTCTTTATGAACTCGACAATTTCTTCCTCGACAGAGTTTTTCCCACCGTCTATTAAAATCGCATCGCTACCGGCGATTATAAGGCTAGCATCGCCTTGTCCTACGTCTATGAAATGCACTTCTGTTGTGTCTGTTATCGGGTTTGGTGCAGGTTCTTCTAGGTCATAGAAATATGTAGCTACTGCTAAAATTAGGACGATTATTCCTGGGATTATTTTTTTCTTCATTTTTACCTCGCAAAAAAATAAAAAACCTGTACGGAATTTGTACAGGCTTTATATTACATAACTTTGTTTAATTTTAATGTTAAAGAACTTTTCGCACGAGCAGCTTTGTTCGCGTGGAAAATATTTCTTTTACAAGCTTTATCTACAGCTTTAACAGCAGCTTTGTAAGTTACTAAAGCCTCGTCTTTGTTACCAGCAGTAACAGCAGCATCAAATTTCTTGATTGCAGTTTTTAAAGCAGATTTAAAAGATTGATTGTTTAAATATTTTGTTTTGTTTACAAGAACACGTTTCTTGGCAGACTTAATGTTTGGCAATGTGTCCACCTCCTTATACATAGATTAGTCAGTGCTTAAAATTATAGCATAAAAAAAAACAAATTGCAAGCTTTTTTTCAAAAAAATTTTAATGAATAATTTTCAGAAATGGGTTTACACTATTTTACGGAAGGTGTATAATTATGTATGAAGGCGATTTAATCATTGAAACTTGCGAAATTTTAAAAGAAAGCAATGTCGATTTAGGTAAGTTTTCTGGTGTTTTAGAACGAGAATATGTCGATAATACTTGCAAAGTGACACATGTTAGCATTATTGACGACCAAGGTGCTTTAAAAATCGGAAAGCCTATCGGCGAATACTTTACTATTGAAATATTAAATAAAGAGAGTTCAAATATTATTTTTTGTATGAAAAATATTTTGAAAGAAATTATCAAAAATAATACTAACACTTTAGTTTGTGGTATCGGAAACCGCGATATCACCTCAGACGCCCTTGGACCTTTTGTCGTATCGAACACCGTTGTGACAAGGCATTTAAAGGACATAGAATATTTTAGACACCTAAACGATGTATCTGCAATATCTACTAATGTACTCGGTAGAACAGGAATTGAAACTGGGCTTATTATAAAAAACGTCTGTTTAGAAATAAAACCGTCGGCAGTGGTTGCAATCGACGCATTAGCTGCAAGAAATCCGTCAAGACTAGGCACTGTCATTCAAATTTCAAACACTGGCATAACTCCTGGGTCTGGAATAGGGAACACCCGCTATTCAATAGACGAAAAAAATCTAAATACGCCTGTTTTTGCTATTGGTGTTCCAACTGTAATCACTGGCAAGACTTTAATAGATGCTATTTCTGAAAACAAACGCACCCACGAATACGACGATATCATCGTGACACCTAAAGACATTGACACCATTATAAAGAAATTATCGAAAATTATTGCTACTGCGCTAAACACAATACTAAATCCTAGCCTAGACGAAGACGACATAGAAATGTTTTTAGAATAGCGCAAATATTATCTTCATATATTTATATATGGATACCGTAAATAGGCTTAAAACATACGAATTACAGGAGAAAATTTATGAGCAGACACAATATAAAAATGCTTATCATAGCGATGGTTTCCGTCGTTACTGTTGCTTTTTTAGCGCAACTTAATCTGGATAAGCTTAGTTTGCTTGCCAATAACCAAATGTTTTTACGCTATGTTTTAGGCTATGAAACTGGCTTTTCTTTCACTATTCCATTCGTCGGCGAAGTTTCTTTCCCAAATACGCTGTCGGAATCTTGGTTTATCCCAAATTTCACAACAAAGGAAGAACCTATACCACCTATTGTTATCGAAGAATCGCTTGACATTGGCATTAAAAACCAAACTGGAAAACACGTCGACCTAGACGCTATGGTTGAAAACCCTTATAATCTAGGCATAGAACTAAACAGCCTAGAGCCTCAAGTGCTTATTTTACATACACACGCAACAGAAAGTTATACAAAAGTAAATGGTCAACATTACGAAGAAAGTTCTGAAAGGCGAACCACTAATAACGATTATAATATAACTGCTGTCGGAACTTTGCTTATGAATTCGCTAAACGATGTTGGAATTAACACTATTCAATCAAAAAATCAGCACGATTATCCCTCTTATACTGGTTCTTATTCGCGTTCTTATGAAACTGCAACAGAATATTTAGAAAAATATCCTTCTATAAAGATGGTTATTGACTTACATAGAGATGCAATTGTTACAGAAAATGGGTATCACACTCCTTTTTCTACCGAGATAAACGGGACAAATTATGCACAAATCATGATGGTGGTAGGCTCAAACGCTAACGGCGAAGAGCATAATACTTATATGACTAATATGAATGTCGCTGCAAATATTCATTATATGTTAGACGAAAAATACCCCGATATCATGCGTGACATTTTATTTAGCGCCTCGAGATATAATCAGCATTTAAGTCAAGGTTGGCTTTTAATCGAAATGGGCACAAGTGGCAATACTTTAGACGATGCATTTAATTCGGCAGAACTTTTAGCCGATGTTATTATAGAATATATAGGAGATTAAAATGATAGGAACATTCGCAAATGTCGCAACAATAGTCGTAGGAAGTCTAATCGGTGCAACAGTTAAAAAGGGGATTAATGAACGTTATCAACACACTTTAATGCAAGCCATGGGACTTACTGCAACTGCTTTAGGGATAAGTTCAATAGCAACAAAAATGCCAGAAAGTGCCCACCCAGTTTTATTTATAATCTGCCTTGCATTAGGTGGATTAATCGGTGAAATCCTCGATATAGACGGAAATACAACCAAATTTATTTCAAAATTCTCGAAAAAGGGTTCAAATTTATCCGAAGGATTATCGACAGCCTTTTTAATATTTTGCATAGGCACTTTGTCTATTTTAGGTCCGATAGAAAGCGCAATAAACGGAAATCATACATATTTATACACAAATGCAACACTCGACCTCGTAACTTCTATGGTTCTTGCCTCTACTTATGGCTATGGAATTATAATATCGGCAGGCATTCTTTTTGTGTGGCAAGGCACAATTTATCTCAGCGCAAGCTATCTCGCACCTTTTTTAACTGCCGAACTAATGACAGAAATTTCGATTTTAGGCGGAATTTTAATACTTTGCACTGGTTTAAATATACTAAAAGTTATAAAAATTAAAACAATAAACTTTATACCAAGCCTTATAATCCCTGCGATTTATTTTTGGATTTTAAGCCTTATAGGAGCATAAAATGACACCTCTACTCGATAAATTACGCAAAATCAAACGCCATAGATACCATATCCCGGGACATAAAGGCAATAAAATCATCGACAATTTATATGAAATTGATTTTACAGAAACAAATGACACAGGCAATTTATATCTAGCCGACGGAATTATTTTCGAAAGCGAGCAGTATTATAAAGATTATTTCGGTGCTTTCGAGTGCATTTATATGACAGGCGGCTCAACTCAGGGGATTAAAACGGCGATTTTTGACGCAAAACCTAAAAAATTGTTGTGTGACAGAAATTCTCACAAGGCACTTTGCCACGCGCTAGCGTTTGTCGATTGCGAGTATAGCTTCATAAATCCTAGCATTTTTGAAAGTTATCAACTTTCTGCACAGATTAATCCACAAGCTGTTGAAAATGCTTTGCAAAACGACAGAGAAATCGATTGTTTATACATAACTTCGCCAAATTACTATGGAATTCACAGCGATATTAAAACTATAAGTCAAATTTGCAATAAATATAACATAAAGTTAATAGTCGATGAAGCTCATGGTTGCCATCTTCCATCGATAGGAATTAACTCTGCTGTGCAAAATGGCGCTGACTACGCGATAACTTCTGCACACAAAACGACGGACAGCCTTGGTCAAGGTGCAATTTTAACGACGAAAAATCAAACTAATGCGCGAAAAAATTCTGCGATTTTCGGAACTTCTAGCCCTTCTTATGCGATTATGGCGAGCATTGAAGTTGGTCTTAAAAATGTTTCTAAATATAATGATATTTTAAGCGACGTTCTATCTTTGCGCGAAAAAATAAATGCGAATACGAATTTTCGCGTTGTAGAAAATAACGACCCTTTTAGACTGGTTGTAAATACTAGAAACACGAACTTATCTGGCTATGAACTATTCGATATTTTAGAAAATGACTATGATATTGTCGCTGAAATGTGTGATTTGCAAAATGTAGTTTTTATAATTTCATACCACGACGACTTAGACTATTTGTATAATTCTTTTATGAAAATACCTAATGTGTATAAGAAGTTGCAATTCGAACCGTTTAAATTTATCGAACCATCGCGCACACTTTCTATAAGACAAGCTTTATTTTCAGACGGTGAAATAATCGATTTAGAGAACGCTTTAGGACGCATTTCTAAAAATATTGTCTGCCCATATCCTCCGGGTGTTCCACTAATTTATCCTGGCGAAATAATTTTGCAAGAACACATTGAATATATCAGAAAAATGTGCTATAATATATCTAAGTTAGAAGTAGTTAGAACTTGAGGACGATAATTTGAAAAGAATTGATTTGAAATTAAAATCCGGAGATTTACCACATGCGATTTTGCTTAGTGGTGAATTTTCGGATTTAGATATGAAAATTGCAAGGGCATTTATTTGCACAAGTGATAATAAACCTTGCTTGGTTTGCAAGGCGTGTATGAATGTTGCCTCTTGTGCCGATGTTTCAATTTTAGATGTCGAAGACAAGCTTATAACGGTAGATATGGTGCGAAATATTGTTAAATCATGCTATATTGCACCACTTGAGTTCCAAAACAAGGTTTATATCATAAGAAATGCCGAAAATATGAATGAAAATGCATCAAATGCACTTCTTAAAACCCTTGAAGAACCACCTTTATCTACTAAATTTATTTTGACTACAAAAAATACTGACAAGCTTTTATCGACTATAATTTCGCGTTGTTCTGTCTTTCATTTCAATGAAATCATAAATGAAGAGGAAAATGAGCCTGCAAATACACTTATAAAGGCTCTTTATGAAAAAAATGAGCTAGATATTTTGTCGCTCAAGTTTAAAGACAAAACTGAACTTCGCCAAACTATTATTTTTGCGAAATATTTAATCCGTAATGCACTTTTAGACCGTGGAAGCAAAGTTTCTACCGAACTTAAACGCATCAAAGGTGATAGATATATTTTAAAAATATATAATATTTTAGTTGATATAGAGGAAAAATTAGATTATAATATAAATATTCAGAATTTGCTGTATTATTTTGTTTTACAGGCATTTTAGATAGGAGAAAGTTAATTGATTATCATAGGAGTAAGGTTTAAAAAGGTTGGAAAAATATATTATTTCGACCCAAATGGACAGGAATTCAAATCAGGTGAAAATGTCGTAGTAGAAACAGCACGAGGTGTTGAACTCGGCCAAGTTGTTCTTGCTAATCGTGACATCGAAGACAGCGAACTTGAAAGCACTATTAAAAAAATTATTAGAAAAGCAACTCAAAAAGACATTGCTCAAAAGCAAGAAAATAAGCAAAAAGAGATAGATGCTTCTGCAATTTGTGAAGAAAAAATCAAAAAGCACAAGCTAGAAATGAAATTAATCACCACAGAATACACTTTCGACAGAACAAAAATCATTTTCTACTTTACAGCAGACGGACGTGTTGATTTTAGAGAACTTGTTAAAAACCTAGCAGCTATCTTTAAAACTAGGATTGAACTTCGCCAAATTGGTGTTCGAGATAAGTCAAAAATGGTAGGTGGAATTGGTATGTGTGGTAGAACGCTATGTTGCGCTACCCACTTAGACGATTTTGGTCCTGTATCTATTAATATGGCTAAAGACCAAGGTTTATCGTTAAATCCTGTGAAAATTTCGGGTTCTTGTGGACGTTTAATGTGTTGTCTTCGTTACGAACAAGAGGTTTATGAGGAGCTTAATGCGACTATACCTCCTGTCGATTCTACTGTTAGAACACCAGACGGCAAGGGTATTGTCGTTGAAAATCATATCTTAAAAGGCAAAGTTAAAGTTAAAGTCGAAAATAGCGATGTACTTAAAGAATATGACGCGAAAAAAGTAAAAGTTCTTCGTGCACCTAGAAGAAACAACCACGAAAGAATCGACCCTGAAATTGCAAAACTTGCAAAAGACTAAAAATTACACAACATAAAACCCTCTGCTTATAAGCAGAGGGTTTTTTTATATTACGATTAATAAGCAACGCCTTGTGCAATCATTGAAGCAGCGATTTTTTCAAGACCTGCGATATTAGCACCAGCAACTAGGTTGCCTTCCATGCCATATTCTTTAGCAGCTCTTACACAGCTTTTATAGATGTCTTGCATAATGCCTTTAAGTCTAGCGTCAACTTCTTCAAATGTCCAAGAAAGACGAAGTGAGTTTTGGCTCATTTCTAAACCAGAAGTAGCAACACCACCAGCATTTGCAGCTTTAGCAGGGCCAAAGTATACATCATTTGCTAAGAATTCGTTGATAGCCTCGATAGTAGAAGACATGTTAGAACCTTCTGCCACGAATTTACAACCATTAGCGATTAGCATTTTAGCATCATCTAAAAGAATTTCGTTTTGAGTAGCCGATGGTAAAGCGATGTCACATTTTACAGACCAAATGCTACCACCTTCTGTGTAAGTTGCAGTTTTAACAACGTCACAGTATTCTTTAATTCTACCACGTTTAACTTCTTTGATTTCTTTAACTAAATCTAAGTTGATACCAGCCTCGTCAACGATATATCCGTTTGAGTCAGATAAAGCGATAACTTTACCACCAAGCTCAGTCGCTTTTTGAGTAGCATAGATAGCAACGTTACCAGAACCAGAAACAACAACAGTTTTACCAGCGAAAGAAGTGCCTTTATCTTTAAGCATTTCGTCCATATAGTAGCATAAACCGTAACCAGTAGCTTCAGTTCTAGCTAAAGAACCACCGTAAGTTAAGCCTTTACCAG
>CAYJLC010000032.1:0-26597 GCA_964370735.1 uncultured Oscillospiraceae bacterium
ATATATGTAGGGGATGGGTTTCCCAAAAGCCTCCTTTTTAAAGGAGGTGGCAAACGGAATGTTTGACGGAGGATTACAAGAACAAATCACCCGTCGACTAGCGTCGCCACCCTCTTTTCTAAAGAGGGCAATAAAAAAAAACCCCAAATTGGAGGAAAATACATTGATTTCTGTTAGAAATCTTAATAAATACTATGGTAGCACACCTGTACTACTTGACCTGAATTTCGAGATTAAAGACGATGAAAAAATCGGTATCGTTGGAAAAAACGGTTCTGGGAAAACCACACTTTTTAATATCCTATCTGGAAAACTTGATTATGATGGTGGGGATATTAGCTTACCGAAAGGTGCTAGTATGGGGATTATCGACCAAATACCGTCGTTTAATCCCGACTTTACAGTCGAAGATGTGCTAAAATCTGCATTTTTGCGAATTTCGGAACTTAAAGAAAAGGCTCAGCTCTTAGAAAGAAAAATGGCAGAAGGCGACCACGAAGTATTAGATGAATATAGCAAAGTTTTGGAAAAAATTGACCATTTAGGTGGATATAATTACGATTTTGAGATAGATATTGTAGCAAATGGGCTAGATATTTCGGAAAGTATGCGAAAAAAACCATTTTTAGTCTTATCTGGTGGTGAAAAAACAAGGGTTAACCTTGCGCGTATAATTTTAGAGAAAACAGATATTCTGCTTCTTGACGAGCCGACAAACCATCTTGACCTTAATGCGACTATTTGGCTTACAAATTATCTGGAAAATTACAAGGGAACTGTTATCGTAATTTCACATGATAGATACTTTTTAGACGAAGTTGTAACAAGGATTTTGGAAATCGAAGACAATAAAATGCACGAATACCTCGGAAATTACAGCTATTATGCTGTCGAAAAAGAGGAACGTGTGAAACGTCAACTTGAAATTCATTTGCGTGAAGCAGAGGAACTTAAAAAACTGCAAGATGCAAGTCGAAAAATGCACCAATGGGGTACAGAACGTATGCATAAACGTGCGTTTTCGATTGATAAACGAATTGCAAAAATGAAAGTTACCGATAGGCCGAAAAAAGAAAAGCAAATGAAAGTGACTTTTGTAAATACTGATTATCAAACGTCAGAAATTTTAAAAGTGAATGATTTAGCGAAGGAATACGACGGACGAGTTATTCTTAAAAACTTTGCGTTTGATATGCGAAATGGCGATAAAATTGCTATTATCGGTGATAATGGTACTGGAAAATCGACTTTTCTTAAAATTTTGCTCGGAGAAGAGCAAAAAGATTCTGGTCGAATTAAAAAAGGTATCGGTGTGAAAACTGGTTATCTTCCTCAGCTTGTGAAATTTTCAAACCCTGAGCGAAATTTAATCGACACACTTATTTACGAGAAAAATGTTTCTGCACAAACTGCGAGAAACAGGCTCGGTTCGTTTAAATTTTCTGGCGAAGACCAACTTAAAACCGTTGAAAAATTATCTGGTGGCGAAAAATCAAGGCTTAGACTTTGCACGCTTATGTATGATGATATCAATGTGCTTATTTTGGACGAGCCTACAAACCATCTTGATATTATGTCACGCGAGTGGATTGAAGAAGCTATCGAAGAATTTGACGGAAGCTTAATTTTTGTGTCGCATGATAGGTATTTTATCAGTCGTTTTGCAAATAAAATTATTGAAATGACAAAAGATGGATATTATTTATTCAAAGGCAATTATGAGGAGTATGTAAAGGCGAAACAAGACGATAAACTCGATTTTTTCCCAAAAGATACTGCTCCAAAGCCTGTAATTGTTCGCGAAAAACCAAAAAGTGAAAAGCCGAAAGGCATCGATAAAGTTTTAGAAAAGAAAATAAAAAATCTAGAACGTGAAATTAAAACATTAGATGAAAAAATCGCACAAATTGAGCTTGAAATGAACGATTGTGGTGCGGATTTTGAAAAATTACACAAATTATCCGAAGAAAAAGACGAACTTGACCTTACTCTTTTAGAAAAAATGGAAGAGTGGGATTCGCTTCTTGTATGAGGTGATGATGGTTAAGTTTCTATCTATAATGTCGGCGATTTTGCTTGTAATTACTGTCGCATGTGAATTTTCATCAGGTGGAAGTTTTGGCGTATTATTTTTCGGAGCGTTATTTGTATTTTGCATTTTGCTTATAATTTGCGACAAAGTGAAAAAGGGCAAATCAAAATTTAGAAAAATATTCAAAGTATTCGATATTATATTGAAATCATTCTTTATTGTGTGGTTTATATCTTTTATATTAATCGAAAGTTTGATTTTTTCTGGAAAATATACCGACGATATTTCACCTGATTGCGTAATTATTTTAGGCGCTGGTGTCAATGGAAATGTACCGTCATATACGTTGAAATTAAGGCTTGATAAGGCTTTTGAAATTTTAGAAGAAAATCCAGAGGCTATCGCAATCACAACTGGTGCAAAATCAATAGGTGACGAAAATTCGGAGAGCTATGTTTCAAAAGAATATCTGGTCGGACTTGGAATTGATGAAAGCAGAATTTTCCTTGAAGAAAAGTCGACAGACACATACCAAAACATCAAATTTGCGAAAGAAATTCTAGGCGAAGATTACAACGGAAACACTATCGCAGTGTCGAATGATTTTCATTTATATAGAGCGAGAAGTCTGCTTGCGTTAAATGATTTAACACCCTATGGTGCAGAAATTTCTTTGGGAAATCAGTTTATAGGACTTGATATTATATATAATATACGAGAATATTTCTCGATTATGAAACATTGGATTTTTGAAGTCGGCAATGCCGACGGATAATTAAACATTCTCAAACACACAAAATCGGTGTAGGGGACGGGTTTCCTGTTATCCCCAATTCACAAAATAAAAAATAAATGCAAAAAGCCTCCTTTCTTAAAGGAGGTGGCAAACGGAATGTTTGACGGAGGATTACAAAGAACAAATCACCCGACGACTGTGTCGCCACCCTCTTTGCTAAAGAGGGCGAATAAGCACAATTTAATATAACAAAAGTCCACTCAGTGCGAAGCAAATGCGTCCACTAAAGGTGGTGCGTCCACTAAAGGTGGTGAAAGGTAATAAAATGAACGAAAAATTAAAAGAATTAGAAAAGCGATTTTTAGAGCTTGATGAATTAATTTCATCTCCAGATTTATATTCTGACCCTAAAAATGCAGCTAAATTACTAAAAGAACAAAAAGACTTAACACCGATTGTTGAGGCTTATAGAGCGTTAAAAGCTGCTGAACAAACAGTTGCTGATTCGCTAGAACTTATGCAAGGCGAATCTGACCCAGATATGAAAGAAATGCTTCAAGAAGAACTAAACGAAGCGAAAGAAGCAATCGAAAGATTAGGTGAGGAGCTTAAAATCCTGCTTATCCCTAAAGATGAAAACGATGATAAATCTGTTATTGTGGAAATTCGCGGTGGTGCTGGTGGTGAAGAAGCTCAACTATTTGCAAACTCACTTTATAGAATGTATACAATGTATGCTGAAAAACGCAAATGGAAAGTTGATGTTATCAACTTAAACCAAACAGAACTAGGTGGAATTAAAGAGGTTTCTTTTGAAATCGAAGGCGAAGGCGCATATTCAAGACTGAAATTTGAGTCTGGAGTGCATAGAGTTCAACGTGTTCCTGAAACAGAATCTCAAGGTCGTGTGCATACTTCGACAGTAACAGTTGCAGTTTTACCGACAGTTGAAGATGTTGAAATCGACATTAACACAGCAGACCTTAAAATCGATACTTTCAGAGCTGGTGGCGCTGGTGGTCAGCACGTTAATAAAACCGAGTCGGCAATTCGTATCACTCATATTCCAACAGGTGTTGTTGTTGAGTGTCAAGATGAGCGTTCCCAACACAAAAACAAAGATAAAGCGATGAAAATTCTTCGTTCTCGTATCTATGAGGCTGAACTTGAAAAGCAAAACGCAGAAATTTCAGCTGAAAGAAAATCTCAAGTTGGTACTGGTGACCGTTCTGAAAGAATTAGAACATATAACTACCCAGAAAGCCGTGTATCTGACCACAGAATTAAAATGACTTTATACAAATTATCGCAATTTTTAGACGGTGATTTAGATGAAATCATCGATGGTTTAATCACAGCATACCAAGCAGAAAAATTATTGCAACAAGATATGTAATAAATGAAATTACCATAAAAAAGCCTCCTTTCTTAAAGGAGGTGGCAAACGAAACGTTTGACGGAGGGAATTCAAATAACAAGACCCAAAAGCCTCCTTTTTAAAGGAGGTGGCAAACGGAATGTTTGACGGAGGATTAAAAAAACAAATCACCCGACGACTGCGTCGCCACCCTCTTTACCAAAGAGGGCAAAAACAATCCAAGCCATGCAAAATACAACAAACATCAATCTACGCATAATTGCAAATTCTCTCTCATAAAATCTACCGAGGTGATTTTGTGGAAAATTTGTATATTTTATATATAACACTTGCAGGTAGCCTAGGCACTGGTTTTGGTGGTATATTATCGCTTATTTTGCCTACAAAAAGCAAAAAATTCTTTTGTATGGTGCTAGAACTTTCAGCAGGGTTAATGACAACAGTGATTTTTTTCGATTTATTGCCAAATGCAATGGAAAAAGCGAAAATATTTGATGTGATTTTTGGTTTTCTAACTGGAATATTTTTTATGATTATTACAGAATGTTTAACTGAAAGCAAATCAAATTCACTAATCCGTATGGGTTCTTTTATGGCGATTGGCATTGCTTTGCACAATTTTCCAGAAGGATTGGCACTCGGTGTTGCCTTTGATTTCGATTTATCGCTCGCATGGTCGCTATTAATTGCGATTTTTGTGCACGATATTCCAGAGGGTTTAGCTTTTGCACTACCACTCAAAATGGGCGGAATGAAAAAAGCGAAAATTGTTGCAATTTCCATCATTACTGGTCTAGCAACTGGTTTTGGTGGCATTTTTGGTATGATTTTAGGCGAAATTTCTAATAACACAATTGGATTTTCTCTAGCACTTGCTAGTGGGGCGATGTTTTACATTGTGTTTAATAGTATTTTGCCAAAATCCAAAACTTTATGCTGTTCTAAAATGACATTTTTTGCGAATATTGTCGGAATTATAGTCGGTATTTTGATTTCACATAATATATAAAAAGGAAGTAAAATGGAAACGAAAGTTTTACAAAAAGAAAATTTAGATATTGCAGTAGATTTGCTTTTAAAAGGTGAAGTTGTTGCTATTCCGACAGAAACTGTCTATGGTTTGGCTGCAAATGCGCTCGATAAAGAAGCGATTTCTAAAATTTTTATAGCAAAAGGTCGTCCTCAAGACAATCCACTTATTGTGCATATTTCAAATTTAGATATGCTTAAAAAACTTACTTTGGAAGTACCAAAAAAGGCGAAAATTTTGATTGAAGCGTTTTGGGGCGGTGCACTTACGATGATTTTTAAAAAATCTGCGATTGTGCCAGACGAAATTTCGCGAGGACTAGACACTGTCGCGATACGAATGCCAAATCACAAAACTGCGATAGATTTAATCGAAAAATGTGGAGTTCCTTTAGCAGCGCCGTCTGCAAATTCGTCTGGGCGTCCGTCTACTACGACATATAAACACGTTTTAGAAGACTTAAACGGAAAGATTTCGGCTGTAATTTGCGATAAACAAGCAAAAATAGGGTTAGAAAGTACAGTTTTGGATATGACAGTAGACCCTCCGATTTTGCTTCGTCCAGGTGGGATTTCAAAAGAGCAAATCGAAGAAAAAATCGGCAAAATAGCAACAGATAAGGCAGTTTTGGAGAAGATTTCTGATGCGAAAAAAGTGCGTTCGCCGGGTATGAAATATCGACATTATGCGCCGAAAGCGTCTATGCTTGTTTTGTGTGGAAATTCAGAGAAAACTACTAAATATATAGCGAAAACAGCTGATGAAAATGACGGTATTCTGTGTTTTGATGAATACAAAAATATGTTTAAATGTGACAATATTTTGTGTTTTGGCAGAGAAAATGACATTGAAAGTCAAGCGAATTTGCTATTTTTGAAACTGCGTGAATTCGATGAACTTCCTGTGAAAAAAATATATGCACAATGCCCAAATGATACTGGTTTGGGTTTGGCTGTCGCAAATAGGCTGAAAAAAGCCGCTGGATTTAATATTTTGCACCTAGATAAGCAAATTATTGGGCTTACTGGCTCGTCTGGCAGTGGAAAAACGACAGTTTGTGAGATTTTTGCAAAAAATGGATTTGATATCATAGATACGGACAAGATTTATCACGATTTAGTTGAAAATTCGCTTGATATGAAAAACGAGCTTGCTTGCTATTTTCCACAGGTTTTTGAAAACTCTGTGCTAAATCGCAAGAAATTAGGCGAAATTGTCTTTAATGATAGCGAAAAACTTCAAAAATTAAATGAAATTACTCATAAATTTGTTGAAAATGAAGTGATTTTGCAGATTAATACGAAAAATAAAATTATTTTAGATGTGCCTTTAATGTTCGAGGCGAAATTTGACAAATTTTGTGAAAAAGTCATCGGTGTAATTGCAAATGATGAGATAAAAATTAAGCGAATTTGCAAAAGAGATTCAATTTCAGAAGATTATGCAAAAATACGTCTAAAAAATCAAAAAAATACTAGCTTTTATACAGAACATTGTGATATAATTATAGAAAATAATGAAGATTTGCTAGAACTTTCAAAAAAAGTGCTTGAAATCATAGAAGGAGAATAAAATGGAATTAACCCTTAAAGAAGAAAAAGTATACAAAAGACACCCATTTAGTGCTGAAATGACTGATTTTTGTGAAGATTATAAAGTATTTTTAGACGAAGCAAAAACTGAGCGTGAAAGCGTTGATTTTATGGTTGAGCTTGCAGAAAAAAATGGCTTTAAAGAGTACAAAAGAGGCACAAAATTAAATGCTGGTGATAAAATTTACTCATCACGCAGCGGTCGTGCGATGTTTTTAGCTGTAATTGGTACAGAGCATCTTAATGAAGGCATCAATTTAATCGCATCGCATATTGATACGCCAGCGATTCATATTAGAACAAAACCACTTTACGAAGAGGGTGGAATGGCATTTTTCAAATCGCATTATTATGGTGGGATTAAAAAATATCAATGGTTAGCTTTACCACTTGAAATGCGTGGTGTTGTGTTCAAAAAAGACGGCGAAAAAGTTATAATAAATGTTGGAAAAGACAAAACTGACCCAGTTTTAGTCATTACAGATTTACTGCCACACTTAGGTAAGGACCAAATGACGAAAACAGCAGCAGAGCTTGTTACAGGTGAGCAATTAAATATTTTACTTGGAACTATTGAAAGCGAAAATGCTGAAAAAGATAAGACAAAACAGTATATTTTAGAACTTTTAAATGAGAAATATGGCATTACGGAAGAAGATTTCTTATCGGCTGAACTTACTATCGTGCCTGAGAGCAATGCGCGTGATGTTGGTTTAGACCGTTCTATGCTAGGGGCTTATGGGCATGACGATAGAGTTTGTGCGTTTACATCTGCTAGAGCGTTATTCGATATGACTGAAATTCCTGAAAAAACAGCAGTTTGTGCTTTAGTTGACAAGGAAGAAATCGGTTCTGAAGGGTTAACTGGTATGAAATCTCAAGCTTTTGACTTGTTTATTGAAGATTTATGTGAAGAAGCTGGTGCAAGACTTCGTGTTTGTTACTCAAATTCTTTCTGTATTTCTGCCGATGTTTGTAACGCTTTTGACCCTAATTTTGCTGATGTTTCTGAAAAAAGAAATGATGGCAAGCTTTCAAACGGCTTTGCACTTGTAAAATACACTGGTGCTAGAGGAAAATCTGGTGCGTCTGACGCGTCTGCTGAACTAATGAGCAAAATGCGTATTTTACTTGATAACGCTGATGTTGTTTGGCAAACAGGACAACTTGGAAAAGTTGACCAAGGCGGTGGCGGTACTGTTGCTGGTATGTTAGCCGAAAGAAATATCCAAACTGTTGACGGTGGTGTTCCTGTTTTAGCGATGCATGCTCCGTTTGAAATTGTAGCAAAAGCTGATGTTTATATGACTTATAAAGCGTATAAAGCATTCTATGAAAAAATGAAATAATATAAAAAAACCTCTTGTTTACTTAAAAACAAGAGGTTTTCTTTATTCTTCTTCTGTGAAAGTTTCAATTAATTTACCAATAACTACCGTTCTTGCGTGTTGAGATTGGTATGAACAAGTCGAAAGAGTGATAATATCGTCTTCGGCTGTTAGAGGAACTTCGAGAGGTATACTCGACATTCTTGAAAGTGTGTTTGAATATTCTTCAACACTTCTTGTTTCCCAATTTAAGTAATTATAATACTCAAAATGACCGTTTCCGACTGTAACATCTTCAACAAATAGCGCAATAACTTCGTAAGTATATAAAACGCCTTCTGAATAAACTTCGATAAACTTATGCGACTCGAGATATTCACTATCGAAATAATTTTCAAGACTACCAAACATCGTGTCATTGTCCATATTATGGCCATAAATAAGCAGATTGTCTGCTAAAGGTTCTAGACTAGAGCCGACACCGATAAATGGAACTCCACTGATAGAGTATTTTTTTTCTATATCACGTCTAAGGTAATATTCAATATTATTTGGTGTGTGAACAATTGGATAATCAATAAGTGAATCTTCGACAGAGAGCCAGCCCACAATATCAGAGTTGACTTCTTTAAGAGTTGTAAAGTCGATAAGCGGACTTACATATTCCTCGACAACTTCATCAGGATCTCGTTTATCTTCAACTTTTACAATAGTTTGTTTAACATTTTCATCTTTTAATGCTGAAAGTTCATCAAATTGCTTAACTTCAGCTTGCTGATTTGCATAAGTGATTCCTGCAAGTATTAAAAAAACAGCAGCACCGACATATAGTAAAACAGCTATAATTTTTCTAACCATAAATTAGCCTCCTTATAGTCTACTGTAATATTTTATCACAATAGTAAGTCAATGTCAATGATACTTGGTTTATTGGAAAAGGTTTAACAATTTGTCAATTAAATATCTAATAAGTTGAAATGAAGTTAACCTTATTGGCGTAAATCTGAACTATTTTTGATGGTGGAGGTAGCGAAAAAGTGCAAAAAAAAATCCTAATCGTAAAGACTTAGGAAAAATGGAGCGGATGACGGGGCGTAAGCCCGCTATCATACCCTAAAAAACAGGTTTTTCAGGGAACCCACCTCCGATTGAAATTAAGGTGGAGGTAGCGAAAAAAGTGTAAAAAAAATCCTAATCGTGATGATTAGGAAAAATGGAGCGGATGACGGGGCGTAAACCCGCTATCATACCCTAAAAAACAGGTTTTTCAGGGAACCCACCTCCGATTGAAATTAAGGTGGAGGTAGCGAAAAAGTGCAAAAAAAATCCTAATCGTGATGATTAGGAAAAATGGAGCGGATGACGGGGCTCGAACCCGCTACCTCCACCTTGGCAAGGTGGCGCTCTACCAGATGAGCTACATCCGCAAATTAGTTGCTTGGATTTTGAATACTAAAATATTATATCACAAGCAAAATTAAAAATCAAGCTTTTTTTGAAAAAATATATAAAATTAGGGGCAACATAAAGTCACCCCATTTATATTAGTTTGCCATTTGTTCTTCGACAGCTTTAATCATTTTTTTAACCATTTGTCCACCGACAGAGCCGGCTTCTCTTGAAGTTAAATCACCATTATAACCATCTTTTAAATTAACGCCTACTTCAGAGGCAGCTTCCATTTTGAATTTTTTAAGAGCGTCTTTAGCGCTCGGCACTAAATTTGACATAATTTTTTCTCCTTTATTTGTGAGTTATTGTCACAGTAATATTATTATCACAAAAAAGAAAAATATTTAAGGTAAATTTTATTCGATTATGAGTTTTAAGGCATTTAATCCTAATAAAGTCATTTCAGAACAGTGATTTTTTGGTACAGAAAATTCGGAAATTGAAAGTTTTTCGCCACTAAAGTTGTTGATTTCACGTTGAATAGCTATTAAAATGCTATCATCATCGACACTTGAAATTGTAAAAGTATTTTTTGCAGACATACCATAAGTTATAAATTTTGAAGCATCTATGTTTCGATTATGATTAAAAATCACATCACCATAAACAATGGCAATTTTTGTTGTAATTTTTAGGTTTTTAAGCTTAATTTTGGGCAAACAAAGTAAAATGTCGCAATTAATGGGAGAACACAGCTCTTTTGGGTTTAAATTTTTCCCTAAATTACAATTTATGTCATAGTCAGATAAAATAATAACATTCGCCATAAAATCACCTCTTATAACAGTATATGTTACAAAAGATTAAATATTCAACGTAATTATAAAGATATTTTCGAATATTTTTCGACGAAATCAAACAATTTTTCGTAATAATCTTTAGGATTTATAAAACGTGATACCACATGTGCTGCATTTTCTACTAAAAGCTTCTCTTTTGGACCGTTATATGTATCGTAAAGCATTTTTTGCATATATGGTAGAACAAAATTATCTTTGTCGCCATGTATAAATAAAATTGGGATTGTTGCATTTTTGATACTATCTATCGGGCTAGCTTTTGAAATATCGTATTTTATACGCATTTTTGCAATTATTTTTGCAATATCCAAAATAGGAAAAGACGGCAAATTAAAGCGATATTTCATTTGCTCTTTGAACATTTGGTATGCATTTGTGTACCCAGAATCGGAAATTATACAGCTGACATTCTCTGGCAATTTATCAGATGCCTGCAAAACTGTTGCCGAGCCCATAGACTCACCGTAAAGCACAACTTCGGCATTTTTATCGCGAGAAATTATATATTCAAGCCACTTTAGCGTATCTTTTGACTCAAAATAGCCCATAGAAATGAATTTTCCACCAGATTTTCCATGAGCACGCAAATCAGGTGTTATGACATTATAATTATTGTGATAAAAATTCATAGCAACATCTTGGACAAATTTATGCGACGTGCGATAACCATGGTGTAATAATGCCCATTTGTTCGAGTTTTCTTGCAAAAAAGCCTTTGCGTATAATATTTCACTGTCAAAAGTGCTGATATTTAATTCGAAACAAGAATTATTTTCTGAGAAGGATTTCACATCAGACATGGCTTTATCAAAATTTTCGCGTTCGGCTTCTTTGCGAGTGTATTTCGGTTCTTTTGGGTCGCGATAGTCAATGGATTTTCGTTTCATCGAATAATTAACGAAATAATTGCTAATTATAATTAAAATAAGCAAAATTAATGCTATAACAGCAAAAAATGTTCCAAAAAAAGCTTGCATAATTACCTCCTGCCTTTTTTTGCACCTCTGTCTTTGAAATTTTTCTTAGGAGGTGATTTTTTATTGTCAAAAGGCTTAGAATTTGTATTTTTTTCTGGTTTAATAAGGCATTTTTTCTCAAAACCAATTAAATCTGTTCTTTTTGCAATCCTTAGGGCTTTTAATACGATATCGCGTTTATCAGGTCTTCGCCACTGAAGAAGTGCTCGTTGCATTGCCTTTTCATCTTTTGTCTTTGCTACATAGACAGACTTTAGCGTTCTAGGGTCAAGCTCTGTGTAGTACATTGCAGTCGAAATAGTGCCTGGTGTTGGATAAAAATCTTGAACTTGCTCAGGCATATAGCCCATTTCGTTTAGATGCTCTGCTAGGATAATTGCATCTTTTATGGTTGCACCTGGGTGAGAAGACATAAGATATGGCACTAAAAACTGTTTCATACCATATTTTTCATTCAATTTATTATATTTTTCTCGAAAATCTTTATAAATCTTAAAACTTGGCTTGCCCATATAATATAGAACATTGTCCGATAAATGCTCTGGCGCAACCTTTAATTGACCACTGATATGATGTTTTACAAGCTCATCAAAAAATGGGGATTTTTTGTCTTTAAGTAATACGTCATATCTAATTCCTGAACGTACAAACACCTTTTTCACACCTTTTATCTCTCTTAGCTTGCGTAAAAGTTCTAAAAAATCACTGTGGTCAGCATCGACAGCTTCGCAAGTTTTTGGAGCTAAACAACGCTTGTCTAGGCAAAGACCTTCTTTTTGCTGTTTTTTACATGCTGGACGACGGAAATTTGCCGATGGGCCACCCACATCGTGGATATATCCTTTAAAATCTTCTCCATTTGCAATGATTTCAGCCTCTTTTATCACAGAATCATGCGAGCGAGAAGAAACGAAACGTCCTTGGTGGAAAGACAATGCACAGAAATTACAACCACCATAGCAACCGCGGTTGTGGATTATCGAGTGTTTAACCTCTAAAATAGATTTCACGCCACCTAAATTTTCGTAAGATGGATGGTAAGTTCGCATAAATGGAAGCTCATAAACTGCATCCATTTCCGCGGTATTTAACGGCACTGATGGGGGATTTTGCACCAAAAATGTCCCTTGGTGGCGCTGAATTACGGCTTTTCCTTGTACAAAATCTTGATTATCTTCTTGAATTAGCGCAGCCCTTGCATATTGCTTTTTGTCAGAAGTAACGTCTTTTAGACTTGGGCAATCTTTTCGTTTGAAATCGCCTAGGTCGAGTTCCTCACATAGATAAGCTACGCCACGAGTTTTTTTTGCGATATCAATGATATTTTTGCCTGATTTTAGCCCTAAACAGATATCTTTTACGCTTTTTTCGCTCATTCCAAACATAAGCGCATCTGCTTTGGCATCTACTAAAATTGATGGCTTCACGCTGTCAGACCAATAATCATAATGCGCAAAACGACGAAGTGACGCCTCGAGCCCACCTAAAACGATGATTGCATCGTCGCCGAAAGCCTCTCTAGCCCAGTTTGAATACACCGAACATGCGTAGTCTGGACGGCGATTATTTTTCCCGCCGGCAGTGTATTCATCGTCGTTTCGACGCTTTAAAGAAACGGTATAATTGGCAACCATTGAGTCGATATTACCACCTGAAATTAGCGTTGCATAGCGTGGTTTTCCGATTTCTTCAAAGTCTTTTTTCGACATTGGTTGTGGCAATACGACCACTTTAAATCCTAGATTTTCGATAATTCGCGATATAATAGAAACGCCAAAAGACGGGTGGTCCACATATGAATCACCCGTAACAACGATAAAATCGGCATAAAACCAGCCTTTTTCGGTCATTTCTTCTTTATTTATAGGTAAAAAACCATTATTTTTCATTTATTTTCCCTTTTTTAATTTTTTATTAATTTCTTTAGTTTGGTAACTTTCGACAAAAAACATTACAGTGTAGCATATTAAGTAAACGATTGTGAAACTCACAAAAACTGTTAAAAATAGCTCTTTGTAGAACAAAAATGTCATAATTCCAGTAATAGTTGCACAAATTGCATAATGAATTAGTGAAATATAAGGTAATTTTAAGTTTTTTATTTCAAAAACTAGAGCTGAGCCACCATAACAAGCCGACGCTATCAGCCACGCTATCGTCTGAATTGTTGTTTCGTTAAATCCAGTGAAAAGTGTCATAAAAAACGTTGTAAACACAAAACCGAACGCTAAACCTATGCCAATTGCATTAATAATTTTCATTTTTATACCTCCATAATAGCTTTTCTGAACTCTTTCATATAAAATCTGCTGGCGATTAACCTTGTATTGTCATTCATTGTGACATAATAATTGCCAGAAAATTCTGCTTCTAAAGATTTCACAAAATTGATGTTAACTAAAAGACTTTTTCCGATTTGAACAATGCCTTGATTTTTGAAAAGTGATACTAATTCGGAAAGGGAATATCTACATTCGTACTTATTTTTATTTGAAAAAGCGAAAACTCGTCTGTCAAGTACGGTGAAATATTCGATTTCAGAAATATTAATAAGAATTTCTTTATCGCCTGTATAGACGATAATTTTTGAGGAAATAGAGCTTGATTTAAGCAAGTTTATGATATTTTGTACCTTTTCATCAGCAATATTTCCTCTAATCGTTATTGAAACTTCTTCGGTATCGGCATCTTCAAGGATAATTTTCATTTTTATCACTCCTTTGTGATGTCATAGTATCACGTTTTTAAAAATCTGTCTTATAGTTTTGTTTAAGTGGTATAAAATGCTTGTTAAGTGGTAAATTTTATAGTTTATATACTTTTTCGATTACACCAATATATTGACGATGCAAGTTATCATCAGTGTAGATTTTTTTCGTGCTATCATCGACAAAATTCTCTAATTTAATGTCGGAAATATATGCTTTTTTGCAAACTAAAACGTATTTAGCCTGAGAAAAAGTTGGAATACCGTCTATAAATATAGGAGATAATTTTGTTTTTGCGATTTTATTTTCATCGCGTCCAGAGGCTTTTCCTAGATAGGCTAAATCTTCACGATAGCCATCTTTTAGGAACGTTAGAGTGAAATAATCGTGTTTTTCTGTGAATTCGTATGTAAACCTTGTTGGTCTAACATAAGAATACACGACAGGTTTATTCCAAAGGAAGCCAAACCCACCCCAACTTACGGTCATTGTGTTAAAACTTTCATTATTTCCAGCAGAAAGTAATGCCCAGTCGTCTTTGTAAAGCGAAAATACGTTTTTGTCTAGTTCGTTTAATGGAATAACTTTCATAAAATAGTCCTTTCTCCACTTTGTGTGAACATAATAGTATGACTTTAAGGTGAGTGGGTAGCAGATTACTCACCTAATTGACGAGTTTTCATTTCTTGCCATTCATATTTAGTTATTAAAATTTGTCGTGGTTTTGCACCATCGGCAGCACCGATTATGCCTCTGTCTTCGATTTGGTCAATAATTCTTGACGCTCTTGCATAGCCTACTTTGAGTTTACGTTGTAAAAATGATGTTGATGCCTGTCCTGTTGAAATAATCACATCGATAGCATCAAAGATTAAATCGTCTTCGTCCTCATCACCATCTGAGCCAGACGACGAATTGTCTTTTCCGTCTTTTGAAGAATGGTTTTCAATATGTGACATAATTTCATCATCATAAGAAGGCTCGGCTATCATTTTTACATATTCAACAACAGCCTCTATTTCTGAACCAGAAATAAAACACCCTTGTATACGCTGTGGTTTTGAAACGCCTAGTGGATTATAAAGCATATCGCCTTTACCGATTAATTTTTCGGCGCCAGGTGTGTCTAGGATAATCCTTGAATCGGTTGAAGATGACACTGCAAAAGATACTCTCGATGGAATATTTGCTTTCATAAGTCCGGTAATAACGTCAGAAGATGGTCTTTGAGTCGCGATTACAAGGTGCATTCCTGCTGCCCTTGCCATTTGAGCAATTCGACAGATAGATTCCTCAACTTCTTTTGCAGCAATCATCATAAGGTCAGCAAGCTCATCGATTACGATTACAATTTGAGGCATTCTTTCTAAGATTTCCTCTTCTTCGCTAAAACCATTCTCGATTTTTTTAGCCACTAATGTATTATATGTTGAAATATCTTTTACGTTACTTTCTTTAAACATTTTATATCGACGCATCATTTCGCCTACTGCCCAATTTAGTGCACCAGCAGCTTTTTTAGGGTCGGTTACAACCGGGATTAATAGATGAGGGATACCGTTATATCCGCCTAATTCAACCATTTTAGGGTCAATCATAATAAGTTTTACTTCGGTAGGGTCGGATTTATATAGCAGTGAAATTAGCATTGAATTTACACAAACCGACTTACCAGAACCTGTCGTACCTGCGATAAGCATATGGGGCATTTTTGCAATATCCCCTAGACAAGGTCTGCCTGTAATGTCTTTACCAAGGACGTAAGAAAGCTTGCTTGTGGTATTTCTAAACTCTGGAGAGTCTAAAACTTCCCTTATAAATACCATTTCGGTTGTTTTATTAGGAACTTCGATACCGATGGCTACTTTATCAGGAATAGTTGCAATTCTGACATTTGCAGCACCTAAACTAAGGGCAATATCGTCTGAAAGTGATGTAATTTTCGAGAATTTAATACCTTTAGCAATCGTTATTTCAAAACGCGTGATTGATGGTCCACGCACAATATTAATAATTTGAGCCGCGATATTAAAGCTTTTTAGAGTTTCAATTAACCTTTCAGAGCTGTCGTGCATTTCTGCTGTATAGTCGAAATTATCTTGCTTAATATTTTCCGATAAAAGCGTTAGTGGTGGGAAAGAGTATTTATATTCTAAATTTTCTTTGTCAAAATTCGATATAACCTCATATTTCATAGTCGATTTTAATTCATCAGGGATAATTTCTTTGCGAATGAAAGTATAATCGGAAGTTTTATCTAAATCATCTTCTTCTAAAATGGTTGCGATGTCCCCTTTAATACTTAAAATTTCTTCAACTTCTTTAGAAACTTCAGAAACAATTTGCTTTTCTTCCTCGTAATTTGTGTTGAAATATAAAATTTCAGCAGGTGGCTCGATTTCGTCAGTAACAGTTTCAGAAGTAGTGATTTCAGCCTGTGAAACAGGTGTATCAGCGATTTCAGTTTCAAATGGTGGATTAAATAAAATCGGTGCAGGAGCATCTTCGGCGCGTTCGATAAGCTCTATATCTTCGATATTTGTAACATAAATTTCTTCTGCTTCTTTTTCCATTTCGGCTTGTTTTTGTAATAAAGCTTGCTTTTCAGCCTTGATTTTAGCTTCTTTTGCTAGAATTTTTTCATATTCTTCCTTAACCCATAGGTCAATTTTTGGTTTTTCTTCCACAATATTAAATTCTGGTTCACTGTCGCCAAGTTTAAGGTCAAAGTTGCGATATTTTTTAGGAACTTTTACTTCAGCCTGTTCTTTAGCCTCGTTATAAGCCTTTTCTTTGGCTTCTTTTAAACGTTCATTATATTCCCGTTGACGCTCTTTTTTTGCTTTTTTAAGTTCTTTTTTAGATAATTTATATTCAATTTCTTCTTCTGTTTCTTCGTGTTCAAGCCCTGCAAAAGTGCTATTAAAAAAGCTATAAATTTGCTTAGGAGTAATGTTGAACGCCACAAAAGCTGCAACTATTATAAGTATTGAAAGTAAAATTAATGAACCTATGCTCGATAATGCTGCCTCTAAAATTATGCTTAAAAATCCACCGATTATTCCACCAGAACGGATTTCATACGAATTTTCGATGATTAAACTTAAATCGTGAATATTAAGTCGATAAATTCCACCATAAGTTAAAATTTGCACAAAACATGAAATAAGTATTGGAAAAGAAAAGAAAAGCGTGGTTCTTAGCGATGTATTGCCTTTATATGGGATAAAACACAGTGCTCCCACTATTAAAAATGACACAGGAAGGACGTAAATTCCGTATCCTATAAAAAATGAAACTAGATTTCTGTAAAATCCTAAAATAAATCCATCTAAGTCGAATATTGAAAAAATTGTGATTACAGATACGATTATATAAATTAATCCTTGAAATTCACGAGGAATAGTCGATTTTTTCGTATTTGCAGTTGTTTTTGCACGAGTTTGAGTTTTTCGTGGTGTTTTTTTAGTTGTGCTTGGTTTTCTTGTTGCCAAAAAGTTCACCTACCTTATAAAATTAAATGCTATTGTTATGATACCTACTAAAAGAGTGTATACTCCAAAATAGGTGAATTTGTCTTTGTTTGTGATGTATTTTACTAGTTTGATTGCCAAAATACCAGAAATCATCGCAGATAAAATACCGAAAAATGCAATATCAACAGGAATTCCTACTGCATCTGGCGTTGTTAACAAATCGTATACTTCTAAAATATTTGCTCCTAAAATTACAGGGATTGACATTATAAATGAAAATTTCACTGCATACTGGCGAGAAAATCCAGAAAATAAACCCGCGACAATAGTGCTTCCAGAGCGAGAAACACCAGGGAAAATTGCAATTGATTGCATAATTCCGATTATTAAAGCATTCTTATAAGTTGCATCTTTTGCTGTTTTTTGCCCTTTTACAAGTTTATCAGAGATAAAAAGTAGCGCTGAAGTGTAAATCAAGCAAAATCCCACCAAAAGAGGCGACGTAAACAGGTATTCTAGGTAGCTTTGAAATGGTATTACGATAAAAAGTGGCAAAGTTGCGACTATTATTTGCACGATAAATTTTCGATTTTCGTTATTTCTTATTTTAAATCCATCGAGCGCAAAAGCGAAGAATTCTTTGATTAGCGCCCAAATATCACTCCAATAAGCGATGAAAACAGCTATTAAAGTTCCGAAATGCAATAAAATGTTGAAAAGTAGATTTCCACCTTCAATTTCCACTTGCAAAATTTCAGTAGCGAGCACTAAATGCCCTGAACTTGAAATGGGAAGGAATTCGCCAAGTCCTTGCACAATTCCCAAAATGATTGATTCTAATATAGTCATTTATTCCTCCAAAAATTTTAAATTTAGACTTATCCACATTATCCACAGGTTTATACACAATGTATTTTAAATAAAATTATGTATTATTTATTGATGTAGACAGATATAATGTAGAATATTAGCGAAAAAACGCAATAATTTCAAAAAAATGTTTTTTACAAAATGTAAAATTAGTTTTCTATCAACAGTTTTTAATAAGTTATTAACAATTTCCACAGAGTTATACACAATGTTAAATTTTATTGTGTTAAAGTTGGAAACTTATATAAAAATGACCTAAAAAACAATTAATAGAGCAAAAACAGTGTTTTAAAACGCGATTAATGTCTGAAAAAAATGTTTTTACATTTTGTTATAAAAAAATATTTTAGTTTTTGTGCTATTTAAACTAAGTTTTGAACGTAGAAGTCGTTGTTTTCCACATTATCCACAGGTTTATGCACATCGTAATAAATTATTTTTGATTTCGATACTGAATAGCTTCGGCGATATGAGTAGCAGAAATTATGTCAGAATTGTCAAGGTCTGCGATGGTTCGTGCAACTTTTAGCAGTTTGTCATACGACCTTGCAGTCATATTTAGCCTTGCAAATGCTTGTTTTAAAAGCAATTCGGCACTATCCTCCATTTGACAAAATTCTTTCATTTTGTCAGGAGTTATGGTCGCATTATATTTGATTTTCGTGTTTTTAAAGCGTTTTTCTTGAATTTCACGAGTTTTTATTACTCTTTTTATGATTTCTTGAGAACTTTCGCTTTTTTGTCGCTTATGCAAATCGTCGTATTTCACCGAAGTTACATTGACGAAAATATCTATTCTATCCATCATAGGACCAGAAATTTTTTCTTGATATTTTATAACAGATTGTGGAGAGCATTTGCACCTATCTTCGCCTAAAAACCCACATTTACAAGGGTTCATAGCACCGACAAGCATAAAATCGGTAGGGTAGGTGACAGATGTATTCACACGAGAAATTGTAACATTTTTATCTTCTAAAGGAGCTCTAAGTGAGTCAATAGCGTCTTTTGCAAACTCTGGGAGCTCATCTAAGAAAAGCACACCATTATGTGCAAGCGAAATTTCACCAGGCTTTGGAAATTTATTCGAACCTATCCCACCGATAAGCGCTATCGCAGAAGAAGTGTGATGAGGTGCACGAAATGGACGCTCTTTCGATATTTTTATTGTATTTTTAGTAAAACCAGCCGCAGAATTTATCTTTATAACGTCAAGTTGTTCATCATAATTTAGCTTAGGCAAAATCGAAACCAGCCTTTTTGCCATCATACTTTTTCCACTACCAGGCGAGCCAGAAAGCAAAATATTATGCATACCAGCCGCAGAAATTTCAAGTGCACGTTTAACATTTTCTTGACCGACAACATCGGAAAAGTCGTGTTCATATAGAATTTCATCGTAATTTTCTAAACATTTATGTGGTTTTAGAATATTTATACCATCAAGGTGATTTATAACTTCAGATGCATTTGAAACGGCAAATACATTGATATCTTTGCAAAAACTTGCCTCATCAGCATTTTCTTTTGGTACAAAAAAGTTCTTAATTCCACTGTCTTTTAACGCTAAAGCCATCGCTAGAGCACCTCGAACAGGTCGAACTTCGCCACTAAGAGAAAGCTCGCCGACAAACGCACTGTCGTTTGGGATATCATTAATTTGCTTGCTTTGTAGCAAAAGTGCAAGCAAAATAGGTAAATCGTAGACAGTTCCCTCTTTTTTTATGTCAGCAGGTGCTAGATTTATGATAATTTTACTAACCGGATAGTCATAGTCGAGGTTTTTTAGCGCAGATTTAACACGTTCTAAAGCTTCACTCACCGAAGTGCTAGGTAAACCTACGATAGAATGGCCGGGTAAACCTCTTGTAAACTCGCATTCAACGATGATTTTATATCCATCTATTCCAAACAAACCTGCAGAATTAATTGTTATAGCCATTTTGCCCTCCATACATTAAGTCGCTACTATAATTATACCACAAAACAAAGTGCAAAGCAATTTAAAATTAACAGTAGTGCTTTTTAAAACACAGCGAGTAAAATCTGTAATAAATTAGATATAAATATTGTAATTATGCAAAAAAAATTATATAATATAGGTACTAAGAAAATGAGGTTTATATGGATAGATTAGATACAGTTGCAAGTTTAATTAAAAAAGACGATATTTTATACGATATTGGCACAGACCATGCGTATTTATTATTAAAGGTATATGATAAGATAAAACAGGGTTTTGCGCTTGATATTGCAGAAAAACCTTTGCTTTGTGCCGAAAAAACTATAAAAGAGAATGATTTATATGATAAAATAAGCACAAAACTATCAAACGGACTAGAATGTGTGGATTTTTCAAAAGCAACAAAAATTGCGATTTGTGGAATGGGTGCGGAGCTTATTATTGATATTTTATCTGCTCGTTATGAAGTGAAAAATGAAAATATAAGCTTTATTTTGCAACCGATGACGCGAACTTATTTGCTAAGAAAATACTTGTATGACAGTGGTTTTTCTATTAAAACAGAACTTATTTCGCGCGAAGATAGACGAATTTATACTATAATCGAGGCAGTTTATAACGGCGAAGTTAAAAATATTGATGAAACCGACTGTTTTGTGTCTGAAAGTCTTAAAAGTCAGCCTTTATTTAAAGATTATATCACATATAGACTTGAAAAATTACGAAAAATTTGTCGTGGGATAAAAGACGAAACAAATGAAAAATATATTTTTAATAAAACCGTTATAAATAAATTGGAGGAACTTTTGGATGATTAAAGTAGTAGATATTTTAAAATATATGGAAAAAATAGCACCAATTGAGCTTAAAGAAAGCTTTGATAATGTTGGTTTGCTTGTAGGTGACAAAGAAAGCGAAGTTTCAGGAGCGTTAATTGCACTTGATATTACACCAAATGTTATAGATGAGGCTATTTCTACTGGATGTAATTTAATAGTTGCACACCATCCAATCATTTTTACTGCACTGAAAAGTGTTACAAACAGCGATTTTATAGGAAAAATGGTTATTACTGCAATAAAAAATGATATTTCAATTATATGTATGCATACTAATTTGGATTCGGCTGAAGACGGTGTGAACGATGCATTGGCACAAAAATTAAATCTTAAAGATATTGAAAATTTCGGTGCCGGCGATAGCCTTTCGCTAGGGCGTGTGGGACAGCTTGAAAATGAGATGGAATTTGATGAATTTTTAACTTTTGTCAAAGAAAAATTAGGTTCAAATGGAATTAAATATGTAGGGACTAATAAAGTGAAAAAAGTATCGGTTTTAGGTGGTTCTGGTGGAAAATTAATGGATTTAGCTATAAAAAATGGCTCGGATACTTATGTCACAGCAGATTGCACTTATGATACTTTCCAAAAAGCATTATACTTGGGGTTAAATTTAATTGACGCAGGACATTTTGCAACAGAAAATGTGATTTGCGAAGTTTTAAGGAAGAAATTGAGCGAAAATTTTAAAATTCCAGTGAAAAATTCGCAAAAACATCACGATATAATTAGTTTTAGATAGGAGAAAATATGGCGTTAGACGGAATTACTATATATGCACTTGCAAAGGAGCTTTCGCTTCTTTTGGAAAATTGCAAAATCGAAAAAGTTAATCAGCCGACGAAAGAAGAAATTGTTTTGACGGTAAGAAAACATGCTTTTAATCATAAATTACTGATAAATGTAAGCTCAAATAATCCACGCGTGCATTTTTTGAAAGAAAATCGTGAAAATCCAAAGACTCCACCGATGTTTTGTATGTTTCTGCGTAAACATTTAGTGGGTTCGGTGATAAGGTCGGTTACTACGAATGATTTTGAGCGATTAATAACGCTTGAGGTTGAAACTTATGACGAAATGGGTTTTAAAACGACAAAATATATTATAATTGAGCTTTTAGGCAAATTTTCGAACTTAATTCTTATAAATAAAGATAAAATGATACTCGATTGCTTGAAAAGGGTCGATTTTGAAAGTTCGGTTAGACCAGTTTTGCCAAATATTTATTATGATTATCCACCAAAGCAAGAAAAAATGTCGATTTTAGACATAAATGACGGTTTTTTCGTGCAAAACAAAGAAGAATTAGTCGAAAAAATTAAAGGTTTATCTCCGATATTAAGCGATATTTTATATAATACGGATTTCGAAATTCAAAAAGATAATCTGCAAAATTTTAAACAATATGTTGAAAATGGGGAATTTAATACGTTTATACTATATAAAGATGGTGTGCCATTTGATTTTTCGATTTTGCCACATACAAAATTCGACAGTGTTTTACAAGATAAATTTTCTTTTATGCTTTGTGATTTCTATGAGATAAAAGAGCAGACAAATGCATTAAAATCGGTGCATAAAGAGCTGACAAAGACGATAAAAACGCTTATAAATCGTAAAATTAAGAAGATAAAAGTGCAAGAAGATGAACTTTTGCAAACTAAGGAACGAGAAATTTTCCAGAGATATGGCGATGTAATCATTTCGAATATGTATGCAATTTCTGACGAAAAATCGGAAAATATAACACTTACAGACTATTATTCGGACGATTTGTCGGAAATTGTTATTCCGCTTGATGTGAAATTCACACCGAAACAAAATGCAGACAAATATTTTCTGAAATATAATAAGCTTAAAAATGCAGAGGAAATTTTAACAGTCGAAATAAAAAAGGCAAAAGACGATATTTTATACCTTGAAAGCGTTTTAGAGAGCACTATGCGTACAGAAACGACGAATGATGTTCTTGAAATTAAAAATGAGCTTATGGATGAAGGCTTTATCAATCGTCCGAAAACGAAAAATCAGCCGAAAATTAAACAATCGATGCCAAATAAATATATTACCAGTGATGGATTTACGGTTTATGCAGGGAAAAATAATACTCAAAATGATGTTTTAACGCTGAAAACTGCAAGAAAGTCGGATATTTGGTTCCATACGCAGAAAATTCATGGTACACATGTAATTTTATTTACGGAAGGAAAAGAAGTGCCTGAAACTTCGATTTTGGAGTGCGCAATCATTGCAGCATTTAACTCAAAAGCAAAGACTTCGGCAAATGTTCCTGTCGATTATTGCCCTGTTTCGAATGTGAAAAAACCGAGAGGTGCAAAGGCTGGGATGGTGATTTACGATAATTATAATACGATTTACGCAACACCGGACATAAAACTAATAGAGAAACTAATGGTGGATTAAATGGAAATTAAATTAGGGGACAAAGTTATAACAAAAAAAAACCACCCTTGTGGTGGGAATGAGTGGGAAATAATTCGTGTTGGGGTAGATTTTAAACTGAAATGCGAAAAATGTGGGCATATTGTTATGCTTCCACGAGAAAAGGCGATTAAATCTATAAAATGTAAAATTCAGTAGTGGAAAAATTTCTCAATATGTGATATAATTAAGCAAAAGGAAAATATCCGTAACTTATGAAAGGATATGTTATATGAATAAATTTCATCAGTATGATTTTTCAGAAATTGGAAAAGAACTTTCTAAAGCTGATTTTAAATTAGAACATTTGCTTGCAATTATGAATGAAGCACCTATTTCAATCAATTTATTGAATAGCAAGTTTGAAAATATTTTCGGAAATAGTTATTGTTCAAGACTGTTTGGGCTGTCTAGCTTTAAAGAATATCGTGAGAATTTTTATAAATTTTCACCTGAAAGGCAACCGAATGGAAAGCTTTCGACAGAACTTACGCAAGAATACATGAAAATTGCAAAAAAAGAAGGAAGTGTTAAATTTCGTTGGATGCATTGTCGATTAGACGGCGAATTAATTCCAACCGAGGTTTTTATTCGCAAGCTTAATTTTACAGACAATAATGGAAATTATCTATTTGCGAGTTTTGTGCGTGATTTGCGTTCAGAACTTGCAGGATTTGTCAGCGATGAAGACAATAATGAGGAATATTTCAATCAAATTTCGGATAAAACTTTGCTAAATCACGTTAGTACACTTTCAGATGAGTGGCTTTGGGTTTATAATTTTAAAGAATCTACAATTGAATTTTTCGGACAAGGTGTAAAACTTATAGACATTCGTCGTGAAAAACAGAAATTTCCAGACGAAGTTTTAGAAAGAAACGTTGTTTTTCCAGAAGATGTTAGCACTTTTTTAACTTTTTGCAAGATTATTAAAACGGGTGCAGTGCGTCCTTTTGATGTAAGATTTATTTTAAGAGATGGAACAGTTAAATATTTTAGAATAATATATAACACAACTTTTGACAAAGACGGAAACCCTCTTTTTGCGATTGGGAAAACTTTTGATATCGATATGCAAAAAACGTATGAAGTCTTGTCTAAAACGGACTTGCTTACAAATTGTTTAAATAAAATAACCACAGAAAACATAATTAATGAAACAATTTTAGCAGAAAAAAACTCGTACCACGCATTATTTATCGTTGATATAGATAATTTTAAGGCTGTAAATGATAATTTAGGGCATCATTTTGGTGATATTGTTCTAAAAGAGATTGCATTAGAGCTTCAAACTCAATTTAGAATTGAAGATATTGTTGGACGAATTGGTGGAGATGAATTTATTGTTTTTGTAAAAAATGTTTCAAGCAATGATATTATTACATCAAAAGCAGAAGCTATTGCAAAGGCGTTTCAAAATAATTTTACCGGCGAAAACGGAAATTACAAAATTTCTGGCAGTATCGGTATATCTGTATTCCCGAAAGATGGAAAAACCTACTCAGACCTATATAAAGCAGCCGATAAGGCACTTTATCACTCGAAATCCAAAGGAAAAGACTGCTATACATTCTATTCAGCCGACTTAGCCGACGGCGAAATTAAAAAACTGACGACTTTAGAAAACACAAAAAGGCTGTCAAATACATATTTTGATGCAGAAATTGTTTCGATAATCTTCGATATTATGTACCAATCGGAAGATACTTCGATTGCAATAAACAATGTGCTACAATTATTAGGAAAAAGGTTGAATGCCGATAGATGCTATATTTTCGAAACTCTTAACAAGGGAGAAAGTTATAGTGTTACCTATGAATGGACAGATAGCAATACTAGTAAACAGATAGATAATTTGCAAAATTTCTCAAATGCACAAATGCACGATTTCATTAAGGAAATAGATACACAAGGATATATGTTCTTAAATGACACAAATTTGATTGAAAATGATAAAAAATATGTAGTAGCAAGTGGACAAGGAATTGAATCGTTTCTTATTGCACAAGCAAAAAGGCAGAACTACACTCGAACTATTATTGGGCTAGACGATTGCAAAACAAAACGTAATTGGACTGAAAAAGAAGTAAATACGGTGATTTATGCACTTAAAATGATTTCTATTTTTATTGAAAATCACGCGAATGAAAATGTTGAGTTAAGTAAATTCGATTTATCCGAGCAAGAGATTTCATTAATAAAGGAACTAGAGAAAAAAGGGCTTTATCTTTTTGAGAAATAGAGAAAAAAGAGCTGTCACACTCGTAAAATTAATGATTTGTGCAAAATAAAATGGGCTGTCGCTTTAGTGGATTGTCAATAAAGAAACTTTGTGACCACCCCTATTTAATCCAATGTTTTGGCTGATAGCTTGCAATTTTCTGCAAGCTATCAGCTTTTTATTATGCTACAACTTGTAGTAATTCTTCGTTTATACAGATTAGTTCTCCAGTTTTATTCTCGATGAAATCGCATTGTGGTGCAGGGATATCCGTTTCTTTGGTATAGTCTGCAAGGTAGCCGATATCACGATAATGAATTTCTATCTTTTGATTTGCCACTCTTGAGTATTTTACAGCCTTATCGTGGACAACAATTTTTTCTACAAAACCTCTTAATATTTCTGGTGTTAATTCAGATAAATCAGTGTATTTTTTCGCTCGCTCTATGAATTTATCAGTGTTTGTAAGTGAGTTTTTCAGTTTTTCCAAATCGCTTTCCAATTTTGGAATAGTGATTTGGATTTCTTTTTGTTCTTCTAAATATTCATCACTTAACTTTCGATAAATCTCAGCTGGCAATTGTCCGATTACATGATTTTCAAATAACTTTTTGAATAAATTATCCAATTCTTTATTTCGCTTTTGAGATTTTTCAAGTTCTTTTGTTATTTGTTTAATCTGCTGTCTTGTTTCGGCTGTGCTTTTCTTAGCGATAAATTCTACAAACTCTTTTTCATTCATTCTTGCAAAAT
>CAYJLC010000033.1:0-13962 GCA_964370735.1 uncultured Oscillospiraceae bacterium
TCAACTCGCTAAGCAAGATGGTTCGAAATCTAGTTTGACCAGTAGTGCCAAACTCCCTTTAGTAACCTAAAGGGAGTTTATTTTTATATTTACTAGACTTAGTTTATGTTAAGTCGTTTTTATATCTTAAATACGAGTAAGGTTGCACACTATTGATTGACAAGCCAGGCTGAAAATGGTAAAATTAATATATACATACGTTAAAACACATAATTTAATTAAAAATAATGGCACGAAAACGTATAGATATAACTCGATTAAGAAACTTGATTTAGGTGCAATAATAGAAAATTATATTATTGAGTGTATGGAGTAAATTTATTAACAAAAAACCATAAGGAGAACTAAATGAAAAAACTAATCACATTAACAATTTTAGCACTCGCAAGTCTTTCGTTTACGGTGTTTGCAAGCAATCCTGAAACACTTTATGACGAGTTAAAGCCCGATTTTTTGGCTGAAAATGAGTATGTAATTTTCGAGGATCACTTAGATTTTTATGAGTCCGATGATTTTGAAAAAACATTAGAGTTTAGAGAAGAAGTAGAGAATAGAACATTTGATTACGATGAATTTGTCGAGTGGATAGAAGCAAATGAAGAAATATATCGTAAATTTAATGATGAAAATCGTGCTTTTTGTTTCGAAAATGGGCTAACACTTTATAGATATTTTGAAATAACTAAATTTGAAGATGCAAATGATATGAATTTTCTTGTAGCTTTAAGATTATTTCAAGATGCTAGATACGACTGCTTTACAAATGAATTAAACCTTGGTCCTGATATTTCAAGAGAAGATAGCATTGTCGAGCCTTTTCTGATGGAAGTTAAGCTAAGCTATTTATTTCATTTAATGGTTGATAATCAGCTTTATGGTACTCAAGTAGATAAGTCACAAGATTTTATGCGACTTATGACATTTGACAATGTTTCACGAGAAAATATTTTAGGTCATGAATTTTTTGACACAAGAGAAGCGAAGCATAATTTAGATTATAGTAGACTTAAAAATTCTATCCATGTTCTTTTCGAAGGATATTATTTGTATTTGAATGCAGTTCCTGAAACTAAAGATGGTAACACTATGCTTCCATTAACTCCGATTATCGAAAAAATTGGTGGTACTACTTCGTGGGATGGAACGACTAAAACTGCTACTTTTAAATATGCGGACAGAGAAATCACAATTAAGATTGGCGAGAATACTGCGACAGTAAACGGCGAAGTAAAAGAACTGCCATATCCTGCTTACATAAACTTTAATAGAACTTATTTGCCACTTCGATTTATATCAGAAAACTTAGGTTTAGAAGTGGATTGGTACGAAAATCGTATTGTTGATATTAAACAAGATTCTCAAGGATTAGATGATACTTTAATAGATGATTTTATGTCTACAATGACAGAGATTCACCCTTCTAGTATTGCTCTTTCTGCCAATTTTCGCTATGGTTCTGCCGAAGATTATATCGAAGACTTGTCAAACAATTTTGGTGTAAATAATAAAGAAGATTTAATCGAAATCATAAATTACTATTCTGGTGACGGTCAAAATGTTATGTATTTCTTAGAAGTTGAAATTGCAAAAGAGCTTAAAGATGACAATTACCTCACTGTTCAACTGCTCGATTGGGATGAAAAATGGGGTGAAAAAGGTATTATGGCTTACGATTTAGTTCGTGCAGTAGCACTGGCTGAATGGGGTTACAGATGTGGTTATATAACAACCGAAGAGGCTATGGAACTTTCGCTACCAGCGCTTAAAAAATTCAGAGAAAATTTTGATTCTTTCGAAGAAGGTATGGAAAACTACCTCGACGGTTATGCTTGGTTCTCACGACAAGATTATAACGACCCAAATTTTGCATCGTCTAAATTAAGCTTTAGACAATTCACTTTCGAATTTGAAAAAGAATTAGGCACATATAGCGACGATTTGTTTAACATAGAGCTTACAATTCAATAGTTTATTATCAGCATCTTTTATAAAGGTGCTGATTTTTTAATGTCATATTTGAATGCTGTGTTTAAAAAAGATATTTTTTGCACTTAGATTACATTTTCAAACTTTCTTTTAAAAAATTATAGAAGACGTGCATATTATTACTCAAAATTTTATTATTTTTCTTTGTGAAATAAACATTCCAAAGAAAACTCTCATCTGGAAATTTATAATATTTAAACTTTTCTTTGTTGTCAATAATTGTATGCTCAGGGACTACAAAAAGCAAATTATTGTGTATTGCAATTTCTTTTAATGAGTTAAAATCATTTGAACTGATATCAATTATAGGCTCAAACCCTGCTTTTTTGCACGAGGCCACAAAATTATGCCTTATATGAAATTGAGTGCTAAACATTGCGAAGTGTTGCTTTTCTAAATCAACCATTTCTATGTCTTTTTTGTAAAATAGCTCGTGAGTTTTCGGAATGCATAGATAAATATTTTCCGAAAATAAAAGCTCTGATACAAAGCTATCACTATCCAAAACTCCGGCTGTTATACAAAAGTCATAATCACCATTTTGAAGTTGTGCCTCAAGTTGAAGGTCGGTGTGGTCGTTATATGCTATGTCAACAAATTCATGATTTTGTTCAAAATCTGCGATAAGTTTATGGGGAAGTGCTGCTATCATCCCATAAGCCATACCAAGATAAATCGTTTCATGTGGAATTTCTCTTTTGTCAGCTATATTTAACAAAAGAGAATCTTTTCGCTCTAAAATTGCCTTACACTCACCTAAGAAGTATGAGCCGTTTTCCGTCGGAGAAATACCATTTTTTGTTCGATTTAATAACTTGCACGACAACTCATCCTCAAGTTCTCGTATCATTTTTGATATTCCTTGCTGAGAAATAAAGAGTTTTTCTGATGCTTTGCTAATGCTTTTGTTTTCGCAAACTGCTATAAACAGCTCCATTTGTCTAAATGTCATAAATTTAACACTCCTAATTATACAATTTTGACACAACCTTTTAGTTGTAATTATACAACATTTTTTCTGCTTTTTCAAGCATTATTTTTATTGTATAATCTATATATGTTAAATTTTAAACAAAAAACGGAGGAAGAAAAAATGGAAAACAAATTTTATCCAAACCTTGCAAAACCTATCACAATTAACGGTGTGACTTTCAAAAACAGAATTTTTGGTGCGCCAATGTCAAACCCTGAAATGGACATCGAAGCATGTATGAGAAAAGAAGACATCGCATTTCACGAATATCGTGTAAGTGGTGGTGTTGCAAGCACATGTATCGGTCTTGGCGTTGTTGAGGCTAATGGTAGAACACACACAAAAGAAGTTGTGCTATATGATGCAATGTCACTTCCTTCTCTAAAAGAATATGCTAAAGCTATACATAGAAAAAATGCTAAGGCTGTAATGGAGCTTACTCACGGTGGCAGATATGCTAACGCTCGTGGTCACGCTAATGCTGAAAGTGGCGCTATGGGTCCTAACAACGAAGTAAACTCTCAAGGTGTAGCCATTCGTCAAATGACTGATGAAGACATCGAAAGAACTGCCGAAGCTTTTGCTGATGCTGCTTTACTATGTAAAAAAGCTGATATCGATATGATTTTAATTCACGCAGGTCACGGTTGGTTAATTCACCAATTTATTTCTTCTGATATGAACAAAAGAACTGACAAATGGGGTGGTTCTTTAGAAAATAGAATGCGTTTTACTATCTTAGTTTTACAAAAAATCAGAGAAAAAGTAGGGCCTAAATACCCAATCGAGTTCCGTATGAGTGGTGCTGAATATTCTGAAACTGGTTATGGTATTGAAGAAGGTATCGAAATTGCGAAAATGGTTGATGATTATGTTGATATTATCCACGTTTCTGCTGGTGTTCACGAAAATCCTGACGTTTTCGTTTTAACTCACCCATCTATGTTTGTTAAAGAGGGTTGCAATACTCACCTTGCTGAAGAAGTGAAAAAACACGTTAAATCTCCTGTTGCGACTTTAGGTGGTTTAACTGATATCGATATGATGGAAGAACTTGTGGCTTCTGGAAAAGTAGATATCGTTGAAATTGCTCGTCAATCAATCTGCGACCCTGCACTTCCTGAAAAAGCTTTCGCTGGTAAAAAAGATGACATCATTCGTTGTTGCCGTTGTTTCACTTGTTTTTATAATTACTTAGACAACAGAACTTATTCTTGTGCATTTAATCCAATCGTTGGTAATGAATTTGAAAATAAATTTGCACGTCCTGCGACTACTCCTAAAAAAGTTCTTGTAATCGGTGGTGGCCCTGGTGGTATGCAAGCTGCTTTAACAGCTCACGAAAGAGGACACGAAGTTTCACTTTACGAAAAAGCTCCTCACTTAGGTGGTCAACTTTTATCTGAACAACACATTCCATTTAAAGCTAATATGTATAATTATGTAAAAGTTATGGCTAGCCGTATCGAAAAAGCTGGAATTGAAGTTCACCTAAATACTGCTTTAACTGGAGAAGAAGCTGCAAAACTTAACGCTGATGTTATAATCACAGCTGTTGGGGCATCTCAAGTAGTTCCTAAAATCGATGGAATTGACAATGAAAAAGTTGTTACTTTAGACGCATTACATCAAAATCCACCAAAAGTTGGCGAAAACGTTGCAATTTTAGGCGGTGGTCTTGTTGGTACTGAATGTGGTATCTACTTAGATGGTTTAGGCAAAAAAGTTACAATCGTTGAAATGAACGATACTTTCGCTGTTGACTCATATTGGATGCACAAAGGTGCTATGGATATTTATATTCGCAATAGCGATATGGATATCAAAGCTAGCACAAAAGCAAAAGCTGTGACAGATGCTGGCTTAGTTTGTGATTCTCCTAACGGCGAAATCACAATCGCTTGCGACACTATCTTAATTGCTGCAGGTATGAAATCAAACCCTTCTGAAGAATTTTTAGGCGCTGCACCTCTTGTTTATACCATTGGTGATAGCATTAAACCAGGACGTGTGGCAGATGCGACTTCTGAGGGTTATTACAAAGCTTTAGACATCTAATATTATTAAATTTCATAAAAAATTATTGCTGTCGGTTTTCGCTGACAGCAATAAAAATAAGGAGTTAAAAAATGAATTCAGTTAAAACAGTATCGCGTAAAGATATCATATTGCCACTGATTGTGTCAATCATTGCAGCTTTTGCAATTTATGGTGGATTAATCGCAATAACGCCACTTGTAGAGGGTAATAAATATATAAACGGTATGAACGAAATATTCGCAAATGCAAATGGCGACATCATAGCACGCCTTGAATATTTATTACTAGATATTTCAAACTTTACATTTCTATTCACACCAATGGCGACATTTGCGATGTTTGTTTTCGCATTACTCGGAGCTTATCTTGAGAAAAAAGGCTCACGCTATATGGGAACTGGTGTCGATGGAAACAGCCATATTTACGCAAAACAATTAATTTTCAGTATCATATTCACTTTTGCAGCAGAACTTTTATACGGAGGAGTATTCTCATCGCTTGGATTTGTTCCAACGCTTGCGACTTATCTGTTTTTCCAACATTTTGTAATGTATTATGGTGCTTCAATGGATAAAATCCTGACAATCGGAACTTATTCTATGCTTTTAGCCACTCCATGTTGTTTGCTTACTCGTATAATGTTCATCGATACTCTAGGTCTTCCAATGTTCATCGCAGTGGCAACTGGAGCGTTATTCTTCTTCCCTATGGGGCAAATGATTTTTAGATTAATGCCTTGGATGACTCCGCGAGATAGAGCTTCTGAGCCTAAAATCAACAAACCTGAAACATCAAAATTTGAATGGTTTGTAAATCAACTTTTAGGCGATGTTGGTCAATTAGGCGTTAGTGGTAGCTCGATTTCTTCAATAGCTTTAATCGGTTTTTGTGTGATTTCTTACTGTTTAAACACAGAAAGCACAGGTTTTGCAGCAGGACTTTTACCAATAACTTTACTTGCAATTTTAGTCACTGGTGCTTTAACAATTTTCGTTTTCTATCCATACTACGATAATATGCTTGTTGTATCTTTCGGCAGTATGGTAACAGTTGCAGCTTTTATGGTAACTTACAGTGCTTCGCCAATAATCGTAGCACTTGCTATAATTTATTCAGCACTTATCCCAGTTCCACTGACTGCTTGGGTATTTAAAGTTGCGGGTTATAAAGGCGAGTATTGCTTATTCCCTCTTGTAATGATTGCAATTATCCTTTCTGTTGTGCCTTTTTCATTATTTATTAAATTTGTTTTAATGCCTTTAGGGCTATAAAAGAAAAAGTCAATATGTGTTCATTAAACGCGACAAACAATAAAGTTTAAAATCTGGATTGACAACCAGCACAAAACTCCTTTTAGTAATCTAAAGGGAGTTTATTTTTTATGAATTATGACTAAAGCATTTGTATTAAAAAGAAATTTGAGCTCAATGTTAAAAAAGTTACTAATGGTTAAAAATTACAGTTTTTGAATTCTTGTTTTTGTGTAAAATGTATAAAAATATTTTAATAAAAATAAAAAAATTTAATAATATTTTTAAGTTAAATCAAATTATATTGACTTTTTGTGACAAAATTGGTATAATACAGACAACATTAAAAGGCAAAAACTGGAAAATCAAATATGTTAAAGGATTTAAGGTGGTCGAAATGAATAAACAGTATGATTTAGCAATACTGGGCGCTGGTAGTGCTGGTTTGGTTGCGTGTGCGACAGCTAGAGGCTTAGGTGCGAGTGTTCTTCTTGTTGAAAACAGGAAAATGGGTGGCGATTGCCTTAATTATGGGTGTGTACCGAGCAAAACTTTTTTAAAATCATGTAAAACGATGAAAACTATTAATCATTCTAGTGATTATGGCATTTTGGTCGGTGATGTGAAACCGTCTTTGGAGAAAATTATGGAGCGCGTTCAGTCTGTGATTGACGAAATTGCACCTCATGATTCCGTTGAAAGGTTTCGAGGGCTTGGCGCAGATGTTGTGCTAGGTCATGGCGAAATTTTATCGAAAAACAGTGTGAAAGTCGGCGATGAAATTTATGGTGCGAAAAAAATTATAATTTCAACAGGGTCGACTGCAAATTTACCTCCTATTCAAGGTCTTGAAAACGTGAAGTATTACACAAATGAGAGTATTTTCTCGCTTAAAACTTTGCCGAAAAGACTTGTTGTACTAGGTTCAGGGCCGATTGGTTTAGAACTCGGGCAGGGATTTTCTTTGCTTGGTAGTGAAGTACACATTATAGATAGAGGCGAAAAATTATTTTCAAAAGACGAGCCAGAAGTGTCTGGAATTATGACTAAAGCACTTGAAGATGATGGCTTAAATCTGCATTTTAAATGTAAAATTATCTCTGTTTTAAAAGAAAATGATGAAATTATTGTATGTTTTGAACAAGATGGACAAACAATGCAAATCGCGTGCGATACTTTGCTTGTAGCTCTTGGTAGAACTCCGAACACAAAGGATATTGGACTAGAAAACGTTGGGATTAAGACAAATGACAGGGGATATATCGAAGTAAATGAAAAATTGCAAACATCTGTTTCGAATATCTATGCGTGCGGTGACTCGAGAGGGAAATTTATGTTTACCCACATGGCAGGTTACGAGGCTGTTGTGGCAGTGAAAAATGCACTTATTTCGCCACGGTTTAAGACATCTTATTTGAATGTAGCGTGGACGACATATACTTCGCCAGAGGTTGCACATGTTGGTGCTATGGAAAAAGATGTGCAAAATGACGGTGGTTATGCACATTTTATAGAGATTGATGACAATGACAGGGCGAAAGCAGAAAATGACAGAATTGGTTTTGTAAAGCTTGTTTTGGACAAGAAAAGACGAGTTATCGGTGGTACTATTGTAGGTGAAAAAGCTGGTGAAATGTTGACACAGGTGTCGCTGATGGTTGCACATAAAATGCCACTTACTTCGGCGTTAAATGTTATTTATCAATACCCAATTCAAGGAGAAATTATCAAAACACTGGCGACAAGAGATTTTAAAGACCATGTAAAACCGTGGCAACAATCTTTAATTCAGAAGATAGTTAAAAGGGGGTAAGTGATGATTGACACTAAAGGTAGACAATATTTCCAGCGTTCGTTTGATTTTACGGCGAAATTTTTCAAATTAATTAATATTCACCCAAATGTAATCACGATTTTTGCATTTTTACTCGGCATTGTTTCGTGTGTGCTTTTGAGTTTCGGTCATACGATTTATTCGCTGATTTTTCTGTGGATTTCTGGTGCGTTTGATGTATTAGACGGAACTGTTGCAAGACTTACCGGGAAAAGTTCGAAAATAGGCGCATATTTAGATTTATTATTTGATAGGCTTGTAGAATGTTTCATAATTTTAGGATTTTACTTCCTAATGCCACAATTTGCATTAAGCTATTTAATTTTCTTTGTGTCGATGATGTTTAATTACACAACATTTATGCAGGCAGCAGCACTTTTTAAAAACACAGGCAACAAAAGTATGCATTATGACATTGGAATTGTAGAACGTACAGAAAGTTTCATATTTTTTAGTTTAATGATGCTTTTTCCACAGTTTATACCGATTATATTAAATATTTTCAACGCGCTTATGATACTCACAGGTATGATTAGAATATCGAAAATTGCAAAAAGCGAAATGAAAAAATAAAAGAAAAGGATGGTGGTAGCCTATGAAATCAAAAACTATCGTTAAAATATCGATTTTAGCTGTTGTTGTAATTTCAATATTCATTTTCAGGGATTATATCAATTTAGATAGTATGCTTGAAATTGTAAACAGTTTAAAAGATAATCCACTAGCGCCAGTCGTATATGTATTAATTTATGGAATTTCGGTAACTTTAATGATTCCTGCGAGTGCATTAACGCTATTATCAGCGCCATTATTCGGTTTTTGGAATGGTCTGATTGTAACGACTATCGGTGCGAATTTAGGATGTCATTTGTCATATTGGATAGGTAAATTTTTAGGCGAAGATGTCATTAAAAAATATATAAAATCTGGCTCGTTTATTGAAAAAGCGACAACTCAAGTAGAAAAAAATGGATTTATATTTATGATGTACGCAAGACTTATTCCATTATTTCCATTCGCAGCAGTAAACTATCTATCGGCAATTATCGGAACGAGATATCGCGATTATACGATTGCAACTTTTTTTGGAATGTTACCGGGAAGTGTCGTATATGTATATCTAGGGTATAGCGCGTCTACTATCGAAGAAAATCCACTAGGTATAGTGGTTTCGATTGCAGCGTTTGTAATTTTCACAGTAGCAGTAACACTTGTGAAAAAGCGTAATGACAAGAAAACAGCAAGCAAAAATTAGAGGAGAGAGAATATGAAAAAAATATCATTAATAGCAACAGTTTTAGCATTATCTTCGCTTATTGCATGTACTTCGAATGCAAAAATTGTAGAAATTTCGAGTGACTGGGACGAAATTAGCGAAACTGGTTCAAATACAACGGTTACTATTGCAATGTGGGGTGGAAATGACCTTGTAAATCAATATATGGACGGATATGTAGCAGAAAATCTTGAAGAAATGTATGGAATTGAGTTAAATCGTGTTCCGATGAACGCACCTGATTTTGTGTCGAAAATATTAAATGAGAAGAAAAATGGAGTAGACGACGGCAGTATTGATATTTTATGGATAAATGCCGAAAATTTTAGAACACTTAAAGACATAGACGGGCTTTATGGTCCATTTACCGATGTTCTTCCTAATCAACAAGAGTATTTTGATCAAAATTCTGGGTTTTTAACAAGTGATTCAGGAATTTCAATCGACGGAAAAGAGGCTCTATGGGGGAGCGCACAGCTTGTGTTCACTTATGACAGTGCAAAACTAGAAAATCCGCCGAAATCTTATGCAGAAATATTAGAATATGCAAAAGAAAATGAAGGAAGTCTTACTTATCCAAACCCTTTAGAGGATTTTGTGGGTTCTTGCTTTGTTAGAAACGCATATTTTGAGCTGACAGACGCAGATTACAGCAAGGAATATACTTACGAGGAGTTTTTAGAACTTTCGACACCTGTTATCGAGTATTTTAAAGAACTTCATCCGTATTTGTGGAACGAAGGCAATGCATTTCCAGCAACAGTTGCACTGCAAAATCAAATGATTTTAAATGGCGAAGTCGATTTATCTTATGGTTTTGAGGTGTTTCAAACATCAGGGCTAATAAAATCTGGTGAATATCCAGAAAGCTTCGATACTTATGTTTTAGACACAAAAACGATAGGAAACTCGCATTATTTAGCAATTCCTTTTAATTCTCAGAACATAGAAGGGGCTATGCTTGCGATAGATTTTTTACAAAGCCCAGAGGCACAGATTGAAAAAATGAAACCTGAAGTTTGGGGTGATTTAGCTGTAATTAGCACAGAAAATTTAACTGACGAGCAAATTTCAGCACTTCAAGAAATTGAAAATGAACCAGCGATAATTCCAGTTTCAGAGCTTTCTGAAAAAAGAAATTTAGATATGAACGCTAAATATATAGAATGGGTAGAACAAATATGGGAAGAAAACATAATCGGATAAAAGAGGCGATATTATACTTTTTTGTGCCTGTTTTAATCTATTTAGTATTCATTTTCGGAGGATTTATCTTTGTTTTTATCGAAAGTTTGGGATATATCCCAGCTTTCGGTATGACCGAACCTACTTTTGACCATTATATAGATATTTTAGGCGATGAAAAGTTTTTCAAATCATCGTTTTTTTCTATTTATCTCGCAATTATATCTACGACCTTGAGTGTGATAATCGGCATATATCTTGCGTCGTTTATGACATTTTCGAACAGCAAAATTTTGAATAAAATGCTTTTTAAACTATCGAATATAATCATTATTTTACCATATTTATTCGCGATTTTACTGGTTATTTGGATGTTTTCTGACACTGGTTTGCTCGCAAGGATTTTATATTTATTTGGATATAAAGAAGATTTGGGGATTTTATACGATGATTTAGGCATCGGTATGATTTTATCTTTTGTGCTAAAAGGCTCGGCTTTTGTGACAGTTTATGTCTATAAAGTTATGTCTGAAATAAAAAAAGACTATTTTGTGCTAGCAAAAAGCATGGGAGTGACGAAATGGAAAGCGATTTTTAGTATTTATGTTCCACTTTGTAAAAATACAATTGTGTGGAGTAGTGCGATTTTATTTGCATACACATTAGGTTCGTTTGAGGTTCCGACATTGCTTTCAAATATAAACCAACCGACACTCGCAACCGAACTTTTTAGGCTTTATAGAAGCTCTGATTTTACTGATTTTCCGAAAGCAATGGCGAGCAATATTTGCCTGCTTTTTATAAATATTTTGTGCGCTAGCCTATATTCTTTTTGCGTAAGTCGGGTTATTAAGCGAGGTTATGAATGAAAACAATAATTTCAATTTTTATATCAATTGCAATTTTTATGAGCCTAATTATGGCTGTATTTACTTCATACACATATCCAAACCTAGTTCCAACAGGGTTTACGCTGCAATATATCGTAGAAATGCTTACAAATCGATTATTTTTAAAAAGTCTGTGGTCGAGCATATTTCTCGGATTTTGTTGTGGAATTTTTGCAACTTTATTTGGGTTTTTAATTAGTCGTGGGATTTATAAATTAGCAAATTTTAATAGGAATTTACTTGTGGGATTTTTTACGATACCACTGTTCTTTCCAGCGATTTCGATGTTTATAGGTGTGCACACGATGATGCTGAAAATAGGGCTTGCAAACACATTTTTAGGAGTGCTTATTTCGCATTTATTAATCACGATACCGTATTCGATAAACATTGGAATTTCTTATTTCAAAGGTATTCCGAGCGAGTTTGAAACGATTTCAAATATGCTAGGGGCAAGTAAAATTAAGACATTTTTGAAAGTGATTTTGCCACTTATCAGCGGTGGAATAGGGCTTTCGTTTAGCATGGCTTTTCTGATTTCGATTTCAGAGTATTTTGCAACTTTTTTAATCGGTGGAGGGAATATTGTGACACTTTCGGGCATAATGTATCCATATATTTCGAATTTCGATATGCAAAATTCTGCTGTTTTAAGCACAACATTTTTAATTATCAATATTACAATTTTTGCTTTTTCAAATATTTGGATAAAAAAGCGTAGTTACTTATATTAGGAGGCAGAATTGAACTTAATTAATATAAAAAAGAGTTATAATAGCAAAAAAGTCCTTGAAAATGTGACTTTAGACATAGAAGAACGAGAGTTTTTAGTGATTTTAGGGAATTCTGGGAGTGGAAAATCGACACTTTTGAAAATTATTGCAGGCATTGAAAATGCTGATGCAGGTGAGATTTTTCAAAATGGTGAAAAAATCAACGAATTACCTATTCAAAAACGAGATATTGGATATATTTTTCAAGAACCATTACTTTTTCCACACATGACAGTTAAGCAAAATATTGCGTATAGTTTGCTTATGGCAAAAAAATCTAAAGCAGAAATTGAGCAAAAATGCAAGGAATATATGCAGTTATTGCAGATAGGCGATTTAGGCGATAGAATGCCACACGAGATTTCTGGTGGGCAAAAACAACGCGTGTCTATTGCAAGGGCGATAATAAATTCGCCTAAAATGCTTCTTATGGACGAGCCATTTTCTAGTTTAGACATGAATTTGCGAATGCAAATGGGCGAAATGATGCAAAATTTAAAGAAAAAGCTTGGTTTGACGATTATTTTTGTCACACACGATATTTCTGAAAGTATGCTTTTAGGAGATAGAATAGCTTTTTTGAATGAAGGAAAACTTATTGAGGTAAATAGTCCACAAGAGATGTATTATAGTCCGATTTTTGAAGAAACTGCAAAATTTATGGGCGAATATAATGTGATTTACGGTGAAAAAGTTCGAAATAAACTCGAAACTAAGTATGGAGTATTTGATGTTTCAAAAGAGATTTTAGATAGAAAGAAAATGTTTGTGAGACCGAATAAAATTCAACTTTTGCCACATGAAAACGGACAATTTACTATTGATAAAATCATATTGAGTGGCAAAGAAACACGAATTACGCTGAAAGATGAACCACTGATTATCGACACATATTTTTCAGAAAACCTTAAAACAGGCGATAGGGTAAATTTACATTTTGAAGTCGGCAATATTGATAAGAAAAACATATAAAAGTGTGTTAAAAGAGGCTGTCGCAATTGTGACAGCCTCTTGACATATATTGTGCGAAAATATGAGTTTTGTGATGTATTAGTGACAGTCCTTTTTATACATAAGTAAGTTTTTTAAATTAGCTACTACTTTCTATTCGATTTTGCGATATATTTATACGCAATATTTTTTAGGAGTATTAGCATATTTTCTGCCTTTTTCTTAGGGTTATTGCATAAAAAACCAGTGATAACAAGCGTTAAACCGACGTATATCAAAACAAATTGACCAGCAGAAGGGATATTTTGTTTATTTAATACATCTAAAGTTAGAAAAATACTTGTCGATGTTGCGATAATAAACAAAATCAATAAAGGATAGATGATTTGAGAAATATGCCCTTTAATTACGAGTTTTTTTGCCAGTGAAAGTTTTAATTTTTTTGGAAAAATTAAAATCGAAAGTAATAATAAAATGGAAATTGATAGAAAAATCAACTCAATTCCTATAAAAATAAATAATCCGTCTAAAAAACCTTTAACCATAATAGCTCCTTTTGTGTGTTTATTATATTTTATCATACTTTTACTATATGTGCAATGTATGATTTTTTTGAAAAAAATGTAAAATTATATGGAAAAAATAACTAAAATATGATATAATATAAACGAATTAATTAAAACTGGTAATTTTATACATTTAACTTAAAAATGTACGAACTAGTTTATATTATAAATCATTTTAGTAAGTATATCATAAGGCTTACGCTTATGATATAAAATAAACGAATTAATTAAAACTGGT
>CAYJLC010000033.1:14062-23671 GCA_964370735.1 uncultured Oscillospiraceae bacterium
TATATCATAAGGCTTACGCTTATGATATAAAATAAACGAATTAATTAAAACTGGTAATTTTATACATTTAACTTAAAATTATGTGAACTAGTTTATATTATAAATCATTTTAGTAAATATATCATAAGGCTTACGCTTATGATATAAAATAAACAAATTCACTAAAACTGAAAAAATCACAAATTTAACTTGAAATTGGTGCGAACTAGTTTATATAAAAACACAGATATGCTAAACGGAGGCTTTATATGAAACAAAAAATATTAGGATTAGTTGCTTTTGCTATAATAGGACTTTCGGTCTTTAATGCTGAGGCGAAAATTGCATATAACGATATGCCAGACGATTACTCGACAGAGGCGCTAGAAAATGCAGTAGAAAATAGACTTTTATCGGGATATAACTATCATATTTTCCCAGATAAAGGGCTCACGCGTGCAGAAATGGCGACTATTCTTGTTAGAGCGTTTGGTGCAACAGAAACTGCCACTATATCAAAATATAAGGATGTTAAAAAAGACGCTTGGTATTATGATGATATGGCTATCGCTGTTAAAATGGGGATTTTTACAGGCGATGGAACGCTTATGTATCCAGACAATTTCATAACGCGTGAAGAGGCAATGGTTGTTTTGTCTAGGGCATTTGGAATTGTTACCGATAACACGAGTAACCTAAACAACTATACCGACAGTAATCTTGTGTCTTCGTGGGCAGAAGAGTCTGTTTCGGCTATGATTAGCTCAGGATATATTACAGGTCATAATCAAAAAATTAACCCAAAATCATATATATCAAGAAAAGATTTCGCAGTTATTATGGATAGAATGGTTGAGGTATATGAGAGCGACGACGGAACTTTTGACGCAGATGTTACTGGTTCTTTAATGCTTCGTGCAGATGATGTTTATTTGAAAAATAATACCATAAGTGGCAATGTTATCATCGGTGATGGTGCGCTAGACGGTGATATTAGCATCACAAACACTAGTATAAAAGGCGATTTAATCGTTCGTGCAGGTGGTGTTGAAACAATTACTATTGGCAGAGGAACGACTATCGACGATATTATAATCACAAAACCAGACGGCGATGTAAGAATTTTTATGGAGAACGGGGTTTCTGTTAACGATGTATTTATTTTAAGTGGGGAAGAAGATGTTATAATCGAGGGAAGTGAGTTTGACAACCTTGAAATAAGGTCTACAACTCCGGTATTTTTGATTAACACAAACGTGACTACAACGGATATTTATGCAAGAGAAGTAGAGCTTGTAACTGATATATATACAGATATAAATCGTGTTAATATCAAAGAAACAGCAGAAGAAGTTTTAGTTGAGGCATTGGAAGACAGTGATATTACTGCAATTTATACTTATGGAATAGAAACAACGGTCGAGGGCGATGGTAGGGTAGAGTCTGTTCGTGTTTTCGCAAATGATGCAACAATAAGTACTGCTGGAACGAATGTTCGTGTTGATGATGATATAGAAGGAACAAAAGTTGGTAAGTATACAGTGGCAGAGGGTGATGACCAAAAAGCCGACGGTTCTTTGCCTGGTGACCCACTGACAGAAGAAGAATTAGCGCAAAGAAAAGGCGTTACTACAAATGTAAAAACTGAGGTAGAACTTTTAACGGCATTAAGAGGTGCAGTTGCTGGTGATACTGTAAAAGTTAATACCGATATAGTAGCATATAATGACTTAAATGTTAATACAGGGGTTAGTCTGGAAGTAAATCGTAGTAAACAGCTTACGCTTGCAAATGCGAGTAACCTTGTAAACAATGGTTATGTCGAAGTTTATGGCGAATTGAGCGTTAATCATGGGAAAATTGAGAATAACAATCAATTGTTAAACGAAGGTGTATTACAAGTTAACAGTTCAAGAAGCATCACAAACACAGGAAGTGTGACGAATGAAGGCGAACTAAATATTTCGGGTACGTTTTCAAATCAAGGTTTCTTTGAGAATTTAGAAGATGGGGAAGTTTTAGTAAGTTATGAAAATTCGTCATTTACAAATAGCAAAACAATAGATAACGACGGTGTTATTAAAGTAATCGGCACATTTTCGAATAGTTCTGAAGTAGAAGTTAATGAAACTGGAATGATTATTGGTGAAGAAGTTATTTCGAAAGACCCTACTGGCGAAGGCTATTGGACAGGCAAGGAAATAGAAAATGGATTTGACCTAAAAGCAGCACTTTTATCGGCAGAAATTACAGGGGATAAAGTTATTTTAGAGAATGATATCACTGTTGAAGACGATATAATTGTGCCTTATGGTGTAGAACTTGAAATAAAATCTGGTGTAATTCTTACAAATAACGATAAAATCGAAGTTTTTGGAACTATTATGAATTATGGTGAGATTAAAAATAACAATACACTAGAATCGGAAGAAGGTGGTAGAATTACTGGCGTAATCACTGGGAAAACTCCGAAAGGCAATGGATATTATACAGGGAAGTCTATTAAAACAGGGCATGATTTATTGTGGGCGATTGACGCAGTAGGTTCGGCAGAGGCAACTCTTGAACTAGAGGCGACAATTACTTTTACAGACGATGTTACTGTGCCTAAGAACATAACGCTTGTAATTCCATCGAAATATAAAGTGACTATTGGCTATCAAAAAATATTGACAGTGAATGGTATTATTGAAAATAATGGTGTTATAACTGTTAATGCCGAAGGTAAGATTGTTGTAGGAACTGATGGTAAAATTCTTGGAAATCCTGTCTATGGTGTGCAACCAACAGGAAGTGGAGAATGGCCAACGGCACTTACAGAAGAAACTTTAGGTATGATGACGGCTGGAAATACTTACGCTTTAGTGGAAGATGTTAAAATATCTGATACGGTGACAGTTCCTTATGGTGCAACATTAAAACTGCCTGATGGTAATGAATTAGATGTTTTATCTGGTGGAAAACTTATTGTAGCGGGAGAAATTTATAACCAAGAAAGTATTGAAATTATTACTGGTGGTGAGATAGAAATTGCTGACACTGGTAGAATTATGGGTAATATCGTAAAAACAAAGGTTGATAAAGATACTGGGCTAAATGGTATCACGCTTGCAGGTTCGAAAAAAGGTTTCTATTCTGGAAAATCTATCGAAAACTCAGCAGACCTTATAACATCTATTGAATCTGCGAAAATTGCGACAGATACAACTGCCAAAAAACTTCAGATTAACACTAATATTACAATTTCGGACGACTTTACTATCGAAGAAAATATGACATTAGAAATTGCAAAAGAAATACATTGTGTGCTTGACGCGAATGTAATAAATTTAGGAAAATTTGAAGTCGATGGTAGCATTGAAATTAAAGGTCAAGTTTTAGGGAATGCACTTTCTGGAAATGTCACAGGGGAAGGGTACTATCCACTAAAACCGATTACAGATTTTGCGACACTAAAAATTGCAAATGAGTCGGCACAACTTGCGAATGCAACGAAAAGCAAGGTGTTAGTTGTAGGTAGTGAAGGCGCAACGATTGACAATTTGGACAATATCGTAATTAGCGAAGATTTTTATTTAGAGGCAGATATCGATATGGAAATCGAAGAAACTGCTAAAATCATTATAAATGAAAATGTTACTTTTACAAATAATTCAGATATTAAAAACTATGGTATAATTTTAATCGATGAAAAAGGAACTCTTGTAAATAACGTTAAAATTACTAACTATTATGTAATCGATGTCGAAGGAACACTGAATACAAACAGTGGTAAAATTGCAAATAGTCTTGAAGTATTATTAAAAAGCACAGGCAGAATTTATGGTGATGATAATATCTCTGGCAAAAATGTAATCATTAAATAAAACAAAAGAGGCTGTCGCACTAAAGTAATATTGCCCAAAATATTTGTCAAGTTTTCTAAAAACTTGCTCAATCCAACCGAGTAGGTTGGTTGCATTCGCAAATGCGAAACACTTTTTTGATAAATTTCCAAAGTATACAGTGTGAAAAACTTGTTTTTCACAAGAAATTTATCAAAATCTAAAAGTGTGACGTAGTCACAAAACGTAGATTTTTATGCAAAATGTCAAGAGGCTGTCGCAATTGCGACAGCCTCTTTTAATATTATTAAGGTGAATTTTAGATTAATTCTTCAAGCTCTTTATATACGCGTAAAATTTCTGAAACGCTCCAAGCTTGTGCGAAGCAACCTTCGCTAGAAGTTGGGTTTTCGCCTGAAAATACTTCGGCAATTTGCCCAAGACATCCTTCATAAAGTGTGGCTTCGGTGGTTTTTAGCATACGATAAATTGTTTTCACTGTAATGGCTTTATCGTCGGAAAAGCGAAGATATGCAAGATAATATGCACCAAGTGGAAATCCCCAAACTGTGCCTTGATGGTATGCCATATCACGATTGAAATGACTGCCACCATAATTTGCCTTGAATTCTTTGTCGTTTGGCGAAAGACTGCGAAGTCCGAAAGGTGTGTATAAATCACGATAAACCACGCCGAGAATTTTCTTTGCCATTTTATCATCAACCATTGTAAATGGAATAGACAATGCCCAGATTTGATTTAAACGAATTTGCATATCGGCATAAGTGCCAGAAATTAAATCGCGAAGACAACCAAGTTCATCAGACCAGTATTTTTCTAAAAATGCTGGTTTTACTTTGTTTTCGGCTAAATTTTCGAAAGATTCATAAGGTAAATTTAATTTTTCACCAAATAATGCCATGATTTTCAAAGAACTATACCAATAAGCGTTGATTTCAACAGGCTTACCATGACGTGGTGTTGGTAGGATTTCTTCGAAACGAATATCCATCCAAGTTAGCTGGTAAAGACCTTCGCCACCAGAAATTAAGCCATCATCGTCCATTTTTATGCTATAATCAGTGCCTTTTTTGAAGTTTTCGACGATACTTTCCATCGTAGGATACATTTCTTTCACAAAATCAAGGTCGTTTGTTTCCTTGTATAAAAGATAAATTGCATTAATAAATAAAAGTGGTGCATCAATCGTGTTATAATGTGGGTTGTCAGCAGGACCTTCTGGGAACATATTTGGTAAAAGTCCGTTTTTTTCGTATTTTTGGAAAGTTCTAAGGATATTTTTCGCTTCCTCAAAGCGTTTAGTAGCAATAACACAGCCGACCATAGCAATCATCGTGTCACGTCCCCAATCAGAGAACCAAGGATAGCCCGCCAAAATCGTGCTACCATTAGTAGTTTCGCGTTTAGACACAAATTTATCAGATGCTAAAACTAGCGACTGGCCTATTGGGTTTTTGATGCCACTTTTTGCAATTAATTCTTCTTGACGTGCAATTTCACCGTCGAACATAGCGGTTACATCAAAATTTTCGATTTTTTTATCAGAAAAAATTATGAAAAATTCATGGTATTCGTTTTTAACATCGAAATTGAATGAAATATTTTTAACAGATGCGCCGATGCAATCTCTGCCATCTTTCGCGTCATACTCAAAATAAATATCACGATAAATTTCATTTTTAGAAAGACAAACTTCGCCGTTTGAATAATAATGACACTCATTTTCGGTTATACTATTCAAAGCGAAGTCTTCATTGAATGCAAGGTCGTTTTCGCTTTTTGGAAAATCATCTTTGTCTGTCAATCTGAAAAGTGGGCAGATATTTAATGTGGCATTTTGCATATTGTGGTTAAAAATTTTATATCTTAAAGCTAATGTATTTTCGTTTTGTAAAAAAACAATTTCTTTCTCGATTTCAAAACCTTCTACTTTATAATAGTATGCAGGTAAAAATTTAAATGAAAAGCCATTTGCGTATTTTGGTGATAAAATATCTTTGGTTCTCGTTGCAAAACGTGCGTTGTGCATTGTGTGAGATGTACCGTCGATATATAAAGTTTCCTCGGTGCTAGTTACTAAGTGCACACGATAATTAGGTGCTTTTTTTGAAGATATAAAAAGTCCATGGTCATGTCTTGCGGCAGTTCCAAGGGCAGTTAGAGAAGAAAAGCCACCTAGATTATTAGAAAGCAAATAGCAATTTTTTTCGCCATCATTAAAAGATGATAATTTATCGCGACCTACAAAAAAAGTTTCGGGATTTATGTTTCGTTTAGTTTCGAAAATGTTGTTCATATATTTGTTCCTCCATTTATGATAATTATATTATATCGCAAAAAGATGTAAAAATAAATAGAAAATAAGAAAAAACTATAAAAAAATCTATCTATGGCATTCTGAACAAAAAAGTTACAATGTTTTTGTTGAAAAAAGCGAAAATAAATAAATGCACATAAAAATGGTTGACTTTGGCAATGAATTGAAATATAATATGATTACACTAAACTTTACGAAATTTTTTATCAAAGTAAAGAAAAGGAGATTAATATGAAAAGAAGAATTTTAGCAGGTCTTATGACAAGCGTTATGATGCTAGGTCTATTAGCTGGTTGTGCTAATGAGACAACAGAAACAACTACAACACCAGAGGAAACAGGTGGCGACACAACAACTCCTCAAGCTGTATCACTAAAAGTATGGACTCCACAAAACCAACACGAAAACGGTACTATCCAATCTCAAGCGGATGCTTTTGCTAAAGCTAATCCACAATACGACATCGAATGGACTTTCGAAGTAGTTGGTGAAGACGTTGTTCGTGACGAAATCTTAAAAGACGTTGAAAACGGCGCTGACGTTTATTTCTTTGCAAATGACCAATCTATCGAACTTGCAAATGCAGGTGCTTTAGCTAGACTTGGTGGTGCTGCTGAAGATTTAGTTAAAACTACTATGGATGAATCAGTTGTAAACACTGTTGTAAACCCTGAAAATGGTGGCATCTACGGTATCCCATTCACTCATAACACATATTTTATGTTCTATGATAAAACATTAATGTCTGAAGACGATGTAAAAACTATCGAAGGTATCTTAGCTAAAGAAACTGGCGACAATGTTACTAACTTCTTCTTCGAATCAGCTGGTGGCTGGAAACTTGGTGCTTGGTACTATGGTGCTGGCAATACAATTTTCGGTGAAAGCCAAACTGATTTTGCAGCTGGTTGTGACTGGAACAACGAAACAGGTCTTGCAGTTACAAACTATATTTTAGGCTTAAAAGATAACGAAAAAGTTGCATTTGATGAGACTCTTTCAGTTTCAGAAAAAATCACAAACAACGAATTAGGTGTTTGGTTTGATGGTTCTTGGAACTACAACACATATAAAGAAATCTTAGGCGATGATTTAGGTCTTGGTGTATTACCAACTTACAACCTAAACGGTGAAGACACTCAACTTTTAAGCTTCTATGGCTCAAAAGCTATCGGTGTAAACCCAGCGTCTGACAATTTACCAGTTGCTATCGAATTCGCTACTTTCTTAGGTACTGAAGAAATGCAAGTTCAAAGATATGTTGAATCTGGTCAAATTCCTACAAATATCAATGCAGGACAAACAGAAGAAGTTAAAGCTGACCCAGTTGCGACTGTTATCATCGACCAAGTTGCTATTGCTTCTGTAACTCAACCGTTCTCTGCTGAATTCTCTGCAGCTTACTGGCCAAATGTTGGTGGCATTACAGCTGAGATGAAAAATGGGGAATTAAACGCTGACACTGCTCAAGCGAAACTTGACACTTTTGTTAAAAACTTCGAGCAATAAAATAAAAGGATAGACTGAATTATAAGATTGGGGGAAAGAACATTATGTCAAAAGCAAATGTTTCTTTAGAAAACCTAAGTGCTAAAAACGCACTGACAACAGGTAATGTTATTACAAAATTGTCGCTTATAATATTCGGACTTGGTAATATTGTAAACAGACAAATAGGAAAAGGCTTACTTTTCCTATTTGTTCAGTTAGCGTATATTTGGTATATGGTTACTTTTGGAGCAAATTCAATTGCAGACTTTATAACTCTAGGTACTGCGTCACAACAAGAAGTATACAACGAACAATTAGGCATATATGAGTATATTATGGGTGATAACTCTATGCTTTCGTTATTATACGGTGTTGTAACTTTATTTATCACAGTTGCGATTATTATAATGGCAGTTACATCTATGAAAAGTGCATTTCTAGCTGAATGTACTATTAAATCTGGCAAAAAACCACTTAACTTTAAAGAGGATTTATTATCGCTTCTAGACGAAAAAATCCATCTTTCTTTGCTAACTCTTCCAATAGCAGGTATTTTAGCATTTACAATTGTACCTTTAGTGTTTATGATTTTCATAGCGTTTACAAACTACGACCAAGAGCATTTACCTCCGGGGAACTTGTTTGATTGGGTAGGTTTTGAAAACTTTGCGAATATTTTAGACATTGGTGGCGCAGGAATAGGTAGCACTTTCTTACCAGTTGCAACATGGTCTATTGTTTGGGCATTTTTTGCAACATTCTCAAACTACTTCTTAGGTATGATTTTAGCACTTATCATCAACAGAAAAGGCACGAAATTTAAAGGTTTTTGGAGATTTAACTTCATGTTATCAATCGCAATTCCTTCTTTCGTTTCACTTTTAACGATGAGAGTATTATTTAGCGATAATGGTGCTGCTAATATTTTATTAAGAGAAATCGGACTAATAGCGATGAATGAATCTTTCCCATTCTGGACAGATGGAAATATTGCAAAAGTTATGATTATTCTAATAAATATCTGGATTGGTGTTCCGTTTACAATGCTAAATCACACAGGTGTTATTCAAAATATCCCTGGAGAACTTTATGAGGCGGCTGACGTTGAAGGTGCAAACAATATTGTTAAATTCTTCAAAATCACACTTCCTTATATGCTTTTCGTAACAGCTCCTGTTTTAATCACGCAATTTGTTGGTAATATTAATAACTTCAACGTTATTTTCTTACTTACAGGTGGTGGACCAGAAAAAATCGACTACTACTATGCAGGTGAAACAGACCTTCTTGTAACATGGCTATACAAACTAACAATCAATGAAAAAGACTATAAAATGGGTTCTGTTATAGGTATCATGATATTTATAATTTCAGCAGTATTTAGCCTTATTGCATACAGAAGAACCTCAGCCTACAAAGATGAGGAGGGATTCCAATAATGAAAGGTTCATACAAAGCAAAAAAGCAAGCAACAGATTTTGTTGTGCATGCATTACTTGCAGTATTAAGTGTTATTTGGGTTTTACCAATTGTTTTTGTAATCCTAACTTCGTTTCGTGGTGAGCCTGGTAGTTATGTAAGTTATATCATTCCTAAAGAATTTTCTTTAGATAATTATATCGCTTTATTTACTGCCGGTGGACTAGTTGACTTCCCACAATGGTTTTTTAACACATTTAAAATCGCAGTTTTTAGCTGTATTATTTCAACATTCATGGTGCTTGCAGTATCGTATGTAATGTCGAGAGTTCGCTTTAAAATGCGTAAAAAATTCTTAAATGTAGCGTTAATTCTAGGAATGTTTCCAGGATTTATGTCTATGATTGCCGTATACTATATCTTAAAAGGTGCAGGTTTACTAGAAACTGGTGAACTTAAACACATAGCGCTGATTTTAGTATATTCTGGTGGTGCTGGACTTGGATTTTATATCGTAAAAGGATTTTTTGATACTATTCCTCGTGCGATTGATGAGGC
>CAYJLC010000034.1:0-5690 GCA_964370735.1 uncultured Oscillospiraceae bacterium
TCTGAAACTTCGTCGAAACTCTGCGAAGCAAACGCGTGAGATATGTTACTTGTCAACAGCGACAAGTAACCAAACGCCATTCAAGGTGTTCCCCCTTGAAAATCTCCCTTGGTGTTTTTGTTTTGTGCTGTTCTGACTTCGGCACGCTAAACTCTATACGTCCCTGCCTCGTAATTCGCTGTCGCTGTTTGTTCGTAATTTCGACTTTTGTACTTCGGACATTTTGTGCCTTAGTTCTCGAAATTTGGGAAAATAAAGGCACCCTCTGTGCAAGCTGAAATTTCTCTTTTTATGAAATATAGCGATAGCGAATTTGTGATATGAAACGCATAGGTTAAGGAGTGCCGAAAGTATTTTTCATCATATAAGGAATACGAACAGGGGGATATTTAAGGGGGAACACCTTAAATGGCACTTGGTTACTTGCTGCTATTGGCAAGTAATGTAAACGTCCACCTATTTGATTTTAAATTTCACAAAATAACAGTCAAACCACTGCGAAGCAAACGCGTGCACGTCAGGTGCTGTTACTTGCTGCTATTGGCAAGTAACGTAAACGTCCCTTGTTTAGTTTTAAATTTCACAAAATAACAGACAAACTATCGCGAAGCAATTGCGTGCACGTCAGGTGCTGTTACTTGCTGCTATTGGCAAGTAACGTAAACGTTCCCTTATTAGCATAATTTTACAACAAACAATACAAAAAATAGCGACCACATTATGTGAACGCTATTAATAATTTAATTTTCTTCTTTACTATCTTCTACTAAATTTTCACCTTTAATAACATATTTTTCAATCGTGCAATAAACTGCAAATGTATTAGAAAAACACGCTAATGATAAAGTTATACAAAGTGGTAAAATAATTGTAAGTGGGAAAAACCAGAGGTTAATTATCCCAAAAAGCACTGCTAATCCATATGCAATAAATGTCGATTTAAGTCCTACTATGCATAAAATAAAGCTATTTTTAAAGACATTTCCCATCGGCAAATGAACTACTGTTAAAATTGGAAACACATAGAAAAATATTCCTGTCATAATAACTGAAACACCTAAAATAACATACGCAAAAATTTCAAAATTTGCTAAATAAAAACTATATGCAATAAATGCAATTATATATGCAAAAATCATAACAGCCATTGCTATTGTTCCTTGCTTCCAATTTTGTTTAAATCCTTTGAAAAATTCGCTAATAACACTAAGTATCGGCTCGTCACGAACCATTTTCGTTGTCACATGAGTTAATGCAGCATAGCTTGCTCCTATTGTAATAATCGGAATTGAGCACACAATAAACAATAAATTCACTACTACTAAACTCCAAAACTCACGCATTAAAATTTCAAAATAAAGTGCAACGCCCTTTTTTTTAGGTGCATCTTTTGAAATTCCTGGTCCAGGTTTATTGTAATTTCTAAAAAACATAAATTTCTCCTATATATGCACTAAGAGTGTCAGAAAAGTCTAACACTCTTAATATTTTTAAGTTATTTAATAACTTTAGTTGTTTCTTTATCGAATAAGTGAACTTTATTCACATCAACAGCTAATTTGATAACTTCGCCATCAGTAGCGCCGTATCTTGGAGCAGTTCTAACGATGATTTTGTGTTCACCACAAACAAGGTACATGTAGATTTCAGCACCCATCATTTCAGCAAGTTCAACTTTAGCGTCGATAATGCTAGCTTCTGGAGCATCTACGAATACTGGCTCTCTGTGTAAATCTTCTGGTCTGATACCGAAAGTAACAGTTTTGCCAACGTATGGAGCTAATACGCCTGGAGCATATTTGCCTTCTGGAAGACGAACTGAGAAACCTTCGAAAGTAGCATAGTATTTACCAGCTTTTTCAGAGATAGCAGCGTCGATGAAGTTCATTTGAGGAGAACCGATGAAACCTGCAACGAATAAGTTACAAGGATTGTCGTATAAGTTTTGTGGGTTGTCAACTTGTTGGATGAAACCATCTTTCATAACAACGATTCTATCACCCATTGTCATCGCCTCAACTTGGTCATGCGTTACATAGATGAAAGTTGTTTGTAAACGTTTGTGAAGTTTAGTGATTTCTGTTCTCATTTGGTTACGAAGTTTAGCATCTAAGTTTGAAAGTGGCTCATCTAGTAAGAATACAGATGGTTTACGAACCATTGCACGACCTAGAGCAACCCTTTGTCTTTGACCACCAGATAAAGCTTTTGGTTTACGGTTTAAAAGGTGTTCGATGCCTAAGATTTTAGCAGCTTCGTTAACTTTTCTATCGATTTCTTCTTTTGGTTCTTTTCTTAGTTTAAGACCGAAAGCCATGTTTTTATATACTGTCATATGAGGATATAAAGCGTAGTTTTGGAAAACCATCGCGATATCACGATCTTTAGGAGAAACGTCGTTTACTAGTCTGTCGCCAATGTGAAGCTCACCAGAAGAAATTTCTTCTAAACCTGCGATCATTCTAAGAGTAGTAGATTTACCACAACCAGAAGGACCAACAAGAATTATAAACTCTTTGTCTTCTATATCAAGATTGAATTCATGTACTGCCGTTACATCACCAGGATAAACTTTTTTAATATCAGTTAGTTTAATACTTGCCATTTGAGAATACCTCCGAAAATTTTATTATTTTTTTATTGATTATTTACAAATAATCTATTGATAAATCTATTATAACAGTGTATAATGAATATATCAAGGGTAAATTATTGATATAAAAGATAAATTATTGATTAAAGGGGTAAAATATTGATGTCAGTTGCTAATAACACACCACGACTTGTACAAAGAGCGGTACTAATTATAGAGCAAAATTATATGTATTTATATGGGGTTGAGGACATATCCGACAAACTCGGAGTTTCAAAAAGCCATCTTATTAGAGAGTTCTCCAAATATATGGGTATATCTCCTTTAAAGTATCTCACAAAATTTAAGCTAGAACAAAGCAAGACACTGCTTGTTAGTGAAAAGCTACATATAGACACTATCGCAAATATGGTAGGCTTTGCTAATGGCAATTATTTTTCAAAGGTTTTTCGCAAGGAATATGATATGTCCCCTACTGAATTTATTAATTCAACACCAATTATAATCGGTGGCACAAAGGACGAAAAGGTTTATTTATAGAAAATAAAGAAAGAGGCTGTCGCAATGCGACAGCCTCTTTTAGTATGCAAATTTTCAGGCGTATACTGCCAATAAAATTTATTTAATTTGCTCTGCTTTTTTATTATACATAAATACAATTACAAAACAGAAAAGTCCACTGATTATAAAGCTTAACACTCTTAAAATCGAGTTTTCGTAATTCAAATCTACCAAAATCAGTTTTAATATACTAAATAATGATAAATATAGACCGAATAATCTAAACGATGAGATTAATTTATTAAATCCGTAGAAAATGAATAGCATAGAAATCGCCATGCAAATTAAGCTTAGTAAATACGAATAATCTGTGTATTCTATAAACGAATATAGCACGAAATTTGTGTATAATACAAGTTTTATACCTAGGTAAAAACCTGACCATTTATTGAATTTTGATGTTAATGTTTCGTTTAAACCAACAAAAATAGCTGCCGTAGTTATTAATACTATTATTAATTTTAATACTAGTGGTAAGGTTCCTATATACAAGTATGATACTAAATTTATTAAAAATACGAAGTTTAATATGCGATAATAGATATAAACTGCCTTATTTCTTGTGGTTAAGTCTAGTTTTTTCGTTAAATCTTTAAATTCATTTACCCCGATAGACGAGAAGTTTCTCACACATAATAAAATTATTGCAACCAAACAACCAGCCGACGCTAAAATTTGCGGTGAAAAATATGTGATAAACGAGCTCGTGCCGATTAAATCTCGAATTAGCCATACACCTTCTGAAATAAATCCGTATATCAGCCATAATGTAATAGAAATATATAGAACATTTAACGTTTTAACCCAAGTATCTTTATAGAAATACACTAAAATCCCTACTAAAGAAATCAAGCTTAGTGCGTATAAAGTTAGTTCTCCGTCGGAACTTATAAACACTATAAAAGTTGATACTATGAATATTACGAGCCCTTCTAAATAAAGAGGGACATCTTTTCTTAAAAGCCCATAAATCATAAGGGGAACGACGATTGGAAGTAGCATAAAATGGTCTAAAATATGTTGTTCAAACGATGCCATAAATGCTACTGACGCCATTGCAATCACAATTCCAGAATAAATCGGACGTAAATTTATCGTGTGTTTTCTAAGCGAAGTAAACTCTGAAATTATAAACATTATCACGAATGAAACGGCTAAAAGTGCATAAACATAACGTGTGTTTATAATTCCGTCAAATTTGAATATAAGTGAATAAATATTTGTAGCCGTTATAAAAAGCACGATTGCTGTAAGCACTGTCGACAACTCTTTGTTCGTATAATGTTTTGACATAAATACAGATTGTAATATAAATGCAAAATTATACACAATAATTATCGTTGCACTAACCATAATAAGTGGTTGAGGGTCGTATGCTGTCAGCATGCTTTCGGTAACATAAGTCACTATTACAGTCGACATAATCGACATAATTGTAATAATCACTTTACCAACATTGCTAAGTTTGTAGCTTGCAAACAAATATGCCGATGTCAGTATCACAAAATACACGATTAAAAACAAATATTGTTCGTTACTTTCATAATTTGCAACGCCTAATGAAAGAGAGATTATCACCCCTATTTTACCGATTATACAATAAATCGACTTATCAAAGAACGTTGATAAAAATATGGTAACACATGCCCAAACGCCTGCTAAAACAAAGAATACGTATTGGTTTATAGCTCCGAAGAAAACATACGTTGCTAGTAATGATATGTAAATACTTCCGATACCCGTTGCAAAGAGTGCCGAGCCTAGACTTATTTTGCTTTTCTTTTGAACGATAAATCCAACAGCTGTAAAAGCAAAGCTAAAGATAAACATCATAGCAATTTGTAATCCGTCTGTCATATAGTCGAACGCTAAAATCGCAAAACTTCCTATTCCGAAGAAAATAAGTATCGCTGCAAGCACTCCGAGAATATTTTTCGCAAATTTCGTTTCAAAATTCGACGAATTCTTTGGCATACTAGGTTTTTGTGGTGGAATATTCTGCTGAATTTGAGGGTTAAATGGGATTTTCGGCTCTACCGATGGATTTTTTGCATTTGCCATTGGCACTTCAGTAGGCGAAATAGGTTTTGTGTCGTTAATTTTATTTTCACTCAAAGGCTTTTCGTTTATGTTATTGCCTTGTGGTTTTAAATTATTATTTTGTGGTGGAACATTGCCATTTTGGTTGATATAAGTTCCATATTGTGGTGACACATTTGCGTTTTGCGGACTATTATTCCCATACGGTGGGTAATTTGCACCATTTTGTGGTGTGGTATTCCTATTTTGCACTGGAATATTTGCGTTTTGTGGACTATTATTCCCATACGGTGGGTAATTTGCACCATTTTGTGGTGTGGCATTCCTATTTTGCGAAGGAATATTTGCATTTTGTGGACTGTTATTCCCATAAGGTGGGTAATTTGCTCCATTTTGTGGTGTGGCATTCCTATTTTGCACTGGAATATTTGTGTTTTGCGAACTGTTATTCCCATAAGGTGGGTAATTTGCACCATTTTGTGGTGGGATATTCCTA
>CAYJLC010000034.1:5790-23504 GCA_964370735.1 uncultured Oscillospiraceae bacterium
ACTGTTATTCCCATAAGGTGGGTAATTTGCACCATTTTGTGGTGGGATATTCCTATTTTGCGCACTCTCTTGTCTTAAAACACTTTGATTTTCTGGATTTAAAGAATTGCTTGCACCAACAGTTTTTTCAAGCTTTGCAATATTTTGGCTTAAAATATTAATCTGTGAGCTAAGTTTGGCAATTTCTTCGGATAAATTTTGATTATCCATAAAATCCTCCTTTCATTATCTCATTACAATATACACATTATACACAATATAACAAACTACAAGTATTGCTGCTGGAAACTTTTTAAGCTCTTTTGACTTCGCTAACGCTAAATAAGTGAAGACAGAAAGTGCTATAAATACGCCTAAATCATAAACTGAATTTGCAGTAACTGCTATCGGAGTTAGTGCTGTCGAAGACCCTAAAATAAATAGTAAATTAAAGATATTTGAGCCGACAACATTTCCTAATGCGATGTCACTTTCACCCTTTTTCGCTGCAACAACAGATGTCACAAGTTCTGGAAGCGAAGTCCCAATCGCAACTACTGTAAGTCCGATTATTTCTTCTGAAATACCAAAAGTTGTCGCGATAGTTTGTGCAGAATTAACAACAAAATCACCACCTAAGATGATTAACGCTACACCACCGATAGAGTATAAAATTGCTACTGGAAGTGTTTTTGAAGGACCTTCGTCTTCAGATTTGCTTTTCATTCCTATAACGACAAGGTAACAGATGAAAAATATGAATAAAGCAAGTAAAATAAACGCATCGATGCGAGAAATTTGCCCATCAAACATTAAACCTAGCGTTACAAGCGAAATGATAAACATAAACGGCATGTCTTTTGTCATAATTTGCTTGTGTGAATGTATTGGTTTGATTAATGCACAACAGCCTAAAACCATTGCGACATTAAAGATATTCGACCCTAAAACATTGCCAAGTGCGATTTCATTACTACCGGCAAGACCGGCTGTAATACTTACAGATGCCTCTGGAAGCGAAGTTCCGATTGAAACGATTGTAAGACCTACAATTACGCTTGGAATTTTTAAAAACGCTGCAATTTCTTTTGCACCATCGACAAAGAAATCAGCCCCTTTAACAAGTGCTATAAAGCCTAGAATAAGTAATAGATACTCCATAAATAATCTCCTTAAAATTTTGTCTATTCTTCATATTATAACATAATTTAAACAAGTATTACAAGATTATTTTACCAAATATATAATATTTATTCATCACAATTTCATTATAACAGCCTTTTTTCTCAAATTCAATAATCTTTATAATAGTTTAAGATTTATTTAAGAATTTATGTGTATTTTGTGTTTATTTATTATTTTTTACAAAAACTTTGACATTTCGACAAATAAATAGTATAATAAAACTAGCACAATTTAAGGAGGATACATTGAAAAAGATAATTATAACACTATCAATTTTAGCTTTATTTATAGTAGCTTTTGCCAGTGGCACTGGTGGCTCTGAATCTGACCCTCTTGTAACTGTTTCGCAAGTTGAAAGCATGATTGATACTCATATCGATAGCTATATTAGCGATAAACTAAGTTCTCTCGACGAAAGTTACGTTGTTTCTGAACTTATCGAAGATAAATTAACTCAAACTGGATTTGTTTTAAACGACACAATAACTGTAAAACCTGGTACAAAAATCATATTAAATTCTGGCGAAGTCAGTGTAACTGGTGGTGGAAAACTCATCGATATTAGCGACGGCAGAGATATTTTTAATCCATACTCGCTTTTACCAAACAAACCTTATGTCGTTGCCGAAAATTCTGAATTTTACATTAAAATCACAAGTGCATCTGCAAAAATCAACATAATTGGCGACTTTTCTGTTTCAAACCCATACGAAACTAAATACGGAAGCTATGCAAACGCACTCCATAGCCTAGGGCTATTTCTAGGAACAACTAACGGCTATGAGCTAAATCGCTCGGCGACAAGAACCGAGGCTCTTGTAATGCTTATCAGACTTCTTGGCGAAGAAGACGAGGCTTTAGCATACGAAGGCACTCATCCGTTCACCGATGTTGCTAGTTGGGCTACAAAATATGTCGCTTATGCCTATAACAAAGGCTATACAAACGGGATTTCTGCGACTGAATTTGGTGCAAACAACACCGTTCGTGACATCGATTACTACACATTTGTACTTCGTGCATTAAAATATGAAGACAATGTCGACTTCACTTGGCAAACATCTTTAGATAAAGCCTTGGAAATCGGTCTTGTAAGCGAAAGTGATGCGAATTTCTTTAGAGATTTTATCGTTTATGTTTCATATAATGCATTAAACCTAAATATGAAAGGTTCTGAAAGCAAACTATCTGATTTTCTGATACAAAATTCAGTGATGACAGCCGAAGAATACAACCAATCGAAATTAATCGCAAGTAAATAAAATAAACTGCCACTATCTTTTTTGATAATGGCAGTTTTGCTTTATGTGGATTATTGTAGCATAGTGATGTCTTTGCAATTCTCGCTCTTTTACTCTAATTTCGCCGAAGCGAAGTCTTCTGAAAATCTATGACACCAAATAGAAACTGCCGAATAATCGTCTAAAACTATCTCAGAATTAAGCTCAAAAATAAGCGTTTCGTCGTCATAAGCCCTGTCAAAAACAGGCGTTATATTTGCTCCAAAAACAAAATTTCCATTATCATCAAAATTACCAACGGAGATATATGTGTCTGGTGCCTGTCCATCATAAGAGAAATTTTCTAAACTAAATGTATTATCACTGCGAAATATTACATTTGCAGTGGCATCGTGTTGCCCTTCTTCAATCATAGCTGATTTTAAAACGGTCACTTCTTCCACCTCTACATCCATCTCATCTTCTACTACCACCTCTACCTCGTTTGCATTTTCATCAAAAACTTCTGTCGTTTCTAAAACAGGAATTTCGCTTGTTGTTTCCTCTGGAGTACCCTCTTGGTTTTGTGCACAGGAAACCAAAAATAAGCTTGCTAAAATCAAGATAACTAACTTTTTCATTCATATTCCTCCTTGCAAAATTATATATTTTAATAATACCATTATTTACCATATTTTGCAAGTGGTTTATACACATTAAAAAAAGTTGATTTGACTATTGACATTGCTTTTCTTATATGCTATAATAAACATATCAAAAAAAGTTGATTTGAATTATATTTATTAGGAGGAAATTATGGGATTATTCGGATTTGGTAAGAAGAAAGAAGAACCAGCTTGCGCATGTGGTGCTGACGTTAATAACATCATTGAGGATGCTAGAATTATTGTTTTAGGTGCTTGTTGCAAAAAAAGCTCTGAAACTTTTGAAAATGTTAAAACTGCTGTGGCTGAACTAGGATTAAACGAGGCTGTTTCAAACGATGGACGTATGGAAGTTGTTGCTAGCTATGGAGTTATGCAAACACCTGCTTTAGTTGTTGATAAAAAAGTGCTTTCTTATGGCAATTTAATCACAGTTGAAAAAGCAAAAGAATTAATCACTCAAGCTATAAATGGTTAATTTTCCCTTTACAAAAATTAAATAAAGGCGTATAATAAGCATATATGACACAGTAAAGGAGTGGAATTATGCTTATTAATTTTTCTAAAGAAGAAGCAAAAGAACAAATCAAGCTACTTAAACGTGAAATTGCAGCGTTGCAACAACCATTAGCCAACGCAAAAGTGCCAGTGATAATTATTTTTGAAGGGCTTAGCGCTGCTGGAAAAGGCTCTACTATCGGTGAGGTAATTTGTGAGCTCGACCCTAGGTTTTATCAGGTTTATTCCAATGTTGTATCCGTAAATGAGGCTAATCGAAAGCCGTTTTTATGGTCTTATTGGAATGAAATTCCGAAAAAAGGCCAAATTGCGATTATGGACAGGAGCTACATAAATCACCTGTTCCACAAAAAGCAAAATGGCGAAAAAAACATCGAAGAACTTGCTGACTCTATTAATACTTTCGAAAGAGAACTTATCGACGATGGCTACTTAATCTTAAAATTTTACTTAAAAGTAGACAAAGATGAGCAAAAAAAGCGTCTTAAAGAGCTTGAAAGTGATAAATCTACTGCTTGGAGAGTGTCAAAATCAGATTTTAAGGCAAATGAAAAATATGACGAAATCAATAAATCTATGAACGACATTTTAAATGCAACAAATACCGATTATTCGCGTTGGAATTTTGTAGAATGCAATAAAAGATGGCAAGGTTTGTATTCTGTTTTGAAAATTATCAAAGATAATTTAGAAATCGCTATAAAAAACGGTGTTTCTCCGACAAATCTTTCTTTAAAAAACGATTTTGATGTGCTAGAAATGCCTAAACTTTCCGATGTTTCTTTGTCGTATGTTTTAGACGATGAAACCTACAAAAAAGAATTAAAATCTGAAAAAGAAAAACTTCAAAAGCTACATGGCTATATTTATCAGAAAAAAATACCAGTGATTTTAGGTTTTGAAGGTTGGGATGCTGCCGGAAAAGGTGGTGCAATTCGCAGACTTTCTTGGGCGCTAGACCCTAGAGGATTTGATGTTGTGCCTATTGCTGCCCCTTCAAAAGAAGAACTTTCTAAGCATTATTTATGGCGTTTTTGGCGTGAATTGCAAAAAGATGGCCATATTACGATATTTGACAGGACTTGGTACGGTCGAGTTATGGTCGAGCGAATAGAAGGTTTCACCGAAGAAACTCGCTGGTCAAAAGCCTATAACGAAATCAATGAATTCGAAAAAGAACTCACCGATTGGGGTGCTATTGTCATAAAATTCTGGGTTCAAATCGACAAAGACGAGCAACTTAGACGCTTTACAAATCGACAAAACACACCAGAAAAACAATATAAAATCACCGACGAAGATTGGCGAAATCGCGAAAAATGGGACGCTTATGAAGGTGCTATCGACGAAATGATACAGAAAACATCAACAAAACACGCCCCTTGGGTAATTGTTGAAGGTAATGACAAAAAATATGCCAGACTAAAAGTGGTAAGAACCGTTCGCGTAGCGCTCGAAGAAAAGCTTAAAAAGTTATATGATATCGAGTTATAAAACAATATACAGGCAATGTGGAAATCTTTATAAAACAAAACTGCCACTATCTTTTTGATAATGGCAGTTTATTTTATGGGTATGGTATATAGATGATTTTTCAGTTTAAATTTATGTCAAAATGCATAATTCTGTATTATACTAAATTTATATTTCAAAATTTTCAGAAATTTTTCCGAAAAAGTAGTTTATTCTATCGTAATTTTGTTTAAGATATAGATATCCAAAAAGTGCTTCTAGTGCTGTTGCTTTTGCATATTCTTCTCGTGTACAGCTTTTAGGCACAATTTTTGGTTTAGAGTTTCTACCACGCAGAAAAACTGATTTCTCTTCTTCTGTTAGTTCGTCTAAAATAATATCGCAAAATTTCGCTTGTGAAGATGCTTTTACCAAAGAAATCGTTCCTTTGTGAAGATTTTTCGCAGTAAGTAGACCTTCTGTGATTAAAAACGAACGAGTTAAAAGTTCGAAAACACCATCTCCGATATGGGCAAGAGCAAGAGTGCTTAATTTGTGCATTTGGTCATTGTCTAGAGAAGGCGTAAAAAAGTTTTTCATAGTTGTTCCTCATGTTTAAAAAAGTTAAAATTGTTGTTGCTTTTTGTAGCAAAATATGTTATAATATGGTTAAAATTAGTTATATACTAATTGAGAACGAATATCGATAAGGAGATGTTAAAATGAAAGTTGTTAATAAAGATGATTTTAATGTAGAGGTTTTACAAAGCGAAGTTCCTGTTTTAGTGGACTTTTTTGCTACATGGTGTGGACCTTGTAAAATGATTGCTCCAATTTTAGACCAAGTAGCGTCAGAAGTTGGCGACAGCGCTAAAATATTTAAAGTAGATATCGACGAAAGCAAAGAACTTGCAGTTGAATATGGCGTAATGAGCGTCCCTACGATTATAGTATTTAAAAACGGTGAAGAAGCATCTCGCGTTGTTGGTGGAAGACCAAAAAATGATTTAATCGCAATGCTTAAATAATTTATACAGGTGGATTTATTCCACCTGTTTTTTTGTATAATATTTTATATCAAACTTTCGTCGTAAATCGCTCTTTCACCACCTACAAATTTTGGTCGTGTTCTTGCAAATGTTGTAGTAGCTTCGCCTAGTTTATTTTTCGACAGACGAATAGGCACAGCAACTTCTTTTAAATGCATACCGATTAATGTTTGACCTATATCAATCCCAGCATGAGCCTTGATATTTTCTACTAAAACGGAATTTTCGATATTGTCAAATGCAATTTTTGCAAAAGAACCTCCAGCCTTTTCATAAGGTATTGCGTTAACTTCGGTTAAGTTGTATAAATTTGCACAATCACGGCTTGTAACAAGCGCACGATTTAGATGCTCGCAACACTGCACAGCCAGAAAAATATCTTGCTTTATTAAAATAGGATATATCGTGTCAAAAATGATTTTTGCAGCGTCAAGACTGCCGACAGTACCTATTTTTTGACCAATTATTTCACTAGACGATAAACCGACTACTAATATTTGTTTAGATTGCAAATTGATTTTATCTAAAAATTCTGTTATAATGTTAAGAGTGTCTTGTTTTAATGTGTTCATAATATACCTCCGTATATTATAAGTATACCATAAAATCAAGGTAATTTCAAAACAAATATTCAAGGAGAGAGGAAAAAAGATGAGCTTCAAAGTTACCCAAAAAATACCAACTCCAGAAGAGGTAATTGCTGAAATATCTTTACCGAAAGATTTAGCTATTATTAAAAATCAAAGAGATGAAGAGATAAAGAAAATATTTAGAGGCGAAGTCGATAAATTTGTTCTAGTAGTAGGACCTTGCTCGGCTAGCGATGAAGATTCTGTATGCGATTATGTTGAAAGACTTGCAAAAGTAAATGAAAAGGTAAAAGATAAATTATTTATCGTGCCTAGATTATATACAAACAAGCCAAGAACAACTGGTGAGGGGTATAAAGGTATGCTTCATCAACCAGACCCAACCAAAGAAACAAATATCTTAGAGGGTATTAAAAAAATTAGAAGAATGCATATTCGTGCAATCAATGCGTCGCATTTAACGGCTGCTGACGAAATGCTATACCCTGAAAATTTAGTGTATGTAGACGATATGTTAACGTATATTGCAGTAGGCGCAAGGTCGGTTGAAAATCAACAACATAGACTTGTTTCAAGTGGAATTGACATCCCTGTTGGTATGAAAAATCCTACTTCTGGCGATATTTCGGTTATGTTAAACTCAATTAAAGCAGCACAACTTCCTCATGAATTTTTATATAGAGATGCAGAAATCGAAACATCAGGAAATCCTTTAGCGCATGCAATTTTGCGTGGTTCGGTGGATAAATACGGCATAAATATGTCGAATTATCATTACGAAGATTTAGTTTTATTAGCCGAGCAATATGAAAAACGTGGGCTTTTAAATATGGCTGCAATTGTTGATGCTAATCATTCGAATTCAAATAAAAAATTCTATGAGCAACCTCGTATTGTTAAAGAAATTTTATACTCAAGAAAAAATAATAGCACTGTAAAATCGCTTGTTCGTGGAGTTATGATTGAAAGCTTCATCGAAGAAGGCAGTCAAAAAGAGGGTGGCACTGTTTATGGACAGTCGATTACAGACCCTTGCCTTGGCTTTAAAGACACAGAAGATTTAATTTACTACATCGCAGATAATATATAAAATATGAAGGGCTGTCGCAAAATACGGATACCAGTAAAGAAACATACTGACCAAGGGGTCAAATCAAACTGAATAAAAACAGCAACGAATATCAACTCGTTGCTGTTTTTATTTTTCAGTTAATTTATTGTCACAAAAATATTATATCTTGCTATTTTACGCATAGTAATAATCCAATGGTTTAGTGTGAAATTAATTTTGAAATATCGTAAAGATTATCATCTAAATCTTTAACCATAGCTAATCCTTCTTCGATATCCATAGCAACAACATCATTATCTCTAAAGCAAATAACTTTGTTAGACTCGCCTTTTAAGATAACATCAACAGCATGACAACCCATTCTTGTCGCCATAACTCTATCTCGTGCAGTTGGTGAACCACCACGTTGGATATGACCTAAAATAGTTAAACGAGTTTCAATACCAGTTTGGTCGTGTAGTTGTTCTCTGATTTCTTCAACATTACCATAACCCTCAGCCACGATAATAACGTGGTGATTTCTGCCTTTAATTTTACCATTGCGCATTTTATCGATAATATCATTAATGTCGCATTCTCTTTCAGGAACTAAAACAGCAGTAGCACCGACTGCAATACCAACATTTAATGCTAAATGCCCAGCTGCACGACCCATAACTTCAACAACAGAACATCTTTCGTGAGATTGCATTGTATCAGAAAGTTTATCGATAGCGTCTATCGCTGTATTTTGAGCAGTATCAAAACCGATTGTGTAATCAGTACAGCTAATGTCATTATCGATAGTTCCAGGGATACCGATAGTTGGAATTCCTGCACGAGATAATTTTTGAGCCCCTTTAAAAGTACCGTCACCACCGATTGCGATAATTGCATCTAAACCTAAATATTTACAAGTATTCGTAGCTTTTGTAAACCCTTCGTCAGTTATAAATTCTAAGCATCTTGCAGTGTAAAGAATTGTACCACCTTTTTTAGAAATACCATCAACTGACCTTGCATCAAGTTCAACAACATCGCCATTAATTAGACCATTATAACCACGTCTAATTCCTAAGCATTTAATACCTTTTGCAGTTGCAGCACGAACAACCGACCTTACAGCTGCATTCATTCCAGGTGCATCGCCACCACTTGTTAAAATTCCTATTCTTCTGATTTCTTTCATAATCTCCTCCGGAAATTTGCATAAATTTATTTTTCTACTGAAAAATTGCTGATAAAAGATATTAGGTTTATATCTTCGCTATTAATATTTAATTGCAACACTCTAGTTAAATCTAAACTAAAAATACCCATTATGGACTTTGCATCCACTAAATATTTACCCTGTATTAAGTCACACTCACAAGAAAGCTTTGATATCATCGATACAAATTCATTAACCCTTTCTATTGTTTCTAATTTTACATATATAGTTTGCATAAAATCACCACCATTTAATTTGATTTGTTATATATTCACGGTAATCTATAAATTTTTTTGAAGTTACATCGCGTGGATGTGGCATATCAATGATAACTTCCTCTTTAATTGTCGTTGGCTTTTGAGACAATATTAAACATTTATCAGCAAGATAAACTGCTTCTTCTATATTATGTGTAATAAAAATAACTGTACTTTTTGTAGCACTTTGCAGTTTTATTACTTCATCTTCTAAGTAAAAACGTAATTTTAAATCCATTTGACCATAAGGCTCATCCATAAGTAATAGGTCTGGTTTCATAGCAAAACTTCTGCCGATTACAATTCTTTGTTCTGTGCTCGTTGATAACTCGTGAGGATATTTATCTTTATACGATTTTAACCCAACCATATCCAATATATAATTTGTGACATTATTAATTTCATATTTAGGAGCCTTTTTCGTTTCCAACCCAAAGCGAATATTTTGTTCTACTGTGAGCCATGGAAATGCTGATTGTTCTTGAAAAACAAATGATAAATTATGAATTTTAGGATCAGCTTCTTTTCCGTCTATAAATATATTTCCAGAAGTAGGCTCTAAAAGCTTTACTAAAAGATTTAAAAATGTTGTTTTCCCACACCCAGTAGGCCCTACAATACAAATGAATTCTCCTCTGTTTATGTCGAATGAGATATTATCTAACACTGTAAGATCTCCAAATTTTTTTGTTAGATTTCTAACTCGAACCTTTGCATTTTCGCTCATTACGCACCTCCTTAAAGCACTAAATCAAAGTCATCCGCAATAGCATTTCTTAAGCTTAAGAAATCTTCGTCAGTATAACTCCTTGTTCTCTCAAGTTTTGGTATGTATTCTTTTTTTATGCTAGACGGTTCTCCGCCTAATAAAATAATTCTGTCAGCAAGATATATTGCTTCTTCAATATTATTTGTAACAAAAATTACAGTACGCTTTTCTTCTTCCCATATTCTCAAAAGTTCAGCTTCCATTTGATATCTTGTTTGAGCATCTAATGCACCAAAAGGCTCGTCTAATATTAAAATGTCAGATTCGCTTGCGAATGCTCTAGCTATAGCAACTCGTTGTTTCATACCACCAGAAATTTGATGTGGATAATGCTTTTCAAACCCAGAAAGTCCTACTAAATCTATATATTGCTGTGCTTTCTTCAGTCTTGCAGACCTTTCCATTCCTCTGAATTTTTGGTTTATTTCAATGTTGTCTATAACATTTTTCCAGGGGAAAAGAGCATATTTTTGAAAAACTATACCTAAATCTTTAGCTTTTAAATTACCATCGCTGAATTCAACCACTCCGCCATAATTTGTATCAAGATTAGTTATAATATCTAGTAAAACTGACTTTCCTGACTTTCCTGCTCCTAGAATTACTAAAAATTCATTTTCATAGATATCCAGATTAACATTATGGAGTATCTCATTTTTTGATTTGTTTTTATTATAAAATGTCTTAGATATATCTGATAGTTTAATTTTTACTAATTTTTCCATGGACATAACTTCACCTCCAAGCGATTTAATGTCGTTGTAATTAGTGCACTTACAATGCCTATTATTGCCATTCCACCCAATATCAAAGAAGAATCCCCACTATCCATTCCTCTCACAATCAAAAAACCAACTCCTTGTTTCGCAACTACCATTTCAGCGGCAACAACACACATCCAACCGGTTGACAAAGCTGTTTTTATACCTGCAATAATAGATGGTAAGATGGCAGGTAAAATAACTTCTCGCATAATTGCAGTGTCTGGAGCTCCTACTGAAGCTGAAGCTTTTAATAACATCGGGTCTACTTGCTTTATCCCAGCATAAGTGTTCATTATAATAGGAACTACTGCTCCTAAAAAAACTATTATAACCTTCGAAGTTTCTCCTATCCCACACCAAATGATAATTAATGGAATCCATGCAATAGGAGGAATAGGTCTAATGATTTCAAATAGTGGATAAAATATCTCGTTAAACAGCTTATACCAACCCAATAATATACCTAAACTTATACCAACGATAGTAGCCAATAAAACAGCTACTAACACACGAGCCAAACTAACCAAAATATGCACAGGAAGAATTGCCTTTGAAATTGGATTTATAGTAATGTCTATTATTTTTAAAAAAACATCTATTGGTGTAGGCATTATTTCTGGATTGCTAAAGTATAAACACATCCATACACCAAATAATGTAAAAATTGATAATATGGGCAAAATTATATCTATTCTTTTTGTCTTAACCATCATAACTTCATCCTTTCTAACCTACTTTTTCCACGGCGCTATATGTTTTTCTACAAGCCCAAGAACAAATGACATTAGCGCACCTGTACAACCGATAACAAGCATACCAACTAGTATTATGTCCGGTCTTATTATAGTTCTACCCATTTGTATCATATAACCAAGACCGCTTGTAGACGCAAGCATTTCCGCTGCTACTAATGTAGACCAAGACGAACCCAACGATATTCGTATTCCTGTAAAAACCATCGGAAGTGCTTGTGGTACACATATTTTAGTGAAAATTCTTAAATGACTTGCTCCCATAGTTTTAGCCACATTGATATATGTTTGATTAGTAAGCTTTACTCCAGTGTATGAATTTATCACACATGGTACGAAAGCAGCGATAAACACAATGAATACCTTTGCAGGCATTCCTATCCCTAAAAATAAAATTACAATTGGAATCCATGCAATAGGTGGGATTGGTCTTATTATCTCGAACATTGGATTAAGATATAGCTTTGCAGTTTTAAAATATCCCATAACTAATCCGAGAGGGATTCCGACAACTAAAGCTGTGAAAAAACCGATCAATGCTAGGATAAAACTACTTATAAAATGCTCTGTTATAGTAGCGCCGTCAGGATCTGAAGAGGTAAGCTTCATAATAAAAGTTTCTAAAACTTGTAGTGGTGTGCTCATAGTTCGTTCTGATATTATTCCGAATGTCATAAGAAGTTGCCATATTCCTAAAAATATGCCAACTCCTATGAATCCGAGCAGAACTTTTCGAAATAAAGAGTTATTTTTCATAGTTCTCACTCCATTTAATATTTTTTATTTTTCGTTTGCTATTTCAACTAATAATGAATTATCTATAAAACCTTCGCTTAAAAGTCTTTGCTTATCATCTTCTGAGATTCTACCTTGCTCTACGAATATATCAACAAATTGCATAACGACTTCATCAGCTTTTGTTTGACCTTGCTCACCACTGAACAATTCAATTTGCTCTATCAAAGTAGGCAATGGACGTTCTTCAACTATTTTCGTTGCGCCTTCTATATCAATAGTTAAGCCGTTGTCTATTTCCATAATCTCAAGAGTTTCTGCAAGTTTTTGTGTATCTAATGATAATTCCTCAGAGATTTCATAATATTGCTTTAGCCACTCTTTAACTAATTCTCTATTTTCTTCTAAAGCTTTTTCACTAGCAACTATAACTATTGGTATTTGTTCTCCAGTAGCAGTGCCACTAGCTGCCATAACCCATTCTGGATCCACGCTATATGCAATAGGAGGCCAACAAGCTAATACATCACCTTCGCCCGCTTTAAAAGCTGTTAAAGCTTGCGACGGATCCATGTGCACTATCTCGACGTCATCTTCTGTAAGACCGAGTTTTTCTAATGTTACTACTAACATTAAATGAGCACTCGTAGCAGTTGTGCAAAGAATTTTCTTGCCACGCCATGTATCTGCATTACCATAAATATCTGGACTTCCTTCAACAGCGTTTTGAACTGTTAGAATATCGCTATCAGGTCTTACAAAAAATCTTGGTGAAACGGTATCGTCTACAGAAAAACCAATAATTTTTAGATTGTATGACACACCTCCAAATATTGCAGGCGGAAGTCCTGTTACACCGACTTGCCATTCATCTGCACCCAAAGCCTCATTTTGAGTATTTCCAGATACAAACATTAATGACTCTGTTGAAATTTCTTCGTACAAACCTTCTTCTTCGGCTAGATATATTGGAATTCCTTGAGTATACGGTTGGTTTCCGATAATCAAATGATTTTCTACTGATTGAGCCTCACAGCCAGAGATGATGGTTAAAATTAATGCTGAACCTACTGCGAATAAAGTTAATTTTTTCATAGAGCAATACTCCTTAATCTAACCTTTGACTTTTAAAAGTGTTTTCCCACTTTTTTTCATTGATCTTTTAGCTGCTTTGACGATATCAATTGCATTGAAATGGAATAAATCCTTTAAATATTGAAGATCTCCTACTTCGCTGAATCTGTCATTTGCTGCGATAGCTTGAAGTGGTACAGGATATTCACTGGCTGTAACTTCAGATACTGCTGAGAATAATCCACCCATGATATTATGATTTTCGCATGTAACGCCACATCCTGTTTTCTTAAGTGATGTAAGTATAGTATCCTTATCAATAGGCTTTATAGTATGCACATTAATTACCTCGGCTTCAATGCCTTCTTCTTTTAATAGATCTGCAGCCTTAACAGCTTCAGACATTAGCATACCTGTTGCCATAATTGTTACATCTGAACCTTCCTTGTACACATCAGCCTTAAATAAGTCAAATTCATAATTAGAATCAAATACATCTGGAGATTCTTTTCGGATTGTACGAATATACACCGCCCCATCATAAGCTGCTATTTGTGGAATCGCCTTACGAAGTTGCGTCTCATCTACTGCTTCAAAAATTACTATATTTGGTATTACCCTTAATGCACCAATATCATCAAATGCAGAATGTGTAGCACCTAAAATAGTTGCTGAAATACCAGGATCAGAACCAACTATTTTGACATTTAATTTTGGGTGACAAACTGAAACTGCCACTTGGTCAAGCATTCTTCTTCCTGAGAAAGATGCAAAGCCATAAATGAATGGAATGTATCCGTATGCTGACATTCCTCCTGCCATTGATGCCATGTTACTTTCACAAACACCTATGTTAAATGCTCTTTCTGGATATTTATCTTGAATCCAAAAATTATCATGTGCACCAGCTAGGTCTGCGTTTATAACACAAATTTTCTCGTTTTCTTGCATTAGTTTATCTACTTCTTGCGAGAATATTTTTCTCATTTCCATAATATTTTCCTCCTTAGTTAATCTCAGAAATCAATGTATCTGCCATTTCTCTGCTCATTGGTATATGATGGTTTTTAGAACCTAAAGATTCAAGAGTATTGCTTCCTTTTCCTTTGATGGTATTTAGAAGAATTACGCTCGGAACACCTTTTGTTCCTTTGGCTCTCTCTATAGCTTCGTATATCTCTGCAACATCATGACCGTCGACTTCTTGAGTGAAATATCCAAATGAAGCCCATTTTTCTTTAATATCTCGCATACTTATGATTACATCAGTCCAGTCATCGCATTGAGCCTTGTTAACATCGATAAATGTAATTAAATTATCTAAAACATATTGTTTCGCTGTCATTGCAGCTTCCCAAATTTGACCTTCTTGGCATTCACCATCTCCTACTAATGCATAAATGTATGCGCCATCTTTAGCGATTTTCGAAGCTTTAGCCATACCAACTGCACAAGATAAACCTTGCCCTAAAGATCCAGTTGACATATCAATGCCCGGTGTTTTTAACATGTCAACATGACTTGGTAAAATTGTTCCTGGTTTATTCAATGTATATAGATGAGATTCATCATAGTAACCCATTTGTGCTAAAACCGTATATAAACCAGGTCCACAATGCCCCTTTGATAATACGAATCTATCACGTCCGATCATCTGTGGATTTTTAGGATCTATATTCATAACTTTTTTATATAAAACAGCTAAAACTTCAATCATAGAAAATGATCCGCCGATATGACCTAATCCTAGTGACGCGATTTGATTTATTGTAAGTTTTCTTGACTCTTTGCAAAATTCATTAAGTTCTAAAACATCTATATTATTCATAAGTAGTTCCTCCTAATTAGTTCCTTTTATAGCATTTTCTGCATTAATATTATTAATTTTTTTTGCCTTTTCCTTGCTTGCTTTAACTTGTTGTTCGCGAATAATTCCAAATGCACTAATTAATACAATTCCACAACCAATTAATGCAGTAGAAGTTGGTACTGTACCGTAAATAAAGAATGTGATTACCATTGTAATAACTGGGATTAAAAGTAAAATAACTTTAACAATCCATGCTGGTAATTCGGCTAGAGCTTTATAATATGTAACAAATAATCCGTATTGTGTAAGACCTGCAACTACTAGTGCAATAATGATGCCTGTGCTAGAGAATGCAACTCCAATATCAGCAATGCTATTTGTAGCGAAGAACATAGTTGTAAATAGAGTTGTCATAATTAATACATTATAATAAGCTACCGTCATTTGGCTAATTGGAACTTTCGCTTGTTTAAGTACCCCAGCGATATTGAAAGTATTCCAAGTAAGAAGTATCGCACTAGCTACAAAGAATAAATCGCCAAAGTTAAATGTCATTTCAGCAAAGTTTACACCTACTATCATTAGTACACCGATGAACATTATTAAAGAGTAAAACCAGTCTTTTTTTGAGAACTTTTCTTTTAAAAGTAATACAGACACTATATTAACCATGAGCACATCTATTTTTAAAATAAAAGCTCCTGTCTGAGCATCTCCTAATTGAAATCCAAAGAAGTTAGTAAAATTAACTGAGAACCCTACTATCCCAATGAGTAGCAATTTAGGCCACAATTTTTTTACCGTAAATAAGTCACCGAATTTTTTAGTTGCGATAAGATGAATTGTAAGAAGAACAAGACATAATAAGAATGTGAATACCCCTGTAGTGTAAGCTCCGATATTAATGTTTGCATAACCTTGAGCTGCATATAATGTGCCCCAAATAAATGCCAAAAGAACAACGTTTAAATATTTTCCGATTTCCATAACTTTTCCTCCTGAATGTTTGATAATGTTGAATTAAAATAGCTATTATTTAATTTAATCCTATAATATCACACACTTTATAGTTTGTCAACAATTTTTTTGATATTTACAAACTTTTTATGTCAAAAGTCACTAAAGTTTTACTATGTCAAACGTTTGCGTATTTTCCTAAAAAAGAAACCCTTTCTTGTTTGACATCTTCGGACAAATATGATATAATTTAAATAAAATTCAGAATAGGAGAACCGATATGGCAGATAAAAAATTAATTCAGTCGGTAGAGCGAGCTTTAGATATACTAGAGTTTTTAGCAAACAACGGAAATAACTGTAGGTTACAAGAAATCAGCACAGGGTTAAATTTAAATAAAAGTACGGTGCATTCTTTAGTATCTACATTAGAACACAGAGGATATATTGTGCAAGATGCATATTCGCCTAAATATTCTTTAGGTTTAAATTGTATGGGGCTCGGTATTACGTATAGACGTGATTTTTTTGCGCGAGATAGAATGAATTCATTATTAGCGAAACTTTCAGAGGCAGTTGGAGAAACTTGTTATTTTGCAGTTAGAATAGGTGAACAATATTTTTATCTAGATGCAATAGCAAGTGATAAAAGTATAAAAGCTGATCCTAAAATTGGTCAATTCGAAAAATTATCCAATAACTCAGCAATATCGAAAGTTTTCTTAAACGAAAACAAAGAATCTATTAATCAAATTAAGTATGAAATAGATTTCGAGCAAGAAGAAGCTGGTATGACATCTATGGCAATACCTTTTAGAAAGAACGGAAGTCTTCGTGGAGTGATTGCAATCAGCGGACCTTCTAGTAGACTTTCAGCTAGACACATGGAGATTTCTTACAACTTGTATGTAAAAATACTACAAGATTTTGGAATGCTAGATCATTTATAATCATTAAAGGAGTAATTTATATGAAAATTGCAATTGGTTGCGACCACGGAGGATTCGAGTTAAAAGAGTTTTTAAAATTAGAACTTACCAAAAAAGGATTCATTGTTACTGATTTTGGTTCAAACGGGACTGATCCGTTTGATTATCCAGATGTTGCACAAGTTGTTGCTAAAAGCATAACAGATAAAATCAACGAGCGTGGAATCTTGATTTGCGGAACAGGTATAGGTATATCTATTGCAGCAAATAAAGTGCAGGGAATTAGAGCTGCGTGTTGTACAGATTACTTTATGGCTAAGTATACTAAAATTCATAACGATTCACATATAATTTGTCTAGGTGCAAGAATAATTGGAAATTATAAAGCGTTAGAAATGGTTGATGTTTTTTTGAATGAAAAATTCGAGGGGGGAAGACATCAAATGAGACTTGATAAAATTGCTTTGATCGAAAGAAATCAACATTAGTTAACTAAAGCATAAAAATAATTGATGCAATAAATAAAAGGTCTGACATCTGTCAGACCTTTTATTTTAAACCTTAATCTCCCTCAAATATTCCTCAAACGAAATTTCATCAGCGAGAGCCTTATCTCGCATTTTTTTCGCAAAAACTTTCCAGTTTTCCAGTTCTTCTTTTGTCATTCGCTTTTTAACGAACCTTGCGTGGTGAGTTTTGTAGGCTTTTTGATATTCTTTTAAAATTGGGTCGCTATTTAATTTTTCAG
>CAYJLC010000035.1:0-9060 GCA_964370735.1 uncultured Oscillospiraceae bacterium
CAAACTGTTTTACTGCTTGTTTTTGTTCGGTATTTGTCATATCTTAATCCTCTCTAGCTTGACCACTTGTAACCCAAGCATCAACTTCGCTTATTTTAAATTTCCATAGCTTACCCACTTTATGGCAAGGAATTGTTTCTTTTCTTATCCAATTACGGATTGTTTCAATGGTTACACCAAGGTGTAATGCAATATCTTTTGTAGATACCCAATTTTCAGGTTGTTTATTTTCTGTATTCATAAGCAAAACCTCCTAATACTCTGCTATTATTATACTACAAGATATTATATAATTACAAGCATTTGACATAAATTAGTGGTAATTATTATTCAAATATAACTTTTATAACCCCTAAATTCACCCCTACAACCCCATTTCACCCTTTATCTTTATCAGAACTCAACCGACACTCCAAACACCCCTTAAAACCCATTTAAACCCCCACTGGAACACACCCTATTACACAAACTAAACCACATACTTTTAAATCAAAAAAATAATGGGACATCTCTCGACATCCCATTAAACATTCCGATTATCTCGTATTTTTACTAGTTTAGTAGTTTATTGATTAGGCACTTCCTCATTCCTAGTGGCTACTGCTTGGTCTTTTTGAATTTTGTGTTTGAAAAAATCTCAACCAGTCTTGATTGTGTAGGGTGATTTGTAGTAAAAGGGCAAAATAAAACAGCCCTAAGGTTAATTAGGACTGCTTTGTTAATTTATTTTATTGGATTGGTTTGTCTGATCCTGTTAAATCGTTTCCTAAATCAGGATCATCAGGAGGTCTTATGTTGCTTCCTCCTTGGTTAATTAAATCATCCAACAATATGCCACCGTTGTCAGGTTCAGATTGAGTATCAGAGCTACCGCCATAGAGTGGGGTTGTGGCATTTCCATCTCCTGGCTTTGCTATGTTACTACCAGAATCCTCCCTTGACGGTGGCGGAGGAATATCGTCTCCTCCGTATAGTGGATCTGTTAAAGGTTTTGATGGATCTCCTGGTATTATTATATCATCTTGATCCCCTCTGTCAGGTGGAGCAGGTACGTCTGGCTCAGGTTGTGCTGTTTGTAGAACTGGTTCTTGTGTTACCTCTGGTGTAGGCTCTATTTCAGGTGTTGTTTCAACCTCTGGTTCTGGTGTTATCTCTGGGATAGGCTCTACTTCGGGTGTCGTTTCAACTTCTGTTTCAGGCTCAACCTCTGGGGTAGTCTCTGTAATTTCAGTCTCAGTTTCTACCTCTTGGGTAGGTTCATTTTCTATAGGTGTTTCAATCTCTGGTTCTAATGCAGGTTCTGAAACCTGTGGTTCATTTATCGGTTGTTCTGCTTCTTCATTTTGCAGTGCATAAAAACCAATCCCCAAAACCGCTACCACAACGATAGCAATTATAATAATTGTCTTTTTCAAGTTAAATCCTCCATATGTAAACGTCTTTTTATATTAGGACTGCTTTTGGTTATTATATGATGTTATTGCCAATTGCCACCTATGTCTTGCTTATCTGCATGTGGATCATCTGGGAGTTGTATAGGTGGTACATAGTTTGGATCGTTTTCAAATGCGTTATAACCTTCTTCAGGCTTTGTATCTGGCTTAGGTGTCATGGGTGGTACAACTGGCTCTGGTTCAGTCTCTGGTGTTGGCTGTGTAGTTTCTTCTACTTGTGGTGTCGGTGTTGCTTCAACCTCTGGTTCTGGTGTTATCTCTGGGATAGGCTCTACTTCGGGTGTCATTTCAGCTTCCGTTTCAGGCTCAACCTCTGGTGTAGGCTCTATTTCGGGTGTTATTTCAACTTCTGTTTCAGGCTCAACCTCTGGGGTAGTCTCTGTAATTTCAGTCTCAGTTTCTACCTCTGGTGTAGGTTCATTTTCTATAGGTGTTTCAACTGGTGCTATAACTGCACTTGGCTGTGCTTGTTCCTCAATCGGCTCTCCTGTTTGAGACGTGTAAACGATAATCGCTATCAATGCAACCGCAAGAATGGCTACAGGAATTACTATCTTTTTCAATGTTCATCCTCCAAATTAATATATCTTTTCTATTATATAATTTTCCATTAGTATATTCAAGTATTTTATGTATTGGGATAACTTATAGATCTATTTAGCGAAAAACAACTTTAAAACCCCTTGAAATTCGCCTCTACAACTCAACTTTAGATCTTCCCTTACACCTAAACACTTCCCCCCTGAACACACCTAAAACCCCCTCTGGGACACCTTAGGGACTATCTCAACCACCTAAACACTACAACCCAAATCGTTAAATTCAATATATTTTCCAACCATATCAATGTGGATTTTTAACTATAATTATATAGTTAAAGTATAACTATATAATTATAACATATTATATTTTCTGATGTCAATATATAATAGTTGTAATGTATGGGGAGGTAGATAGCATGGACAAAGAGATTAAAATTACCAAAAAACAAGCTCGCAAAGGCGATGACGGCTACAAAGTTGTGTCGGTGCGTATGAAAGATGAAACCATTGAACAGCTTGATGTGTTATCTGCACAAACCAACCGTTCACGCAACGAGCTAATTAACTTGCTTTTGGAATCAGCCATTAAAATTGTTAAAATAGAAGACTGATTTAACAGAGTATCAATATAAAACAACTGGGTAAACCACACGATTTACCCAGTTGTTTTTTTATGTTTATTGTTCCTTTAGCATTTCTGTAAGCAAGGCAAGGAGTATTTCATCAATCTCCGTGAAAGTAAACTTAAATTTCTCAATTTTCAGCATAGGTCGTTCACAGCCAACATTGATAATGCGGTAAATCTGACCGTCATTGAGAACATACCCACAGCCGTTAAAAATTATCCTTGGTTTTGGTATATTCTCAATGATTTCCTCGAATGTAAAATGCCCACCTGCCCAGTTATGGCTATCAAACATTTCACGAGGTAGGTTTAGGATTTCTTTGTATGTATCATTTTGTATCAAAAAGTCGTTATCATCTCTCCTGTCCGCTATCTGCACCACACTTGGGAGCAATTTATTCATGCCAACATTTTCTACCTTGTAAATGCCGAAATGGGTATCGAGCAAGATATAGTGATCATCATAAATTGCTCTTGGTATATTCATTCCCTCAATAAACGACTCTAATTTAGTCCTTCTTTCCACCACTGTCAAATTGTCATCGTCAAGTCCTAACAATGAATTGATTACCCCATCAGGTATAGCACTTTCGTCAATGTCAATTTCGCTTTCCTCAGCAGACGGCTCAAAATAGCCATCGCCAAAGGGGTTTTCCATTTCTTCATCATCAAGCTCACCTAAATAATTATCTTGTGGGTCAAACTGAACTTCCGAGATTTGTTTCATAGTATTGTAGATTTCCTCACATTTAGCACGCACTTCCTCCTCGGTTTCATTACCTGTTAAATATAAACTATGTTTAATCAACTCCATTTAAACACCCTCCTTGTTACTTTTAGTCTTATTACGTTTTGTTCGTGTAGTCGGTTTATTTACCTTCGGTGCTGTAGGCACTTCCACAACATCACCCACAGGAATACTCTCTGTATCTGTGTTTTCTACAGGGTCATGAAAAATAACGTCATCAATATTATCGCTTTCTGTAGCGGTAGCCTCATTCATTGATTTTTCTTGGTTTTCAATGATAGCGGAAATTTCGCTTGCTGTAGAATTGGGATTGTTAAGCACTTCGCCAACGGATATAATTAAGCTACTGGCTTTTCTTGGTGCTTTTGTGCTCACAAACTCAGTAGGGGCGAAAACTTCGATTTCTACAGCATCAGCCTCAGCATATGGATCGGTGCTTGGTATCATGCGAACACCTGCTACGGCAACAACTTTCAGCATAGCCATTAGAGTATCCTCGTCAACAAGGTTTCTTGAACAATGGTTGTTTACAACCTCAAACTTTTTGGTGTTTGAATCCGTATAAACTATCTGCTTTGTCACAGAGTATATGCGTGTCAGGTTACTGCTGTGCAGTGTTCTAAACTTGCCTACAGCAGACTTAATCATTAGGTTCATCTGATTAAAGCCCTGTAAATCAGGCTTAATTTCACCGTCTATCAAAGTTAGCCCTTGCACCTGTTTTTCCCCGACCAATCTTAGCACCTCTTTAGGTGTCGTTTCATTAAATTCATTTGTAGCATCGTCATACAGGGTATACCCTGCAATTCTTGTCTGTCCTAAGTCCAATCTGCATACCACAGTTTTCATTTTTTACACATCCTTTTCTTTTTATGATTATAAATCTTTACCCATTGACTGGCGTTTGCTCACTATAGTATTTTTCCTGTTCAAAACGCTGTATCAGCCTGTAAAATGTATTAGGCTTTACTGATAGAAGCTCCATAACTTCCTTGGTTTTCAGTTGACCCGATTTCCACCTTGGGTATATGTCTGCTAACTTTGACATATCAACCTCTATAGGCTTACGACCCTTGTAAACACCTCGTTTTTTAGCTTCCTCAATGCCTGCTCTTTGCCGATATTCTTTTCTTTCAAGCTCCTGTTGAGCTATGGAACTGTACACCTCAATTAAGATGTTGTTTATAAGCTCCAAAACCCAGTCTTGACCCTCAATGTCCTGTAGCGTGGTGGGTATATCAAGGCATCTGATACGCACCCCCTTTGCTTTTAACCAGTCAAGCTCACTTTTTACCCCTGCTTTAGTTCTGCCCAGTCTGTCAAGCTCTGCAATGATTAACTCATCACCACCACGCAAAATGCGTTTCAAAACACCGTATTCAGGACGCTCATAGGTTTTACCCGACACTTTATCAATGAATATATTATCTTCGCTAAGTTCGGGGTAATACGTTTTAGCAGTTGTAAGCTGTCTTTCATAATGTTGTTCTTTGGTGCTGACACGCCCATAAAAATAAATTTCCTTAGACATAAAAACCTCCCTTCCTATTATTTGGGGAGGGAGTATACCGCTTTTTATCTTGAAATGCAAGGATTTTTTTAAATGAAACTGTGAAATTTTTATTATTCCAATACAGACATACAAAATCAGATTTTTTTCTTTCAATAGGGTACACCCCAATGAATTATGCAACATAGACATTTTGAAACAAACTTACACCAATATAAACAGCCTAAAATATGTCAATAGGGTAGTGATTTATATTTGAAGTATGTCAAATAAAATCGCTACCCTATTGAAGTATACTATTTGATTTTTAGAAGATTACTCCGGATAAACTAACCCAATAATACTTATATCCGTGTTTTTCTAAAATATCTGATATGATTTGTGTTTCATCATCACGAATGAACTCACAACCCCTGCGTATAGCATTTGGATTTACCAGTATAAACCCCATATTTGTGTAGTATTTTAATGCGTTTAGGTTTTTAGACAGCACCCAGTCCAATGACACCTCTGCTGATTTGAGCCTTAAATATACCTCAGCCAGTTTAGTGTTTTTTCTTATCAGTAAATACGGAAAATCAAAGCATTCAGGGTAAAGTTCGTGTGCTATATTCCTTTTGTTGCGTGCTAAATGCTGTGTCGCACTATAGATTTCAAGTGCTGTACGATTGCTTTCTACTGCATTAACATAGTCGGTTATTTCTCTTATGTCGGGGTAGTTAAGCAGTATCTCCTCTATAATTCTTTGGTTCATCTTCTCACTCCTTTTTCGATAGTTAGTAGTATATATAAGGAATGTATGGATTTCTGTACAATATTCTAACTTCACTGTATGCCTTAAAGTACATAAGATGATATGGTTATATTGTAAAGTTCAATCAATGTATGCAATGATTTTATAGTGTTAATCCACGTATCCACAAGATTTCATCTTTTTTCATTTGCCCAAAATGCCCTATATTTACTTTTATTACATCGTCCAACTCTTCCAAAGGCTTGTAATCATCACTCCCAAACTCAGCAGGGTCATACCCACTCAAAACCCAACTCTTACTTTTAAGAAGTATTTGGACTAATTCTAAATGGTCTTTTTGTGTCCATTCAAAGTCGTATACTTTTAAAGCACTTTTATTCCTTGTAGCAGGGTGATATGGCGGGTCTAAATATTTTATAACCTTGCTATCTGAACCATACTTCTCCATTAACACCTTGTAATCAACATTGGTTATTTCTGTATCTTGCAAGATTTTATGAACCGAATAAATGTCACGAATTCTATTACGAAAATTTTTCATCTTGCGTTTTCTCTCTTTGTAACTTTTGAGTTCAAGAAAATCTTGTTTTCGTGACATACCGTTATAACTAAAATAAGCAGTGATGAAATAACCATATGCTCTATCGACTTTACTTGCAGCCGTATTGTTACGCTTTAAAATGGCATCATCGTACGTTTCTTGATTACGCTCTACGTCCCACAACATATTAACTAATTCATTCATACAGTCTTCGTTTTTCACCACAGTAAACAAATCAATTAACGCTGGGTCTAGTTCATTATAAATTTCTGAAGCAAACGGGTACCTTAAGTTCAGTAAATTTCTACCTCCACCGCCACAACACTCAACATATGTAGTTGCATCCGCTTCTTGTGCCAACATTTCCATATATTTATTTATTGCCTCAACCTGTCTATACTTTCCACCGAATCGCTTAATAAGCGATATAATTTTTCTTTTACTCATTTTAATTTCCTCCTTAGTTAGTTCAATTTTATTGTGAAGTATTGTGCTTGGTCTGCATGAGTACCAAAAGTACGACCAACTGTATGTTTTGATTTAGGTGTTCCATCACAACTCTTACCATGTTTTTGATAACCGCTTGTTATTACCCCATTATCTATAAGTTCTTTGATGATTTGCCTTTCAGTGTAAACTGAATTTTCTTCTTTGATGTACGGCGAAAGTATTTCTGACATCAAATTTTTACACGTAATAAAAATCAGTTCCTCGTAATTTTCAGTAGCTATCACCAATCGGTGCTTGTTTATATCGTAATCAACACTGCTCCCTATTGCTGTTGGATTGTTTTTTATGTAATGTCTTAATTCTCTTGCAATTTGCTTAGATATGTTACCACGAACGAAAACCTCATTCATCGAATTTAACAAAAGCTCTATTATCGACGTTTTATCTAAGGGGATTGTCAATAATTCACTTATTAAGTCTATAACCACACCTAATACTGCAATCCTATTCATCGCTCTGCTTACATTTATCTCCATATTGTTATTGCTATAACGGTTTATGAGTCCTATTCTTTTAGAATTGTACATATCAAGAATGTCAGCTGTTGAATATTGCTCAATCAGTTTTTCAGCAAAAATATTTGCAAGAATACCATATGAACTAGTTGTAAACTCATTCATAGCATTAGCTTCTTCGGCTGACTTAAAAAAGCCTTTTTCTTGACTGATGTACAGTTCGATAAAGCGATAATATACTCCCTCAGAGTCTGTATTTTTTATTAAATCACCAATTCGTGTTTCTGTTGATGATATTACAGGGCAGTTAAAGTATTTAATCTCCTTATCTGCAAATCTCCTTTTTTCTGTTCCGTTACTATAAGCCATAATTTGTGTGACTAATTCGGCTCGCACTGTTTTTTTACTTTTATCACCTACAGCCATATCGTCAATTACAAATGGAATAATGCCATATTCAGCCATACTTTTTTGTATCATATTTGCTGTGCTATTAAATGACCGCATTAACTTACTCGGCTTTCCAAAAATCGAGGTTGCAAGTTTACTCGCTGTGCTTTTTCCAAGTGATGTCTCGCCTGATAAATTAAGAACTATGTTTATATCATCCATTCCTTGCAAACGTAATGCTTGTGAAACAAAGCCACTGAACGCTGTTGCAAATATAGTTTGTAAATAAACGTTATCAGCAATAATGTTACTTAATTGCGGAATGTAACTATCCATATCACCCTTAGATGTTAAATCTAATTTTCCAACATATCTAGACTCGATAATTTCGTTTTCTAAATATGTTTTACAAACTTTCAGTTCTTCAGACTCACTGTTCTTTACCCAACCAATTGTAGAATGAACTTCTTCATTAGTTCCTTGGCTAATTTTAGAACGTAGCAAGTCTTCAAGGTCAAAACTCTCACGCTCATTAACAACTCCAGCATTCTCAAGAAGCGTTACAACATATTCAATTTTGTTACCGTCCATAGCTCTTAAAGTTTTTCTTTGTCTGCCTGCTTTGTATGAAATGTCAAACAGTATTTCACCTGTTTCACTATCGCTGTTGCGATAAGTATTGATTTCAATCTTTGATGTTACCTCTGGATTAATTTTTGTTTTCATAATAAAAACTCCTTTTTATTTTTTGTTGTTGTCAAGATGTCAACACTTTAAATACAAGGAGTTTTTCAATTCAATTTTGGGGTTTTTATAAAAAATAAGAACCTATAAACATTTCTGTTTATAAACTCTTATTTTGATATTATTTATTTTAATGATAGGTAATTTTTGCTAGTGAGTTGATTATATAACTCATATAAATCTTCTTTATCGCCTACGTATAAAACTGAGGATTGTTTTGTTTTCTCGCTTTCAGCAACTGCTTTATCTTGAATAACAGATACTATAAAAGGATTGGTCGGTAACTCTCTTGTCACAAATATGCCTTTCTTGGCTCTTTCATTATCCTTATCATTAATAACTTTTGTATCACGTTTTTCATATTGCAAAACAGATAATGTTTCACGTCTGTTATCAAAACCATGCCCATTATGGTATGCGGTATAAATTACAGAATCCTTTATACCAATAATGTAACTATCAAGCATAGTCGCCTTATTATTTGAGTAAGCGACATCTGTAGGCTTAACGCTGATACCTAAATTACCACGAGGGTATACCTTGATTTTTTTACCGTCTTCATCTTTCATAGAACTTTCAGTGCCTAAAGTTTGTGACCACTCTTTGTCACCACTTGCAGATAATATGTCATTAACTCTATCTTTATCTACAACAACAAAGGCTTCAAAATTTTTAGTGCGTTCATCTTCAGGTAATTCAGGGTAGTCATATTGAATATTCTGGTTGATTGGATTTTTATAGTTGTATGACATCAAGTAAATTGCATCATTATCATCAATGCCTTCAC
>CAYJLC010000035.1:9070-23416 GCA_964370735.1 uncultured Oscillospiraceae bacterium
AACATATTTCTGTTCTTTATTATGGCATCATCTTTTTTATACTTGCTACTTCCTTTTGCATAATAGCTATAATTTAAATCCTCAATAAACCTAACTTTTAATGGAGTATTAACTTCCACAGTTCTTGTAACTTCATTGACGAAAGTGGTTATTAATAAATCAGTCATATCACTTTGAATTTTTTCTTTAATTTTAAAAATAATACCCTTATGTTTCCTTTCATCCTGTAAGTATTTAGTCAGTGCACCAATCTCATCTTTGTTGTATTCTTCAGATAATTGCATATCATAGCGAAGTTCATAATGTCTTACTAAAGCAATTATGACATCTTCCGAAAACTCAGGCATTCCTTTAACATCTTTTATTTCATCTTCTATAACCTTGATAGCAAAACCATACTGTATGCTATCATACGTTTCTGTTTTCAATCTGTTAAGTAGCTCTAGTTTGGCTAAATACTTCTTAGTTAAACTTTTATCTTTGGTGGAACTTAATTTATCTCTGGTATCTTTCAATTCTTCATTGTATTTATTTACCCTATCAACTAACAGTTTGATGTCATATATCTTATAAAATGCTTTTGCCTTTTCAGGTGAATGTTTTTTCCATTCTTCACACTGTTGCATTAAATTTATTTGTTGATTAATCGTAAGTGTGATTGCTCCCGACCTCAAAAAATTATGTTCGGTTAAAACATTAACAGTTAGTTTTATATCCTCATTAAAGAGCTTATCTTGAAACTCTCTGTATTTTTTCTCTGATTGAAGTTTTCGGTCATAGTCAAGTTGAATTTTTTTCTTTCTGTTTTCTAAGCTGTTTATGTACCAATCTTTACCTTGTGGAGTAAAGTACTCATTAAACCGATAAGTTAAATAATTTCGGAATGTTTTTATCTTTGTAATGTTGTCGCACTCTTTATTGTAGTGATTTCTAATATGATTTAGTGCATTAGAAATTTTTGTACTGATATTCTTTTTAATATATGAGTTGTCTACTTTGTCAAAATTAGAGGAATGGTCGATATAATTTTTCACATATTCAAATAACTGTTTATATTGATTTATTTTTAGTTCTTGTATTTTTTTAATTTGTTCATGCATAGTATGATCATCTGATAATTTAGATATTCCATCTACAGACGAAGTTATCAATCCCTCTCTTATGTCTTCGGGAAATTTGTCTACGCATTTTATCGTAGCATTAAAAAAACAATGCAAGTCATTTATAGTGGTATTACAATCTACACCATCAATAAACTTACCAAACTCTATATCTAAAGTATTAATTTTTTCTTTGAGAGTTTCTTTTATAATCCTACTGATTTCATCTTGTATAGCTTGCTTTGCTTTTTTTATTTCAGGTTTAGCTAAATTATTTTTTAGAATACCCTCAATTATTTTATCCAAATTCAAATGCTCGATGACTTGTTCATCATAAATAGAATTGTCTACTATAACATCTTCATCAAGAAACATTTCTATCTTAGGGCTTAGCACCTTTCTGGTATTAGGTATATTAAATTCACCTTGAAGAATATCTAATACAGAGTTGTCTGTTTGAATTAAGTCTTTGTGTATAAACAGAAATTTATATAAGTACATATAAACACCACTTTCGTTGTAAATTAGAATAAGCATAGTATAACATTTTTACTCTTGTTCTACAACTATGTCAATGTCAAATATTTACTTTAAGCGTGTATGTTGCTACAAAATAAGAGCCTAACCTTTAAATGGTCAAGCTCTTATTATATATGTATTTAATTCTAAAGCAGTCATTATATATATAACAACACAGCTTATATTTCTGTATACTTTTGCTGTGTGGTAGTTATTATACACTATATGTTTAATTTAATGCTCGTTTAATTTTTTCCATTCGTATGTGTTAAATAATGTGTGTTTATAATCGTAGCATCTAATGTAGCGTACATTCATTTTATTGTTACATTTATTGACTGAAATGTTTTAAGTCGTGCATCAACAGTTGGTCTGCTGATACCGTATTTTTCAGCTATGTCTTTTTTACTCATACCGCTTGTCCAATCTTTATATATATCTGCTGAACATACATCTTTCTTATAGTTAGGGCGTAAACTGCCCTGCGTTTTTTGTGGTTCATCTGCTACTTTTAATTTACTGATAAGATATTTATTTTCAGCCCTCAGTCTATCTAACTCACTGCATTGTTCAATTACTTTACGTTCCAACGCTTCGCTTTTTCCTGTAAGTTTGTTGTTTTTTTCTACAAGTTCGTCACTTTTGCCTTCAACTTGTTTTATGTGCTTTAAAAGTTTATCTGCATCTACATATATATGTCTATCTAATTTAACCCCTTGCCTAAGTGTAAAGTTTACGGGTATACCATGTTCTAAGCAACCGCTATTCAAAATAATCTTATCCGTTTTATCAATAATATCTAGCAATTCAACAAAAAAATCAAGTTTTTTAGCATTATGCTTGTATAAGTAACGTTCTTCAATGTGATTATAAATTTCGTCGTATAACTTTGACATAATCTGCATTTCATAATATCCTTTGCTGTTATCTTGACGATTTTTAAGTGCTTTCATTAAGTTAAGTATGCTTTGCATAAATAATTCCTCCATTTTTTTATGATATACTTCTAATACATTGGAAGTATGATTTTGAGTTATTATTTTATTACGGTACAATATATCATCTATATGAATACTCAATTCTTAACACTGTACTAATTTGAAATTTGTGACTTTTATGACTTTTCCCTATCTACAGTTCAAAAATACACATTTTGGAAATGTCACATATTCATTTTCATAGTGTGACATTCTGTGACATTTATTTAAAACCAAAGCCTTTCAAATATAACGAAATAAACCCTATTGAAATACCTCACGTTTTCAGACTTAAATTTATTTTTCACTAAGTATGCGAATTTAGCACAATATGTAGTGTTAAATTATATTTATGCCACAATATAATCCGTATAAGCATAAAAAAAGACTTCCCAAGTTGGGAAGTCTTTGAATGATAAAATAATTATCGTTTTGAGAATTGAGGCGCGCGACGTGCCGCTTTAAGACCGTATTTTTTACGCTCTTTCATACGAGGGTCACGAGTTAAGAATCCATTAGCTTTTAAAGTAGCTTTGAAAGCTTCAGTATCAGCTTGAACTAACGCTCTAGAGATACCATGACGGATAGCACCAGCTTGACCTGTGAAACCACCACCAACAACAGTACATTCGATATCGAATTTACCTTTAGTGTTAGTAACATCAAGTGGTTGGTTTACGATTAATTTTAAAGTTTCTAAACCAAAATAGTTGTCAATAGTACGGTTGTTAATAGTAACTTTACCAGAACCATTTGGGTATAATCTTACTCTTGCAACAGAAGATTTTCTTCTACCTGTGCCGTAAAAATACGCTTTTTTAGGTGTATACATTATAAAAATCCTCCTTATTAATTTTCGTATGCTACTGGCATTTGAGCTGCATGACCATGCTCAGTACCTGCATATATTTTAACTCTAGTCATAGAAGCTCTACCGATAGTGTTTTTAGGTAACATACCTTTAACAGCAAGTTCCATAGCAAGCTCTGGACGCTCGTTCATTAAAGTACGGTATTTAACTTCTTTAAGACCGCCTACCCAGCCTGTGTGACGACGGTAGTATTTTTGATCTAATTTTTTACCTGTTAAATTTGCTTTATCAGCGTTGATAACGATTACGAAATCGCCACAATCAACGTGAGGAGTAAATTCAGGTTTGTGTTTTCCGCGTAAAAGGTGAGCAACAGTTGCAGCAGTTCTACCTAAAGATTTATCTGCAGCATCTACGATGTACCATTTACGTTCCACATTTTGTGGATTAGCCATAAAAGTTGACATAAATAACCTCCATAAGATTTAAAAAGTGTTTATATACTAAATTATTATTAATATTCAGCCTACATATAATATCATAATATACCACGCGTGTCAATAAATTTTATTAAAAAAATTCTATTTTAAATATATACCTCGTTTATTCTCTCATTTTCTAACTTATTCTCACTTATTCTAATTTTCAATTTTATTTTTTATTTGCCTTTTTTCCTTGCATTTATCACACTTTTATAAAAAAATGGACAACAAATAGTCGTCCATTATAATTTATTATTTACTACTCAGCAAGTGGTTCATTAACACCAATATCATTTACCCAACTAGGACTATCTTTATGAATTAAAATTTCACCCGTTCTAGTATTTAAATGAAATAAAAATGATTCTTCTTGAACTGAACTCGATTGAGGTCTTGGAATTTCTAATGTTTTTGCCGTATCAATATTTATTATATCTTTTTCTTCTTGACTAAGCCAACCCATCATAAGTGCAATTTCTACTTGTAGCTCATAATCCCTAGCACCAGTATAATTTATTGGCATATTGTTTTCATCTACCTCAGATGGTGAAATATGCATATTCATATTACCTCTTTCATCTGTTGTATATCCCCATTTAAAGGTATACCAATCATTGCTTAAAGAATGTCTTCCCGATAAATCTGAAACAGCCACCATTGCAGCGTCCATATATGCATTTGCAACTTGTAAATCATTAGATCTTCTTGCATCTTCCACAAACCTTAAATATTGTGGTGCAATAACGGCTGCTAAAATAGCAATTATTGCAATTACTATGATAAGTTCTACCATTGTAAACCCTTTATTTGATTTTAATTTTTCAGTTATTTTCATTCTTAACTCCTCTTTATAATAATTTGTATTTTATATATAGATATAATACCAAAAAAATGCGATAAATGCAATGTTTTTTAGACAAGTCGTGATTAATTTTATATTGAAATAAATTATAATTTATGATAAAATAATAGTTGAACTGTATTTTACAAAAGTCTTTATAGGCTAAGTTGTATCCACATAAATTGATTTGGGGGAAATAAATGAGAAATTTAACAATGCTTACCGATTTTTATGAATTTACAATGGCAAATGGTTATTTAAAAAAAGACACACATAATAAAACTGCATATTTTGATATGTTTTTTAGACGTGTTCCTGATGATGGTGGCTATGCTATTATGGCAGGTCTTGAACAACTTATTGATTATTTAGAAAATATTAAATTTTCTGATGAAGATATTACTTATTTGCGTAATAAAAATATTTTTTGTGAAGAATTTTTAGATTATTTAAAAGATTTTGAATTTGCGTGTGATGTATATTCTGTCCCAGAAGGCACACCAATATTTCCAAATGAACCTATTATTAAAGTAAAAGGTCCAATAATTCAAGCACAATTTATAGAAACTGCTTTACTCTTAACTATAAATCATCAATCTTTAATCGCTACAAAAGCCCACCGTATGGTTCGTGCCGCAGAAGGCAGACCTATTACAGAGTTTGGCGCTAGACGTGCCCAAAGCTATGATGGTGCTGTTTTAGGTGCAAGAGCTGCCTATATTGGCGGTTGTTCTGGCACATCAAATGTACTAACCGATAGAATATACGGTGTACCTTCTAGTGGAACTATGGCACATAGCTGGGTACAAACTTTTGATACCGAATACAATGCTTTTAAAGCCTATGCAGAAATATATCCTGATAAATGTGTATTTTTAGTAGATACTTTTAATGTTTTAAAATCTGGTGTTCCTAATGCTATTAAAGTTTCTAATGAAATTTTAGCTCCAATGGGAAAACGACCACTTGCTATTCGTTTAGACAGTGGAGATATTGCTTATTTATCAAAAAAAGCTAGAAAATTATTAGACGAAGCAGGTTATTCTGATGTAAAAATTATGGCTTCAAACTCTTTAGATGAATTTATTATCAGAGATTTATTAATCCAAGGTGCAAAAATTGATATTTTTGGCATTGGTGAACGTTTAATAACTTCAAAAAGCGAACCTGTATTTGGTGGTGTATATAAACTTTCAGCGATTGAAGGCGATAATGGAGAAATTATCCCTAAAATTAAAATTTCTGAAAATGTAGGAAAAATCACAAACCCTCACTCAAAAGCTCTTTATCGTTTATTTGATAATGATACAGGAAAGGCAATTGCCGATTTAATCACTGTTTTTGATGAAGTCATAGATGAAAGTAAACCATATACTTTATTCGACCCTGTTCATACATGGAAGAAAAAGATTGTTTCGAATTTTACTGCAAAAAATATTTTAGAACCAATTTTTATAAATGGTAAAAAAGTATATGAAAGTAAAACAATCGAAGAAATTCGTGAATATTCTTTTGAACAAACTAATCTAATTTGGGAAGAAGTTGGCAGGCTTGAAAATCCACAAACATATTATGTGGATTTATCAAAAAAATTATGGAATATAAAACAGGAATTATTAGATAAAAACACTGGTGAATAATTTGGACATATTAAATAATTTAATACATCAAATTTTTATTATGTTTTTATTAATGGGCGTTGGTATATTTCTCTTTAGAAAGAATTGGTTTTCAGAAATTACTGTTAAAGAACTAAATAATTTTCTATTATTCTTTGTAGTTCCTGCTGCAATTATCACTTCTTTTCAAATGGAATTAGATGTAAATTTATTATCTAATTTATTTATAGCTCTAATACTATCAATTTCTATTCATATTATTAGCATTTTGTGTTCTACATTGATTTTTGGGAAAAAAACTTTAACATCGCGATTACAAATTTTTGCAAGCACTTATTCAAATTCAAGTTTTATGGCTTTTCCATTATTATTTTCAATTTATGGAGAGTTAGGAATATTTTACGGATGTGCATATACAAGTATTTTTAATATAGTTTTATGGTCACATGGTGTTTCTAATATAAATCCTAAAAATGATATGAAATTTTCTGAAAGAGCAAAAAATATCTATACAAATCCTGTAATTATTTCTGCAATATTAGGTGTAATTTTTTATGCAACTAATATAAGATTTCCAAATGTTATATCGGAATCACTAGGTTATATAGGTAGCTTAAATACACCGCTTGCAATGGTTTTAATAGGTGTATTTATGGCAAAATGTAATTTTAGACACATAGACTTTAAAATACTCGTGGCTGTTTTCTTCAAATTATTAGCTATGCCACTTATTTTTATTGTATTTATGAAAATAATAACTATTTTTATAAATATAGACGAAACTTTAACTTTATCAATTTTAATATCAGCTTCATGCCCTACTGCTGGAGTAGTAGCTATGATTTGCGATAGATATAATATAAATACTGAATTTGCTGTAAAAGCAATTTCATTTACAAACATTTTATGTTTGATAACAATACCTATAATTTTTTATATAGCACAATTAGTATTATAAGAGGGGAAACTATGATAATTAGGCAAGCTACAAAAAACGACGCAATTGAAATCAGCGAAATTTATGCACACTATGTGGAAAACACTTCCGCAACTTTTGAATACATACCTCCTTCGGTTAGTGAAATGCAAAACAGAATTGCAGCCACTTTACTAGAATACCCATTCATTGTATGTATAGTAGACGATGAAATAATTGGATTTGCATATGCTGCAAGACATTTAGTAAGAACAGCATATAGATTTAATGCAGTTTTATCAGTATATTTAAAACCCTCTGCAACAGGCAAAGGGTATGGAATAAAATTATATGATTCATTGATTTCTATACTAAAAGAACAGAATATTTGCAATCTTTATGGTTGTATTTCTGCTGAAAATGAAGCAAGTATAAGAATGCATGAAAAATTAGGATTTACCAAAAATGCATTATTTACAAAAACTGGCTATAAATTTAATAGATGGATTGATGTTGTTTGGCTGGAAAAAAGAATATCAGACGATGTTTCTAATGAATTTATTCCATATAGAAATTTAAACACTTTGCATTTGTTTAATTAAATAAGAATGAAGACTGTCTAAAGATTTCATTTCATAGATACACGCATCAATAAGTTCAGGACTTGTTGTATTATGAAATAAATTTAAGACAGTTTTTTTGCGTAAAATTGTGGCTTCGATTTGTGTAACAAGTTCTACATTTTGTGTGTTTTTCATAATTTCCTCCATAAATAATAAGTATATTGTAATTATTGTCAAAAAATAGATATTTAAACCAAAATATTTAATTTTTATATCTTGTAAATTTAATATTTTTCTGTTATGATATGTATACAAAAAGATTAAGGAGCAAATTATGCAACAAATGTTATCATATATGCGTCGATGTATCGATGATTATAAAATGATTGAAGATGGAGATAAAGTCTGTGTAGGTGTGTCTGGAGGTAAAGATTCTTTAGTAACACTTAAAGTTTTAGCAGCATTACAAAAATTTTATCCCAAAAAATTTGAAGTAGTCGCAATCACATTAGATTTAGGCTTTGGAGATGCAGATTTTTCAGAAATAAAAGCTTTATGTGATGAAGTAGATGTAGAATACCACGTTGTTAAAACAGATATCAAAGAAGTTGTTTTTGATATTAGAAAAGAATCAAATCCATGTTCTCTATGTGCAAAAATGCGCAGAGGCAGTCTTCACGAAAAAGCAAAAAGCTTAGGCTGCACAAAAGTAGCCTTAGGCCATCATTTTGATGATGCTGTGGAAACTTATATGTTATCATTATTTTATGAAGGTAGAATTTCTTGTTTCCAACCTGTTACATATTTAGATAGAATAGATATCACTCTAATTCGTCCTATGTTATATATGGAAGAAAAAGATATTAAGTCGTTTATAAGAAAAAATCCACTTCCTGTTATGCATAATCCATGCCCTGCTAATGGTAATACTAAACGTCAAGAAATCAAAGAATTACTACATAATTTAGAAAAAACAACATATAAAGATTTAAGAAAGAAAATTTTTGGTGCAATGCAACGTTATCCACTTGAAGGTTTTGGAAAACAAAGATAATCCCCTACCCTAATAAACCATTTATAAAGATAATTAAATTTTTAACAAATTTGTTTCACGTGAAACAAAAAAAAGGTGCCGTCGCAATTGCGATAGCACCTTTTAAATTATTTATTGAAAGTTCTACGTTTTGGATAATCGCCACGTCTATCTGAACCACGTCTGTCGCCACCTGAATGAGATTTTCTTCCACCACCATTAAATGGTTTTTTATTATCTAACATACAAGAAACAGGATGTCCATTAACAGTAGCATCATTCATTTTTGAAATAACTTTATCTGAATCATTTTTAAGAACAGAAACGATAGAGAAATCTCCAAAAATTTCAATTTTACCGATTGTAGCACCTTTGATATTACATTCTGATGCAATAGCCGAAACTAAATGAGATGGAGAAACTTTATGTTTTCTACCAGCTGTGATTTTAAGCTTCACAAAATCATCATTATTATAATTTGCTTTAATTTTTTCGATTTCATTTAATGAGTTTTCTGATTTTCCAAAATGCAGACCCATTAAAGCTTTTGCAATTTGCTCATAAGTGTATTCTTTAGTGATAAGCTCTTCTAAAGTTTCACCATATTGTTCAATTTCTTCATTTTCGATGAAATTAGCAATAGTTTCAATATTTTTAGCTGCACGAATTTCTTTAATATCATCGATATTAGGAACATTCATTTTATCAATTTTAAGATTTAAGTCACGTTGTAAATCTTTTAAATCTAAGAATGAACGACGTCCAGTTAAAATTGTGATAGCAGTACCAGTTTTACCAGCACGACCAGTTCTGCCGATTCTATGAACATAATATTCGCTATTTTGAGGAATATCGTAGTTTACAACTAAAGTTACATCATAAACATCAATACCACGCGCTGCAACGTCTGTCGCAACAAGTATTTTAGCTTCGCCAGATTTATAAGCCGACATTACTTTTGTACGTTGTTCTTGTTTCATATCGCCGTGAAGTGCAAGTGCTCTAAAGCCAGATTTATTTAAAAGTTGTTCAACTTCGTCTGCCATTTTTTTCGTATTTGTAAAAATAATAGCAAGTTCATCTGCATGAATATGAAGTAACATTTTTAAAACATCTTGTTTTCTACCAGATGGAACTTCAACATATTGTTGTTTAATAGTAGAAACAGTAGCTTTTTTACGTTCGATTTCAATAGTTTGAGGCTCGTTTAAAAATTCTTCTGTAATATCAATAATACCTTGAGGCATAGTTGCAGAAAATAGAACTTTTTGAACATCTGTTGGAGCTGATTTTAAAATATCTTCGATATCTTCTTTAAAGCCCATAGAAAGCATTTCATCTGCTTCATCTAAAATTACTGATCTTAAATTTTGAAGTTTTAAAGTTTTTCTTCTAAGATGGTCTTTAATACGTCCTGGAGTACCAACTACGATATTTGCTTTTTTTAGTTTTTGAATTTGGTCGTTCATAGATGATCCACCAAAAATTACTGCTGTTTTAACACCATCTGTAAATAATGTTAATTTTTTAATTTCTTCTGCTACTTGCATAGCAAGCTCTCTTGTTGGACATAAAATAAGCGACTGTACTGTTCTTTTTTCTTCTGTCGGATCTATGTTTTCAACCACTGGAATTGCAAAAGCCATAGTCTTACCTGTACCAGTTTGCGACTTTGCAATGATATCAACACCATCTCTAATAAGTGGGATTGATTTTGCTTGGATGTCTGTTGGATTTTCATATCCTATTTTTTCAACAGCACGAAGCACAAGCTCATTTTGTATAATTTCGTTAAATTTCATTAATATTCCTCATTTTAAATTATTCGGTAAAAAAACGAGGTAATAAAAAACCCCGTTTTCTTCTTATTATGTACATTATACCATATTTTAATACTAAATGTCAATGAAACACAAAAATTTTACAATTATGATATAGAATTATAAACTTCTGTTGGTATATAACCTAAATATTCGTTTGTACTGTTATCATATACCTCAATTACTTCTTTATATCTAAAATATTCGTGCTTATAATTATAGTTTTCTTGATACGAAGGGATAACTTCTTTTAGATATTTTTCCACATCTTTACCAGTAATATACACTTCATATTCTGAATCACTATCTTTCGCACGCATTATAGAATCAAAGATACGAATTTCTTCTATATCATTGCTTGGCGGTTGTGGTAGTGGGTCATACGACAATTCTTCTCTTAAATATTTAATAGCATCTTCGTGGACAGAATAAACTGCAACATCTCTTTTATAATAATTATTTTCACTAATTTTTTCATAAATATTTATTTCAGCAACTGGGATATTTTCTTTTAAATATTCTTGAGTTAATTTATCTTTATCTTTTAAAATTAAATTAAATACTTGTTCAAAATCTTCAACAGAAATTTCGTTATGTGTATTTTCTATTTGATAACTATATTCATTTGCTTTTGAAATATCGAAATTATAACCATAAGCTTCGTCTATATAACCTTTTGATAATTCAATTTTTTCTGCAATTTCTTCTGTATATGCAAAAGTATTATAATAAGACAACGAATAGCTAAATCCACCTATCATATCTATATTAATATTTGGTGAATGATAACTAAAACTATCATAAGCCATTACTTCATCATAATTATCATTATTATTTTTTGATTCAGTTTCCATAAATTCTAAAATGTCTGAAATTGTTTCTTTATCTTTAATCTCAACATTATTAAAAGTTAAATTTGTTATGATTTCCTTTGGTGGAATATAAGTATCTAAATTAAATATACCAGTTTCAATCGCTCCATGAATTCCTAAAACTACAAGTGTTATCATAATAAAATGATGTAGATTTTTAAAACCAGCCTTAAAATCAAGTTCAAATAGCATTTCAAATGCAATATGGAATATTATCCCGAAAAATACTGCGCCTATTGCAAAATTGAAATCATAATAATCAATATGCGAATAATTAAACATTGAATTTATAATCATTCCACCTAAAAACATCGCCCCAGTTACGCCCATAAATTTTATTATTATTTTAAAAATATTAATAGCAACAGGTGTAGATGAATTTTCAGCAGGTCTTTTTTTATAAAGAATAAATGCTAAAACTGAATAAATAATAATCGTTGGCAAGAAATATAAAACTGTAATACCTATATTTTCGCTTGTATTATAATTAAAAACATTAAGCAATGGTGTTGTTATATTGGTAAAATATTTATTACCTAAACCGTAAGTATATAAGCTATTTGTCATGATTAATCCAAATATTGTTTCACTTATAGTGATAAAATAAATAGAAAATCCTATCGTTGTGCATATACTCATAAATATATTACCTGTTATAACACACGCAAAAACTGACACTGCATAAAAAGATATAAAAGAAACAATTACAATTAGCATACTACTAAATATATTTTGTAAACTTTCAATCTCAAGCATTCCTACTGACGCTATAATCACTAATAGTGACACAAAGAAATTTATTAAAAATCCACCTAGGAAATTAACAATACCGACAGAAAAATTGATTTTAAATAAATCTGCTCTTTTTATTGGCAAACAATTATATAAATCTACTTCGGATTTTGAATTTATATACCTAAAAGCACCGACTGAAATAAAAATTGCACACAAAATACCAATATAAATATCAACATAAAGCATAGTGTCAAAAGTAGATTGAAGTGAATAATATTTATCTCTTACTTCTGAATTAAAGCTAGTTAGTAAAATTATTAGAGTATTTGTAAAGAAAAATAATGCGAAAGTAGCAAGAAAAGACCACATATTATGAGATAATCTCGTTTTAAATGTATTAATTAATGATGTTTTTGATGTCATAACCTTTCGCCTCCGTTTCTGTAATAAATATTTCTTCTAATGTCAGTGGTAAAATTTCATAGAATGTAGGTTTTAATGCTTTGATTTTTTCTTCAATATCGTGTAAATCACCTTTAATTGTAAGTGTATAAAGCGACATTCTTTGTGTCATAGACACAATATTTAAATGGCTTAAAAATCCTTCTGAAAGTTCGCCTTCGAATATACATTGAATTTTAAATATGCCCAGTTTCAAATTATCTAAATCATTCGAAAGAAGCATTCCACCACGATATAATAAGCCAATATGCTCACAAATATCTTCAATTTCGCGTAAATTATGAGATGCAATTATCGGAGTTAATCCTCTTTCTTCAATTTCCATCGCAAAAAGCGATTTTACACCTTGACGCATTACAGGGTCTAAACCATCAAAAGTTTCGTCACAAAGGATATATTTCGTGTTAGCAGCTATTCCTAAAATTATAGACAATTGTTTTTTCATACCCTTTGAATAAGTCTTTATTTTTCTATCTGGAAGTTCAAATTTTAAAAGATATCTATTAAATTTATCTAAATCAAAATTTTCATAAATATTCGCATAAAATTTTGCCATATCAATTGGTTTTGAATTATAAAAATAAAACTGCTCATCAGAAATATAGAAAAATTGTTTTTTAGCCTCATTATTTTCAAAAACTGGCATATCATCAATAATTATTTCACCAATATCAGGTTTTAAAATTCCTGCTATCATACGCAAAAATGTCGACTTCCCTGCCCCATTTGTTCCTATAAGACCAAAAACTCTGCCTTCTTTAATCTCAGCCGTTATATCATCAACAGCTAAAACTTTGTCAAAAGATTTACTAAGATTTTGAACTCTTATCATTGATAACCCTCCTTAAATTCATTTCCCATTCATTAAAGATTTCTTTATTTAATCCATAATTTATAGCCTCATAGATTTTTTCCTCTACTTCTGCATAAATTTTAATTAAATTATCGTCTTTAACATCTAAATGTCCTTTTGATATAAAATTGCCAACTCCTTTAACAGTATATATCAATTGTTTTTGTTCAAGCATTGTGTATGCTTTTTGAATTGTATTCGGATTTATCGATAATTCAATTGCAAGTGACCTCACCGACGGTAATTTTTCATCTTGTTTTAATACATTAAGTGCAATTAATCTCTCGATATTTACCACAATTTGCTCATAGATAGGTCTTCTATCTTTGTAATCAATAGTTATCATATAGCACTCCTTTCTTTAAACTGTACTATCTTTTATAGTACACATTATACACCTAATTTTTCCATTTGTAAATAGCCTTTAGAAAATCTTAAGAATCAAAAAAAAATTAACCACTGACAAAGTGGTTAATTTTTTAAAGGAGTTTGTGTTTAAGGGGGAGAGTTTATTTATGAAAAACAACCTAGACTCTAGCTTTCTAAGTGCTTATCACAGTTATAATTATAGCAATCAGATTTGATGTCAATGTGATAAATTTATAAACTATCTATTTATCTTTAAATTTTTTTATTATTCTTTCTTCTTGATATTTTTTAAACTTTCTTGTCAAAAAATATGTTAAAAAAGACGTAATATTCGGTATTAGCATTATAATTATAGAATATGCTTTTCCTATTGT
>CAYJLC010000036.1:0-3154 GCA_964370735.1 uncultured Oscillospiraceae bacterium
TTAATTAACAATGTTATTATTGCATTAGGCAACGCTGAAGACGATTTAATCGGAAAATTACAAGATTTATCTGTAAAACTTGAAAATGCAAAAGATGATTTAACAGAAAAATTTGAAGAAGTTAAAGACGAAATCAAAGATGAAATTGAAAATACTCCAAACGCAGGCGATTTAGTTGATAGCAATATTGAAGTAGTAGCTGATGAAGTAGCTAACCTTGAAATCGGTGAACTTATCGAAATCAAAACAGTAGATGCATTAATCAATGAATTATTCAAAGTTGACGGTGTAGATTTAAGCCCACTTACTGACTTAATCGGCACATTAAAACCTGTATTCAAAACATCTAGCGACGGTGTAGTTCTTACACAAAATGGCACAAGTGCAACACTTACAGCTAATGATGAAAATGTTGAAACAAAAGCAATTGTTGAATACGGCTACGATTTAACAGAATATAAAAATGTAATCGATGTTATCAACAAACTTCTTGCATTTAAAGACAAACCACAAATTCCACTTTTCATTAACTTAAAAGACTTCAATGTAACATTCACAGCAGTAGAAGTAGAGCCAGAAAAAGCAGTTTTCACTGTTACTTATAAAAATGGCGATGCATTAGTTGAGGAAACAACAGTTGAAGAAGGTGCTGGTTTAACAATTACTAATACAGTTCCAGTAAATGCTGACGCAGACTACGTTTTTGATGGTTGGTATAGATTAATTAACGGAATTCCAGAAGTTGATACTTTTGGCAATCCAGTGATATATACAGCTGGCGATTTAATCGCAGATGCATCAGAAAATATGACTTTCTCGGCGAATTGGAATTACATCGGTGTAGAAGATGGTGGTGGTAACACTACAAGACCAAGAGAAGATGAAGAAGATGGTGGCGATACTCAAATCGAAGACCAAGACCCTCCACTTGTAGAAACACCAGAAGTTGAAACTCCAGAAGTTGAAACGCATGAAGTAGAAACTCCAGTTGTTGAACCAACAATTGAAATTCCAGAAGAAGAAGTTCCACTAGCAAGCATCCCAGACGAGCAAATTCCTCTAGGTGCTACTCCGCAAACTAGCGATTCTAATAACTTTATGTTATTTGTAGCTTGTGCTTTAGGTTTCTTATCTACTGCAACAGCATTCGTATTTGGTAGAAAAAAAGAACAAGAATAATATAGAAAAACCCCATTCAAAACGAATGGGGTTTTTATTATACATAAGGTGTGTCGACTTTACGATGTTTGTTTTTACTTTTTTTAAGTTTGTACATCCTTGAGTCGGCGATTGATACTAGTTCTGTGGCTGAAATCAACTCGTAAGAGTGATTAAATGCTACGCCATAACTAATAGATGTTTGATAGCTTTTCTTATATGTAGATGCGATATTTGTCACTGAATTATAGCAGTGAATTAGTGCAAGGGTTACATCGTCTTCTTTTCTGTAATCACCTATAACAACAATTTCATCGCCACCATAACGACAAACAATATCTCGGTTGAAATATGATTTGATTGTGTTAGCAACAGTTGTGATATAGAAATCTCCCTCTTCGTGACCATATTTATCATTTACGATTTTAAGTCCGTCAAGGTCGATGAATGCGATAAAGAAACTTCTGCGTTCATTTACAAATTTTTCAATGGTTGTATCTGCGTAATCTCTTGTGAAAAGACCAGTTAAATCATCTGTAATAGCATCTTTTTCTAATTCTTTTAAAACTTGTATGTATTCAGAATTTTCTCGGCTGAGTCGTTTATATGTTTCGGTTGAAATTCTAAGTTCTGCTAGTTTATGAGCAAATGCAATAAATGCGGCAAAAGAAGCAATAATAAATGTGCCTAATATCATATAATGATACAATAGGTCATTTGAGCCGATGTCAACGTTTACAGTCAGTGAGAAAGTAAATAGAGTGACAAAAAGCAATGAAAAGGCAGCAGTTATAAACGAAATGTTCTTAGAATCTGCAAGGATTGTATCGACTGAAAATCTAGGAATTGACTTTCTTGCCAAGTTGATTGTAGAAATCGATGCTGAGAAAGTTAATATAGAAATAATAGTAGTAATTTCCATCGTAGATAAAGTCGGAACGAAAGAATATCTGCTTAAAATTTCTAAAAGTCCTATGAAAATAATTCTTTTTGCAAATAAATTAATACCGAAAGTAACTGATATAAACAGCATGTGCACAAAGCGAAGTTTAAAGACAATTTTTGTTTCTATACACAGCAAAATAACATAGAAAACTAGCATATATGCCTCATAATCCATGCCTAGATATACGATGTAAAAGCACCATGCAACAAAATTTATTGCGCCACAAACTGCACACGCAACAATTGAAAATTTGTTTGTATTAAAGATGTATGAACTATACGAAAAAAATGTGTAGTGATACGCGACAAAGGATAATGCAAGTAAAATAAAAGTAATTGTAACTACCATAATTTATACATTCTCCTTTCTTTTTTCATAAAAGAGTTCTTTGTTTTTTCGCATATTTTCATCGGCTAAAGATAAAATATGGCTTGAGCCTTTTTCGCGAATTTCTGAGTCGACAAAAACATAACCAATGCTTGCCGAAACTAAAAACTCCTCAGTTTCGTTTTGTACATCAATATTGTGGCGAATTCTTTCGATTAAATTACCGAAATCTGCTTGGTGCAAATCGCCAATTATAACTAAAAATTCATCACCACCAATTCGTGCAACAGAATCTTCTGCTCGTACAGCAGAAGTAATAGAATCTGATATTTTTGTGATAAGTCTATCGCCGGCAGTGTGCCCAAAATTGTCATTAGTATATTTTAAAGCGTTGATGTCGATAAATAAAACATAAAATAAAGACTCTTCTTCACACATTTTTTCTAATAAATGCAAAATATATTTACGATTATAAGCACCAGTTAAATCATCACGTTCAACTTTTCTTTGCAAGTCACTTTTTTGCTTTAGAATTTTTTCCTGTTCGCTTATAGCATTGTCTGAATAACGCTTGTATAAACTTGAATTAACAAGCCTTATAGAGTAAAGGAAAAATAGATAGAAAAGCAATAATGATGCTAGAGAAGTGACCATAGATAGAAACAGTTGGGCATTATATATTTCGTATGTAACTATTAATGCAGCATGCGCGATTTGGAATAA